>JAZQNB010000033.1:0-90877 GCA_045627085.1 Lachnospiraceae bacterium | reverse complement strand
CCATGCGCTCTCATTGCTGGAATCATACTCCTACAACCAGGTCTCAAACATGACCGGAATATCAGTCAGCACACTGTATCGTGCTAAGCTACGAAATAAGAGGTAAAAAAGAACTTACACACTTTACTTGACAAACCCGGAAAAAAAACTACATTTTTATTTTCCCCAAAACCTACATTTTTATTTTACCCTTTACACTATATTTACATTCGCTCAATTGCACTTTCTCATTTATGATATCTTCAAGCGTGGTACGTGGCATTCCTATAGCCTTGGCCAGATGATAAGTCGTAATCCCTTGGTTTTTCAAGTATTCCTTAAGTTTCATGGGTATATTATGACGCTTCACCGTCAAATATACAATTCTAATAATTTCATTTTTGTATCTCGTGTGTTACTCTTAAGTTGCTTAATTGTTACTTTCGACCTCGTTTTAAAGCCTTTTATCCTCCTTTATCAGACACTTTATACAATTCTGCAAATACAAAGAAAAGCCTTGAAAACTCTACGTTTCCAAGGCTTTTCTATCTTTATTTCACCTTAAGCTATACAACACCCTGTGCAGTCATAGCCTCTGCAACCTTAAGGAAGCCGGCAATATTAGCACCTGCAACATAGTTGCCTTCCATTCCATACTTCTTGGAAGCGTTGTCCAGGTTGTGGAAAATATTAACCATAATATCATGAAGCTTTGAATCAACCTCTTCAAAGGTCCATGAAAGTCTTTCTGAGTTCTGGCTCATTTCAAGAGCTGATGTGGCAACACCGCCTGCATTTGCAGCCTTTCCGGGAACGAACAATACTTTGCTGTCCTGGAAATACTTAGTAGCATCAAGGGTTGTAGGCATGTTAGCACCTTCGCATACAGCAGTTACTCCGTTTGCAACAAGGTTCTTTGCATCTTCAAGGTTAAGCTCGTTCTGTGTAGCACAGGGAAGAGCGATGTCAACCTTAACTATCCACTGGTTGTTTTTCTCGGTAGCCTTGTCATGATACTGAGCTGAAGGGCGATTAGCTGCATACTCGGTAAGACGTGCACGCTTAACTTCCTTTACTTCCTTAAGAAGTGCAACATCGATTCCTTCAGGATCATAAATCCAACCTGTTGAATCAGAACATGTAACAGGTTTAGCGCCGAGCTGGAATGCCTTCTCGATAGCATAAATTGCAACATTACCTGAACCTGATACTGCACAGGTCTTACCCTTTATGTCGATACCATTACATTTAAGCATTTCCTGAGTCATGTATAAGAGGCCGTAACCTGTAGCCTGGGTTCTTGCAAGGGATCCGCCATAGCTTAAGCCTTTGCCTGTAAGAACGCCCTCATAAAGACCGGTAAGTCTCTTGTACTGTCCGTACATAAATCCGATTTCTCTTGCGCCTGTACCGATATCACCTGCAGGAACATCAGTATCAGCTCCGATATATTTATAAAGCTCTGTTATAAAGCTCTGACAAAATGCCATTACTTCACGATCAGATTTGCCCTTAGGATCAAAGTCTGAACCACCCTTACCACCGCCAATGGGAAGTCCTGTAAGAGAATTTTTGAAAATCTGCTCAAATCCAAGGAATTTAATGGTTCCAAGGCTTACTGAAGGATGAAGTCTTAATCCTCCCTTGTAAGGTCCGATAGCAGAATTAAACTGAACACGATAACCTGTGTTTACCTGAACCTGTCCCTTATCATCAACCCAGGGAACACGGAACATAATCTGTCTTTCGGGATTAACAAGTCTTTCAAGTAAAGCATCGCGCTTGTACTCTTCTTCATTTGCTTCAATAACAACTCTGAGTGACTCCAATACTTCCTTTACTGCCTGATGGAATTCGGGCTGAGCAGGATTTTTTTGCACAACCATATCATAGATTTCATCAACATATGACATAAAAAATGTCCTCCTTTAATATAAATACAAACACGATTCACGTATTACGATTTGTATTATAATACGAGTTTTTCCAATTAACAATTCACTTTATCGAACTAAATTGAAAAAGTTTTTTAGCATTAATTTATGCATATTTCACAAAAATTATACGTGTATACAATGTTTGATAAAAAACATGCGGGATATTCTCCCGCTTGTTTTAATTTCTACCTGGCAACTACCTCTACATAATCTTCCATTACGTAACCGACCTTGCCCTTGTAAATAATTTTCCACCATCCGTTTTCGTTGGATAACGTTGATACTATATCACCTGTTGCAAGGACTCCCTGCTTATCTGCAGTCGTTGAAGGCTGTGTACGAACATTTACCGTTGTGGTTGCCTTGACGGAACCGGTAGCGTCCTGTTCGCTGGCACATTCAATATAATCAAGAAATTCCGATTTGATATACCCGGTTTTACCTTCATAAATTACTTCCGTCCAACCGTTTTCCTTAATATCGGTAATTTCCAACGTGATTCCATTTGATACTTTACCCAATTTGTCGGCATTTTCAGAATCCGAGGCTCTGACATTGACCGTTGTCTTGGCGGTTGCATATTTGGTCTTGCTTTCCGTAGCCTCACTTATGAGATTCTCGGCATTTTCGATTTCCTGCTCGGGATCGATTTCCTCAGCTATCTCGTCCTCGGAATTAATTTTAGCAAGGGCCACGCCAACAGCTGTGTTTACTTCCGAATCCATCACGCTTAAGTACTCAAGAATTTCAGGTTTTTCCTTCATCAGCTCATTATACTCAACCGTAACCTTATTATTGAATTCAATAACATCGTCCTGCATCATGACCTTCTTTAAATAGTCATCTTCTTCAGGAGCATTTTCACCACGCTTAATATAGAGTTCACCATTCTCGTCAGTACATACGTAATGCGTCTTATATGCAGGAATTTCATCCTCAAACTCATTTAATCTCAATGTGTAATAAACAAAGACAATATAGGAGCCGTCATAGGGACCGGGCTTTACAAACATCTCCAATTTAGGATAATCCGCAATGTATTTGGAGGTTTCCTCATAGCGTAATTTCTCCTGCTCGGAAACCGTATCACAAATACCTGTAAGGCCTTCTCCGTTGCCGGAAAGCATCGCTTTATAATATTCATTTATTATATTGGAAATCCTCTGGTCAGTATTTGGAGTCATCGGAATTTCTTCCTCAACTTCAATTACCTCAACGGTTTCCTCCTTAGTAATCTCTGCCAGCTCTGCTGCTTTTTCGTCCTGTTCGGCACTTTTCCTGATATTAAGTGCAATGGCTACCACAACAGCTACTAAAGCAATACCTGCAAATGGAAATACCACTCGGCTGTGTATCAGCACTTTATCTCTGAATCTTACCAAAAAATTATTGTTCTTCATAACCCATCCTTAATACTGCCTCCGACGTTTACGGTGATGTTTAATGCATCCGACAGGAATCGAACCTGCATTAAAGGCGTCGGAGGCCTTC
The DNA here is from genome assembly GCA_045627085.1 of Lachnospiraceae bacterium. Lineage (GTDB taxonomy): Bacteria > Bacillota > Clostridia > Lachnospirales > Lachnospiraceae > RGIG10340. Next base: position 87,470 of record JAZQNB010000033.1, on the reverse strand, counting down.
GTTCTATCCATTAGACTACGGATGCATAATTATTACAAAATTGTTACACCACCTGTCTAATATAGCATAAATTGGTATTACTGTCTACTAAAATAGGTTATTTAGTATTTGATGAAACGCTATGCCCTTTTAAGAGTATTCGTTTTTTTGCTGTAGAAATATAGCATATCGGACAGTACATCCCCCGCATCGACATCTGCCGAATTGACATTAAATATCATATCCTTCAAAAATTGCTTGTCAGAAGCAGCAGATGCTTTGATGAGTATAAGCTCATGAATGGAGCTGGGAATTACATACATATCATCCTTAATAACATTCTCCGCAATGTTTTTAAGTACATTGGGGTAAAGGATTACGGAAGCACCGAAGCAGTTCTTTGAGTTTGTCAATATCCACATATCCGCCTCCTGTTCCTGCATATCTTCGGTTAAAGGCATGGGGTCACCATACTTCAATTCATGAAGTCTGTTAAGTACTGAAATGATATTTTCACAGATTGCCGGATACAAGGCTTCGGTGTTTTTCACAGCCTGAGCATATAGAATTTCTTCAGTCACATTCCATGTATTCATCTGAGCGTTATAGACTAAAATTGCACCGTCTCCCAGAATGGAATTCTCCATTGAGCAGTAATAAACTACAGCCAAATCCAAAAATTTTCTGTGAGGAACTTCCTTAAGGAACTTTTTGTTTCGAGAATAAGAGATTATTTTAAGGCATATCTTATCCTTTACCTGTTCATAATCATCAAAATAAGAAATATCAAGATCCTGCTTGGGTTTGCTTCTATAATATATCTCCAAAACTTCTTTTGTAATGTCGTTTAGACTTTGCCCCTGCAAATAATCGTAGTAAAAGTCATCAAGGTAAATGGTTGGAATAATTGTATCTCCGTCCCTGGATATTAACAATCCGTTCAATTTCACTCCATTGTTTTTGGGAACCTGTCTGATGGAAATATTGTACCCCTCCGACAGTTCTGCTTTAAGTGACTTTACTACAGCTTCAATAAATTCATTTTTTTCCATAAAACACCTTTCTTTGAATAAATGCCGGCAATGTTTTAGGGAAATAAAAAACAACCCAAAGAATCCTTTGGGTTGTCCTACATGTTCGTGTACTAAGCTCTTGAAAGATACTCACCTGTTCTTGTATCAATCTTGATGATGTCTCCCTGGTTTACAAAGAGAGGAACTGAAACTGTAGCGCCTGTTTCAACTGTTGCGGGCTTTGAAGCACCTGTAGCGGTGTTGCTTGCGAAGCCGGGCTCTGTTTCTGTAATCTCAAGTTCTACAAAAAGAGGAGGTTCTACAGAAAATACGTTGCCGTTATGTGAACAGATTTTGCACATTTCGTTCTCTTTAACAAACTTCATTGCCTCACCTACAGTAGCCTTATCAAGTGCTATCTGCTCGTATGACTCAAGATCCATGAAGTTATAAAGATCGCCGTCAGCGTATAAATACTGCATATCTTTTCTATCAATACGTGCTGTGGGGCATTTTTCAGTAGGTCTGAATGTTTTTTCAACTACACCGCCACTCTTGATATTTTTTAATTTTGTTCTTACGAAAGCTGCTCCCTTTCCGGGTTTAACATGCTGGAATTCAATGATCTGATAAACGTTGCCTTCAAACTCAATAGTGACACCGTTTCTGAAATCACCTGCAGAAATCATATAAAAGTCCTCCTAAATTTTTCACGAAATAATTCTACAATAGAATAATATAAAAGCTTACATATTTCAACACTTTTTTTGTTTTTGTATAAAATTTATGGCTTCAGCATAACCTTCAAAGCCTTTTCCCATTATCTGTCTGTCGCAGGCCGGGGCAGTTACGCTGTATCGGCGAAATCGTTCTCTTCTCTTTATATTGCTAAGATGTACCTCTACTTTAGGGATATTTATTCCTAACAATGCATCATAGATAGCATAGCTGTAATGGGTGTATGCGCCGGGATTAATAATAAGCCCCTGTGTTGCGTCAAAATAAGATTCCTGAATCTTATCGATGATTTCACCCTCGGAATTTGATTGAAAGACACAAATGTCTACACCTGCGTCGGCCGCTGCTTTTTCTATATATTCCACCAAATCGCCATAATTCTTCCTGCCGTATATATCCGGTTGCCTAATACCGAGGAAATTTAAATTAGGACCATTAATAACCAGAATTTTCACTTCAAAGCTCCTTTCATAGGTTCAAGGCTTTGCACACTTCTTTGACAACGCCTTTGATATTCAACTTATCCGTATCTATCACAATGTCCGCACATTCAATGTATGCTTTTTCACGTTCAGACATAAGCTCATGTATTCGGGCAATAGGGTCATCACAATTCAATAAGGGTCTGAATTTTCTGTTTTTAGTATGAGCATATACAGTCTCTTCAGATGCGCGAAGATAAATAACCGTGCCGAGTCCTTTAATAATTTCACGGTTCGCTAAAGAAACCGGGGTGCCACCGCCCAGGGACAGAACAACACCATAGCTTCTTCGCGATATATCTTTAAGAAGCTCATTCTCCATTCGCCTAAAGCTTTCTTCACCCTGCGCTTCAAATATTTCATTTACCGTCAGCCCGGTCTTTTTCTCTATTAATTTATCCGTATCCTCAAAGGATTTCTTTACCTTAAAGGACAATATCCGGCCTATGGTTGACTTGCCGCTACCCATAAAGCCGATAAGCACTATGTTGTCGGACATACTTTTCTCCGTTATTTTATATTAGCAGCTTTCCGGTCCAAAGTTCAAAAGCTTTCCTGGCCTGATAGACCAGCATTTCATATCCGTTTACTGTTTTGCCACCCTTTTCTCTTATCCGTTTTAAAAATAAAGTTTCTTCCGGTGTGTATATAAAGTCAAATCCTGATTTGACTTTTTCATAAAATTTGTCATTGTCTGTCAGACAATCATCAACATTCGGATACATTCCAACCGGAGTTGCATTGATGGCAATGAATTGATTATCCGGAAGGTTTGAAAAGAACTCTTCATAGGAATGATATTCGCAAACAGTCGACTGATTATTATAATTAGCATTCAACTCACTGATAAGTCTTCCTGCCTTTTCAGGATTTCTGTTTAATACAGTAACATATGCTGCACCGCTCTGTATGCAAAGCGCAAGTGCCGCTCTGGCAGCCCCGCCTGCACCAAGGATAACTATATGTTCGCCTCTTATGTTGATTCCGGAATTGCCAAAGCTTCTCATCAGCCCGTAAACATCCGTATTATATCCCTTGTAACCGCTCCGGGTTTTTACAAGTGTATTAACCGCACCGATTTTGAAGGCTTCATAATCAATTTCTTTAATATATTTCATTATGGTCTCTTTATACGGAACGGTAACATTTAATCCGTCATAGTTTTTCTCAAGAACACTTTTTATGTCATTTTCATCAAGACAATCAAGCAATTCATAGGTGGCTTTAATCCCAGCCTTTTGGGCATTGTCAGCATGTAAAGCCCCTGATTGGGAATGGTTGACCGGATGACCTATAAGGCCGAAGGAATATTTCTTACCGGGTCGCAGACTCAAATGATAAACAGGCAGAATTATTGCCTCTAATAGTCTTTTAAATACAATCTGAATTTCTTCCTTCGGATGTATTTTCTTGGTCATTATTGAAAAGATGCCTACGTTTTTGGCTCCCCAAATATCTGTGAAAATCTGGTCGCCTATCGAGAGGGTATTATTTGCCTCAGTCCCCATTATCTGCAAGGCCAGTTCATATCCTTTTTTGGCAGGCTTACCTGCTTTGAAGATATAATCAGAATGAACAAGGTCATTAAAGCTTTTAACCCTTGGTTCTTTATTATTGGATAAAAGTAAGGTTTTAAAGCCTATGGCATGAAGGCGCTTAAACAGGGCGATTGCTTTATCATCTGCAGGAGCGCCATGCATAACAAGCGTATTATCTATATCAAAAATAATGCCGCGATATCCTCTTTTATACAGTTCCTCATAAGGTATTTCATAGGCGGATGCAAATTCCGCATCCGGGAATAATTTAATGTTCAACACAATTCTCCTTCTCCCGGCTAAGGAGCACTATGGTCTCCACATTTGCTGTCCAGGGAAACTGGTCCACGGCACACGCCCTTTTAACACGATATCCATTGTCCAAAAAGACCTCCAGATCTCTGGCCAGGCTGGTAGGCTTACAGGAAATATATAGAATTCTCTCCACGCCATAGCTTAAAATCTTGGGTAGAGCCTTGGGATGTATACCATCTCTGGGCGGGTCCAAAATAATAAAGTCAGGCTTATCACTAACCTCATCTAATACTTTAAGGACATCTCCGGCTATAAATTCACAATTTTCCAAGCCATTGTCAGCTGCGTTTTTCTTTGCAGCCAAAACAGCTTCTTCAACTATTTCCACACCGACCACTTTACTGCAGGCAGGTGACAAAAGCTGTGCAATAGTGCCTGTCCCGCTGTATAGGTCAAATACAACACTGTCAGATGAAATTTCACCTATATATTCTCTGGCTGTAGAATAAAGAACCTCTGCGGAATACGAATTTGTTTGAAAGAATGAGAAAACGGACACCTTGAACCTGAGGCCTAATAATTCTTCGTAAAAATAATCATTGCCATATAAAATATCAGTTTTATCTGATTTAATAACATCCGCTATTGAATCATTGGTTATATGTAATATTCCGGCAAAATGCCCTTTGAGTAAGCTTTTTTCCTGAAGCTTTAAGAGTATCTCACAATACGCCTTCATAAATTCGGAAATTTCATTTTCGTCCTTCTGAGAAGTAGTAACAAGGGCAACCAATATTTCTCCGGTCTTTGAAGCTTTTCTGACCAGCAGATGTCTTAAGAAGCCTTCATGAGTCAGCTTATGAAAATAACTCATGTTATTTAATTCGCAAAAATCAAGTGTAGATTTAAGTATCAGTCTGTAATCTTCGTCCACTATCTCGCAGTCTTTTACCGTGACCACATCATACATACTGCCGCGCTTATGCATTCCGAGTGCAAGCGGTCCGTCCTTATATTCATCTCCGAAAGAGAACTCCATCTTATTCCTATAGCCGTATATGACAGGGCTCTTTTTTATTCCTTCAAATTTCCACGGTCCGTTCAGTGTTTCATTGAGCACACTTTCCGTTTCCGGATCGTATTTATGTCTGTCGAGCACGTTTGAAAGAATCTTCTTAACCTGATTCTCCTTCAACAGGCATTGGCTGTCATAATCCATGGAAAGATAAGTGCACCCTCCGCATACACCAAAATAGGAACACGTCTGTCCGATTTCCGCAGGTGATTTTTCCAACACCTCCAAAAGTCTTCCTTCCGCCTTCCCTTTTCTGACTTTGGTAACCATAAATTTTACAAGCTGTCCCGGCAGACCGCACTTAACTACGGCTGTTTCCCCCGAAACGTCAACATATGCTTTGTTAGGAAAATCAACCGCAATTACTCTGCCTTCATAAATCTGACCTTTTTTCATTAAATTCTCCAAGCGCTAATCTTCAAAGAGGTCATCATCCTCTTCGTCTTCTTCATATTCGTCCTCATCATCAAAATCATCATAATCATCCAAAAAGACAGGACAAATTAAATTGTAAATTCCGTATGCTGCACAGGCTACAACGGAAATAATTCCTAAGATTACAAAAATAATGGTAACAGCCGAATTTTTCTTTTTGTCCATAACAATCATCCCCCTTAAAATAATTACTGATTTTAGTTAAATAAGACTACATTAATTTACTAAATAATATCATACCCTGGTTAACTTTGCAAAGGATGCGTACATAATCTTTTGACCCGCCTCATCGAACATAACCGTCACTTTATAGTCTCTGGGTTCCTTTGAAATATCGAGTACTGTGCCTTCGCCATATTTAATGTGTTTAACCCTGTCTCCGACCCCAAAATCAGGCTTGTCTAATGGTGCATCGCTTAATCCTTTGCTTAATCCGGCCAATTTATTTAATGAATCAATACCTTTTGATATAAAGGGTTTATCTTCATCCCTGGTTGTCTTTTTCCTCAAAACAGCTTTAGGTCTGACGTCATATACGGGTGTTTTGGCATACATGCCATCATTTCTGAAGCACCCATAATCTTCAGTAAATCTTGATTTGTGTACCGGCACTTTTTCATCCATTACTTCTCCGGGAATTTCACGAACAAATCGGCTGATGGGATTGTACTGTGTTTCGCCTCGGAGCATTCTGGTCTTTGCATGCGTTAGCGTAAGAGAATTCTTGGCTCTTGTAATTCCAACATATGCAAGGCGACGTTCTTCTTCAATTTCCTCGTCGGAATCTGTTGCTATTGACATGTAGCTTGGGAATATTCCGTCTTCCATTCCTGTCATATACACTGTATCAAATTCCAAGCCCTTTGCCGCATGAATGGTCATTAAGGTTATGCGATTTTCTTTATCCTCGTAGGAATCAATATCCGAAACAAGTGCAATTTCTTCAAGAAATTGCGATAATGTAGCTCCGGGATTGTCCTCCTCAAATATCACAGCCTTAGTGATAAGCTCTTCCACATTTTCGATTTTCTCTTCGTAGGTTTCTTCGTCAGTGTTTTCGAGATAATCATAGTATTCACATTCATCCACTATCTTCTTAATGAGTTCAGCGATGGTAAACAAGGGAACACTGCTCCTTAATACACGAATCATATTTACAAAGGCTTCAAATTTTACAGTTGCTTTTCCAAGTGAAGAAATCTCGTTGGCCCGCATCATGGCGTCAAAAAGACCAATGCCTCTTTCATCCGCGAAATCCGCCACCTTTTCAACACTTGTCGCTCCTATTCCCCTCTTGGGTATATTGATAATTCTCCTGACTGCCAAATCATCTTTGGCATTATCTATTGTCTTTAAATAAGCTAAAATATCCTTGATTTCAGCTCGGGCATAAAAGTTTATGGAGCCTACAACATTATACGGTATTCCCTCTATCACAAGCTTTTCTTCCAGCAGTCGTGATTGTGCATTCGTTCTGTAAAGAATAGCAAAATCACTGTATTTTGCACCATTTTTTCTTACCTTATCCGCTATGTCACAGGCGACATATTCAGCCTCCTCATAGGCGGAATCAAAGCTCTTAAAATGTACCTTTTCCTCAGATTTTTTATTGGTCCACAGGGTTTTATCTTTTCTGCCGACGTTGTGTCTGATGACACCGTTTGCCGCATCCAAAATATTGGATGTAGACCTATAGTTTAATTCCAGCTTAATGGTTACACATTCCGGAAAATACTTTTCGAAATCCAAAATATTCCTGATGTTTGCTCCTCTGAACTTATATATAGACTGGTCATCGTCTCCGACAACGCATAAATTTCTATACTTTTCAGCCAGAATTCTGATTAATTCGAACTGTGCGGTATTGGTATCCTGATATTCATCAACCATGATATATCTGAAGCGGTCCTGATATGAATTAAGTATTTCAGGGCAGGTTTTAAACAGCTCGACCGTTTTCATAATTAAATCATCGAAGTCAAGTGCATTATTTCTTTTTAAATTATCCTGATACTCACGGTAAACCTTGGCATATACCTGTCTGGTATAATCACCATATGCACTTCTTACATATTCATCAACAGAAACCAGATTGTCCTTTGCCGCAGAAAAAGCGTTCATAATACTTCTCTCTTTATACTGCCTGGTATCGATGTCAAGTCGCTTACATATATTCCTGATAAGAGCCTTCTGGTCATCCGAATCATAGATAGTGAAATTCGTATCATAAGAAAGTCTGTCTATATGTCTGCGCAAAATTCTTACACACAACGAATGAAACGTGCTGACCCAGACACTGTCGCCTATTTCTCCCACAGTATTTTCAACTCGCTCCTTCATCTCTCCCGCTGCTTTATTGGTAAAAGTAATAGCGAGAATATTCCAGGCATTTACATTCAATTCATCTATCAGATAAGCTATTCTGTGTGTTAATACTCTGGTCTTGCCACTTCCGGCACCGGCCAAAATAAGAAGTGGTCCATCCGTAGTCATTACAGCTTTTTTCTGTTCTTTGTTCAATGTGTCATAAATACTCAAAATTTTAAATCCTCCAAAATAATCGGCAACAAAAGCCAATTTCGATTTTATCAAAAATTATTTTTATACTCAACACCTTCTCATTTTTTTCTTTACAAAAAGACCTCTTTACAATAAAATCAAGAAAGAGTATTTAACGAGAAATTAGCAATAAAAGGGAGAAATAAGATGGGCAAGAAAGCAACAAAAGCAGCAGATAACATGTATTACCTTGCAAGATGCGAGGCCGCAGAAAATAATGAAGATTTTACAAGCCGTGAGAGTGCAGCCGAAATAATCGGCTTGGACAGAACACGCCTTGCCAGAATCGAACTCGACACCGTGCTTCCCTATCCTGAAGAAGTAAAAGCAATGGCAAAAACATATAACACTCCTGAATTATGTAATTCATATTGTGCAAAGGAATGTCCCATAGGAAAAGATACCGTAAAAGAAGTCACTATAGACGATTTTGACAGACTTGCCCTCAAGGTTCTTGGCTCACTGAAGGATATTGACGTACTTCGCGCCTCTCTCATCGCTATTTCTGAAGACGGAGTAATCTCCGAAGATGAACGCCCCGCATTTCAGGATATTCTCGATTCGCTCGAGAAAATATCCACCAACGCAAAGGCGCTTCAGCTTTGGGCTATTAAAAATATCAGAATTCAATAGTTTTACCAGTCGCTGCCCCAATCGGTGCTGCCACTGTCCCAGGAATTGGAGCTGTCCCAGGAATAGTCATCGTCGTACGAGGATGATGACGATGACGAATCATACAGATTATCATACACATACCAATTATTATCAAAGGAAACATAATCAATATTATCATATCTGAAATATTTTGCTTTTCGTCCTACGGCAAATACAATCAGATATATAATAAATATACCGACAAATATACCGACAAATATGGTATTATTCTTATTTTTCGTTTTGACGCGGGTTTCATACCGGTTAGCCTGTTTCTGATTGAAAACCTCGCTCTTTAGCTTTTCCAGTATTTCAGATACGGCAAAGGCTTCATCATATCCGTGATAACGAACCGCTCTTTTTCCTTATCCTTATACGGGAAACAGGGATTCATCCTTCGAAAGTTCATCGACCATCTTTTCAATTAAAAGTCTTTTGGCGTAAACTTCAATGCTCAGTAAAGTAATAAAGGCAAATTTCTGAAGGAAATCAGCATCCTTTGACGGTGCATCCGGAAACATTTCCTCGGAAAGCTTGTACTTTTTAAGAATGTCCTCCTTCATACCCTTAACCTGCTCTTTTTCAAGTGCTAAAGCCTCGGAATAAATTTTCTCCAAATTAAATTCATCTTTTGTACCGAAAAACTTATCCGTAAGAGGTGTGAGCAGGGTTTGAATATCATTAATGGACATAACACCTTTGAAATAATAAATAAATAAAAGCACCAAAATATGTTCCTTGGTATACTTCTTCTTTTCGGGAGGAGGCAGAAGGTTATTCTTGGCATAATTATTTATCATGGTTTTCGTAAGGATTTTATCAACCTCGGGATATCTTGCGGAAGAACGAAGTCTTGAATCTATAAAAGTTGTGACCTGGTCCATATACAATTCAATGTTGGGTATATCTTCCGGATGAATATATGTAATTCTATCAAAGCTTTCCAATATGCTGTTTAATAAATCTTCAGAATTAATAGTCATAATAAGTCCTCATAAGTCTTAACTATAAATCACATTATATAGTAAATAAAACTACGTGACAAGAAAGATTTTACATAAACCATGCTTTACTAACTGACCGGTATATGCTACAATGTTCTTATAAAACTTTAAAGTTTTACAGTATAAAAGTGTGTGAGGTAACTTAATATGAATAAAAAGATTAAGACAGAAGCTGTCGATTTTTTATTTGATGCAATACTTAGTCTGGAAAGCAGTGAGGAATGCTACACATTTTTCGAGGATTTATGTACTGTTAATGAGTTGCTTTCTCTTTCACAGAGATTTGAAGTGGCCGCAATGTTAAAGGACCATAAGACCTACCTTGAGATAGCAGAAAAGACAGGAGCTTCCACTGCTACAATCAGCCGTGTGAACAGATCACTAAACTATGGTAATGACGGCTACGATATGGTTTTCGAAAGAGTAAAAAAACAGAGTTAAAAATAACCCGATTCCTTAACGGAATCGGGTCTTTTAATTTTTGTAACCTGATATTATTGAAAGCTCTCGTCCGAATAATTGTCCTCGGCATCATCATCCGTAACAATAGCGACATTCTTAATGGCTGCCGCAATAGCAAGCTTTGCGCTCTTTCTTCCGGCTTTAATGGCCTTATTGGTTCTTGCACGCTGCTTACCGTCATTTTTGACTTCACTCATTTCACATCTGCCCTGGAATACCGCATGTTCATCAATAACAATCGCAGTAGTGACTATGTTTCCGACAACCTTGGCAGTCTCGGTTAACTCGGTTTTATCAGGAGCATTAATATCACCCAGAACAGAACCGCCGATAATACAAGCCGATGCACTGATATTTCCGGTGATTGCACTGCCCGCACCGATTATCAGAGTATCACTGACAGTAACATTTCCGTTTACAATGCCATCAATTCTTACAGAACCGGTAACAGTAAAATCACCGTTAAGTTCTGAATTTCTGCCAATCAAAGTATTGATTTCGATTTGATTACTCTTTGCCATACCTTTTTCCTTTCGTTTAACCCTTATCCTTCAATTTTTAACACATCCATAGGATCGATTAACTGTTCTTCATACATTATCTGATATCCTAAAGACTTATTGTCTTCTCCGAGAATATACAATGTTGTTCCCTGGACGACCTCGTCTCCCTCTTTAACATACGGCTCACCTTTGTTTCGATAAATGGTAGCATATCCATTACCATGATCGATTTTAATTCTATTGCCGTACTCAGTATCTTCAGCTACCTCAATAACCGTTCCGCCTGCCGTTGCAAGTACCATCGTACCGTCAGAAGAAGTAAAAATACACATCGGATCGCCGTCAGTAACCTCCTCCATACTTGCAGCAGAGGTAAGCGGGAATTCCGTCGGAATACTCTGTCCTTCAATAACAGCCGTCAATTCTTCTTCTGTCTGGCTCTTCTGATTAACTGTATCACTTAAATACTGAATCTTATCATCTTTGTCATCAATTACCGTTTCAAGCTCTTGGATTGTACCCTCGAGTTCAACTATCTTTTCCTGTTGATCCGCACTAAAGGCCATAACAGTTTCCCACAGATTCTCTTCATATACCAGATAACCTATAACTGCACCGACTATAATGCAAAATACTGCAATCAACGTTTTAACTATCCAGGGCTTAACGCGGAATTGTCTTACATTTGCGCCGACAGAATCAGATGTAAAAATCACAACATGACGTGTCTTACGCTTATGTCGATTTTTCTGCATAAAAAAATCACCTCCAGTAAAACTCATATTATTTTACCACAGGTGAATTAATATCACAAGTTATCTTAACAAATTTGTAACAATTTTGCATAAAAACGTAGTAATTTCGTTAATTTGACTACATTGAAAGCTTCATATCTCCTGATTTGATCCATTTTTTCTTGCGCATAAATTCGGACACAAGCAATGTTACTAAGGCGGGAAGAACAAAATGCATAAGTACAATAAGTCCTATTGCCATACCGGCACTCATACCATTTTCAACCATCGAGCCATAAGCCGCAATCTGTCCAACAAAGCCTGCAGAACCCATTCCCGAACCGACCGGTGTACTGGTCATCTTGAAAACGCAGGAAGCAATAGGTCCTAAAATTGCACTTGAAACAATGGAAGGTATCCAAATAAGAGGATGTTTCATAATATTCGGCACCTGAAGCATACTTGTTCCAACACCCTGTGCAATCAGACCGCCCATTTTATTCTCTTTATAGCTTGCAACAGCAAAGCCTACCATATTACAGCAGCATCCGATTGTTGCTGCGCCGGCGGCAAGTCCTGATATACCCATTGAGATACCGATAGCTGCAGAGCTTATGGGAAGTGTTAAAATCATACCCATCAATACGGATATGGCAAGGCCACCGACAAAAGGATGGGCCTCAACGTTAATATTCACAAGATTTCCAAGCCAGGTCATGAAGCTTGAGATTGGTCCGCCACAGAAATATCCTGCCAAAGCACCCGGAACAATGGAAACCAAGGGAGTTAATATAATATCCAATTTGGTTTTACCTGCTATAAGGTTTCCAAGTAAAACGGCAACAATTGCTCCTACAAAAGCGCCCAAAGGCTCACCGGGTTTTCCTATTGCAAAGCTTTCAGTAGCTATCGACGGGAATGCCCCTGCCATTCCGCATACGCCTGCGGCAACGGCTACAAGAGGAGAACTTTTAAGCTTGCAGGCAACTCCCACACCAATTCCTGCGCCTGTAAGTGTCTTACATACATTTGCAATGGCAATAAGGTAAACGCCTACATTACCTCCAATCAACGAACCTACCTGAGCAATGATAGTACCTATAATCAGAGTAGAGAACAAGCCGAGCGCCATTCCACTCAAACCATCGATAAAAATAATGTTTAACCATTTTTTTACTGTTTTCATAGTCATACACTCCAAATCAATATTATTTTCGGACAATATTAGCATAATTATGCAAAAAAATCAATAATTCTTTATTGTGAATTCTTTACAATTTTTCGTACTTATGCTATTCTGAATTTGTTACAAGATATTCGCTTCATTATTTCATGAAGCAAAAGCGATTTTTTTGGAGGTAGTTTTAGAATGAACAAAGGAACAGTAAAGTGGTTCAACAATCAAAAGGGATACGGTTTCATTTCAGATGAGAACGGAAAAGATGTATTTGTACATTTTTCAGGTCTGAACATGGAAGGTTACAAAACACTTGAAGAAGGTGCAGCTGTAGAGTTCGACATCGTTACAGGTGAAAAAGGACCCCAGGCTGTAAACGTAACAAAGTTATAATCCATATTCAGAAATGATTAGATTATAAAACGTGGACCAAAAAACCGAAAACAAATTGTTTTCGGTTTTTCTGTATATCAGTATTCGTTATAATTCATTTTCTTAATTCTGTCAAATTCCAATCTGCCGCCAAATAAATCCAATGCCGAGCCTACGGTATAGTCAACATTTCCTTTGCCGATTTTAGCGATTTTCTCAATGTCAGAATAATCTGATATGCCTCCGGCGTAGGTTACCTTCCTGACATCCATTTTGGATAGAGTATCCACTACACTATCTTCGATCCCGTTTGCTTTTCCTTCCACATCCACGGCATGAATCAAAAACTCATCACAAAGAGGGGCAAGCTTTTCGAGTAAAGCCTCGTTCAATTCCTCTGTTGTTTTATTCTGCCATCTGTCTGTCGTAACATAGAATTTGCCGTCGTAATTTCTGCAGCTGAGGTCAAGGACCAAATGGTTTCTTCCTACCACATCCACCATCTCCTTGATTCGCTCATACATAATAATTCCATCCTTAAAGCAGTAGCTGGTCACAATAACATGTGACGCACCCGCCTCCAGAAACTCCTCAGCATTTAGCGGATTTATTCCTCCGCCTACCTGAAGTCCGCCGTGAAAAGCCTTTAATGCTAAAAGTGCCTGTTCTTTCGTCTTTTCATAATATTCACTGCTTGAGGGATTTAATAAAATAATATGTCCGCCGGGCAAATTGTTTTCCTTATACAAGGTTGCATAATAATCCGCTCCTTTTAAGGATACAAAATTATCCGTTGCAACATTTCCCTTATCCTTTAAAGAAGAGCCTACTATCTGTTTTACACATCCGTTATGAATATCTATGCAGGGACGAAATCTCATAAGCTGGCCTCAATCACATTGCTCATATCATACATTCCGGGTGCTTTTCCTGCCAGGAACTTGGCAGCCGCAACAGCGCCTTTACCAAATACGGCTCTGGAATAAGCAGAATGTGAAATGGTAATAACCTCATCATTTCCTGCGAAAATCACATCGTGATCTCCGACAATTGAACCGCCTCTTACTGAAGAAAAACCGATTTCTTTATCCGGTCTTACCATTCTTCTGTCGCTTCTGTCATACACATATTCATATTCGTTGTTAAACTCTTCATTAATTGAATCAGCTAATGCAAGGGCTGTTCCGGAAGGAGCATCCAGCTTGTTTCTGTGATGCTTTTCAACCACCTCGATATCAAAGCCTGAAGGAGCAAGTACAGACGACGCTGTTTTAAGCAGCTTCATTATCAGGTTGATACCAAGACTCATGTTGGCTGAGCGAAGGATAGGTGCGACCTTTGACAATTCCTTTACTCTTGCAAGCATTTTTTCATCAAGACCGGTCGTACACAAAACCAAAGGCATCTTCTTTGCTTCAACGAAATCAAATAAATCTTCAATATTACCTGTGCCTGAAAAATCAATTATACAATCAGCATCTATATTACAGTCTTTAATATTTTCAAAAAAAGGATAGGGCAAATTTCCTCTGTCCTTCAAATCCACACCGGCTACGATTTCAATATCGGAATCTTCAGCACAAATTCCGGTAATTATCTGACCCATGCGGCCACTGCAGCCGCGCATAATTACTTTTACCATAATCAGTATCCCCTATAAAATTCCGTATTCTTTCATTGCTTTGGCAAGTCTTTCTGTGTTTGCGGGCTCCATCTGTGAGAGTGGCATTCTCAATGTGGGACCGATTTTGCCCATAAGTTCAAGTGCCTTCTTAACAGGTATCGGATTAACCTCGTAAAAAAGTGCGTGACATAAATCAAGGGCTTCCATCTGAAGTCTTAAGCTTTCCTTGACATCTCCTTCAAAATACTTTGCGCAAATGTCATGTGTCTGCTTAGGTGCAACGTTGGACAATACTGAAATAACGCCCTTTCCGCCAAGAGATAAAATAGGAACAATCTGATCATCATTTCCTGAATAAATATCCATCTTACCTTCGGTAAGGCGGGCAATTGTAGCTACCTGACTGATATTTCCACTTGCTTCCTTAACAGCTACAATATTTTCAACATCATTATATAATCTTGCGATTGTCTCGGGTGCAATATTAACTCCTGTTCTGCTCTGAACATTATAAAGAATAACGGGAACCTTAATAGAATCCGCAATAGCCTTAAAATGTCCGTACAGTCCATTCTGAGTTGCTTTATTATAATAAGGAGAAACAAGCAGAACTCCGTCTACTCCATACTTCTCAGCTTCTTTAGAAAGATAGATAGCTGTTTCGGTACAGTTGGAACCTGTTCCTGCCACAACAGGAATACGCTTTTTAACAACCTCGCAGCAAAACTTGATGGCATCAAGATGCTCCTCGTGAGAAAGAGTTGAAGCTTCGCCTGTTGTTCCACAGACAACAATAGCATCGGTTCCTCCGGCAATCTGGAACTCAATAAGCTTTTCAAAAGCCTCATAATCAATCTCTCCCGATTGTTTCATAGGTGTAGCAATCGCTACTCCGGCTCCCGTAAAAATAGACATAATGTGTTTCCTCCGCGTACGTTTAATATTTAAAACTCTAAATCCACAACAAAGTGTAGCATTATAATACAGTAAAGTCAACGTGATTTTAGCCTTGAAAACAAAGAAATTCCGTGATATACTTTGTACTGTTTTGAAGAAAATTACAACATGTCTTTCATGGACGGACAAATGTATCTATAGAATGGAGAGCTTATGAAGCAAAAAAGAAAAGACGTTCGTAATGTCGCAATAATTGCCCATGTTGACCACGGCAAAACAACGTTAGTTGATGAGTTACTTAAACAAAGCGGTGTTTTCAGAGAGAATCAGGAAATTGCCGAGCGTGTAATGGATTCCAATGCCATCGAACGTGAACGAGGAATTACCATCCTCTCAAAGAATACAGCAGTAATGTATAAAAATACGAAAATCAACATCATTGACACTCCCGGCCATGCTGATTTTGGCGGTGAGGTAGAACGTGTCCTCAAAATGGTTAACGGTGTAATTCTGGTTGTTGATGCCTTTGAAGGTCCTATGCCTCAGACCAAATTTGTATTAAGAAAGGCTTTGGAGCTTAAGCTGCCCGTTATCGTATGTATCAATAAAATCGACAGACATGAAGCAAGACCTAATGAAGTAGTCGACGAAGTACTTGAACTGTTCCTTGAGCTTGACGCTGATGATTCACAGCTTGACTGTCCCTTCGTTTTTGCTTCCGCAAAATCCGGTGTTGCATCTCTTGATGCTGATGAAACAGGCAATAGCATGGAGCCTTTATTTGAAACAATTCTCGAGTATATCCCCGCTCCCGAAGGAGACCCTGACGCAGGTACTCAGGTTCTCATTTCTACCATAGATTATAATGAATATGTCGGACGAATCGGAGTAGGTAAGGTTGACAACGGAACAATTAAGGTCAATCAGGAAGTTGTAATATGCAACCACCATGAGGAAGGAAAAGCAGTCAAAGTAAAAGTCAGCAAGCTTTACGAATTTGACGGTCTTTCAAAAGTGGATGTTAAAGAAGCCGGTATCGGTTCAATTGTAGCCATTTCAGGAATTGCAGACATCAAAATCGGTGATACGCTTTGTTCTCCGGCCAATGTATCTCCAATTCCTTTCCAGAAAATCTCCGAGCCCACCATTGCCATGAACTTTATGGTAAACGATTCACCTTTAGCGGGCAAGGAAGGAAAATATATAACCAGCCGTCATATCAGAGACCGTCTTTTCAGAGAATTAAATACAGATGTTTCTTTGCGTGTTGAAGAAACCGATACTACTGAATGTTTTAAGGTTTCCGGTCGTGGTGAGCTTCACTTGTCGGTATTAATTGAAAACATGAGACGTGAAGGCTACGAGTTTGCGGTAAGTAAGCCCGAGGTATTGTACAAAACAGATGAAAAGGGCAAGAAACTTGAGCCCATGGAAATAGCCTATATAGATGTTCCTAATGAATTTGCAGGTTCCGTAATCGAAAAGCTCGGCCAACGTAAAGGTGAACTGCGCAACATGGGTTCCATTTCCGGCGGAACTTATACCAGACTTGAGTTTGCCATTCCCTCCAGAGGATTAATCGGTTACCGCGGTGAATTTATGACAGACACAAAGGGAAACGGCATTTTAAATACAACCTTTGACGGATATGGCCCTTATAAGGGAGATATCTCCTATCGTTCAAACGGTTCACTTATTGCTTTTGAATCAGGTGAATCTGTTACATACGGATTGTTTAATGCTCAGGAAAGAGGTACCCTCTTTATCGGTGCCGGCGTTCCGGTTTACTCAGGCATGGTTGTAGGCGAAACCGGTAAAGCTGAAGATATTGAAATCAATGTCTGCAAGAAAAAACAGCTTACCAACACACGTTCATCAAGTGCAGATGAAGCCCTGAGACTTTCACCTCCCAAGATTATGAGCTTGGAGCAGGCTCTTGACTTTATTGAAAATGATGAGCTTTTGGAAGTAACACCCACAAGTCTTCGTATCAGAAAAAAGATTTTGGATCCAACCCTCAGGAAGCGTGCTATGTTCAGGAATCAGCAATAATGCCGGAAACAGACAAAACTGTGTTTAGCTTTTTGCTCAGCATACGGGAGCCCTTATAATTCAAATGACTGATGTCTGCGAAATATTGTTCCGTAAAGTCCTTGTCATATAAATAGTTCAATATTAATATTTGAGGATATTTTTCCTTTTAATCTTCTAACACCTTCAGTGTTTTTTCCACCATTTCCGTATCCATGTTTTCCAAAAACAGGCGTGGGAAAGGTGGAATTACTACCAAAGGTGTTATATTTTTTGTGCCAAAAATGATACAATACAGCCTTTCGATAATTTCTTCTTTCAGTGCAGACAAGATGTTCGACAAAGAAAGACACATCTGACAAACTTCGCGCATTAATCAGTATATTTTCCATAATTTCTCCGTTACTATTTGTTCTCGTTTGCTTCTTTTTTTAGCTGTCTTGCATTTTCCAAAGCGGCTTCATTGAGGATATCGCTACCCAAAAGTCTTGCCAGTTCACTGATAGTATCCTCCCCCGATATTGAACGAATATCTGTAATGGTACTGTCATTGGACGAACTTTTTTCTATCACAAAATGTTCATCTGCCATAGCGGCAATCTGGGGTAAATGTGTAATACAGATAACCTGATGAGATTTTGAAAGCTTTGCCAGGCTTTTGGCAACCTTCCAGGCCGTCCGCCCACTGATGCCGGAATCAATTTCATCAAATACCAAAGTGTCAATAGCATCTTTCCCGGCAAGGACTGTTTTAATTGCCAGCATTGTACGGGACAATTCTCCACCACTTGCCACATTCTGCAATGGCTTTGCCACCTCACCCGGATTTACGGACAACAGGAATTCAACATCGTTGTTTCCGTTTGAAGAATAATCTTCAGTTTCCTTTACACTTATTTCAAAATCCACATAATTAAAGTTCAAATCTTCCATGGCTGTTTTAATTTTCTCAGTCAGTAAAAGAGCGTTTTTACGGCGAAGCTTTGAAAGCTTTAAGGCAGAAGCCTGTAAGGAAGAAAGTGCTTTGTCTCTTTTATCATACAGCTTTTTCATGTAGGCATCGTAATCACTTGCCCTGTCAATGTAATTCAGCCTGTCTTCCGCATACTTGAATACGTCCTCCAGAGTTTTGCCGTACTTGTCCTTCAGATGGTTAAGTATATTCAGTCTTTCCTCTGTCTCGGCAAATTCCTTTTCATCAAAATTCATGTCTGAAAGATACGAATTTAATTCTCGCGACACATCAGAAATCATGGATTCAATCTGAGAAACTTCTTCGTCAAATTCACTGATTTTGTCATCAAGAGAAGCTATAGAGCGAATACACCTTACCGCTTTCCCTATAAAAGACGCTGCATCTGTTTCACTATCTGAAGTCATGCAGGTAAGTGCTTCGTATATCCCTGCTGCAATCTTCTGAGAATTAACCATCAGTCTGTATCTTTTTTCAAGCTCTTCATCTTCGCCCGGTCTCAAGGAAGCTTTTTCTATTTCAGATACTTCAAATTCAGCCAACGATAATTCTTTCTGTAAAGAAATGTCATCCTTGGATTCTTCCTCTATTGTCTTTAAAATATCTCGGTATTCCTTATAATCTGTCTTAACCTCTTCAAGTAGGGAAGCTGTTTCCTCTCCACCGTAGGAGTCGAGTATTTCCAGATGTTTTTTCTTATTTAACAGGGACTGGTGTTCATGCTGACCATGCATGTCAATCAGATATGAGGCAAGTTCCTTAACCTGTTTAGCCGATACACTTTCGCCGTTTATTCTGCACAGTGTTTTGCCATCGGTAAGACGCCTGCTGATAAGTATAGAACCGTCTTCCTCAATGGGAAGATTCTCTTCTTTCAGATAATTGATAACGTCCTCACTTAAGCTTGTAAATTCTAACTCAATGATTCCGTAATCAGCTCCATGTCTGAGCATAGAGCTTTCAAATCTGGCTCCCAAGGCCAGATTAACCGAACCGATAATCAGGGATTTGCCTGCTCCCGTTTCACCGGTCATAATATTAAACCCTTTTTTGAAATCCACCTTCGTTTCTTCAATAAGGGCCAGATTTTTAACATATAAGCTTTTTAACATATATCTCCCTTATCATACATTATTTATGTATCATTTTATGAATTTTATCCATGAGTAGTAAAGTATCCTCGACAGTACGGACAGCTATCATAATGGTATCATCCCCGGCAATACAGCCAACCACCTCTGAAAATGAGATTTCATCTATAGCCGCGGCAACAGCCATAGCCATACCGGAAATTGTTTTGATAACCAGAATGTTTTGAGCATTATCCATGGATACAAATCCGTCGCTAAGTACTCTGGTATATTTGTCCTTATTGGATTTCTCATTGATAATGACATATTTCTGTTTGCCGTCAGAAATGGCAACCTTAGACAGCTTCAGTTCTCTGATATCTCTTGAAACCGTAGCCTGTGTAACCTCAAACCCGTCTTTTCTCAATCTTTCCGCAAGTTCTTCCTGGGTATCAATGTCGTATTTTTCAATGATCTCAACTATTTTTTCAAGTCTGTTCTTTTTCACTGTTTTTCCCCTTTGCCCTATTTTTCAGCCATTTTTCTGTGCAAAACATCCAAAAAACTAATCTTATTTAATTTTGCAAAAACCGTGCTGTACTTTGCTCTTTTAATTACCACTTTGTCCCCCGTGGATAAGGATATGCTCTTATTTCCATCAAAGCTGACCAAGAGTGACTGCACATGACCGTCTTTTCCAAAAGGAACCTCAATCTCGATTGTATCATCCATGGACAGAATAATACTTCTTTGGTTGAGTGTATGTGGGCATATCGGAGTAACCATAAGGAGCTTTGCACCGGGTTCAACCAACGGTCCGCCCGCCGAAAGATTATATCCGGTGGAGCCTGTCGGAGTAGTCACAATTATTCCGTCTCCCGCATAGGTATGTAAATACATGCCGTTTACGGATAACTCCAGTCTGTTAAGCATGAGGGGACCCGATCTGGATATGACAATATCATTTAAAGCCCAATTAGTCTGAGCCTCCTGACCTTTTCCCTCAACTCTTCCTTCCAGCATCATACGTTCTTCAAGTTCAAACTCGTCTGCCATCAGTCTGTTTAGAGCCTCGTCTATTCCGTTCTTCTCAACCTCCGCCAAATACCCTAATGCGCCTAAATTGATTCCTATTATGGGAAGATTGCGTGCTCTGACACTTTCAGCCGCAATAAGCACGGTTCCGTCTCCGCCGACTACTATTACACACTCGGCATCATCGGGAATATCTGCAGCTTTATCCGCCATAAATGACACGACCCTGCAATTTCTCTTTTCTAAATATTCGCTAATGTATTTGGTTGTCTTTTGGTTTTCATCCTTAATCGGATTATAGCAAACTACAAAACTTTTCATTTACGAAAACTCCTAATCTGCGTGTTTTCCGGCAAGCTCATGTGAATCAGATACCAGTCTGTTGATTTTATCGGTATATTCATCACCTGAAGATAACCCATCCTTATTTTCCACTATTAATCTTAATTTATCCTCTGCTTCCCTTTCGGTCAAGGCTAAAATTTCTTCATCGGGTTCTTTATCCTTGGAAATATATAATAAATATTCAATATTTCCCTCCGGTCCCTTTATGGGTGAATAGTCGATATCTATCACCCTAAAGCCAATCATATCGGCATAATCAACAATAGTCCCGATTACCTCTCTATGAACGGATTCCTCACGAACGACTCCGTTTTTGCCAACCTTGTCCTTGCCGGCTTCAAACTGAGGTTTTATAAGGCACACCATTTGTCCGCCAACATTTAACAGATTTCGGGCAGGAATCAGAATCTTGGTAAGAGAAATAAACGATACATCCACGCTGGCGAAATCAATTTTGTCCGGAATATCAGCCGGTGTTACATATCTGAAATTAGTCTGCTCCATACAGACCACGCGATCATCATTTCGAAGCTTCCAAGCAAGCTGTCCGTGACCGACATCAACGGAATATACCTTTTCTGCATTATTTTGAAGCATACAATCCGTAAAGCCTCCGGTTGATGCTCCTATATCCATACATATGCGACCTGAAAGTTCAATCGGCCACACTTCCATCGCTTTTTCCAGCTTTAATCCGCCCCGGCTTACATAGCGTAAAGTATTGCCGCGCACCTCCACGCTCACCTTTGACGTATCAAACCCTGTGCCTGCCTTGTCTTCCTTTTGGCCGTTTACGTATACGTTTCCGCTCATTATAATAGCTTTGGCTTTTTCCCTTGATTCGGCCAAGCCCATATTTACCAGGATTACATCCAGTCTTTCTTTCATTATTTCTCCAATTCGGCAATCTTATTTAAGATATTCTTTGTAATGGTTGACTCATCCAATCCGATTTCTTTTTTTAGAATTTCAACATTGCCGTGTTCAACATAAGTATCAGGTATACATATATTTAGCATCGGAACATTATATCCGTTTTCACTAAGTACGTGCCCTGCCATCTCGCCGTATCCGCCACACAAAACATTTTCTTCCATTGTCACAATAAGAGAATGTGTTGAAGCTGCACTGATTAATGATTTTTCATCTACAGGCTTTACAAATCGGGCATTGACAAGACTGCATTTATGTCCGGCTTCTATCAGATTTTCACGTACTTTTTCGGCGGTCTTAACCATACTTCCCACCGCAAACAGGCAGATATCGCTTTCGGAATAAATCCATTCCGACTTCCCGTATTCTATCGGCTGTCTATATTCCTTAAGTCCCGAATATGCCACACCTCTGGGATATCTGATGGCAATCGGTCCATCAAAGGAGACAGCAAACTTAATCATATCGGACAATTCCCATTTGTTTTTGGGTGCCAGGACATGCATATTGGGTATTCCCGAAAGGAACGAAATATCAAACAGCCCCTGGTGAGTCTCACCGTCACTGCCGACAAGTCCGGCTCTGTCTATGGCAAAAATAACGTGAAGATTCTGAATGCACACGTCATGAATTATCTGGTCAAACGACCTTTGAAGGAAGGATGAATATATTGCAACAATCGGTATCATTCCACCGGCTGCGAGTCCGGCGGCAAAAGTGACTGCATGCTCCTCTGCAATTCCCACATCAAAGAACCTGTCCGGGAACATATTCCTGAATCTCTTTAACCCTGTTCCGTCGGGCATTGCCGCAGTAATGGCAACAATTTTATCATTTCTGGCGCCAAGCTTGCACATAACGGTAGAAAAAATGTCCGTGTAATTGGCAACTGTTCTCGGATGAGACGGAACTCCCGTTTCAATATCAAAGGGCTCTGTTCCATGAAAACGCGCCGGATGCTTTTGTGCAGGTTCATAGCCCTTACCCTTTTCGGTATTGACATGAACTAGCACTGTGCTGTTAAGTCTTTTGGCCTCGTTAATAACCTTCACCATTGCTTCTATATTATGTCCGTCCACCGGTCCAAGATATGTAATTCCCATATCCTCAAAAAGCATTCCCGGAATCATAAGCTGTTTAACAGAGCTCTTGGCTTTACGGATTTTGCCAATCACTTTTTCACCGTTTTTGCGGTTTAAGAGACTGTTATATATGGAAACCTTCAGATTCTGATATCCCTTAGCCGTTCTGATTTCATTCAGATAATGAGGCACACCTCCGACATTTTCGGAAATAGACATATTATTGTCATTTAATATTACTATAAAATTACTCTTTAGTTTGGATGCATTATTTAATGCTTCATAAGCCATTCCGCCGGTAAGTGAGCCGTCACCGATTACGGATACTATAGTGTTCCTGCCTCCGAGTAAATCTCTTGCTTTGGCCATTCCAAGCCCTGCCGAAATAGATGTGGATGAATGTCCTGTATCAAAAGGATCACATGGGCTTTCTTTTCTTTTGGGAAAACCGCTAAGTCCTCCGTATTGGCGCAGCGAATCAAAGCCATCTCGTCTTCCGCTTAAAATCTTATGAGTGTAGGACTGATGACCGACATCCCATATTATTTTATCTTCCGGAAGGTCAAGTGCCAAATGAAGAGCCATAGTAAGTTCCACAGCTCCCAGATTAGAACCGAGGTGTCCGCCTGTAACACTGATTTTTTCTATCAGGAACTGTCTTATTTCCTCTGCAAGTAAGGAATAATCCTTCGGATTTACTTTTTTTATATCGTTTACTTTTTCAATCTTCTCTAAAATCATAAAAGCCTCAGTTGATTCTGTTAGTCATTTGAAGAATCAGTTCCTGTAAAAATGAACTGTCTCCGGGTAATTCTTTAAGCAGCTCGATAGCCTTGTCTGACATGCTTACAACCTTTTTCTGTGCCTCCTGTAATCCCACAAGGCAAACATATGTGTTTTTGTTGTTATCTGCGTCCGAGCCAATAGGTTTACCTAGACTCTTCTCGTCACCGCACACGTCCAAAATATCATCGCGAATCTGGAAAGCTATTCCGAGATTATATGCACATTCCTCCAAAAGAGTAATATGCTCCTCATTTGCTCCGCCCAGGATTCCTCCCACCATCATCGCAGCTTCCAACAATGCGGCTGTTTTATTCTTGTAAATATACATCAAGGTATCCATGTCCATATCTTTAGGATGGCTGTCCATCTCAACATCAATGCTCTGTCCGCCTATCATACCGTATATTCCGGATTTAAAAAACAAAAGACGAAGTGCACGTGAAACCTTGTCCATATCACTTAACGTAAAGGCCTCTTCAAAAGCTTTAAGTGCAGTCTCCATTGCAAGATTAAGAAGTCCGTCTCCGCAAAGAACGCCGAAATCATCTCCATAGGTTTTCCATGTTGTGGGTTTACCTCTACGCAACTCATCATTGTCCATCGCT
This sequence comes from Lachnospiraceae bacterium, assembly GCA_045627085.1. Taxonomy (GTDB): domain Bacteria; phylum Bacillota; class Clostridia; order Lachnospirales; family Lachnospiraceae; genus RGIG10340. The sequence goes on along the minus strand of JAZQNB010000033.1, from coordinate 63,109 downwards.
GGCAAATCGTCATGTACGAGTGAATATGTATGAATCATCTCTATAGCTGCCACAAACGGGAAATATAAACCTGCATCGCCATTAAAAAGTTCAGCACATTTCATCAGCAAAATAGGTCTGATTCTTTTTCCTCCGGCATTCACGGAATAATTGATTGAAGATACCAATTTCTTATTCATTCCGTCTTCCTCGGGCATATACATTGAGATAATCTCTTCTGCTCTATTTATGGCTGTCTGAAGTTCTTTATCAAAAGCTTCCTTCCTCATTAAATCCACCCCGCTTAAGAATTTTCTTCCAATATAATCAGTTCTTTTTCTACCTTTTCTATCTTGTCATTAGACGCCTTTACTAGGTCCATACCTTTTTTGTATTCGGAAAAAGCTTCCTCAAGTGATATGTCTTCAGCGCTCAGTTTTTCTATTGTTTTCTCAAGTTCCTTAAAGGTATCTTCTATGCTCATTTCACTTAAGTCCATATTCATCCTCCGCTTTTACATCCGTTACTCTTCCCGTGATACGTCCATCCTTTACATGAAGTGTGAAAATTTCGTCAGGACGTACCTGCAAAACACTTTTAATATTTTCCCCCTTTTCATTTTCAGCATAGGAAAATCCCGCTGAAAGCTTGCTTAGGGGAGACAATCCGTTTAATTTCTCAATATTTATTTCAAGTCTGTGTTTTGTCGTTGACAAAATTTTCTTTATCAGTATCTCGAGTCCCTCTTCCAAATGAAGAGAAGTGGTTTTATAATTGTTCAATCTATTTTCAGGGCTTTTGTTTTTTATCCTTACCTCATATATCTCCAGCCGGTTTTTGTACCTTCGTATCACCCTGTCCATAAATCCCGACATATCTAATTTGTATCCGTCAATTCTGTCAAAAACTTCCTTTATGTCGCATACAGCAAGTTCTGCTGCCGCAGAAGGTGTCGGCGCACGCAAATCTGCGACATAGTCTGTTATAGTGGTGTCCGTCTCATGGCCCACAGCTGAAATAATCGGTATGCTGCAGTCGAACACAGCCTGTGCAACAATTTCTTCATTATACGCCCATAAATCCTCAATGGAACCACCGCCACGTCCGACTATCATAACATCAACGCCATATTTCTCTAACGCCCTGATTCCTTTTGCAATACTCTCTGCTGCTCCTTCTCCCTGCACAAGCGCCGGATAAAGGACTATTTGTACATAAGGATTGCGTCTTTTTGCGATTTGGATAATATCCCTGACTGCTGCCCCCGTTTCTGCCGTTACTACTCCCAACGTCTTCACATATTTGGGAATCGGCTGTTTGTATTCGGCAGCAAACATACCTCGTTCTTCCAAATCCTTTTTTAGTTTTTCATACCTTTCATATAAAGCACCGCTTCCGTCAGGAGTGATTTGCTTAGCATATATCTGGTACGTGCCGGACTTTTCGTAAACATCCACCGAGCCATATACCACTATGCCCATTCCTTCCTCTAAACGAAAAGAAAGGCCTGCACGATTGCCTGCGAACATAACGCAGTTAATGCAGCCCTTAGGGTCCTTTAAAGTAAAATAAATATGTCCTGATGAGTGATATTTGCAATTAGACACCTCTCCCTTTACAAAAATATTAGGTAAGAGATAGTCCTGCTCAAACATATTCTTTATGTATGAATTAAGTTGTGCAACTGTATAAATATTCTTGTTATTTATCATCACCGGTTATTAACTTTACCAAAACTGCATTTACAAATGCGCCGGAATTCTCCTGACCGTATTTTTTAGCAATTTCAATAGCTTCATTGATAGAAACATTTGTAGGAATATCATCATTAAACAATATCTCGTATGCCGCAACTCGAAGGACTGTCAGCTCGACTTTTCCTATTCTGGCAACATCCCATTTTTCCAGGTTATCAGAAATGGTTCTGTCTATTTCGGGCAGCTTCTCTGCGATTGCATTATAGGTGTCCTGAACAAATTCCGCGTCCTTAATGCCCAATGTCTGATCGGTGTTCTCTAAGAAAAATCTGACCTGTTCGGGCATATCCTCAGTACTGTTAAACTCATAGCGAAATAGTAATTTAAAAACCTGTTCTCTTAGTACGTGTCTATTCATTATTTTGTCTCATCCTTTTTAAGACTGATGGAAGCAATTCTTAAATTAACATTAATAACTTCCAAGCCTGTCATATTTTCTATAGTCTGTTTAATCTTGGTTTGAACCTTCTGGCTGGTGGCCGGGATATTATATCCGTAATCCATGGTAACATTCATATCGATTTTAACTTTACCGTTATTTATGTCAACCTTCACTCCGCTTGCGGCATTTTTCATACCAACCTTGCTCATAATTTCATTTGAAATCACTCCGCCTGTTGCATATATTCCCTCTACCTCTGTGGCTGCAAGCGCTGCAATCCCAGCGACCACATCATCCGCAATTTTAATAGAGCCCAAAGCTTCTAAATTTTCATATGTATCCATACTATCACTACTTCCTTCCTGTTATATACAGATAAATACATTAATAATTTCAAAATATACATTAGAAAGTATAGCATAATTATTCATCGTTTGCCACCCAAAAAGTAATAGTATTAAACGCACCATTGTTAAGATAGTTAACCGAATTTATATTCTTTGGCAGATAATCAAAAATATGCTGTTCTTCCATAAGATATGTAAATAATTCGTCATATAATTCACTGTTTGAAAGTCTTATATCAAGTCTGCTGCCAATGCCAACCAGATATTTCTCACACAGCTGTCTAAAATGCTTTTTATCAAATTCTGTAAAATAAAGGTCATTATGGTGATAATAATTCATATTCACTGCCGTACATATGGGAAGAGGCATCTTTTCCGAAATCACATGATCTGTTAATAAATCCTGTGTCGTCATACAAAAGTATGCATAATTGGGTTCATTCAGACCTATTACGTCATCCATACGAAGGCTTTCATCAGCAGCGTCTTCTTTAGGTGAATCCGAATCCGGTGACCCCCATGTAGCATCAACATAATAATATTCGTTATCAAGATTTACCAGATTCCAGATATGGCCCACAGCTTCTTTGCTGCTTCCGGATACAACCGTACATTTTTGTCCCATATTAAGCATTATATATTGAAAAGCTTTGGCATAGCCCTGGCATACAGCGCAGTGGTTTACCAAAACGGAGTAAACCGTATATGGGTCTTCGTTCTCCATATCATAATCCGTGTTTTCTATAATCCAGTCATAAACAAACTTCGTTATTTCATAGGGGTCATCCGGCCCGTTATATTGAGAAATACAGTTATCCAGCCCCAAAAGAAGTTCTTTTCTCTTCGTTTCAACTTCCTCTGTGTTCATGGAATATCGCCCTTCAAATTCAATCACTCCGTTTGTATATTCCTTATATGAATAGCCTTCTACATAAAACAGCTCGGGGTGATCGGTTATTATGCTTCTAAATATCTTCTCAACAACAGCTTTGGGTGTATCCGTATATGGCTTATCACCGGTTAATGTCGTCATTGCTCCACAATTTGCAAGCAGCGAAAGCATCTGGTCATACCAGTTTTTCTCCGATGCACTTAATCTGTCATAGGCATAATTGTAGAAATATAATTCCGCAAAGCCTTCGTCTTCACAAGTTATATTGTCATCAGTTGTTTCATTAACTACTTCGGGTTTTTGAGGCTCGCCTGTAACCGGCACCTCTCTTTCAATGAAAAGGCCTTCACTGTCAGTTTCCTGCCGTTCCTCAAATTTCTGCATTTCCTTAGAATAATTTATTGTCTCATTAAGCCAAAAAGGCACTGAACATCCTGTCAGCAAACAGGATGTCAGTACCAATTGTAAACAGATTATTCCGGCAAATAATGTTTTCCTCATAACGCTCTCCTTAGTTTTTGGAAAACTCAGAAAGAATGAGTCCCTTATTTCTGTCGAGTGTCATTCCGATACTCCATGAATTTACAAACAAAAGTAAAGGATTTCCCTTCATATCTTTTACTTTTTTCATATCTGAAGTACCGGTAAGCTTCTCAAGATCGATATCTTCTTTATTTTCAATCCATCTGATATGTTCATACGGAAGATTTTCCAGTCTGATTTCAACATTATACTCATTTTCAAGTCGATATTTAAGCACATCGAATTGCAAAACGCCGACAACGCCGACTATAATTTCCTCAAGTCCCGTATTAAATTCCTGGAAAATCTGAATTGCACCTTCCTGGGCAATCTGCTCAATGCCCTTTACAAACTGCTTCCTTTTCATGGTATCGACCTGACGTACTCTTGCAAAATGCTCAGGTGCAAACGTAGGTATTCCTTCATAACGGAAATTATCCTTAGGTGCACAGACCGTATCTCCTATCGAGAAAATACCTGGATCGAATATACCGATAATATCGCCTGCATAGGCTTCAGAAAGAATATGTCTTTCATCCGCCATTATGGTCTGAGGTTGTGAAAGTCGCATGACCTTGCCCCCCTGTACATGGCGCACTTCTTCATTTGCATCAAAACGTCCTGAACAAATTCTCATGAACGCAATCCTGTCGCGATGAGCCTTGTTCATATTAGCCTGAATCTTGAAAACAAAAGCGCTGAAATCATTTTTAACAGGATCGATAATACCGATATCAGCCTTTCTTGAAAGTGGAGTGGAGGTCATATTAAGGAAATGCTTCAAAAATATCTCCACGCCAAAGTTTGTAAGTGCAGAACCAAAGCAAACAGGCGTCAGGTCTCCGCTCCTTACCGCTTCCAAATCAAATTCTGCGCTTGCTCCATCCAAGAGCTCTATTTCGGATGCGAGATTATCGGCTGCAGCTTCTCCGACGAGTGCTTTCAGTGCAGCTTCATCGTCAGCTGAAACCACAGTTGTTTTTCCTTCTTTAGTTCCCTTTTCCGTATCGGAATATGATATAACCGTACGTGTCTCTCTGTCATAGACTCCCTTGAAGCTTTTGCCGCTTCCGATGGGCCAGTTCACGGGACAGGTTGCAATTCCAAGTTCCTTTTCAATATCATCCAGCAATTCAAAGGTATCCATGGCGTCACGATCCATTTTGTTGATAAATGTAAATATGGGAATCTTTCTCATAACACAAACCTTAAACAGCTTTCTGGTCTGTGCCTCAACACCTTTTGAACCATCTATAACCATGACGGCTGAATCAGCTGCCATAAGTGTACGATATGTATCCTCCGAGAAATCCTGATGTCCGGGCGTATCCAAAATATTGATACAATATCCGTCGTACTCAAACTGGAGTACGGAGCTCGTAACGGAAATACCTCTTTGCTTCTCTATTTCCATCCAGTCGCTGACTGCATGTCTGGCTGTTGCCTTGCCTTTTACCGAGCCTGCAAGGTTAATGGCACCTCCGTACAAAAGAAATTTTTCTGTCAGAGTAGTCTTACCTGCATCAGGGTGAGAAATAATGGCAAAGGTTCGCCTTCTGTTTATCTCATAATCTAAATTTGCCAAATCAATGTCCTCCGTAAATAATCACAGCTTTTCTATTGTATAATATTTCTTTCAATTTTTAAACACCTAATTTTTACGGCGGAGTAACCTTACTTCACAACATTGAGTCACCGGCGAATTCATAATCGGTTCCAAGATATTCAAGGACTGTTGCGGCGATATCCGCAAAGGTATTTCTGGTACCCAAATTGGCCGGTTTAATATATTTTCCATACATAATCATCGGTGTATATTCTCTGGTATGATCGGTTGACTTTTTGTATGCCGGATCACATCCGTGGTCTGCAGTAATAATCAGCATATCTTCGTCTCTCATCTTTGCCATTATCTGAGGCAGCTTTTCATCGAAATAAGCAAGTGCTTTGGCATAGCCGTCTATATCTCTTCTGTGTCCGTAGAGCATATCATAATCAACCAGATTTATGAAGCACAGACCTTCAAAATCCTTATCAAGATATTCAAGGGTTTTCTCAATGCCTTCAGCATTTCCCGATGTATATGTGAACTCCGTAATACCCTGACCGGCAAATATATCCTTTATCTTTCCGACGGCAATAACATCCTTTCCGTCTTCCTTTAACAAATCAAGCATCGTCTTTTCCGGCGGCAAAAGTGAATAATCGTGCCGTCTGGCGGTTCTTACATAATGTCCGGAGTCGCCCTCAAACGGTCTGGCGATAATTCTTCCGACTCCATGCTCACCCTGCATATAATCTCTGGCTATTTGACAATACCTGTACAATTCTTCTACCGGAACTACGGATTCGTGTGCGGCAATCTGCAAAACAGAATCTGCCGATGTATAGACGATAAGTTTTCCGGTTTTTACATGTTCATCGCCATAGTCTTTTATTACTTCTGTGCCTGAATAAGTCCTATTACAAAGGCTTCCGCGTCCCCATCTTTTTTCCAGTTCATCAATTACTTCCCGGGGAAATCCGTTCGGATACGTAGGAAGAGGCTTAGGTGAATATACACCTGCAATCTCCCAATGGCCTATGGTCGTATCCTTTCCTTTCGAACGTTCAGCCATTTTAGCAACTCTGGCTAAGGGTGAATCCGTCTTCTGACCGACTTCAACACCTTCTATATTGAACAATCCGAGTTTTTGCATATTGGGCATCGAAAAATAACTGCTGAGAGAACAACTTCTTACAGTATTAACATCAACATCTCCATATTCAAAAGCATCGGGCATTTCCCCCACACCAAAGCTGTCCAAAACTATTAAAAACACTCGTCTCATTTTTCGTTCCCCTTCCCATTGCGATGTAATGTCAGTTCCGACACAATAATTATACTATATTCCCTCTTTAAATAACAGAGTCACCCGATAGAAATCCCCCCTCCCCGATCATGTTATGATGTATTTTTCCTACATGTAGTGGTATAATGTTTGAAAGATAGTGCCTGCGGTCCAAAGTATGCAGGCTATGGAAAGGGCATGGACATTTATTTATGAAAATAATAATTGTAGGCTGCGGAAAAGTAGGTTATACGCTGGTTGAACAGCTTAATAAAGAGAATCACAATATAGTAGTCATAGATGAACGTGAAGACAAGGTTCACTCAATCACAGAGGAGCTTGATGCAATGGGAATCGTTGGTAACGGAGTCAGTTACCAGACCCTGCTCGAAGCAGACATTGCTCATACCGATTTGCTGATTGCGGTTACAGGCTCAGATGAGCAAAATCTTCTGTGCTGTGTAATAGCAAAAAAGACAGGTCATTGTAAGACCATAGCGCGAGTTAGAAACCCTATTTATTCAAAGGAAGTTAATTTTCTGCGTGATGAATTAGGTCTTGCCATGATTATCAATCCGGAGCTGACCTCCGCAAACGAAATTGCACGTATATTCCAGTTCCCCTCTGCCATGAAAATTGATACATTTTCCAAAGGGAAAACAGAGCTCATGCACTTTAGGGTAACATCGGACTGCAGGCTCAATAACTTAGAGCTTTGCAACATCAGAAACAACATGCACTGTAATGTTTTGATATGTACTGTCAGCAGGGACGAAGAAATCTTTATTCCAAAAGGAGATTTCGTATTTAAAGAAGGTGATTTGGTTTCCTTCGTTTCCACTGCTCCTTCAGCAAATGACTTCTTTAAAAAATCCGGAATAGCTACCGGCAAAATTAAAAATGTATTAATCTGCGGTGGCGGAGCAATGTCCTATTATCTTGCCAGCAGATTACTTTCGGTAGGTATTCAAACCAAAATTATAGTTGAGGACCAGCCGCGATGTGAAGAATTAAGTGAGCTGCTACCCAATGCAACTATTATTTGTGGAGAATATACGGACAAACGGCTTTTATTGCAGGAAGGCTTGGATAATGTCGACGGTTTTGCAGCTCTGACAGGTCTCGATGAAGAGAATATATTGCTTTCTCTCTATGCAAAAACAGTGTCCAAGGCCAAAACGGTTACAAAGATTAATCGAATCACCTTTAATACAGTATTGGATGAACTGCCTTTGGACTCCATCAGTTTCCCCCGTCTGCAGACAGCCGACATGATTTTGAAATACGTCCGCTCCACCGGAAATTCTCTGGGTTCAAATATGGAAAACCTCTATATACTTGAAGAAGGACGTGCAGAAGCCTGCGAATTTTTCATAAGCGAAGCCTCAGATCTCACAAATGTTCCTCTGATGAATCTGAAGATGAAAAAGAATGTACTTATTTGTTCCATACTTCGCGGTAATACAGTTATTTTCCCCACCGGCCATGATTGCATAAAGGTAGGCGACTATGTTGTTGTAGTTCAGACCGATGACAGACTAAACAGTATAAGCGACATATTAGAGGCTTAAGGAAAGGCATAAGGATACATATGAATTTTGCAATTGTACGTTTTATAGTTGGATGGATATTGGAATTTGAAGCGATGTTTCTGCTTCTCCCCGCAATAGTAGCGGCCATTTACAAGGAATGGACGGGAGTTTTTGCATTTATTGCCACAGCTTTACTGTGTATAGTATTCGGATTTCTTCTCAGGCGCAAACCTAAGGATAACAATCTCTATACCCGTGAGGGCTTTGCTGCCGTTGCTCTCGGTTGGTTTATCATGAGTCTGTTCGGTGCAATTCCCTTTGTAATAACCGGAGACATTCCCAATTATATTGATGCGCTGTTCGAAACAATTTCCGGACTCACCACAACCGGTGCCAGCATATTAAACAATGTCGAAGGCTTGAGCTATGGCTGTCTTTTCTGGAGAAGCTTTTCTCACTGGTTAGGCGGCATGGGTGTATTCGTATTTATTATGGCAATTGTTCCTCTCATGGGCGGTTCAACCATGAATCTCATGCGTGCGGAGAGCCCCGGTCCTTCAGTGGGCAAACTGGTTCCCAGGGTTAAAGACTCTGCCAAAATTCTCTACAGCATTTATTTGGTAATCACGATAATAGAAGCTATCGCACTGTGCATATGCGGATTAAATCTCTTTGATTCCGTTACCCTTACCTTTGGTACAGTCGGAACCGGCGGATTCGGAATTCTTAATGACAGTATTGCTTCATACTCTTCTGCAGTACAGATTATTATTACAATATTTATGATATTAAGCGGTATTAATTATACTTTCTACTTCTGTATAATTAACAGGCAATTCAAACAGGCTTTTGCGATTGAAGAAATCCGCTGGTATCTCGGGATTATCATCGGAAGTGCCTTCCTGATTGCGTGGAACATTTCATCTATGTTCGGCACCTTTGCAGAGGCCCTTAAGCATTCCTTCTTCCAGGTAGGTTCACTTATGACATCGACCGGTTACTCTACCACCGATTTTAACGCATGGCCCGAATTATCTAAAACAATACTATTGATAATCATGTTCATAGGCGCCTGCTCCGGTTCAACCGGCGGTGGTTTTAAGGTTTCACGTATGCTTATATTACTCAAGGCAATAAAAAAGGAATTCCTCATGATTATCCATCCGAATATGATTAAAAAACTCAGATTGGATAAGAGAGTAATTCCTCATGAAACCATTCGTTCAACTAATGTGTTTCTATCAATATATGCGGTTATGTTTTTCACCTCGGTATTATTGATTTCATTTGATAACTTCTCGTTTTCCACCAATTTTACCGCAGTGCTTGCAACCATTAACAATATGGGACCCGGCTTTGACCTCGTGGGACCAACCGGAAATTTCTCGATTTATTCAGACTTTTCCAAATGCGTGCTCATGTTTGATATGCTAGCCGGAAGACTTGAGCTGTTCCCAATACTTATCCTTTTAGTTCCGCAATGCTGGAAAAAATATTAATACGAGTAAAGGTTATGATATATCCTGTAATAACCTCCGCCCAATTTCTGGCCCTGTAAATTAACAGAGCAATAAGTAACACCCAGTTTTTTCATGGCTGCATCCAGGTAACCGTTTTTGTATGCTCCCGATGCATATGCAGCTTCAATACTGTCCCACAAGCCTGCATTTATTATCGTTTCAAATGTTTTTTCACCTGCTCCGACTGTTTCCATTTTAGTGAGACAGTCGGCGTAATATTCTTCCATAGTTGAATCTACTCTCTCCGGTGACAAACCCATATCCTTTAAAACCTGCGGATCGGTTTTCTGAAGATTTTCAGAATTGTCAACAACACCCGTCGCATTCTTTGCCTTAACATCAGAGCCCGGCTTACGGTCATTTTCAAGTGTAAGCGGTTCAGTAGGATTTTGATTAATTATATCTTTTATTCCTTCTAGAGCATCCGACACATTGTCAAGGCTGCCCTGTATATCGCCTTCCTTTGCCGTAACGCATGCGGGAAGATTAACGCTCATTCCGATTCTTTTATGTGAATCACGTATTTCAGCATCCGATTTATTAAAATAATTATATGTCACAGCTCCGTCATCTGTATCCGGATCATCCCATGTAACGTCCACATTATAGTAATTGTCACCCAGATTAATGATATTCCAGGCATGATTCTCTCCGGAATACCCCGGACAGTAGAAGCATGGAATACCTAATTTCTGCATCACATACTGAAATGCCCTAGAATAACCTGCGCACACACTCTTTCCACCCACAAGTGCCGAATAGGCGCTTTGGTTACAGGCAGCTGCCGCAGAATAGGATACACGATTAATTAATATGTCGTGCACGTATTTTTCTTTTGTCAAATCATCAGGTAAGGATTTCGCCACTGAGGCTATTGAATCAGCAGCCGTTTCAAAACTGATTTGGGCAGCCTTTATATCATTGGAAGCAGCATTATATATAAGCGAAATTTCTACGCATTCTCCATTTGACAAAAATACACTCTTATATTTTGTTTCCAGGAAAAACAGCTCCGGATGGTCATTATATACAGCCTCGAACACGAGCATCAGATTATCCGCCGTCAAGCTTATTATCGGTTTGAAAGGACCGGAGCATATTACTGCATTGGCATATATCTGTTTATACAATGCCTTCCCATCGTCTGAAAGCATATCGTAATAAGGATAATATCTGGAATCAAAGGACAATTCAGCCCCTGTTTCACCTGTTTTAAGCAGAGCATAAGCCTTCTCCTGCTCGGCAGTAAGCACGCTGTCCTCAGAATCAAATTCAGCAAGACCGTTTTTGCCGAAAGCATCATCGGGAGTGATAATATCCTTTTCATCCAATGAAATATACCCGCTGTTTTCCGAAATTACATCCGACAAATTATTGTTACCGCCGGGAACATTTTCCCTGCCGACAATAGTGTCTATTGTATCATTCCATTTTCCTTTAACATCGGTGTTTTTGACATTTTCCCCAAAGGATAATAATTCGGTAACTCTCTCTCCGACTTTTTCCGACAAACCGGGTTTAAAAGCGCAGGCTAAAATGAGTGCCACCACTACAAAGAACAGAAACAATATGAACTTGAATAATTTCTTAAAAAACTTCAAATTCTTTCTCCTTCACTTGCTTATTTATAGATAGAATGTCTGCCTATTACATAAAATTCTTCTTCATTTCCCACCAGATTAAGTGCATCCTCCGGCACATCGTGTTCGCTCACCTGACGGTTATTTACAAATCCGTATAATTTATCCTCAATTGTCCACACAGTACCTTTATTACTCATCCACGCACCGTATTGACCTCTGTGTGCAACCTCTGTAGGATTTAGGAACGTGCCCATACTGTCTATGTCATACAGAAATGATTTTCTTGAAGCATCGTCACAGACAACTCCTTTTTTGCCCGGTGTATATCTGGTTAACAATGTACATCTGCCCAAATCGATGGTTTTCTCAACAAAGGTTTTATGATCGGGGCATTCGTAGAACTCTTCAATCCTTCTGTTTATGACTTCCTCATACATTCTTGGATAATCCATTTCACCGCATCTGATAACATAAGAAGGTGCAACCATTGAGGCCGGGATTGCCCTAAGTTCAGTCATTGAATTGTATGCATCATCAACCCTGATGGCATAAATCTTCTCTCCTCTTTGGCTGAACCAGGAATAAAACGGATGATAGCTCTTTCGGTCATGCGACTGGAAGGGATTTCCTTTTACATATTTTCTAAGTGCCGTGTAATCCACGCCAACTATCAGATTGTCTTCCGAGTCAAAGGACAGGCACGCCGGTGTATAGTGTATGTCTATAACCGGTTTTACCAGACCGGTAGACTTTTCAAACATATAGACAGCCTTTAATAGTTTATCGCACCAATACAGGTTATTTTTGGAATCAACAGCAGCGCCCTGAGCGAAGTCAAAACCGGATATTATTTTCGTAAAACCTGATTTCTCTATATGTTTATCGGCAATTTTCGCATTTCCCGTTATATTAATCAATGCATAATCGGAAGATTTTGCCTTAAAGCCTGTATTTTCATCTACAAGGGACAGCATAAAGGTATACTGCATCTGTGCTTTATTATGATAGTTCTTGAACAGAACGTTTTTGCAATTCCAAACCTTTACGCCGGCGTCATAGTTCTTGTTGACTGCAACTACCCTGAACAAATAGTAGCTTACTATCTCAACATTCTCGCAATCGACCAGCTCCATAGGAAGACAATTACATCCTTCCGCCTTCTCTTCCTCTGTCTGAAGTGCAAAAATACTCAGATTGGATACTTTATTCATTTTAATTTCATGTCTTACGTGATGTTCCAGGCTAATAGCATACATTCTGGTTTTGACAGATGTATTGGTAATGGCAATTCCGGCTTCAGCATAAGGAGACGCCGACCAGACATCCTTGAAAACGCCACCGCCGTTTTGAGTTATCCAAAGACTGAAATACTGGAAATCCCATATTCTGTCGGGATTATAATCTGCTGTTCTTGAGGGATTATACAGTTCAGCAAAGGGATTTCTGCCATCGCGGAACATAAGTCCGTGTCCGCCCATAAATTTGACATCATTCACATAGGAATGTGCTCCTGAGAGCCATTTCAATCCGCATGCTCTGGGATTTTTACCCGCTGTATCGATTCCTATTCCATTGATCAGATTGTTTCCGCCTTCATAGCTTTCTATTAAAGCCTTCGGAGTGCCAAAGCCTTCAAAGCTCTCGGTATCATCCGTAATTATTATCTGTGTTGATGCGGGATGAAGGCCTATAAATGCGGTATTCTCACGCATTTTTATGGTGTCTGTGACCTTATATATTCCCTGTGGGAAATATATAATATCTTCGGCTTCAATTGCCCTTCTAATACTTTCGGTATCGTCGGTAACACCATCACCGGTTGCACCAAAATCACGAACCGATTTCCACAAGGACATATCCGGAAGTGCCGGAATATCAGAAGACAATTCTATTTTTGAAATCAACTCTCTGTCAGAGGTAAAGGGCTTGGTCTTAATTACTTTCTTAAACTCTGCATTCCCGGTCACATCATCGATTGAATATCCGTAAACGCAGCTTTCAACAATTGTATTTTCCTGCAAGGTAAATCTGGTGTTTGATTCAGGCACATTTATAAAGGAATTGCAGTCAATACACAGGCAGTTTTTGACATTTGTCTGAGCCACTACACTGCTTCTGTTGTAGGTAGTAATAACCGCATCCGAAATTCGGTCAAAAATGCAATCCTCCAGATAGAGCTTCTCCCATTCTCCGGGCATATATAAATCAAAAGCCCTAGGTGTATTCTTAATTGAAAGTCGGAATCCGTTAAAGCCTGTAGTCGTTGTAAGGATTGCAGCTTTTCTCTGATTGGCAAAATGAGAATCCAAAAGAGCAAACGGCCATCCCGGGCTCGTCATTCTGCATACCATGGCATAGGTTCCGCCCTCAAAGCTAAGATCCTCCATTTCATTTCCGACGTCATATATTCCTGCCAGTCCGTCTCCTATTTCAAAATGACAATGGCTGATAAATCCGTGCTGTGCGAAATGTGCTCTGACACATATTGCCCCCAAGTGATGTCCTTCAATCCTAAAATCAACATTGGAAATAGCGCTGTAAAATGTACCGGCATTTGCATCCTGAGTTTCTTCATTTTCAATATCATGATTTCCGACAAACCAAAACATATAGTTTGCTCCGGGATAGCCACCGTTATAGCTGTCTTTTTCGGATGTATCAGGTATATAATCAAAGCCCTGTGCATCCTCCGGCAGTACAAAAACAGGTCGGTTTTCGCCATACCCGATTATTCTTATTGCCCGTGGAATTCTAACGGTCTTTTTGATGGGATATGTTCCCTGCGGAATATAAAGATTACCGTACAGACCGTTTTTGACGATATAACTGAGTGCCTGCTCCAGCGCATCACTGTAATCGTCAGTTACTTCCTCTAAGAAAGGAAAGGTCTGAACGTCAAAAAATATCCCCTCCGGATCATTAAATTTAGAAGTGTAAACAGATTTTTTGTTATACCACATATATATTCTCCTCCCAAAAATATATAAATTCAAATATGCCGAGGCATACTCTTTTTACTTATATCAGTTTTTTGACATCCCTTAGTGCTTCAACCACGTAATCAAGTTTTATATCCTTAGGAATTTCTCTTTTAAACCTGTTAAAATACATTGTCTTAAACCCTGCACTGACAGCTCCTGCCATATCGGAGGAAAGCGAATCTCCTATCATCAGCACTTCATCCGGCGTTATGGTATCGAACTCAAGCGGTCGCATTAACAGTTTTGCATGTGTTCCCACCCCCGTGGGGACTTCGCGTTTATTGATAATATCCATGCTGTAATCAAAATAAAGCTTATAGGGTTTATTAATGGATAAATCCTCCGAAATAAAAGCATAATCAAAATACTGCTTCATTTTACCAAGCTCCAGCCTGTGCAGCTGCTGTTCACACGGTCCGTTGGTAGCGGCGCACAGTATGTATCTGTCGTGCAAATATTTAAGCATATCTATGGCACCGTCAACTTCTATCGCGGAATCCAAAATATAAGTTCTAAAAAATTCTTCAAACTCATGTCCGTCAGAATCAATTGATAAAGCCTTAAACACCTCACCCCATCTGTTGTTGAAAATATACTCCATGGATATTTCACCTTTTTCATGTCTTGACCAAAAATCATTATTTATCCTGCAAAACACATCAAACATCCGGGGTTCATAGGTGCAGTATCCGTATTTGGCAAATCCGACTTTCATGGCGTCCTGCACATATCCGTCAAAATCCAGCAACGTATTGTCCACATCGATAAAGATGCATTTAATCATTAGAGTTCCTCCACCAAATTATTAACCCAAACACGCTTTTTAAGTAAAATAAAGCCTATTATCATCTTGGGTAATTCCAACAATTGTACGCAAATATAAACCGGTATAACGGTAAGTGCGGTATATTTAGTAATTAAATATGCTCCAAAGGCTGTAACGCAAAGCATCAATACCGAATCAAAGAAAAAGGTAATGACTGTTTTACCTCCGGTTCTCATTGTGAAATATGCCGCGTGATAAAAAGAATTAAGCGGCATCACTATTGATGATATCCTGATAAAGGAGGTCGCAATTTGTTTTACTTCATCAATAGTATTATACAATTGTGGGAACTTTGGAGCAAACACGTACATTATCGCGCCAATAAAGAAGCATACAACCACGGAGAAGCATATCATCTTCCTGTCGGTATCCACGGCTTCTTCCTCTTTTCCCGCTCCGAGGAGCTGACCAACCACTATTCCTATGGAGGAGCCAAGCGCTATAAACACAACGTTAAACAAATTAACCACAACCGAAGAAATATTAAGTGCGGCTACTGCAACCAGGCCTCTGGTGGAATAACGCTGCGATAAAATAGCCATTCCAAGAGACCAGAGGAATTCATTTAACAATAAAGGCGCACCCTTTATGATAATCTGCTTAAGCAAGTCACGCGGTATTCCGGCAGACAAATATGCACCTTTTGCAAATATGAATTTGTCGGTATTCTTATGTGTAAACACTATTAATATACCAAGTTCAACAAACCTGGAAATATCCGTTGCGATAGCAGCTCCGACTACCCCAAGCTTTGGTGCATTAAAATGTCCGAAAATCAAAATATAATTTAATATCAGATTAACAAACACTGCCGTAAGTCCGGCTATCATCGGCACAAATGTTTCACCTGTTTCACGAAGTGTTGATGCATATACCTGTGATATAGTAAAAGGCAGTATTCCTATCAGAATCACATACAGGTACTTCATTCCCGAAGCATGTGTAAGCACCAGATTGCTTGTGCCGTCATCCGTCAAAAACAAATTAATCAAATCGCTGCCTTTAAAATAGAACAATAGCACAGCCATTATGGATAAAATCACACCCGCAATCAGTCTGAAACGAAATGTGTTTTTGTGTCCTTCGTGATCACCTTTTCCGAAAAATTGTGTGCCAAAAAGGCTTGCTGCCGAAACAAGCCCAAATACAGTTATGGCAAATACATTATTAATTTGATTAAAGACAGCAACGCCCGACATTTCCTCGGTTCCCAGCTGTCCAACCATCAAATTATCCAAAAGACTTACGAAATTCGTAATTGCATTTTGAATCATTATGGGAATGGATACTTTTAGTACCATACGGTAAAAGTCTCCGTTCCCAAAATATTTACTTAAAAATTTTCTCATTTCATTTTCTTTCTGATTAGCAAAATAACGATTCCTGCTATCAGTAATATGGTTATTGCATATGCCCATGCAGGAATCTGAGACACGTTAAAGCATCTGACATTAATCCACATCTGATTGGCTTTAACACTGGTTTCATCATCAAAATACTGCATCATACAGCTTCTGTTTATTACATCCTCAGGCGGATATTGTGCATAAATCTGCCTGTGCAGATCCTGTGTCGGAACAGAAATCACATAATCCTCATCAGAATTATCACCACTAAAGAAATACCCTAAAGGATAATCCGTAACGGACTCTTCATCTTCTTCTGCGCTGTAATTCCAATCGGCGTACTCAAATATCACAGGGCTTTCTCCTCCGCTGATAACTGATGTATATCCGATATAATACATATTTCTGACAGCATTCTCCGGCTTAGATACGAAATTGATGAAGGCCTCTGCCGCATGCTGTTTTTCGGCATTGCCATCTACTCCGCATTTAAGCATTACCCATCCGTCAAAATATAAGTCCGTGCTTTCATAGGGAACTGCAAAGCAAAGAGTAAAATCGTCCTCATCCGCCTGGTCCATGGCATACACGGCATCTCCCGACCATTGATAATTGGCCATTACTTTTCCGGTTATCATATCTGCTTTTCCGGAATCCGTTTCAAAGGAATAAGCATTATCCTTAGCCTTTTTTAAATATTCCTCCACAGCTGCCAGATTCTCATCCGAAACATCATTCATCTCTTCGAAAAGGCGTTGGGAATAATCCGGTTGATTCTTGAACTCATCACTTAAAAGCAAATCGGATTTAACAGCGCCGACAGCTCCGAAAAATGAATCTCTTACATTATCCTTAATTGTCACCTGTCGCTTAAATTTCTCATTTGTAAACAGCTTCCAGGTTGAAGCCTCCTCCAAAGTGACTTCTTCGGGATTAAATACAAAACCGGTCACTCCGAACATAAATCCTGCAGCGTATTTGCTCCATGCTTCTCCGTTTATCTCGTTTGATTCAAAAACGGATTTAATAAAAGGTGAGACTCCTTTTACATAATAATTATTTTCATTTTCTTCATCAAAAAAGCTGTCGGAAAAAGGAACTAATTTGTTTTCTGCCATCAGCTTCATAATCAGATATTCAGACGGGCAGACCAGATCATAAACATCACCTATTGTAAGCATGTTATAAAGCTCTTCGTTGGTTCCAAAGCAGCTGTATTCCACCTCTACACGCTTTCCGTATGTTTCATAATACCAGTCCTCGAAATCCTCCACCATGGAATTTTCTCCGAAGATATCACCGCTTGGCAGGTCAATCACTTCGTCTTCGTCCCACTCGCCTTCGTCTATATACTCTTCCCAGCTGCAGATACGAAGGACAACAGGTTCATCCTTTTTGCCTGACTCAAGTGCAGACGCATTTATGGAAGCGACATCAGAAAGCATAACCGACAGGCATATTACAAGGCAAACTCCAAATGAAAGCAATCTCTTCTTCATCATCATGCACCTGCCTTTTCTTCATTTATGGATGCTCTTTTATCCTTGGAAAAATAATTCATGCAAAGCACCACAATTAATACAATTACAAAAATAATGGTCGACAAAGCCCACAAAGCCGTTTTGATATCCGTCTGTGAACCCTTTGTCGCATTTACGACATAAGTGGAAATAGTATCAAAAGTAGCAGGTTTTGTATAGGTCGCCACGAAATAATCATCCAGTGACAATGTAACCGCAAGTACAAATCCGGCTAAAATGCCTGAAAGTATCTGCGGTATAACAATTTTCCTGAGCGCATATGCAGGCGATGCACCCAAATCCATTGCTGCCTCATAAATTGAAGGATCTAACTGCTTTAATTTAGGAATAACCGACAGGTACACGAAGGGTGCCGATAAGATAACATGTCCTGCTACCAGGGGGATAAAGGTATCCTTACTGATGCCAAATACAATTACTAACAATATACATATCGAAAATCCGGTTACAACATCTGCATTTACTACAGGAATCTGATTGATTGCAGAAATAAAGCTCTTTGATCTCTTCTTGGAATAAAATGAGCCTATAGCTCCCATTGTTCCCAGAATGGTGGCTAACAGGGCACTGAACAACGCAAGCATAATCGAGCCCCAAATCATATCCGAAAGCTCTTCTGTGGTAAATAAAGTAACATAATTTTGAAATGAAAAGCTTCCGATACTTCCTATGGTTGTTGCATCCGTAAAGCTGTATACAGCCAGTATCAATATGGGTGCATACATAAACGCAAGTGCGAGACAAATAAAGGCAATTCTTGTAATCTTTCTGCTCAAATCAATGCACCCCCTCTCTGATTATTATCCTCTTCAGAGCCATTTGTCAAAAGAGTAAATACACAGATAATCAAAAGTAAAACGAGTGCTATCATTGAACCGTTATGCCAGTCATACGCACTGAAATAACTTCCAATAAGACTGCCCATGATATAAGTGGAATTATACAGCATGTCAAGCACAACATAGTTTGTCATTGCCGGCAAAAACACCATGGATACACCGGAAATAATACCGGGCACGGATAACGGAATGGTGATTTTCCGAAATGCGGTAAATCTAGTAGCCCCCAAATCCTTTGCCGCTTCCAAAAGACTCTTGTCAAGCTTTGTAAGTGTGGTATATATGGGCAAAATCATAAAGGGCAGAAAATCATAAGTCATGCCTATAACGGAATTAAGGAAAGGATAGAAAGCAAGATTTCCCTCAATGGCATCCAATATTTCCTTTAAAGCCGTAATTCTTAGTGTGAAATTAATCCACATAGGCATAACAAAAATCATAACAATCGTTTTAGTAAATTTAAATTTGCTGCTTGCAAGGATATATGCCGTCGGATAAGCAATTAAAAGGCAGACAAGTGTTGTTACAAAAGCCAAAGCCAAACTGTAACAAAGCGTACCCAATGTATTTCCATCCGTAAAAAAATTAACCAGATTGGAAATTGTGGCTGCTCCCGTTCCATCGGTAAAAGCGTAATATGCAATTACAAGCAGAGGTAAAATAACAAATATTATCAAAAACAGCACATATGGAAGTGCCAGCTGTTTTCTGTTAAAAGGTATTTTCATCTGTTTCATAGCTCCTGACACAATTATTTCTTTACTGAGAAGGTCATCTTTTCGGGTTCCATAATAAGGCCGACCTTATCCTCCAGATTCCACAAATACTCATCATCGACGAAGATATCATGGCCTTCCTCCGTACGTACTACATAGCTGTAATGGTCACCCTTATATATAAGGTTGATAATCTGACCGTCTACAAGGCCTTCTTCGATATTATCCGACATTTTAATGTCTCCGGGTTCTATGGAAACCATAACCTTAACTGCATTGGTGTCTATTTCCTCACCACGTTTATTAACCAAAACTCCGTCGGCAATCTTAGAGCCTTTGATAACCTTTGTGATATCACACTCAATCGTCTCTCCGTTAAAGTCAAGATTATAATCCCTGTCAATCGTACACTCAAAGCTGGTCGTATGATTCTCCGCAATCATAATATGAATTCCGTCAGGCTCGATTTTTAATCCAATTTCCTGTCCGACCTTTGGCGTCTTGGTAGACTGAATTACTATCTCGTTCTTTCCCGATTCGACGGTGATTTCATAATGAATTCCCTTGAAAATCACTCCCGTTACCGTTCCGGTGATTATCCCGTTTCCGGGCTTTGTAATTAACACATCTTCGGGGCGCACTACCACATCCACTAAGGTACCTTCTTGAACATCATCTACACACTCAAATTCACCGCCGCAAAATCTGACCTTTTTTTCTCCGGTCATAATTCCTCTGAAAATATTGGACTCACCGATGAAGTCGGCAACGAAAGCATTCTGGGGTTCGTTATATATATCCTCCGGTGTTCCTATCTGCTGAGTCTTTCCTTCTGACATAACCACAATTTTGTCAGACATTGTAAGAGCCTCTTCCTGATCATGCGTAACATAGATAAAAGTAATTCCCAGCTTATCATGCATGTTTTTAAGCTCTATCTGCATTTCCTTTCTCATCTTAAGGTCCAATGCACCAAGGGGCTCATCCAAAAGCAATATTTCCGGTTCGTTGACAAGTGCTCGTGCTATTGCAACTCTTTGCTGCTGTCCGCCGGAAAGTGTAGCAACCTTACGTGTTTCAAAGCCTTCAAGGTCAACCATTTCAAGTACCTGCTTAACCTTTTTCTCTATAACATCCTTGGGCATTTTTTTTAGCTTCAACCCAAATGCAATATTGTCAAATATGTTCATGTGAGGAAAAAGTGCATATCTTTGAAAAACCGTATTAATAGGTCTTTTATTGGCAGGCACCCTTGTAATATCCTCTCCGTTTAATAAAATCTGTCCGTCCGTAGGCATATCAAAGCCTGCTATCATTCTAAGTGTGGTAGTCTTTCCGCAACCCGAAGGTCCTAAAAATGTAACAAATTCACCACGCTTAATTTCCAGATTAAAATCCTCAACCGCGATAAAACCATTATCGTCGAATCTTCTCATCAAATGTTTTAATTCAATAATGTTTGTTGCATCTTTCTGCATTTTTCTTATCCCTTTCATAAAAAAAATTACCTGTAGCATGCGATGCCCAAAAATTCGCACACTACAAGTAATTTTATACTTATAACATCAAAAACGCAAATGATATTTATTGATATTTTTTAATATTTAACTGTGTTTATTTAACCAGATACAGTTTAATATCACCCACGGCAAAAGTAGCACCGTTTGCATCCGTAGGGGCCTGAACGTAATAGAGAATTGTAACCTTATTGTCAGTTACATTTATCTTTTTACCAAGGAACTGATCCTCCAGCATTACATCCATTGTATCAAAAGGAAGTGATTTTTCTTCTGTATCACCGGATTTAAGTGCAATCTGAACATTGTTCATATTGCTCTTTACCTTCAAATCATTGCTCAATGTATAAACACCATTTTCAAGTCCGGTCACGGTATATGAAAATACAGCGTCAAACTCCTCCTGACTCCATGCAACCAGGTTGCCATCTTCAAGCCAGGGATCAAAGCCTTTAAAGGTCCAGCCTTCCGTTCCCTTTTCGCCAAAATCATAGCTCCATACAACATTATCATAGGTTTCCACATAAGGAGCATCATTTCCCTGTGCATTCAACGTAAATTTCTTCTCTGCAGTTTCTGTAATAGCATCACCGTTAGGATAATAATATCCCGCTTTTACAGCTATGTCAGTTCCGTTATAGATGCCCATGTCAGGAGTAATCATAAGCTCCCATGTTCCATCCTCGTTAACGGGAATGTTAAACATCTTATCACCCACTGTTACAGATACATATTCAACATATTCTGCAGTTCCGGAAATTGTGCACGGAAGCTCGTTAAAGACTGTTCCATTTTCAAGTGAACAGGTTACTTTCGTCAGCTTCTCCAAATCCTTAACAAAATTTGCGCCCTTTATATCATCAACATAAAACGTACCTTTTGAAACAGTACCGATTAAGTCTGTGTATATTGAAACGCTCTTAAGGTTATTGGTTGAATCAATCTCATGTCCGCTGCCTGCCCATGCTTCTTCCTTAATACTTGAGAAAGGCATATAGAATATGGTAGGGCCGGTTCCTGTCATAAAGCCGGTGTATGAGAAGGTCGATATATCAGTTTCAATCTGAAGCTTGATGTCATTTCCGCTTCCGTCGGATTCTATATACATCATAAATCCGTCATAGCCTGCGAGATTTAATAAATCCATTGTCTTTGTAGCTCCGGCATATCCCGCACCGTCATAATCATAGTCGATTCTCATTCCGTAAGAGCCTTCACGCTTGTGTGTAGAATCCATTGTGATATCGAAAATACCACCATTTGTGTTTCTGCTGTAAGCGGCATTTAACAGATTAGCAGAACCGCTGTAGCCTTCAAAATCATCTACCTTTGTCGATGAATTCATGTAAATACAGTCAACATAAAATGTATTTGACACGCCCTCTTCAAATGAATAATCAACGGCAACTCCGTAATTTCCTGTATATGCACCTGCTTCATCAAGACGCAGCTTTCCTTCTGCCAAAGAAGCCTTTGTATCTGCTTTTACGGCAAATTTAAAGCTTTTTACCTTGGATAAGTCCATATTGGAAGCAGAGGATTTAAAATCGCTTAATGCAATTTTCTGCATTGCGCCGTCAGCAGAGGACAATGCAATTTCAGGGCTGTTCCATACCGCATCATTTGCATCGGTAAAGGACAGTTCAAGTTTATTGGCAGTTATGTCACCCTTCAGATAAATATAGACACTGTCATATTCGGAAAAATCATTTCCGGGCAACTGCTTTTCAAATGAAATCACACCGTTTTGTGCATCAGCGTTTACTTTATAAGCCTCTTCGAGTGCTTTGCTTTGACCAAAGTAAAACTCACCGTCTTCCAGGGAGTTATCAGGTGTTGTATCTGCAAGCGGTATAGACTTGGTTCCGCTCGAAAGCTCTACGGAATATATTACAACATCCTCTCCGTCATTATCCGTGTCAGTAATTCTGAGTACTCTTACCATATCGGTAATAGCCAGATCACCATATACGGATTTCGTATATTCCCCTTCTTTTTTGGTGGAAAGTACCTTGGCTTCATCAAATACCACGCCGTCAAAAGAGTATTCAACAACAGGTTCCTTGCCATTTTTGGCGAGTGTAATTACTCGGAATGCATTTATGTCATCACCGGTTTTGTAGATAATGGTTCCGTTTTCCTTATATACATAGAAAGGATCTGCCCCGTTTTCTCCAAAAGTATTATCCTGAATGATAACATTTGTTGATACGGCTGCGCCATTTCTCATGGGAGCGTATGCGCTGCCGTCATTTTTGTATTCAATTGCAACATCATCAAGCTTGCAGGCACTCTCGCCGGGTATATATACACGAGTATAATAATAGTTTGTATCTGCGCTCACATTTTCTGCGCCATAGATTACGGTTCCCGCGGTATGCTCAATCTCAAGCTTATTATAAACAATTCCATCTTCTGAAACATAAACTGTAGGTTCATAACCGCTCTCTGCCTCTGCCAGAGTAGAAGCCTTGATTTTATCGATAGGAATAATACTCTTGTACTCAATATAACCGTCTCTGTCTGATTTGTTTACAACAGAGCTTGATGAATACTCTATATTCTGTGAATGATCACAGCTGTAAGTATTTCTTATTTCGGTAGGATTATTGTCGTTACTTGAAACTGCAATAAGGTCAAGCGGGTCAATTACAACATGCTTAACATTTTTGACGGTAACAATATTAGACCAAAGACCTACTCCGCTTTCGTTTGCAGCTCTTAATCTGTAGGAATACGTCTTGCCATCTATAGCAGTTTCATCATGGAAGCCCTTAATACAGTCATGTGCTTTGTCTTCCCAGTTACGTCCCGAATCGTAAACATAATCGGATGCATCTGCAACGGTTGTCCATTCAACAGAATCGGCTTTCTTCTCAGACACTTCGCCCTCTGCTCTTTCTATCTCATACCACGCACCGCCAACAACGCCACGCCATTTAATATCACCGACTGAGGATTCATTAAAGCTTTCTTCATAAAGAAGAGGTGCTTCATCTGTTTCAGGCGCAGGAATTGGAATATTTCTTGCTTCCTCATAATTTGCGGCATTACCATTTACAATTTGAGCATATGCATAAATTGCACGTAGTATTTCGGTTTCACCATAGTAATTACCTGCCTCGAATCCGGGCCAGTGATAGGATGCCCAATAACCGTCCTCATCATGGAAATAAAAACCGAAACCGTCTTTATGTGCTCTGAGAGACCACATCATAATTCCGTTTGTTTCATTTTCCACACCTGCCTGAAATACTTCTATACAGGGCTCAGCTGTTACTTTTGCGCCAAATTCACCGAGAATAAAAGGTTTTCCGGCTTCATGTGCGCTTACCGTATCATCTGCGCAACGGGTTGCATAGTTACCTTCATAGTAATGAGCTCCCAGAATATCTGACGGGTTATCTGAGCTCATGGACTGCTCCGTCATAGACATACGTCCGTCCAATACGAGATGATTAGTATCAATGGATTTAATGTAATTTACGACATTTATTGTCCATGCACTCAGTTCATCATCATGAGTTCTCTGACTTGTCTGATTAGAACCGGCCTCATTTGCGGTTTCCCAACACAGAATGGCTTTATCATCCATATATTTAACACCGGTAACGGTATTAACTCTGTTAAGCAAATGATTAATCATCTGTTCAAAATAATCCAGGCATTTTTCACTTGAATAGAATTTCCAAGCCCAATCCTGGAAGGAAGAATTGGTAGGCTCACCTTCGGATTCACCGGCTAACCAAACATAGCCGTCAATACCGCCGACCCAGTGCCAATGGTCAACCAGGGGAATAACGACACGAACTCCGTATTGATTACACTTTGCCAATAAATCGTCAAGCTCGTTAAGTGCATCATCATTAAAAATGAGATTTCCGTCTTCATCCACACCCTTAACATATGCTCGGTCTTCATTTTTGCCGTTATAGACAGGAATAGTATAGGTTCTGGTTACATTTCCGCCCATTGCATGAATGGTTTTCATGGCATTTGCATGTTCCCACTCATTATCACTTGTAGCCTGTGGGTAGTTTAATGAGATAAATTTAAGTTCTTTATCTCCATCCATAAGCTTTGTATTGTCCACGGTAACAAAGTTTTCAAAAACACTTGTTACCGGTTCTTTTTTTGTATTACTTTTATTTTTGTTCATAAGGACCACACTTGTCACTGCAGCTATGACAACTACTGCAGCACCAATTATTACAAATAATCTCTTTTTCATCTTTTCCCCTTTACTTTATAAAGAATTTAGCAATAAGCTTCAAAATACTGATTCCTTTTTTCACTGACAGAATCTATCCGACTCCGGCGACAGTTGCAACACCGGCAATAATGACACGGACACCATACTGTCTTCATGGCATTGGCATGTTCCCATTCGTTGTCGCTGGTTGCCTGAGGATAATTGAGCGAAATAAATTTCAACTCATTTAAGCCGTCCATAAGTCTTGTTCCATCTCTTGTAATGAAATTTGTAAAAACACTGTCGGAAGGCAATGCTTTTACTACATTTTTCCCGGAAAAGGTTCCGTCGAAGCTCATCATAAATATGGCTGCCGACATCGCGATTCCCAAAGCCTTTGATAATAACTTTTTCATGTTTTCCTCCCATATAAATTTAGGGTAAGGCAACAATAATGCTGTCTTCCCACTTTTATAAAAATGAATAGTAACAGACACTTTGAAATTTTTAGTAGCTGATAACAACGGTGGATGGGTTTCATAGAATATTTCCGAAGTTGAGCTGGGGGGTTGGTTAATTGTATTGCATTTATGGTTTTCTTTTCCTTCGGAAAATAAATGTTTTACCGTAAATTAAGTCTGCTCCCAAAATTCAAAGTGCCTGTGCACTTCATTTTATTGGTGCCAATAGCAGCATCTACGCAATCAGACCCTTGTCATAAGTCCCTCAAGTTTTCCCTCAATCTCGAAATCTCCGCTTCCTGCGGAAATAAATATACTGTCTCCCTTATTTAAATGCAGCTTTGTATTATCTTGGGAAATATTGCCTTCCCCGTCCAATACTATGAAGCTGACAAAGGACTCCTCACCTGCAAAGCCTTTAACACTTTTTAGGAATTCTCCGTCCAAATATATCTTATCAACAGTGAAATAATCACACTGTGCAATATGCGGTGCAAAGGAATTGAGATTATCACATGCCTTGGTGTTGGTAACATCAAGTGCCTTGTCAATGTGAAGCTGTCTTTCGTTTCCGTTTTTGTCCTTGCGCCCGTAATCATAAACACGGTATGTGACATTTGAATTCTGCTGGATTTCCGCAACCATTATATTTTTGCCTATGGCATGAATTGTTCCGGACTTTATAAAGAAAACATCACCCTTTTTTACATATACCTTGTTAAGTACATCGGTAAGAGTATTGTTTCTTATTCTCTCTTCAAATTCTTCCTTGCTCACTTCCCTGCTAAATCCATAGTAAAGAAATGCGCCTTCCTCACAATCCATGATGTACCACATTTCTGTCTTGCCGTACTGCCCTTCATGTGCCAAGGCATATTCGTTGTCCGGATGTACCTGTATGGAAAGATTATCCTTGGCGTCTATGAATTTTACGAGAATTGGGAAATCATCAAATTTCTCGCAGTCCTTTCCGAGAATATCCTTCCCATGCTCCGTAATATACCGGGGTAGCGTCATTCCGCTGCCATCCCCTTCAATAATCATGGATGGTCCATCCTCATGACAGGATACTTCCCAGGTTTCTGCCAGTCTGTCTCCGGTCGCCTTTTTGTTATACAGTTTAATCAGTTTGTCTCCGCCCCAGATATAATCCTTTGAGGCAGGACTTAATTTAAGTAGTGACATTTTTTTGCCTTTCTGCCGTCTAAACATTAAATTTGTTTACGGCTTCCTCAAGAATCGTTGCATTCTTGCTTAACGTTTCGTTGGAGTCACTCAGATTGTCTGCCAAGGAAATCTGAACTCTGGCATTCTCACTGATGTTCTCCGTAACAGCCGTCGTTTCTTCTACAACAGCCGCAATATTGCTCATAGCTTCAAGAGTGTGATTCTTTACCTTTTCAACATCATTAATGTTGTCCGTTATCTTCTCCATATGCTCCATAAAGCTGTTAAGCTTTTCGTTTACTTCATTAAATATTGATACAGTACCGTCAACAGCCTCCTGCTGTTTAATAAGTGATTCATCTACTTCATTTGCCTTTAGAGCCATCACTTCGTTTCTTTCCAATATTGCATCAATGTTCTCCTGAATCTTTAATGAAGCACTAAGAGATTGCTCCGCAAGCTTTCTGATTTCTTCGGCTACAACCGCAAAACCGGCTCCGCTTGCTCCTGCCCTTGCCGCCTCGATGGAAGCATTAAAGGACAAAAGATTACTTTGCTCTGCGACGTCATTAATCAGTGATACTATGCTCTTAATAACCTGAGTGTCCTCGCTTAATAATCGAATCTGCTCAACTATATCCTTTGTAATACCCGCAGTTGAATTAATGTGTGCATTTAAATCAGATACTCTTGTGATACCCGAATTAACCGTTGCACCTGCATCCTGCGCTATTTTGCTTAAGTAACTGTTGTTTTTGTTTACTTCCTCGATACGTTCGGAAAGCATATTCATCTCGTCAAGGCAATCACTTGCCTGTTCTGCCTGCTGATTGGCTCCTTTCTCCATTTCAAACAACGCATCGCCCATATTGTTAGCGGAGGTCACTATTCCGGCTGTGGCCTCATTGAGCTTTTCGGCGGATATTTTAACTGAGCCGGTCATTTCAACAGTCTCAGATATCAGTTCCTTCATGCTTGTAAGCATTTTGGATATTGAATTAATCAAATCACCGAATTCGTCATGTCTGTTATTTTTCAAGACTACGGTAAGATCACCTTGCGCAACCTTATCCATTTCCTTCGATATCTTGATAATTATTCTTGAAATGTCTCCGGAAATATACATGGCTATAAATGTAGCAATGAATACTGCGAGGAGGCTGAAGAGAATAATCATTTTCTTGATGGCAGAAACCTGATTTTCAATCACTTCAATATCCAGCGTATTGAAAAGCATTATATTTCCGGAGCTTAACTTATAGTAGGAGCACAGATATTCCTGCGAATTATACTTCGCTTCAAAGGTTCCTGTGATATCCTCACCTTCTAAAATCTCCGCATAGAACGCTTCGTTTGCGATATCCCAATCACCGTTTTTGGTTTCATACGAAGATTTAATAGAACTGCCATCGGGAAATACAAACATGGAAAGTGCATTAACACCGAAATCCATACTGTCAAGGACCTCTTGCATTACATCAAGCTTAACGTCTATTACAATGTATCCGATTGTTTTAAGAGCGGTATTAACCATGCATCTGGTAAGGGAAGCTCCATATTTTCCTGTGTTGGAATCCAGTCTCTCATCAATATAAGGATGTTCTCTAAGCCATATGAATTTCTTACCGCTGTCGTTCAGAGCCTGAACCTCAGCTGAATTCACGAAATCCTTATGAGCTCCAATCTTGAAATTCTTGATAGTAGAAATAGGATTATCGCCGTTTGGAATTATTGTAATGGCATAGATAAATTCATCTCCGCCGACAGTCGCCAGTACATCGTTATATAAAGTGTTGTAAGCGTCAAACTCCTCTTTACTGTTTTTCTCAAATTTGCCTGTGTAATATTTCTTCAGGTTATCATTTGAGATATATTTTAAAGATTCACTTTCAACCGAGCTCATAATCAGTTCCAAATATCGTCCATTGGCTGCAACAGAATTGGAAACAGCTTCCTTGTAATTGTCCATAACAACCGAAGACGCCTTTGCATATGCAAAAGCTCCGCTTAACACTATAAGTGCGATCATGATAAGGAACGAAGCAATAAGCTTGCTTCTTACCGACTTAAGTCTTATACGTTTCATGCGCCTTGCGGATTTTGAAACCTTAGTTGCTTTTTCTCTAAACTTGAATACTTTAATTTTTTTCATACATTACCCCCGTAATTAATGAATATCTGCTACGCTTCTTAACTGTATTCCTTTTAAAGAACCTGATATTACATCAACGATTCGTGTGCCCGGATTCATGTCAAAATAGTTATCCGAGAGAACCAAGTCATCATCTTCGTTCATTATCTGAACATTTTTGGCAAAACCGCGTGCTTTAACAGCAATACTGTTTCCGATTACTTCATATGAAAGATGCGGATTAACAAATCTAAAATATTTGCAGGGAGAAAACAGGCAGGTTCCTTCAGATACTGTCTTGCCGCCTTCCTTTGCCCTAAAACTCACATAGTCTCCAAACACATCTATATTGGGCAGCTTCTCACTGCAAATCCATTTTGCTGTCAGCTTGGGAACAGTTACCTCCAGCATCTTCTCTTTTAATACTTTCCCACTGTTTTTTCTGATTTCCCATTCAATTATCAGATTCTTATCTTCCGTGGTTTCGTTTGAAACATTAAGAGAAATTGCCGGTGTAAATTCGTTTTTTTCATAATTGATATCAATTCTCTCAGAAACCATTCCGGTTTCCTCACAGGAAAGAAGCACGGGTGAAAACATTCGCTTCTCAAAATAGTGTAGCGCCTTCCATCTGCCATAGTAGTCAATGCTTGACCAGGAAATAACCGGCCAGCAGTCATTGAGCTGCCATACCAGGGTTCCCATGCAACGGCCTCTGTTTCTTCTGAAATGTTCAACACCGTATCTGATTGCTTCGCCGGATAAAAGCTGGGAAGCATAGATAAGTGTCTTGAAATCCGAAGGATACAGGAAGGTTGCCTGCATATACTGCATTATTTTGGAATTTGCACTTTTATTTCTCTGATGCTTTTCCATGCAATATGAAAACAGATTTTTGTCCGTTTCATTATTGATAATTGTGTCTATTGTTTTCTCAGAGGGCAGCGCCTGAAATCCAAATTCCGAAAGATATCGGAAATAATGGTTTCTAAAATCCGTGAAAGGAACGTTGTTATGCCAAACATCCCAGTAATGAACATCTCCTCTGTTAAAATCATTAGGTTCGTCAAAGCTTCCTCCCGACGAAGGACTTGACGGCCAATAAAATGTCTCGGGAGCATATTCTTTAACCCATTTAGGGAACAGATACTCATACATCTTTATGTAATCTGCTTTTTGACTGTGCCGTTTAATCCAAAGATTTCCGTTGACAAACATCTCCATCTCATTATTTCCACATACAAGTCCAAGACACGCATGATTGGAGATTCGCTTTAAGTTATCGCGTATCTCATAATGTATATTTTCTTCAAATTCAGGAGTAAGTTCATATATTCCACAGGCAAACATCAAATCCTGCCATACTACAAAACCCAGTTCATCACAGATATCGTAGAATTCATCGTTTGCGAAGAAGCCACCGCCCCAAACACGTATTGCATTGTAATTGGCGAGTTTGCACTGCTCCAACAGGGTACGTGTCCTTTCCGGTGTAATTCTTCCCAAATAGTTGTCCTCGGGAATATAATCAGCGCCCATGGCAAAAATATCCGTTCCATTAACGCAATGTGCGAAGCTTTCGCCCCACTCATCCCTATTTCTTGAAATTTCCATGGTCCTGAGTCCTATTTTTTTAGACCATGTATCTGTCAGAACATCATCAACATATTGATTTATCTTAATTTCATAAAGATTCTGTTCACCGTACCCGTTCGGCCACCAGAGAAGAGGATTAATTATGGGAATCTCTTCTCCGGTGAAAATAACCTCTCGGGTGTTTAGGAAAGGATCTATTATGAAGAGTGAATACTTTGGGATATGATTACCTAAAACCTGTGCTTCTATTTCGGGCAGAATGGATACTTTTCCGTTCTCATGCCTTTGATGTATATAAACATGTGAAATTGAAGCCGTCTTAATTCCTTCAATATATACAGGTCTGAAAATTCCTGTATCGGGGATGTGAGGTCCCCAATCCCAGCCAAACATATAATGTGCTTTTCTGAGATGTACAAAGCCTTCCATAGCTTCCTCTGAGCCATCGGATTCACACCTTGCATATGCATCTTTTATAAATTTGACGGGCGAATATAACCGAATTACCAATCGGTTTTTGCTTTTCTTTAATAGCTTTGTTACATCCACTCTGAAGGTTCGATGCATATTCTGTGTGTGAAGAATCATTTCATCATTCAGATATACATCACTAACCGTATCTATTCCCTCAAAAACCAAATTCAAAATATCTGTGTCAAAGCACCATTCATCACAATCAAACTCTGTATAGAATTCAAAGTTTTCCTCCATTACCTTCATTGCCGTTTTCTCATTGTCGCCAATAAAGGGGTTAGGAATTTCTTTATTCTTTTCAAGTGTTTCCAGAACACTGCACGGTACACTCGTTTCAAAAACATTTCCGTTCGAAAGTCTAAGTAAATTCCAATCGTTTATTAACTGTTTTTTCACTTCTACTCTCCTTACTTAACAGCTCCGTCTGTAACACCGCTGATAATGTATTTTTGCAGGAAAATGTATATGATAATTGTAGGTATTGCAACAAGAATGATTGCAGCGGACATAAGAGGCCACTCCGCAAGTTTATCTCCGGAGAAAGAGTACAATGCTGTTGCTGCGGTCTTTACCTTTGGCATATACATATATGGGGTAAAGAAATCATTGTAAATACCCAAAAGCTTTAATATAACCGTTGTAGCTATAGCGGGTTTTAACTGAGGAAGAATGATTCTGCTGTAAATTTTTATTCTTCCGGCTCCGTCAAGTCTTGCACTTTCATCAAGTGATACCGGAACGTTATTAATAAACTGTAAGAAAATATATATCTGCATAATATCCGTTCCGATGTACAAAATAATGCCGGCAAGAAGCGAATTGTATAATCCCAACGCTTTTATTACCTGGAAGGTTGCAATTGTAACAGTCATTCCAGGGATAAAGGTAGGAATTAAAAAGGCAAGATATACTACCTTTTTTAATTTAAAATCAAATCTTGAAAGTGTATAAGCAACAAGTGACGCAATAATAATAGTAATAGGCACGCTGCAAAGCACCAAAATACCCGTGTTTAGAAAACCGGTAGGGAATTTTCCTTCCACAAAGGCTCTGACATAGTTTGCAAAATTAAAAATGTTCTCAGGCAATGTGTATACACCGCTGTTCATATATTCTTCATTGGTTTTAAGCGATACATTGAAGATAATCAACATCGGAGAAAAAACCATAAATATGCCGAACACCATGATAAGATAAACGAAGGCTCTACCTAATTTATTATTAATGATAAATGTCGACTTTATCGTTTCATTATAATTTCTTTTCATAACATAAGCCTTTCTTTAGTTTATTCATCCTTCAAAAAGATCTTTTGAACAGTGACGATAACGATAATAAATATTAGCAGAATTACCCCCATTGCCGCAGCTTTTCCGTATTTGGAATAATTATAGGCAATATCTAATGATTTAGAGATAAAGGTTGCAGTTCTGCCGTTAGGACCGCCCTTAGTGATAAGGAAGGGTTCAAAGTATACCTGCAAAGCACCATTTAAGCTAAGAAGTAAGGATACCTCCAGCATTGTCTTAATGTTAGGAAGCGTAATGTATCTGACGGTCTGAAAGAATCCGGCTCCGTCAATTCTGGCTGCCTCATAAACATCGTTGGGTATGGATTGCAGTGCGGCAATGTAAATAACCATTGTCCAGCCAACATATTTCCAAAAGCTGATAAAGGATAATGCAAAGTTAGTTGCGTAAGCATTGCTGATAAAGTGAATTGATTCCATTCCCAAAAGGGATAACACTTTGTTTACGGGAGAATTGGAATAATCGTATATATAATTAAACATAAAGGCTACTGCAACACCGTTGATAATATAAGGCATAAACAGAATTGCTCTAAATGAAGTTTTCATTTTAATATTACTGTTTAACAAAATTGCCAAAAACAAACCGACCACCTGCTGAACAAGCGCGGTAATAACGTAAGCCATGTTGTTTCCAAAGGTTTTAAACAACTCAGGCTGTGAGAAAATGTCTATATAATTCCTAAATCCTATATAATTAATGTCCTGACTCATTCCGTTCCAATTTGTGAATGATAGCTGTATCAATTTCATCAACGGATAGTACGAAAAGAGCACTAAAAGCGCTACAGGAACTATCAGGAAAAAGAATACACATAAGCTGTCTTTTGTTTTCGATTTCATATTTTTTCCTTTCCAAGGCATAAAAATGGCAGTATTGCCAAAATTAGCAATACTGCCAAAAAAAGGGCAATCCTTAAAATTGCATTTTTTTAATTAGTAATTAACTCTTGCTGCTGCCCATTTAGCATTCCAATCAGCTATAAGCTGGGCTGCCTTAGCATCGTCCTCTTCCATAACGTATGTAAGGAAGAAGTTCTGTCCGTCAAGCTCGATTTCGTTTCTGATGTTAGAGAATCTTGCATCACCAACGATAGGGCTTAAAGGCTCAACACCATAAGAAAGAAGCTCTGCAACGAAAGGATCGTTAACTTCGATATTAAGGTTTGAAGGGATGTCAGCTTTGTCTGTAGGATGAGCTAACATGTATGAAAGGAATGCTTTTGCAAGCTCAGGGTTCTCTGTATCTTTAGAAATACCCCACTGTTTTCCTGCACCGGCTTTGATGTTCTTAGCTCCGGGGAAGGGGAACATTCCGATATCTTCCTGCTTAGCGCCAAGTTCTACGAACTGTGCGGGAAGCCATGTCTCTGAGTAGTGCATAGCGCATTTACCCTGTGCAAGGTCAAGCTTGAACTGATCCCAGTTAGCTGACATGATATCCTCTTCGAGGCAACCTTTCTTGTAAAGGTTTCTAACGATATCCATAGAAGCAAGCATTGTCTCATCATAGATTTCGTCCTGATCAGCATATTTATTCTCGCCTCTGTTGTCGCCTGCTGTAAGAGTTACTTCACCCCATCCGCACCAAGCGAAGATAGGCCATACATCCTTGAAAGCTGTTCCTACAGGTGTGATGCCTGCTGCTTTAAGTTTGTCGCAATCCTCATAGAACTCATCAACAGTCATAGGCACTTCTGTAATTCCTGCTGCTGCAAATGCCTGCTTGTTGTAAACAACACCACAGTATGAAACTGTAAGAGGAAGAACATAAAGATTTCCATCTGTGCCACGTCCATTCTCATAGAAAAGAATGTCATCAGCAGTATAATCAAGGTCATCGATAGGAAGGAAATAATCCTTATATGTATCCTGGTTAATAGGATCAACTACATAGAAAAGGTCAGGAGCTTCGCCGCCTGCGATTCTTGTAGCAACAACGTCGTCGTACTCTTTGATTGTTTCAAATTCAACAGTTGTTCCGGGATATAAATCCATAAATGTCTGAGCATACTCTGCAAGTTTGTCCTCAAGGTCTGTTCTGTTAGAAGCAACAGTAATCTTACCGCTCAGTTGAGGTGCTTCCTCTTCGGTTTTTGTGTCATCAGCTTTTGCTGTTTCTGTCTTTGTTTCGGTCTTTGCAGTGTCATCAGCCTTTGTATCAGCGGCTTTGTCACCACAACCTGTCAATGCAGAAACAATCATGGCAGCAGATAAAAGTAATGCCAAAGATCTTTTTTTCATTTAAGTGGTCCTCCCATATAAATTTAAAATATTTAGTTTTTAAAGCTGCAGCTTATGATTATATGTTATCAGTTATTGCAGTCTATAAAAATAACAGCCATTTGTATTTCTATACATTTTTTTGGTTGCCCAGTTCATCGAAATAAGAAACGTAATCTACAATCTCATCGATATTTGCCCAGGCCATTCCAACTTTTTGATCCGCCGCGCCATAGCTCATGATAAGTTCATCATCCATAACAACGCCGCCGGTAGTAAAAATACAGGGGCATTCGAATTTATCGGGTAATTCCCAATCCTGCTTTGCATACAACAGACGTTTTGAGCATCTGTGTACAATTTTGGGGAAATCATTTTCAACCTCTTCCAGAATCATAAAGGATTGAGTATATCCGTAATCCGGAAGCTGTTTGCCATGATATGACATAAGCCACTTGCCATCCTCTAATCTGATAGGTGGAAAGCTTGCTCCGATTCTCTCTTCTTCCCAATCAAAAATTCCGGTAGCAAAGAGCTTGTTAGTGCATCTGTCAGTAGCGAAATCTTCCAGTCTCTCCGCACATGCGATAAAAATGGAAGGCTTGTAAATACCCTTTCCGCTTTCGAACTTATCCGGCATTTCCGGTCTGTGCAGCATAACATACTGCATCTTTCCGTCAATTTTCATCTTGTTGGGGAAAAAGAACACATCTCTGTTATCCGTTACATTTCCATCTGTCAAAGTGCAAACATATCCAAAGGATTTGTCATAATCGCCCTTTTTGAGTTCGTCAAGGTTCAATTTGAAAAGCACTGTAGTAGTATCATTTCTGTACGCCGCATTTCCAAAGGGATTGTCCTTCTCCATAGCCCAGTCGGGAAGATTATCTCTTCTCTTGTCGCCTTCCCAATACGGTCCGGGCGGGAACATTCTGCAGGCTGTGGTTAAATACAGTTCACCCTCTATTTCAAAAATTCTGGGGTCCTCAATACAACCGTTTGCATTATTAACCACTTTTTCGCCATATATGTTTTCTATATACATTTTATCTATGTCATACTCAAGCTTTGGTGCCAAAGCAGGTCTCGAGAAATCCGGCAGCCAGGTTTCGCCCCTGTCTTCGCTTTTAGCATATCCCAGAAAAATAGGATATGGATCTGACAATCCTTTTAAGTTTTTGACGGGCCAGGGACCTGTAGCTCTAAAAAGCATATGAAGTGTCTCACTGCCAGGTTCTTTAACAATTGCCGGGTTAAGAACCATGGTGTCTGCCCATGAGCAACCCTCTTTGGGTTCCAGCACTGGTTTTTCTGAACATCTGATCTTAGGCTTATTCATTTTTCCTATCCTTTCGTAACGCAATATTTGCAAGTTTAAGGCATCCCATTACTCCCTGTTTTCCCATAAGTGATGCCGGAACAATATATTCATCCATACGGTTTACAACAGGCGAATCAATATATCCGTTTACATACCCCTTAACTTTATGTCTTATGAGTTCAAACAGTTTATCCATATTCATTACTCCGCCACCCAATATAATTTTATCGGGCGAATATACCATAATGTAATCCGATAATGCCTGAGCGATGTAGTCTGCTTCAAGCTCCCATACATCGTTTCGTTCGTACAATGAGGCAGCATCAGCACCGTATCGTTTCTTTATGGCAGGTCCGCTGGCTAAGCCTTCCAGACAATTAGAATGATATGGACATACCCCGTCAAAGCTGTCATCAAACCTTTTATTTATCAAAATATGACCTGCTTCGGGGTGAAGCATTCCGTGAATCAGCCTGTTTTCCAAATATACGCCCACTCCGACGCCTGTACCGATGGTAACATATATGACATTACTCAGATTTGCTGCACAGCCAAATGTGCATTCCGCCAAAGCAGCAGCATTTACATCAGTATCTATTCCTATCGGAATGTCCATATCCGAAAAAGCACGTGGCCACGAAAAGCCCTTCCATGCGATTTTAGGAGTATTTAATATTGTGCCATATTCCGATTTCTTTTCATCCAGACAGACAGGTCCGAATGCTCCTATTCCCAAAGCGTCAACCTTGTTTCTGACAAAAAAATCGACCATCTGCGGCACTGTATTTTGTGGGGTGTCGGTCTTAACAACTTTCTGTTTATAAATCTGACCCTTTTCATCTCCCACAGCGAGCACCATTTTGGTCCCGCCGGCTTCAATTGCACCTAATAACATGACATACTCCTCCACTTGCTCTTATATCTTAACAATTGCAATAAGCAAAAAAAACAGCAGTGCTTTTGATTCCCATACTTTTTTTTGGGAATTGAAAGCACTGCATAATATTTAATAAACAGAATTTCGGTATTCCTTGGGAGATATACCCCATTTTTTCTTAAAAGCTCTTCCGAAGGATACCGCATCCTCATAGCCTACAAGACATCCTATCTCGTAAACCTTAATCTTAGGATTTCTCAAAAGCTCTTTAGCATGCTCCATACGAACATTCAGCAGATATTCAGAGAAATTTATTCCGGTTTCGGTTTTAAACAGACTGCTGAAATACGAAGCATTGAGTTCCACATATTCGGCAATATCATTTAAGGCTATTGATTCAACATAGTGGTTCTCAATATATTCCTTAGCCATTTCAATACGGAGCTTACTCTTTTTGTCACGTTCATTGGTAATATAATCAATTGCTCCGTGAAGCAGAGAATTCATATATGTTTTTAATTCTCTGAAGGTATTTAAATAATCAACATAGAATTCATAATCCTGATTGACAACTTCAATATAAGCCGCAAAATTCTCTATTCTCAAGGAGAGCATATTAACGATATCCTTGACATACTTTCTGAATTTATCAGGCAGGCAATAGCTTAAATCAATAAATATGTGCTCGATAATTTCCTTGGACTTCATATAATCGCACATACTGATTGTATGAACCAGTTCCTTTACGTTTGGTTCTGTATCATACTGAATGTCTATGCATTTACCCTCAATACTTTTGTACGTGATAAATTTGTTCTGTCCAAGATAAAATCTGCAGGATGCGGCTCTGCCCGATTCGCACAGTGCTTCCGAGATTTTCAATTTGTCATCAAAAACGCTACTGATACCAATAGTAACGGTATTTTCTTCAATTCCGTCATTTAACAGATTGTGAAGTGTGCTAAAAGCTTCCGTTAATGCTTCGGGAGAATCCCCAAATGCCAAAATCACTATCTCCTGCTTAAAGATGCAATTAGCATAAGCTAATTCTTTACACTCGTTCATATAGCTGACGAACTTATTCTGTACCGCAAGCAGTTGTTTGTCGTACTCGCCTTCACCGTTAAACTGTTTGTAGTACTGATCAACCATAATCCTTGCCGTCATAAGGTAGGGATGATTCAATTCAATTCCCAAATCCTTAAGTTTAGACATATTACTCTCCGGATTTTCGTTTCTGTCGGTTATCAGATGCTTTAAGACTTCGGCAACCATGAAATCTTTGTTTTCGGTAGATGTTTTTTCCATCTGCCTTTCTTCCTGCATCTGATTTTCCAATTTTTCAATAAGGGCAATAAATTCCGCTTTCTTAAACGGCTTTAAAATGTAATCATACGCGCCATTCATAAAGGCTGTTCTTACATAGTCAAAATCGTTATAGCCGCTTAAGAAAATAACCTTAGGGTCATATTTTCTCTCCTGCCTTATAACCTTAACCAAATCCAGGCCATTCATTATAGGCATATTTACATCACATATCATCAAATCTGCCTCAAGATTGTCATCTAGCATGGAAAGAGCCATTTGTCCGTCCCCGGCCTCTCCGCATATAGTCCAATCATGCCCTGCATTTTCGATAATCTTACGCATTCCCATGCGAATAACTTCATCATCGTCTACCAGAAAAATTTTCATGGAAACTATTCCTTTCAAAAAATAATTATCATTAAGGATGATTACTTGATTTGCACAAAAAATGTATGTACAATATCATTATAACTCAAAACAAATAAACGTTAAAGGTAAAATAGAATGAAAAAAATAAATGA
Source organism: Lachnospiraceae bacterium (assembly GCA_045627085.1). Lineage (GTDB taxonomy): Bacteria > Bacillota > Clostridia > Lachnospirales > Lachnospiraceae > RGIG10340. The sequence goes on along the minus strand of JAZQNB010000033.1, from coordinate 24,418 downwards.
TTTCTTTAGAAATCTATCAATTACATGGAGATTCACATTAATCATTCTCTTAGCAATGATACTGCTCAGCGTTTCCATTCTGTATTCGGCTAATCTGTACAGGAAAGAACGTATCAATTCCTACTACGATATAATTAAAAGCGATAATGAACAGTTTTTGGACAAGCTTAACGGTTACGCTACCGATATTGCCAATGTTACAAAAATACCGTTAACCTATACTCAAAACGAGACTAAATACCTGCCTTTACTCGCAGATTTCAATGTCAAAGGTGTAAATACATACGATTTTCAAAAAGAAAACGAGCAGATATTCGAGCAAATAATGACCTTTAAATCCGATGTAAATTCCTGCTACATATTCAATATAGCAGGAAACGCTGATTATAAGGTAAAATATGCCATTTACCGTCCTTTTAATCCAAAGGGTACCACATGGTTTAACGATGCAATTGACGCATTCGGAAAACCCGTATTCGTGGATACCTATGTCCTGCCTAATGTTGTTAATCAAAGGCTGAATCCCGTTTACGTCTTTGGTATAGCCCGTGGCATTGTTCAGCTTAAAAGCGGTTCGGTCATAGGTGTACTTCTGGTCAACACAGAGGTAAATTACATAGCCGAATTATGTGAAGACATAAAGCTTACCGAGAACCAGCATTTCCTTGTATTGCACGGTGATAACTGCATTTATGATTCCACCGGAATCTGCACCGGAACAACGCTTAACAGCGACAGTGTGGTATACACGCTCGACCCTTCGGCCGATACCTTTACCAAAGTAAAATACAATGACAGAAGCTGCTATGCCACTTCGCTTTATTCCAAAGAATATGGCATAAGGATTGTAAGCTTCACTCCGGTAAATGAACTGTTTTGGGGTATCAATCAAATCCAGTTGGAAAACTTCATTCAGATTTTGGTAATCATTGTCTGCGTACTGTTAATCACCATAATAGCTTTGCGAAGACTGATTGCCCCCATAATACTCTTAAGCTCCATGATGAAAATCGCAGAAAGCGGTGATTTTACCAGCCACATTAATTTGAAAAGAGATGACGAAATCGGCCGTCTGGCAGACTCGTACAACTCTATGATTGACAAAATCAATAATCTTATACACGAAGTATACCTTGCGAAAATCAATTCAAACGAGTTGGAAATGCAAATGCTTCAGGCTCAAATCAACCCGCATTTTCTCTATAATACACTGGAATCCATATCAATGATGGCCACTATTAATGACGATGACACCTCAGCGGATATGGCCGCATCGTTAGGTTCAATTTTAAGATACAGTATCAGTAATTTAAATGAACCGGTTACATTAAGCGACGAAATCAATCATATAAAGCAATATATAGAGCTACAGGAATACCGCTTTAAGAAGCAATATACCTTTAATATCAATATTCCTGCGAAATACTACTCCTATCCCACACCCAAGCTTGTTTTACAGCCGGTTGTGGAAAATGCCATTTATCACGGAATGAGCACCGTTCGAACCGGCGGACTTATTACAATCAATGCCATAGAGACAGCTCCCGGCATTTTGGAAATATCCGTAACCGATAACGGATCCGGAATTCCCGAAGATAAATTAATTGAGCTGAATGATTACATCAATGAAAAGAATGAGCATTTCAAAAGTATCGGTTTACGCAATGTGAACCGCAGAATAAAAATATTCTGCGGTTCAGAAGTGGGATTAATCGTTTCAAACGCAAAACAGGGGGGTACATGCGTAACTATAATCCTCCAAAAAAAGAATTAGTTGTTTTTCATATATTCCAGGTTTTTGCTGATAAAATCTGTTCTTTGCTTTACGCACAAAACGCTTCTTAAAGGATCCTCAGGTGTGTTAAACGCATAGTCCAAGAGTTTATCAACAGTTGATGTAGCAACATGAAGTCTTGTATCATCTGAAGCATAGTAGATAAATACTTCATTATTTTCGTTGACAATAGCTCCGTTCGTAAATACTACGTTGGAGACATCACCTACTCTCTCCTCACCAAGCGGTGCTATAAAGAATCCTGAGGGCTCTGCGATTACTTTCCAGGGCTCTTTTAAATCGGTTACATACACATATATTACATATCTAAGTCCTGCTGCCGTGTTTCTTACGCCGTGAGCGATATGAAGCCATCCTTTTTCTGTTTTGATGGGTACTGCGCCGGAGCCATTCTTTTCTTCAGTAATTGTATGGTATTTTCTGCGACTTACAATTATTTCATCACCTATTTCAGGCTTTGTAATATCATCACATAAAGCAAATCCGATTCCGCCGCCGCTTCCGGTATTTATAAAGTCATCCTGTGGACGTGTAAAGAAAGCATACTTGCCGTTAATAAACTCAGGATGAAGTACAACGTTTCTCTGTTGAGGAGATTTTGTTTTTAAATTGGGAAGTCTTTCCCACTTTACTAAATCCTTGGTTCTTACTATGCCTGCAGCAGCATTTGCAGCCGAAAGACTTGCACTTTCTGTATCCTTACTCTCAGAGCAGAATACGCCATAAATGTATCCGTCTTCATGTGCTGTAAGTCTCATGTCATATACATTTGTTTCGTTTTTCTCGGTATCCTCCAAAAGAATGGGATAATCCCAGAATTTAAATCCGTCAACACCATTGTTGCTTTCCGCTACTGCAAAAAAGCTCTTTCTGTCATTTCCTTCCACTCTGGCCACCAGATAATATTTGCCGTCTTTATAAATTGCTCCTGAATTAAATACGGCATTTACGCCAAGTCGTTCCTCAAAATAAGGATTAGTCTGTTCATTCATATCGTATTTCCAGAAATACGGGATATGATTTCTGGTCAATACCGGATATTTATATCTGTCATATATTCCGTTGTAGAAGTTCTCATTTACGCTGTTTTTCTTAGCAAGTGTTTCCTCATATTTGCTTATTACAGCGTCACGTCTTTTTATAAATTCATCGTGATTCATTTTGCATCTCCTTTGCTTCTTTCCACTATTTCCATCACCATTCGGCCATTATGATAAGGGCACTTCCAGGGCTCTGTTATCGGTTTTTTGCTGGAAGGGACATCATTGCTGTCCAAATCCCAGAACCATTCACCGCCGTCTCTTGTGTCAATAAAACTGTTAAGTACATAATTCCAAATTTTCTCGGCATCATGCAAAAACACTTCATTGTCGGTTTTCTCATATGCGTTTACACACCCTACTATTGATTCGGCCTGAATCCACCATACTCTTGTATCATTTACTACACCGTTAAAACACTCATTTAATACTTTGTTATTCTTAAATGCCGTGTCCAAAACATTCTCAGCCATAATCAAAGTGTACGTAGGCGTTTTTCTTCCAAGCACCTTATAGCCATAATCAATTAACCATGACGCTTCTATATCGTGCCCGTAAGAATAAAGGTCTGCAATGTTGTTCATTTCTTTGTCAAAGAATACTTCCATTTGACCTTTTTCGCCGTTCCACACCTTTTTTTCAAAGGTATCCAGAATAAATTCCAGTCTTTCTCCTACTCTCTTGTCATGACATACCTTGTATAGAAGAGAATATGCCTCTAACAGATGCAAAAGCGTATTCATTGTTTTGTCTGCAAGCAAACCGTTTTCGGACAATTTATCATTGTCAATTTCCTTAAAGTCTGCACTGAAAGCCTCTTTATATCCGAACTCATCAACACATTTAGTCTCTATGACATCAAATATGTTAAGTGCAAGATTAAGAGCTTCTTTTTTGCCTGTCAGCTCATAATACTGGGATAAAGCGTAAATGCCAAAGGCCTGATTGTATGTATGCTTCATACTTTCGGATACCTCTCCGTTATACTTTATCATCCAGTAAAGGCCGCCGTTTACTTTGTCAAGACAGCTGTTAATCAGAAAGTCATACGCATGATTTGCATATTCTGTCAGACTGTTGTCGCCAAAAACAAGTGCTGCCCTTGAAAAGAAATATAAAATCCTGCTGTTTAGAATTACTCCCTTATCAGCTTTTTTATCCGTAACAAGGTCAAAGTCCTTATATCCGTAAAAGCCGCCGAATTCATCGTCACGCATTGCTTTCCAATAAGGCAAAATGCAGTTTTTATAATTTTGTGTTACGCTGTCAATAAAATCTTTTTTCATTATTTGTATTCCTCACTGTCTCCGGGAAGCAGATATGAATTTTCCTTAATGTGATTTACAAGCTCATCAAGGTTTGCATATGCAAGGCACAGGCATGTGTCAGCGCCACCATAATAAATCGCAATTCTTCCTGTTTCCTTGTCACATAATGTTGAGCATGGGAAAACGACACCCGGTACAAAACCTGTTACTTCATAAGGTGTTTCGGGAGTAAGCAGATAATCTCTTGTTCGGTACAATACCTTTGATGGATTGTTAATATCAAGTATTGCAGCTCCGATTGAATATACGAAGCCATTACAGGTTCCGTTAACACCATGATACAGCAAAAGCCATCCTTCACTAGTTTCGATGGGAACAGCTCCTGCACCTATTTTCTTTCCCTGCCACCAGGTTACTCCACTGGTCATAACACGTCTGTGATGACCCCAGTACTCTAAATCCTTACTCTCACTTACGAAAATATCTCCAAACGGAGTGTGTCCGCTGTCGGAAGGTCTGGAAAGCATCAGATATTTATCATTAATTTTTCTCGGAAAAAGCACTCCGTTACGTGTAAAGGGAGGAAAAACATTTTCAAGGCGGGTAAAATATTCAAAATCCTCTGTTACTCCAAGTCCTAAAGAAGGACCGCCGAAATCTGTACACCATACTACGTAATACTTACCGTCAATTTCTGTCAGTCTGGGATCGTATGCATATCCGGGATCATAAGGTTTTCCGTTTTCATCCTTCCATGAAATAGGATTTTCCTCAATATTCCATTTGATTCCGTCCTTGCTTCTGCCAAGGTGTAAATAAGGAATACCGTCCTTATGGTCGGCACGGAATATGCCTATGAACTCTCCCTTATAGGGTACAACTGCACTATTATATATTCTGGCAACATCCTTAACGCTGTTCCAACCGATAATAGGATTGGCCGTATGTCGCCATACCACATCATTACACCCATCAGGTCTGTCCTGCCATGGAATATTATCAATCTGAGGGCCTACATAATTTATTTTTTTCATAATCTTCCTCCTTTTTTTCTATTGTAACAACCAAAGCAGAATAAATAAATTACTGTACTTTGCATTTATATGCAGTATTTTGTTTCGATATGAAATTTAAATTAAACAAAAAGTGATGTCGGTAACATTTTGACCTTTATGTGACAGTCAGATTACCGAAACAATGCTTGAATCGTGTGTTCCGATAATTATTGTATGAATAAGTAACAAAAACATTACCGAGGTGGATGCAAAAGTATGCTTTCCGGTAATATCGGATGAGATCGATGCCAAAATCCTGTCTCAGAAACACATTACACGAAAAACAAGGGCTAAGGATTTTCCTTAGCCCTTGCCCAAACTTTATCTATCTAAAGGAGGGTAATTCATTTCGAACAATTACATTGGATGCCCACCACAAATTCTGAATCTCGGAATTTGAATTGTATGAGAAGGTTAACTCTGCCCAGCTCATTACGAAGCACCAGTTGGGTTGGTTACGTAATTCACTTGCTGTGGGAAGCTTGTCGCACTCTCCGATAGCCATTAGCTTGCTTCCTGCAATCTGATTAGCCAGATTGTATTTGTAGGAGGTGTAGTAATCTCCGTTGTATACATCTACTGCAAAGATATCCCAATAATTGTTTCCGGGATTGTAGCTGCTCCAATCGTAGGACAGATCCTGCATATCCCATACCCAAATAATGTTATCAAGGCCCTTTTGATTCTCAAGATAATCTCTTGTAAGTCTGTATAATGCTGCTGTTCCGTTTGAGCCGGTTCTTCCTGCCCACCAGAACATACCCTGGTTCATTTCATGGAAAGGTCTGAAAAGTACAGGAATACCTTTATCCTTAAGATACTGGAAATAAGTTGCATATGTATCAAGTCTTGCTTTCCATTGTCTGTTTAAATCGCCACCGTTTGTAATAAGTGAATTCCACTGTGAATCTGAAAGGTGTGTACAAACGCCACCGTCCCAGTTGCCGGTTTCACCCTGATTGGGTGCTGTTACATGAAGCATCAGTTGTACAATACTTCCGCTGTTCCACTGTCTCTCTGCCTCATAAATCATGTTCCAACGATTATTTACGTCAGAGGATGAGAACAGGAAATCTCCACTCCAAAGACCTGCATATTGTCCTGTGATGGCATATGCCTGATTGGTCTGTTTAGCAGGCTCTGAATTGGGCTCGCGGTTGTGAATACCGATTACTGTCTGCTGTCCTTTAATGCTGTATAAATAGTTAAGAACTCTCTGCTTAGCCTGTGCTGCACTTGAACCGCCTGAGGATGAGCCACCTGATGTACTTCCGGACGATGAGCCACCCTGGCTTGCTCCGCCGTATACTTCAAATTCATATAATGAGAAGCCATAGCTTGTAGCACGCTTAATGCAGTAAATCTTCACATAGCGGGCTGTTGTTGAAGAAATATTGATGGTCTGTGTTCCACCGCCTGCATTGTAGTTCTCATAAACTGTTGTCCAGGTGCTGTTATTGGTTGAAACCTGAATCTGATACTGGGATGCGTAGGCTGCTTCCCAAGCAATCTTAAAGCTTGAAACAGTGTAGTTAGCTCCAAGGTCAACTATAAAGTTCTGATTGTCTGCATAGGAGCTGGACCAACGAGTGTTTCCGTTAGCATCAACTGCTGCGCTTCCGGGATAGCTTGAGCTCTCTGATGAAGATACTGTTACAGGTCTTCCGTAAGCTAAATTAGTATTGCCGGTATTGGTATTTCCTGATGAAGCTGAATCATTTCCGTAAACTTCGAATTCATAAATAGAAAATCCATAGCTGGTTGCACGGCTGATACAGTATAGCTTTACATAACGTGCAGAAACGGCTGAGAAATTAATGGTTTCGGTACCGCCTCTTCCACTATAGTTTGAATAGACTGTTGTCCAGGTACTGTTGTCAGTTGAAACCTGAATCTGATACTGGGATGCGTAGGCTGCTTCCCATGCGATTTTAACGCTCGATATAGTCTTGTTTTCCCATAAATCAACTATAAAATTCTGATTGTCTGCATAAGAGCTGGACCAACGGGTGTTTCCGTCAGCATCAACTGCTGCACTTCCGGGATAAGAGGAGTTCTCTGTAGAGCTGACTGTTACTGTTTTTCCATACGCCAAATTCTCAACAGCTTTTGCTTTCATCGGAGCAATTCCAATTGTTGTTAATACAACAGCAAAACAAAGAACCAGTGACATGAGTTTTCTAATCTTGTTTTTTGCTTTTCTCATAATAAAATAACCTCCGTTTTATTTCCCCTCTCTCAAGAATAATTTTACTCTTATTTGATAGGAAAACCTTAACAGAGGTTTGGATTTATATGCAATATTTTGGAAAATCCAAAATATTGCATATTTTCAAATCAAAATTGATTTTTGTTAAACTCAATTTAGTTAACCTTTAACCGCTCCTGCGGTAATGCCTGAATATATCTGTTTCTGGCATACTATAAACACTATAAGAGCCGGTGTCAGTGATATAATAACGCCTGCGCAAATTAAGTTGTACTGACTTCCCATGGGCCCCACAAATGTGTATAGTGTGGTAGATATTGTTCTGATCTTTTTGTCCATCAGGTAAAGATTTGCTGCATAATATTCGTTATATACAGCTACACCCTTTAATATACAGCTCGTAACAACAGCAGGGCGTAAAAGCGGCAGAATGATTTTCCAATATATTTTCATATATCCTGCACCATCAATAAGAGCTGACTCATCAAGTGCAACGGATATATTTTCCATGAACTGGATAAAGATATAGATGGAAATTACATCGGTTCCGCACATCATTATAATGTATCCGTATAAATGATTGACAAAGCCAAGTGCCGTCATGATATTGTATACGGTAACCTGCATGGCAACGGAAGGAAGCAATGAAGCGAACAAAAACAGATTGCGGATAAGCTTATTACCCGGAAATTTAAATCTGTTAAGAACATACGCCAATTGAGTTCCGACTATAACTGAAACTGTTAATACGCACAGCATAACTATCAGTGAATTCATAAATGCCCTGCCCATGTTTGCCGTTACAAATGCTCTTTTAAAATTATCAAAGTTAAGAAAGCTTTCCGGCAAGGTCATGACATTCGTACTTCTGTATTCTTCATCTGTTTTAAAGGCTGTAATTACGCAGCTCACAATAGGGAAAACAGATATAAACGAAAAGAGTATAAGTGAAAAATACTGGAAAATTTTCCAAAACACGTTACCAAGCTTTATATGTTTAATATGATTTTTCATGCTTTCCTCCTTTTCCGATTTTTTACCTCATCTTCACTTTCCACGTTCTTAAAGACGTACTTAAAGAACAGCTTCTGCAAAATCGTGCATAAGAATATAATAAGTAAAAGCACTACAGCCATGGCAGATGCAAGACCAACCTTCTGACTTACGTGTGCGATTTCATTCATAATTACAAAATATGTTCCTGTACCGTTTGTACCACCGGTAATAACAAAAGGAGGTTCAAAAGCACTTAATGAACCGGTAATAGATAAGATAACATTAAGTGTAAATATTGTTTTAATTCCCGGAAGAATAATATGTTTGAACTGTTGCCATCTTCCTGCACCATCCAATGCGGCCGCTTCATATAGTTCTGCATCCACAGACATAATTGCGCCAATGAAAAGTACCATGTTTTGTCCAAAATATCTCCAGATACTGGTTGCAACCAGTGACCAGTTGTTTACGCTTCTGTCCTTAAGCCAGTATGGAATATTATCCAGTTTAATACCGAATGCCTGTAAAAGTGTATCCAGTACAAAACCTCTGGTATAGAAAAACTTAAATATAAAGCCAATAGCAATACCGCTTATCAAATAAGGAAAAAACATCATTCCTTTAAAAAAGTTGCCACCCTTTACTTTAAAACTCAATACAGTTGCCAAATACAGAGCCAGAGCCAATTGGAATAAGGCACCCAGGCAATAATATATACTGAGCTTTAGAGCTGCAAAGCAGTCATCTCGTTTAAATACGTCTATGTAGTTTTGAAGTCCTACGAATTCTCTTTTATCCGGAGGTGTCAGATATTTCATTTTATAGAAGCTGAATTTTACCATTTCTCCAAATGGTAAATACGTAAAAGTAAACAAGAGAGCTAAAGGGACAATCATAAATGCAATTATTACTAAAGCCTGTTGTCTTTGTCTTTTTTTAGTCATAAATATCACCACTGCCCTTTGCAAAAAAACAGGGGAGGATTTCTCCTCCCCAAGGTTTTATTTGTTATTCTGTAACTTCAACGGAGAGTGCTGTCTGTGCAGCGGTCCATTTTTCATTCCATGAATCCATGATTTCATCAAATGTCATATCGCCCATAGATGCATGCTCGATAATCTGCTGAATCTTTGTGTCACCACCGTTACGAACATTAAGCTCGCACTCAGAGTTAATCTGATTAAACAGATCTTCTTCTCCTTCAAGTGAAGGCTCTTCAACAAGAAGTTCAACGCCGTCAAATACAAGCTTTGTTGTTGTATCCCATGCAGCGATAGGTAAACCGTCCTCATTGTATGAGTAACGTGATTTCTCTGTCATCCACTTAACGAATACCATAGCAGCTGCCTGCTCATCAGCAGAAGCGTTCTTGTTGATACCGAAGCAGTAGTCAGGTCCGCAAAGAGCGTACTGTTTGCCGTTTACGGTAATAGGGAAAGGCATATAGCCGATGTTCTCTGCATTAGGACCAGCAGCTTCCATCTGAGGATAAGCCCATGAACCAAGTACCATACATCCGATCTGACCATTGTTAATCATACCTTTACAACCTTCCCAGTCAGTAGTTGTGTAGTCGTCTTCAGTAAGACCTGCTGCAACTGCATCATAGAGAATCTTGTATACAGCGTAAGGATGTGTTGAATCGCCATAGTTCTTGAAAGGATTAGCTGTATGAAGGAGTTTCTGGTTAGTATATGTTACATCGCCTGTACCTGAAATACCAATATAGTCATCCCATGCGCCCATTGTCCAGCCTGCTGCATAGTTTGTGTAAAGAGGAATGATTGAAGAATCATAATCCTTAATCTTCTGAAGTGCATCAATGAACTCTTCAGGAGTCTTAGGTGTTGCTGTAACGCCTGCATCAGCAAATACTTTCTTGTTGTAAACAATACCCTGAGCTGTAGCTGTAATCGGAACACCGTAAACCTGTCCAAGATATTCCTTGTTGTCAGCATAGTTGATCTGAGTACTCATAGTAGCCAAATCGCCATATGAAAGGAAGTAAGAGCTAAGGTCTGCCTTATCAAGTGCAGGAATCATCATAACTGTTTCGTATGAACCTGACTGAAGATGAGTAATTGCATCCTCTGCATAGTTTGTGTCAGTTGTTACTTCAACAGTAATTCCGGGATAATCAGCATTGAAAGCTTCAAGGTACTGCTTCCAAGTTGTTCCGCCGTAAGAATCGCTGTCAAGGTCAGTTCTGTTGTTAAAAAGTGAAATTGTAGCCGTAAGGTCTGTGTAATCATTTCCAAGAACGATGTCTGCATAGCTTAAAGCTGATTCTGTTTCAGTTTCTACTGATGTGTCAACTGAATCTTCTTTTTCTGCAACAACAGCTGTATCTGCGGAAGGCTGTGCTGCTTCTTTTTCTTCTGTTTTGCCGCAGCCTGTCATAAGACCTGCTACCATTACGCCACAAAGAAGAAGTGCTAATGATTTTTTCATATTTTTCCTCCTGTAAAAAAAATAATTATTTATTACATGATCTATTGTAATCAAAAAAAAAGGCCAACAAAATAACAGATATTTGTATTTATGTACAATATTTTATATTTTGAGCCTTTTAAATTAATTGTAATATTATATTACAATACAAAAAAAGACTATAGTTTGTGTAAAACTACAGTCTTTTTGCGCAAATTTTTAAGTAAAGCTATAAGCCGGGTTATGTCATAGCCTGTAAGGCCGAGACGATCATCTGTCTAGTACGACTGTTGCCAGCCGCATCAAGCGACCTACCCGGAAGCGAGGTCGGGTCAACCTATTTGCCTCCTTATTTGGTCTTGCTTCGGATGGGGTTTACACTGCCTTTACCGTTACCGGTAAAGCGGTGGTCTCTTACACACGCCTTTCCACCTTTTCCGGGTTGCCCCGGTAGTTTGTTTTCTGTTGCACTTTCCTTGAAGTCACCTTCACCGGACGTTATCCGGCATCCTTACCCTGTGAAGCCCGGACTTTCCTCACCTGTTTACACAGCCGCGATCGTCCGCTTTACTTAAACCTTTGACTATTTTATTAACATATCCTGCATTTGTCAAGGACACATATTATACATTAAAGCAGCTGCCGCCGACAAATTCCCGGCAAAGTGAATTATTGGGTATATTTTCTGAAGGAATGCTCAGGAAATAATCCAAGAACTTAAGCAATCGTTTTGCCTCATAATATGCCGGATCATCCTTGGGGATATCAAACAAAATTCGTTCAGCAAAGGGCTTCAATGCACCGAGTTCAAAGATTAAAGCAGAATTAAACATGGCATCCGCCTCCTCCTGATAAGGGAATATGTAATTCTCTTCTCCCCTTCTCACACTCGCCCACATATTAATAGTGCTTCTAGCATCTGTCCCACGGGTTCTGGCATCCCTTACCATACGACGTAAAAGTCTTCCGTCCGTAGTGGGAATTCTGTTGTGTTCATCTACATTTACATTCGTCAGACAACTGATATATATCTTGAATTTACTTTCATCGGGAAGCGCATACGACATTTTCTCATTTAGGCCATGGATTCCCTCTATAACAAGAATATCATCGCCACCAAGCTGTAAAGTGTCTCCCCGATATTCTTTTTTGCCTGCTTTAAAATTATAAGTAGGCATATTAACACGCTTGCCGTTAAGCAGGTCAGTCATATCCCGATTGAAGCCTTCGACATCAAGTGCCTCAAGACATTCAAAATTATAGTTGCCGTTCTCGTCCTTTGGCGTATTAACACGGTCAACATAGTAATTGTCCAGTCCGATAGGATGCGGTACCTTTCCAAGGGTTCTGAGCTGAATAGACATTCTGTGTGAAAACGAGGTCTTGCCGGAAGATGAAGGACCTGCTATCATTACAAACTTAACACCCTTTTTATTTACTATTTCTTTAGCAATCTCACCGATTCTTCTCTCCTGTTCAGCTTCATGAACCAAAATCAATTCGCTTAATGTATCATCCGAGCAAAATGCATCATTCAGATCACCTACATTTGCCATTCCAATCCGTCTGTTCCACTCTTCAGAGTCCTTTAAGGTTTTAAATAAAGCCGGTCTTTCTTTTAACGGTTCTATAACCGTAGGCGTTTTCTTGTCCGGCAGAATAAGCATAAAGCCTTCATCATAATTAATGACGTCAAACCATTTCACATATCCTGCATTAGGCAGCATATATCCATAGAAATAATCGTAGAAGCCTTCTACTTCATAAACATTAACAGAAGAGCTCCTCCTGTATTTGAACAGTTTTACCTTATCATCCATGCCAAGGCGGTCAAACAATTCAATGGCATCATCAATAGGATAGGATTTCTTCATAAAAGGAGTCTTATTTGCCACAAGCTCAAGCATTCTGTTCTTGATTCTTTCGGCATTTTCTTTTGTGGGTTCATATACATCGGAAGGATGTATGAAGGTTCCGTTTGCTACTGCGAACTCTACTCTTGTTTTCCTTGCAGCACCCGGACCAAACACATCAAAAACCGCCTTCAAGAACAGCATTGTTGCCGTTCTGACATAGGTCTTACTTCCAACATCATCCTTTAATGTAAAAAAGCCCAGATTACAATCCTTATATGCCTTCTTGAAAAGCTCTCTGATTTTTCCATTCACGGATACCAATCCTATAAGTCCTTCATATTTGTCCTGATATTCATTTACTATGGTCTCATAAGTTGTCCCTTCCGGATACTGTTTTGACACTCCTGCAATTATAATTTTCAGCATAAGCATACCCCCTGTAATATTCTCGTTTTATTTCATCAGCTCCAAGGCCACTAAAATATCTTCTTTTTCACTTATTACTTCCTTCAGTCTGTCCTTGTTTTTGTCTGAAACATGGCTTTTAAGATTTTCTTCTATCTCATTTAATACTCTTCTCCTGTTAACCAAAAACTCTTTAAAAGTCTCAGATTTGTTCTCGATTAACAAATGTCCAAATCTTTTCTGAACACTGTCGGGAATATTATTTGAAAAAGCATTTTCAACCTCAGGCGCATATCTGCATTTGAAAATAGAGTAAAACTTATCATCGTCCTTTACCATTTTTTCTTCTATAACACAGATATTGTTCTCCGCAAGATATTCTCTGAATTCTTCAATCTCAGACTGTGGCGACAGAATCATTTCTTTAAAGCTCTTAACCTTATCAAAACTGTCACTTAGCAATTTGCAGATTAACGGCCCGCCCATGCCTGCGATTACGAGGCTCTGTGCCTCGCCGATATTTAATTGTTTCATCCCATCGGAAAGGCGGATGTCAATCTTATCCGTCACCCCATATTCCTGAATATGCATCCCGGCATTACCAAGAGGACCTTTCTTTACGTCCATGGCATATACATGCGGTGATATATTTTCCTTCACCAGATATATCGCAAGAAATCCATGGTCACATCCTACATCCGCTACCGTGTAGCCTTTGGTAACCATATCCGCGATAGATTTAAGTCTGTATGAAAGTATAGGTTTTTCACTCATACAATTACCTACTAGTTATTATTTTGTATTAATTTTACCAAAATTCAATCATTTTTTCAAGTTGTCTTGATATTTTCACACAATTTACAAATAAAAAGGGCAAACCAAAAGGTTTGCCCTTAAAAAACCTATTTAGTGCATTTCTTCCGACACCTTCTGCATTGCTTTTGAAATAGCATCAATATCGCGAAGCACTCCATTTAATTCCTCCAAAACTCCCATAGCATTTGTACTGTTTGCAAGAGCATCGTCAGTCGAAGCAGCTATCTGCTGACCTGTCGCCGACAAATTGGTGATGGAATCAATTGTTCTGCCGTTAGCATCAATTACCGTGTCTACGGAAGCAGAAATCTGAATTACTGCATTTTGAAGATTGTCGGTTTCATCCTTTATCTCAGTAAGTTTGTTTCCTGTTTCTTCAATCAGCAGGTTCTGCTTTTCTGCATATTCTGCAGACTGAAGCATTGATTCAGAAGCCTGTGCGGCATCTGCTGTAAGTCTTGAAATTATGTCGTTAATCTGTTCGGTAGCCTGTCTTGTTTCTTCCGAAAGCTTTCTGATTTCCTCAGCAACAACGGCAAATCCTTTTCCTGCCTCGCCGGCTCTTGCTGCTTCAATGGAAGCATTGAGAGCAAGAAGATTGGTCTGTGAGGAAATTCCCAAAATTGTTGCTGTAATTTCATGTACATCCTGAATACTCTCATTAAGCTTAGTGGTTGTCTCGTTTGTCTCTGTATTGATTTTGGCAACCTCTGTAGCCTGTGCTCTAAGCTTTCCTATAAGAGCTACACCATCATTAACAGCCGCATAATTCTTTGTGGAAATATCTTTAAGATTCTTGACCTCATCTCCCACAGCTTCAACATTGTCCCTGATATCAGAGGTTGTCATAGTCTGTTGCTCAATGGCGGAGGCAGTTGCCTTTGTTCCTTCATTTACTTCCGTCATGGAATGATGATTGGTCTCCATCTTTTCAGTCAGATTATCGGACACCTCATCACATATCACCAGCTTATCTGACAGCTCCTGTGCAAGCTTTAGCACCTCTTCCGAAATGCCTTTTGCCGCATCGCCCTGAACCTGAATGGCTTTATAGTTTTCTTCCTCCAATGTCTTTAACAATCTGGCTAAAATAATGGACATTGTAACAGCGCCGTATCCAAAAAGCAGAGCCGGCATGGCATATCTCATTGGAAGGATGTCACTCTTATACAGTCTGAATATCATCACTGTTGACAAAATATACGAATACACCGCAGCGAAATATGTCAGCTTCATATCCGCAAATACCATAAGTGTAAAAGCTATGCCAAATGTCATTATGTACACGGTAAAGTTTGTAGATGTGATAAGGTAAAGGCCGTAAATTAGGGCAAGCGTTCCGCCCATAAAATGTCTGAAGCCGACTTTGTCCTTAAACTTAATGTAGCCGAACAGTGCAACCACAAAAATCACAACGGAAGTAATGATATATGCGAGCTGCAATGTGTCAGAATCGGTAGAATAACCAAGTAGTGTTGAAAGCAAGGCCACTGCATTTAGTATGCAATGAAAAATAAATGCCGTTTTGTTTCTTTTAGTTAATTGTTTTTTCTCAAGTTCCATAAAAACCCCCTGAATAAAATATAAAAATCGTAAATCACCACCAGATATTATTATACCATAAAAGACCGTGAAGTGCTACTGATTTATCGCAATAGTGCAGTAAATTTTCACTCCGTAAATCAATGTAAAAACCCCGTGAAAAAATAAATTTTCACGAGGTTTTTGGAGTTATATATGTCAAAAGAATTAAGCGAAGAAAAGTTTAGAGAGAGTCATGGGATCGATATATTTACCATCCTTGTAAACTCTCATGTTTCCGGATGCTATTTCATCAATAAGCATTACGGAGCCATCCTTGTTGTAGCCGAACTCAAACTTGATATCGTAAAGGTCAAGTCCTTTAGCTTTAAGATCATCTGCTACAATCTTTGTAATATCCTGAGTCATGGATTTGATGTCATCATACTGTTTTTCTGTCATAACGCCAAGAATTACGAGGCCATCCTTTGTAACAAGGGGATCGCCGAGCGCATCGTTTTTGAAGGTCATCTCAACATATGCGGGAAGATCTGCGCCCGCTTCAATATATTCGTTATATCTTCTGAAGAAGCTTCCTACTGCTTTATAACGGCAGATTACTTCAAGACCATGTCCAAATACCTTTGCGGGAAGAACCTCCATTGTTGTCTCATCAAGATAAGCCTTTACAAAATGAGTCTTAATTCCTGCGGCATTGATTTTCTCAAAGAAATACTCTGTCATTCTTAAGTTAACATCGCCAACTCCTTCAATGGACAAGCCTACTGAATTCTCACCGGGATCAAATACGCCGTCTTTTCCGGTGCAATCATCCTTAAATTTGAGTAAGTAATTTCCATTCTCCAATTCAAATACGTCTTTTGTTTTTCCTTTGTAAACAAGTTTCTTGTCCATAAATATTCTCCTTTAGATTGATGGCCGTTTTAAATAAAAAAGGGCACACTTGATTAACAACAAGTATGCCCAGACGGTCGACTTTTTATTCTCACTGCTTCTTTGTGGTGCTCCACATTTATCCGTCAGTTGCAGTAAGTTTTTTCCACAAAAAAATTAATACCATAGCGCGAAATCAATGTCAAGATTTTTTTATTCAAAAATACAAAATTCGTATTCTTTCATATAATCGGGCCAGACAAAAATATCAAGTGTTTTGGTGTTGGCATTGTAAACACAGCCAAATTGAGTCATGGATGTAAGACCGCCCTCATAAGTCTGTGCTACTGAGCGAAGCACGTTCTGAGCCTTTTCATCTGACATTTGAGTACGAATTAAGCTATCACTTCCGGCAACGTTCTTGTCCAATGCATCAACTATTGAAAAGAATCTTTGAAAGCCGTGTCCGTAACCGTAATTATAAGCCTTTGAAGTAGACGGAGGATTGTCAAATCTTTCCTTCAGTTCTTCACCATAATAGCAGTCGCAGGCATCGTCATATCCTACATAGAAATTCGTAACTGCATCTGTGTACTCTACTGTAAGCTCATCATAGCGCCACTCAAGCACTGCACTCTTTCCAAAGGCATCTGTAACAAATAAATGATAATCACAGCCAAACAGACTTTTCATATTGTAATTTTGTGCCATTTCGACAGCTTCCTCAACAGTAGCGCATTCATTGAGAATGTAGCGGAGCAGTTCAGGAATACATGTATCGGGTTTTCCTTTTGCATCCTGATTAACAGGTGTTTCACCGGCTTTCGTATCAAGTGCAAGAATTGAGGCACATAACCCCTTCTCATTCATTCCATCCATGGTAACAAATGGCAAGAACCCAAGCAACATCCTGTTAAAGGCACTGTCTTCCAGCGAGCCCGCCGTCATATTCCCGGGCAGCCAGGTTGCATCAGCTGTACCGATAGACTTATACTTGCCTTCCGGCTCACATTTGATAATGATATTCAATCCCGTCAGATTGCCTTCCTTATCAAAATGTTCGTAGTCATAATTTCTGCAGGTAAGTGCATCACCATTTTCGTTTTCAGTATAAAACGCGCTGCAGCCGGCTCCTCTTATAAATGTAAAAGGTAAATCCACAACCGGATTGTAACAATCCCCTGTAAATTCAACATAATAAAGAGTACCCTCATCATTAACGCGTTTCAGATTACGTGTAGAACTCTTTAGGACGCACACACAATAAATTAATAAGAAAATTAGTAAAAGGACAACGCACAGAACCACAGTACCAAGAGCTTTAAAGAACTTCTTACCTGATTTCATTTGTAACCCCCAAAACATATGCAAAGCTAAAAATCCTACATCAAATATTATAGCACATATCTGCGAAATTTTGAACAACTTTCTTGTTTATAAAGATATGGTCTTCAATTCCTGAAGTTGAAGGTCTGGCGATAAATTTAAGCGGATCTGCATTCTCCGTTACCATAAACCCTTTTCGATTTTATCCGGAGTAATGTTAAATTTTGAAAAAAACACATTTTTTATATCATTAAAGTAATTTTTTAGTGAGAGTTTTTACTCTGAGTCTGCAAATAACATTCAATATCATCATAAGGGCAGTCGCGATTATGAAAATAAGTGGGGTAGATATTCCGTATAATCCGGCAATCACACTTAATACAACTAATATTATGTCCAATATCATGTTGGGGAATATGTATACCACCAAGGCTGCCCCCTGTTTGATTACCTCGATTTCATTTTCCCATTCGAGTTTGATAAACCTAAGACCACAAACCATCCCGTAATAAACAGAAAACATGCATAATACAAAACCGACAACAATTGAAAGTAAAATATTAATAAAGCCTGCCCCGGCTGATATTCCGCCAACTATCGAAGCAATTGTCATAAACGGCACGCTTATGTATATCTGTAACAGCATTTTGCCTTTTACGACATCTTCCATCTTTATGGGGCTGCTCTTTATTATCCAAAAGCTCTTGCCCTCAAGTGACATTGACACTGCTGTTGTCGTTACCATTCCCAGCATGAAATATATTGCAAAGGGCAACGCCGGAATCATCATCTGCTTTGTCACCGGTGCGCCTTGTGTTACTATTGCAATAATTTTATCCATATCAACAAATAGTAAAGCAACCGTTACAATCATGCACAATATCTGTCCCAGCCCCATATTTATCAGGTAAGCATTGCTGTTAAGCATGCGTTTCAGTTCTTTAAAGGCTATGGCCTGATGTGCGGAGCGTGACTTAATCTTACTTTTCTCACGACCGGTAATCCCTGTTTTAGAGCTTTCGGA
Organism: Lachnospiraceae bacterium; assembly: GCA_045627085.1. Taxonomy (GTDB): domain Bacteria; phylum Bacillota; class Clostridia; order Lachnospirales; family Lachnospiraceae; genus RGIG10340. Next base: position 5,783 of record JAZQNB010000033.1, on the reverse strand, counting down.
TAAGCCGGCCATCAATTTGGAATTCAATTTCTTAAATTTCCCCGAAAGTACTATTACAAACATTTCCAGCAAAGCAATTGAAGCTGCCGTAAGACCAACTCCAATCAATAATTTAAGCCATATATTATCAGACCTTATAGCACCTTCAAAGGCCTTTACGGAAGGAATGTAGGACTGAATCACATTTCCTTTTTCCGACAATGCTGTTATTACCCCTTCTACGGAAGCATTGTTTCTAAATATAGCTTCCATGATAAATCTGAGTGAAAATGCCAATAATACAAATATTATGCTAAGGAATGCCTGCGCAAGCTGTTTGTTTTTAAACCTTACGCCCAGACCTGCTATCAGTGAATCAATTATTCCGGCCAGGACCATTGCGGGAATAGGTAATATGAAAGCAAGTACTATCCAGAGCAGGCACGATAAAGCATCCGGCTTTTCAAAATAGAAATACCCGCCCCCCATTGACAGTGCTATTATCAGTGCCCACGGCAGATTTTTAACATACATGAATAAAAATCTTGAAAGGGTGACTTCCTTTGTACTGATGGGAAGTGACATTATTAAATCATAAGGCTTGAAAGTAAACATATAAGCATTATGCATGAATAATGTAAAAATAAAGGTCACTGCCGTAATTGTAAGAGCACACATAGTGGGAATAGAATTTGTAAAGCCAAATAAACCACATTCCACAACTACAATTAACGTGTAAACTGCAATGAGCAAATACAAAAAGCCATAAGCGACCATATTTCCTATTAAATTATTTCTTTTCTTTTTATCCTTCCCGTTCTTAATCTGATTGATTATGCCGCTTGATTTAAGCATATTTTGAAGAAGAAGGATAGTTGTATTCTTACTGCTTGTTTCCTTCATCCTCTACCACCTCCATGAATACCTCTTCAAGACTGGCATCCTTAACAATATCTTCCATTCTGCCTGAAGCAACAATTTTACCTTTTTTGATAATTGCAACTTTGTTGCAAAGCTTCTCAGCCACATCCAAAACGTGTGTGGAGAAAAACACTGCTCCACCGTCATTGCACATCTCTTTCATCAGATTTTTGAGAGTAAGAGTAGCCTTGGGATCAAGTCCTACAAAGGGCTCGTCCAGTACTAACAGACCGGGTTCATGAATAAATGCTGAAATAAGAGCCAGTTTCTGTTTCATACCATGTGAATATGAAGTAATCATGTCATTAAGAGAATCTGAAATTTCAAAAATTTCGGCGTATTTATCTATCAGTTTTTTTCTTCTGTCTGCGGATACCTTAAATATATCTGCTATAAAATTCAGGTACTGCATTCCTGTCAAATGCTCATACAGATCAGGATTATCGGGAATATATGCCATTACCTGCTTGCATTCAATAGGGTTGTCCTTTACGGATTTGCCGGCAATGTATATGTCCCCTTCCTCAAAATCAAGAACCCCTGCCAAAGCCTTTATGGTAGTAGATTTTCCGGCCCCATTATGACCAATAAAGCCGTATATATCACCTTGCTCAACAGAAAGTGATATGTCGTCTACAGCCTTTTTATCATTGTTATAGCTCTTCGAAAAATTCTTAATTTCCAAAATATCCATAATTATGCCATCCTCTCCTATCTGTTATGTTTTTGCATCATAGAAAAACAAATTCCAATAGAAACAAAAATAACAGCCATAAAAATTAAAGCGCCTATTCCCATGTATCCGCCAAGCCCGAAAAATGTCATGGCAACATCAGCAACACTGAAAAGTGAAAACGAGAAAAGCTGTGAAACAAAAATCCAGGTTAAATCTCTGTAAATCAGGAATTCCCTGCCCGGCTTTATGTTAACTCCTACATTCATGTATTGTACGGGCAATAAATGAATGATAAGTGACATAAAAATGCACATTACAAGCATGGTAATTGGCAAAAACAGTATTGTCTTTGATGATCCATACTTGGTTACTTCTCCGTCAAAATCATAATTAACAGGCACCTCCTGAGGATTTTGAATAACGAAAACTATTGCAAGTGCCAACGCGGCAATACAGATTATGTACGAAACAAGTTCAAATATAAGCTGTTTTTTTGTAATTGGTAGTTTCATTTCATTCTCCTGCTAATGAATATCAAATTCCGGCGGAACATCAATTTCGGTTCCTACATATTTCCCATCCTTTTTGCGTTGTCTTACACATTCGGACAAAAGGTACTCAATTTGGCCGTTTATCGATCTGAAATCATCCTCAGCCCATGCGGCTATTTCGGCATACAGTTTATCAGAAAGTCTAAGCGGCACCTGTTTTTTCTCTGCCATATTAATAAAGACTTCCAGAATTTACTATAGGCTGTGCGTCGTGGTTGCCGCATAATACCACGAGAAGATTTGAAACCATAGCTGCTTTTCTTTCCTCATCCAATTCGACAATTTCTTTCTCACTTAGTCTTTCAAGGGCCATTTCAACCATTCCTACAGCACCGTCAACTATCATCTTTCTGGCATCAATAATAGCAGAAGCCTGCTGACGTTGAAGCATTACGGAAGCGATTTCAGGTGCATATGCTAGATATGTAATTCTCGATTCAACAATTTCAAGTCCGGCATCCTTAACCTTCTGCTGAATTTCATTTTTAATTCTCTCTGCAACAACCTCTGCCGAACCGCGAAGTGAGCCTTCATCCGCCTGTCCGTCACCTGTTGTATCTACATTCTGTGCAACATCGTAAGGATAAATTCTGACAATGTTTCTAAGAGCTGAATCACACTGTAAGGATAAATACTCTTTAAAATTATCTACATTAAATACAGCTTTTGCAGTATCGGATACCTTCCAGATAACAGCGATTCCGATTTCGATGGGGTTGCCGAGGCAATCGTTTATTTTCTGTCTGCCGTTATTTAATGTCATTGCCTTAAGAGAAATCTTCTTTGTAGGCAATTCCATCGGAGCTGTTACGTTTCCCATGCCTGTATAATTTGCAGAAGTGTCACCGCTTTGAGCGAGCTTGGTATATGCAGCAGGATTAACTGCAGTACAGAAAGGATTTACATAATAGAAACCAGGTTCCTTAATAGTTCCAATGTATGTGCCAAAGAATGTAAGTACCAGAGCTTCCTGGGGTTTGAGAACTTTCAAGCCAAGGAAAGGAATCCATGAAATGGATAAATACAAAATACCTACAACCATGCTGATTACCCCATAAGTCTTAGGTAAGCTCCTTCCTCCGAATATAATCAGTGCTGTTGCTGCACACATCAGTAAAATGCAAATAAAAATTGCGGCAAATCCGTTTTTCTTTGTTGTGTATATTTTCTCTGTCATTATATTTACCTCCTAAGATATATATTTGATATCATTATCATATCACTTTAAAATCAAATGTCAAGAAATTTCAAAAATTTGTACTCTATTTTCCTGAATTTTCCCAAATAGAACACGCGTCAGCCCATTCCGTACTCTATTTCCTGCACATGAGTAAATATAGAACATCCGCCATAGCAATTGCAGCTGTTTGATTAATTGGGAATACAAAAAGAACTCTGTTCTAACCATTAAGGTCAAAACAGAGTTCTCATAACTCATATTAGTTTCGCAATATTTAGCTAAACGATAGCAAATTGCTACAGGCAGCGATTAAGCCTTTTATTCTGTTCTCCAAGGGATTATCGGGTAATGTTTTTTACCCATTTATACTTTATGTATCGAAGGTAAACAGCCGGCATTTTAACTATTTCATCCAAGCTGATGATAATAAATACTATCATTACAGGCCATTTGAAAACAAATGCAGCTAAGGCCCCAAAGGGTACACCAAAGCACCACATTGCGCCGATGTTTCCGTACATGTCAAATTTGGAATCTCCACCTGCACAGAAAATACCGTCAAGGACGGTGATATTAACAGACTGAAATGCCAGATTAAGTCCGGTAAATAATAACATCCCCTGCAAATATGAGCTTGCCAGCTCTGACATGGGAGCAAAATGAACTATAAGCGGAGAAAATGCCGCCAAAAGTCCTCCGGATATCGCACCGACTATAATGGATATACGGGTAAGGCGTCGTCCATAAACAACTGCATCGTCAAGTTTTCCGGCCCCCAGAACATTACCGACCATAATTCCAGCTCCGGTTCCAAGACCTTTGACAAGACATGAAATAATACTCTTTGCTATATGAGTAATTGAATATGCTGCGACAGCATCAGTTCCCAAATGTCCTATTATGACTGTATACAGAGTATATGCTATTCCCCACACAAGACTGGCTCCCAGCATAGGCAGGGTATATTTCCAAAAGTCCTTTCTGAGCACATCCTCTGTTCTGTTAAATATTCTCCAGGATATCTGTACCATACTCTTTTTTTGCATTACCAAAACCGACCAGATAAGTTCTACTGCGCGGGAAATAACAGTAGCTATGGCAGCTCCCACGATTCCCAGTGCCGGTGCCCCCAAAAGGCCGAATATTAAGATTGCATTTAGTATGATATTAAGCACAACGGCGCTCGAGCTGATGACGGATGCTTCTTTCACCATCTCTACATTTTTCATAATTGTAAGATATATCTGTGATATGGCACATAATAAATATGACAGAGCAACCGCCTTAAGATATGGAGTGCCTGCGGATATAAGTTCTGCATCATTTGTAAAAATATTCATCAATAATCCGGGAATAAATATAGCTGCGAAGAAAAAGCCTGTACCTATTAAAAGCATTGTTCTGATAGCTATAGGTGTTATGGCCTCTATTGTTCTTGTGTCACCTTTTCCCCAATATTGCGCCGCCATTATTCCACAGCCTGCAGTAATGCCCATTACGGCAAGACTTAACACAAACTGTACCTGTCCGGCCAGTGAAACTGCAGAAAGAGATGTCTGGTCTACAAATCCCAACATCAGGGCATCTGTCGCGGAAACAAGTGACAGCATAAATGCCTGAACCATAATGGGCAAAACCAGTTGAAATAATTTCTTTAAAAATTGATCGTTTTTCATATCCTATGTCCTTACAATAAATCTTTAGTTATTCTATCAAGTAAAATCGTTTTTTTCAATGCATTAATTTATAAAGCTATAGGATTTTTTAGTCAAAAAAACAGAGTGAAAAAAACTTCACTCTGCTTTACTCTTATAATTGTATTACAATCAAGCTTTGCCGTTTGAACCAAGAACGTACTCAATTTTGTGAGCAACCATGTCCTTAACAGCCTGACGTGCAGGTTTAAGGTACTGTCTGGGATCAAAGTGATCAGGATGCTCTGCATAGTATTTTCTGATGTTTCCTGTCATAGCAAGACGGATATCTGAATCGATATTAATCTTACATACTGCTGACTTAGCTGCTTCACGAAGCTGCTCTTCAGGAATACCAACTGCATCAGGCATGTTTCCGCCGTATGTATTAACCATCTTAACGAATTCCTGAGGAACTGAAGATGAACCGTGTAATACGATAGGGAATCCGGGAAGTCTCTTCTCGCACTCTTTTAATACGTCAAAACGAAGCGGAGGGGGAACAAGGATACCGTCAGCGTTTCTTGTACACTGAGCAGCAGTAAATTTATATGCGCCGTGTGAAGTACCGATAGCGATTGCAAGTGAATCACATCCTGTCTTATCAACAAACTCTTCAACTTCTTCAGGACGTGTGTAGCTTTCCTTACCAGCCTCAACAACAACCTCATCCTCGATACCAGCAAGTGTACCAAGCTCAGCCTCAACAACAACGCCATGAGCGTGAGCGTACTCTACTACCTGCTTTGTAATAGCTACGTTCTCCTCGTAGGGCTTTGATG
>JAZQNB010000032.1:0-5430 GCA_045627085.1 Lachnospiraceae bacterium | reverse complement strand
AACATCGGTTGCTATACGGTCTTTCATTGAAAAATCTTTGATACGAATACTTAAGGATGTATTTCCCTTAAAGAAGTATGCAAGGTAATATATAGCACTTACCACATTTCCGATTACGGTTGCAACCGCAGCACCGGTGATTCCCCAGCCCAAAGCAAGAATCATAATCGGGTCAAGGATGACATTCAAAAGATTACCGATAAGCGTTCCCGTCATTGCCTTCATCGGCTCGCCTTCGGTTCTGATTACATTCGAAAGGCAATTTGAAATCATTGAAAATGCTCCGCAGCCTACCGCGATGCGAAGGTAACTTCCGGCGTATTCAATCGTATTCTCACTGGCTCCGAGCATCAGCATGAGATCATCTAAGAATATCCAGATAAGTGTCATGAACACTACTCCGATAACCGTGCTTGCCCAAAAACAGAAGGAGCTTGCCTTCTTTGCATAATCTGTTTTGCCTGCCCCAAGTGCTCTTGAAATTACCGAGCTTCCACCGACTCCAAAAAGAGTTCCGAGCGACATGAAAATCATGAACACGGGTGACGCTAACGAAACCGCCGCAACCTGCAAATCATCTCCCGTAAGTCCAATGAAAAACGTATCGGCAAGGTTATAAACCATTACCATGACCATTGCTATAAGCGCCGGTATACTGTTCTTGATAACTACCTTTGCAATCGGGTCATTTGCAAAGGATTCAATTGATTTTGTGTTGTCTTTCTGCATTTCTAATCACTCCGTTTTTTATTTTCCTCCTTCCTGCATCCTTTTCGCAGCGTTTATGAGTCGTCTGCAATAGATTTCGAACTGTTTCTGTTCTTCACTGTTAAGCTCTTCCATCAATTTGCCGACCCATTTATCATGGATGTGCAGGATTTGAGAGCATTTTTCTTTTCCCTCCTCTGTAAGGCTCAAAACATTCCTGCGCTTATCCGCCTCATCGGAAATGCGTCGCAGAATGCCCTTGCTTTCCAATATCTGCATTGATTTAGTCACTGTAGTCTTGTCCATGCAGAGTGCTTTAGCCACATCATCCTGCGAGCAGTTTTCGTGCGAATAAACGTATGAACATATCATACATTCAGTATCGTTAAGTCCGCTTTCGCGTATCTGCCCGTGAGCAAAACCCTTTGTCATTTTCATCAGTGAATTCAATACCTGAAAATCCATAGGAGCCTCCTTGGGAAAACAAAATGCAGAATAGATTATAGTTGAATTATCAACTATTGTAAAATAAAATTTCTATTAACGCAAATATTTCCAATTCTTTACTATAGTATCAGCATTTTGGGCGAGACTGTCAGTACCATCCAACTCCAATATCGCACATGACATGCTTTTCATCCATTCTCTCTGTTCAGCCAGATTCGGCGAACCATCTTTTTCGTATTTTCGGTTACTTTGCAAAAATTTCATATGGCTTTCATACATATCTCCGCCTTCAAGTACTCTTTCGCCAAAACGTTCTACTGCTCTGTCATGAACACGCTTTACCCTGATATTCGGCTCAACATAAAGAAAAACCATCATCTCAAACTTATCATAAATAACAAAATTCCTATGTCCAATACGGCTTCTGGTCCTTATGCGTGTATCCCTTCAGTCGTTCTTTATAAATTCCAATCTGGCTTTCAAATGCCGCCGCTTCTGCTTTTTTAAGAACACCTGCCGCCTTCAGTTCCTCATACCTAGCCTCAAGATCCTTGAGATCCGACTGCGCATTATCCTTATAGTTATTTGACATATTCATATTGATGCGTGCGATGAAAGTTTCCAGTTCGCGCTCGTACTTACTCTTAAACAATCCCATAATATATCTCCGTGTTTTTTTATTCCATTTTTCTAACAGGAAAGTAAACCTCCAGCTTATCGGTTTTGGGATTAATTCTTTCAAGAATGGAACCGTCCAGTCTGTACCCTAAATCCGGGATAATGCCATCCACATACTCAAAAAAGGTTTTGTCATAATCCTTTCCTGTCATATCCACAGTTACGTAATGGTGGGCGGGAATGATTCCTCTTTCCCAACCATTCACGCAGAAATTCCTGCTCCTGTCATTTACCTCAAAAGCAGCAAGATAATAACCGGTTCTGTAATAATGTGTCCAATACTTCGTAAAGGTCACGTCAGTAACCAGTGCATTATCTTCAGTCATAATCCCCCAGAAAGCAGGTATTTCGCCCTTTTCATCCTTAAGGGCAATCTCATCAAACATGCGATATGTTTCTTTGAACTTCTTCCACTCGTTCTTTATAAGGTCAGTTTCACCATCTAATTCGTTTTCCTTCAGGTGCTCCATACAATCTCCGCGGCAAAACTCATAACGATAAACGACAGTCATCTCCGGAAGGTCTTTTTCCGTAATTTCGGGATGGGGCTTTCTTTCGGAAAGTCCTAAAAATAAGCGAAGCTGGTGGTCGTTTATGAGGGCATCGACGCCCAGTCCGAATGCTTTAGGATCGGCCACCTCATCAAAGTACAGCTCCAGGAATTCTTCATAAGTATGCCCCTTAATAATGGCTGTAGGAATTAGGAAGGTCCTGCCACTTCCGGCTGAGCGGTCTCCTGCCGTAACAGAAGAAGAAAATGCCCCGTTAGTATACTTTGTGAAGCGATAATCCTCAAGATTCCACCCTCCTCCGAGCTCCTGGGGGAAGAAAGGGACTTCATACTCATCGCACTGCGTAAAGAATCCTGTCGGATTCCAGGTTATTTCCTGCTCCACTGTCCTTGTCAGCTCCGCAATAACGTCCTCTGCCGTATTAAGCGGTTCGCGCTTCCGGATTGGATCCTTATCCTCGGCACTATGCTCTTTCACAAGCTCCTTAATAGCCTCAATAGTCACCTTTCCGGTCTTCTCTATATACTTCATCTTGAACCAGTCATAAGTCGCATTTAAAGCTGCAAGTACCCGGTTCTTGTATTCTGCTTCATTTAATCCATATACTTTTTCCATAGTTTTGCCTCGCAGTCAATGATATTCGCAAGCCGCTTCGCTGCTTATCTCCACGAAAAGCGGCATTTCGTGCCCTTCCGTACATCTTTATTATAACAGTTAGCATAACCAAATGCCAAGACCGGATTACCGGGTCTATGACACGATTGTATGAGCGCTTGTACTCTCGTCCAAGCGCTTCACCTCGAACACGCTTCGCGTTTTCTCGGTCGCGGTTGGCTCGCCAACCGCTTTTCATGCAATCGCTGTCTCTGCACGAAAGCCAGCTTTCAGCATAGACTTCGATTGCATGACCGCTTGGACTCGCTTATTACACGAAAAAAACTGCTGTGTATATTCCTATAAGGCTTATACATAGCAGTTTTCTGCTGTTTAGGTGTTTATGGCTTTATGCTTACTTTCATTTCCTGGCATACATTTGTCATGACACAATTCGCTTATTACGTTCCTTTTTAACAATGTCAAAGATATTGTTAGTTCCTTCACCGCATTGATTGAGATGAATAATAACCTTTTCTGCTTCCTTCTGGGTGCGGATGCTAAGTGCCTCGCTCTCGTCAAAGCTGTTGATGAAATGGCTTTCCTCTACTGCCTTAACGTATCCCGTTTCGCCGCTCCATTTGTTTGTCCATCTGATTTTCATTAGCTTTACTCTCCTTAAGAATATAATTATTTACCCCAAAATACATTGTATTCCTTCTGTGTAAGAGCTAATCAATAAAATTGTACTTTCGGTTGAATATACTGTCAATATATATTTGCAGTTTTCTCATTCCAAAAGTTGTTTCAAAATTCGCTTTCTATCATTTATAAACATGGATGTAACCAGATAGCTTTCTGTCTCCTCATACTCACACTGATGAACAATACCATCATCGAATGTCAGAATTTCAGCATCAGGAAGTCCAAGCAGAATAGGCGAATGCGTTACTATAAACAACTGAGCACCGTTTTTCCTGCATCTGTCTATTTCTATTAGCAAAGTCAACTGTCTCTGTGGTGATAATGCTGCCTCCGGTTCATCCATAAAATATATACCATTTCCTTTGAAAGAATTCTGCATGGCAGACAAAAAGCTTTCCCCATGAGAACTTTTGTGGTAATTCATCGGTCTTCCACCCGGTTCTCTCGAGTATTCCTCCTCCTTGGTAGCAACATTATAAAAACTTTCTGCACGCAAAAAATATCCCCATTTGCCTCCGGTTGTCCTCGACAAGCGAATCGCATCACATAATTCAGAATGAGAGTCATATGTTGAAAAAGAATAATTACGCGTTCCGCCTTCCGGGTTAAACCCGTCTGCAACAGCCATTGCTTCTAATAGAGTCGATTTTCCGCTTCCGTTCTCACCAACAAAAAACGTTACGGATTTATGAAAATCTATCTTTTCCACTCCTCGAATTGCTTCAATATTGCGCAGATAACTCTCTTCAGGAATTTTATCCCAATTAATCAAAACTTGCTTTATATACAAAACCTCAGGCGTTTTATAATCCATTCAGAATCCATCCCCCTCACATACATTGGAATCTGTTTGCCACTGCAAGCTTCTTCCTCTACAGTCATAGGCACAACATCCCCACCATATCTTTCGGCATAGAGTGGTAATCCATGTATATATTTCGAAAATAGTTTTGATTTGGATTCAATTATCTCCTCTGTGGAAGCGTATTTTCATATGCTCGCTTGCATTTCCGAGGAGCTTGCCGAGAACCTTGTCAGATTCTTCTTTGACCATCTCCGCAATTTTTGTATTGGCTTCTTCCAGAACAGAGTCTTCCGCTCCCTCCAATATCTTCGCGTCATATTTGTTCAGAAGCTCTCTGCCACGATTTAACACAGCATTGTAATATCTGGCATCATAGAGCTCTGCGGTTGCATAGTGGGCATCCGTAAGGGCTGCTATCATACGGCTGTGCCAATACATGTATTCGGTCGAAACAGTCTCCGTAGTTGCGCCGAAATACTTCGGAAAAGTGCTTACGTTGGTATAAACCGGGAAGCAGGCCGTAAATCCGCTGCCGCCCATTGAATACCACGAAACCCCTGCAATCGCATCAGGCATATAGCCGCGAATCTGCATAATTGCACAGACATCACTGTTCGGCACACCTATGGTTCTGTACTTGCCCTTCAGCTCCGAGCGGTTATCATAAGGATTATACGGTGTTTCCTGATAATATGAACCAAGCAGGTATCTTACATCCTCAACCGATACCTTCCGTTCGGGAACCATTGACCACGGAATGTCGTTACTTACGGGTGTAAAGTCCGCATCGGGACCGTCCCATTTGTAGGCATGAGGAATAAAGAAACGCGCCATGTACCAGCCACGGGGTGTATTGTAAATATGGTCGTGATCGCTTGCGGTACCGAAAACCAGTCTCGGGTTAAAGTCTGCGGCATCAGGATCACCCAGGTGATATTTACCGATGAAGTCCTTCAAATCGGCCGAGCACATATTATCCTT
>JAZQNB010000031.1:0-3380 GCA_045627085.1 Lachnospiraceae bacterium | reverse complement strand
CGGAATTACGACATTTCCACCCCTGTCAAAGGTCTTTTTAAGAATAGCTGCCAAATCCGTTACATAATCCCTTTTTTCCATATCATGAAATCTGTCGCCATAGGTTGATTCCATAACGACATAATCGGCTTCTTTCGTAGGCTTGGGGTCTTTTAGCAACGGCTGGTTCTTGTTTCCGATATCTCCTGAGAATACAATCTTTTTGGTGACGCCGTTTTCGGTAAGCCACAATTCGATACTGGCAGAGCCAAGAAGATGTCCTATATCGGTAAATCTTACTTTGATTTCATCACAAATATCATAAACCTGTTCATAATGGCAGGCTGTAATCCTTTTGATTATTCCGTCGGCATCTTCCATGGTATATAACGGTTCTCCGACAGACTCATCGCCGCCTCTCTTAGCCTTTCTTTTCTTCCAATCGGATTCCATCAATTGAATATGTGCACAGTCACGAAGCATGATACTGCACAAATCTGCGGTAGCATCCGTGGCAAAAACCTGACCTCTGAATCCGTTTGCATATAATAACGGCAGTAATCCCGAATGATCAATATGCGCATGTGTTAAGAAGACGTAATCTATCATTGATTCGTTTACCGGTAGTGATGCATTTTCAAACGTATTTGCTCCCTGCTCCATTCCGTAGTCAACCAGAAAACGCTTGTCACCCACCTCGATGTAATGACAGCTTCCCGTAACCTCATGGTCTGCTCCTATGAATGTAAGTTTCATAAGCAAATCCCCCTTTATTTTTGTATTCTGATACTGCCTCTATGAATTTCCTTCTGCTCATACAGACAGTTGTCCGCGGCCTTTAAGAAATCCCATACCTTAGAGTTTTTCTGAGGAATATCATGATAGCCTCCGATTGTAACGGAAACATAATCATCTTCTTTATCTCTGTTTGTCGGAATTTTGAGTTCCTTTACCTCCTCAATTATCCGAGTGGCACATTCTTCCAAATACTCTTTTGACTTATCTAATATCAGAATAACGAATTCATCGCCTCCGTATCTGGCTACGAAATCGTCCTTCATTATTTTCTTTAACACATTCGAAATTCGAAGTATGGCACTGTCTCCGTTTGTATGGCCATGTGAATCGTTCACCTTTTTAAAATAATCAATATCCACGAACAGTACCCCAAAGGAGGTCTTATCATGATAAGCCTTTTCAAAGGAGGTTTCGGCATACGCATTTAAATATCGTCTGTTGAAAAGCCCGGATGTCACATCGTGATCCACCTGATATAAAAGCTTTGAATTCTTCTCCTTTAGCTCATCCTCTATTTCTTCCATATCAACGAGCTTATTTCTCATTTTCATCATCTTTACAAGCTGAGAATTCTCGTTTTTCTCATATTTGCTTTTGAGCTTGAAAAAGGTCTGTGTATTCTGAGTAAACTCTTTGCTGTCAAGGCTGCCTGAACAGAATTTTAACTGATAATACAGCATTTCCAGCAAAACATTTTCATTTCCGTTTATGGCTACCAACGGGATGACATTATCGAGAAGCACCTGAAGGTTTCCGTAATCCATAAATTCAACCAGCATTGTGATGATATTGTACAGCTGGTCAAAGCACGAATTTACAACAACGCCTTCGGATATTATCTCCAATATCGCTTTAATATATTCATCATACTTTTCGTTTGAAATATACCTTTTATTATAAAAAGCCTTATAGCAATATATGGCAAGGTTAGCGGCGGAATCATCAAATTCCGTGTCAAGCTTTTCCAGCCGGTTGAATATATCCTGCGCTTTTTCTTTCTCACTAAGGCAGATAAGAACAAACCCATATCCGGACACCGCTTTATAATAATTAATGCGGTCATTTTGATTAACCAGCTTTTCTTCATCGATGCAGTGTAAGAACGCTTCATAATATTCAGCAGCTTTTTTGTCCGTTCCGACTCTGTGACAGATGTCAGCCATGTTGGCCAAAATCATTCCCTCGGCCGTCTCCATATAATACTTCTGTGCATAGCTCAGAGCACGGCTGTACTGCTCCATTGCCAGTATAAGATTGTTCTGGCTGTGTGCCAGTATTCCTAACAGATTATAGCAGCGGGTTACGTAATGCTCCTTGTCGGTACCAAGCAAAAATCTGATGCTTTCGTTTAAAAAATAAAGACTGTCATCAGCAATGCCATCCGTCATTTTACTGTATGCGGCATAATAACAGATGCAGCCTTTAAGTCCTTTGTCATTATCCTCCGAAAGCTTTTGAAGAACAGAATAGATATCATTCCACTCAAGCCTGCTTGCAGACAATATTTTGTTTTCAAATAAATCTACCTCGTTTTGCAGAGCCTGAGCGTCCATGATGTATCCAATCCTCTCTATAAGTTTATTTTATAATTTTCTTTCGTTTAACGCAAGTTTTATAATCGAATAAATAGAAATTCCTGTTGACTTTTATAAAGGCGTATAGTATAGTAAAACAGTCGCTGAAGCAGTGACAAATTCGCGCGAGTGGCTCAGCGGTGGAGCACCTCCTTGCCAAGGAGGGGGTCGCGGGTTCGATCCCCGTCTCGCGCTCTTTTCGGAAGAGTCAGAAATCCAGCATTTATGCGGGTTTCTGACTCTTTTTATGCGTTAAAAATTTTGGGGACAATTGGGGACAATTTGGGGACAGCTGTCATCTGCATCCGCGCTTTTTTTGTACATCTGTGAATATCTGAATGCTCCAAATGAGTTAGTTTCTTCAGATATTGAATTGACGTATTTATTTCTTGTACAAATCACGCATTACTCTATACTTCCAAATATCAGATTATCTCCCCCAACAATGAGTACAAACTATATTTTCTCTTGGAAGAACGCCGGTTCCATTACATTGCGAACATCCACCGGGAACATATTGTCCCACCTGCCCGGAACCGCCACAGTTTGAACAAGTTTCCCACCAACCGGGTCCATCACCTGATCCCGGTGTAACAAAGTCCTGACCTGTACCTCCACACTGGAAACATACCTCCGGATGAATCGCTCCATCTCCTCCACAAATACCACATACCGGAGCAATATATCCAGTTCCATGGCAATATGAACAGTTGGGATCAGGTTCAATTGAACCGGTATAGTTGTTCAAATGGCAGACAGGACAAATTCCCGTCACGTTGTCTATGTAGCCTGCACCGCAGAAACACAAACTCTGTCCGGGAGTGTTGTTTCCATATCCCTCTTCGTATATGCCGGTTAAATTGTTTAAATGACACACAGGGCATATTCCTGTTTCATTGTCTATATATCCTTCTCCGCAGAAACACAAACTCTGTCCGGGAGTGTTGTTTCCATATCCCTCTTCGTACATGCCGGTTAAATTGTTTAAATGACACGCCGGACATACTCCTGTAACATTGTCTATGTAAG
>JAZQNB010000030.1:0-18866 GCA_045627085.1 Lachnospiraceae bacterium | reverse complement strand
TACATGCGGATATGGTGGAATTCCTGACAATAGAACGCAGTTCTATTGTAGGCAGTACGGGCTTTGCGTATGCAAAGCGTGTCTGACAATTCCACTCCCTATTTTTATTCATGCGGATATGGTGGAATTCCTGACAATAGAACGCAGTTCTATTGTAGGCAGCACGGGCTTTGCGTATGCAAAGCGTGTCTGACAATTCCACTCCCTATTTTTATTTTTTTCATGCGGATATGGTGGAATTGGCAGACACGCCAGATTTAGGTTCTGGTGCGCAAGCGTGCAGGTTCAAGTCCTGTTATCCGCACTAAATTAATAGCAGATGTGGTATACAGGACTTGAACCTTATTCAACGTCCTGTTATCCGCACTATGACACAAGAGAGGCCAATATGACCTCTCTTGTCTTTTGAGAACATGGAATTGTTTAATATACCGTATCGATTGCCTAACCCTCTTTGAAACATTCGTTACGGGCACTTGCAGTAGTCCAATTATTGTTTTTTTATATGCTTGTGAAAATATATAGTAGAAATAATATCAGGTAAATTGATTATTCCAAATAAAGACGCAAATAATATAATTAATAACCACATGTATTTTGATATTCCAAACATATTGACTATCCACAGCCACAAAAAGATAAATCCAATACCAGTAATCCAGAATGTCAGTAAACTAAGAAACTTCAATTTCTTCCTGTACTTTCCATTCGTCGATAAAATATATACAAAATCTCTGTATTTCATACCAGCATTATTCCAACTCCAGCTCCACACATAGACTATTACTATATTTTTATTGCGTTCATTAATCTTTTTTTCATGATATACTGGATGTTTTTTTAGTGAATTAACGGTCAGAAAAACGCCCAAAATAATCATGACTAAATACAATAAAATTTGAAAAAAAGATGAATACATTACTCCCCCTTTCGAACTATGCATTTTTTCTTATAAGCATGAATACAGAAGCTATGATTCCAGCTACGCTTCTTTGTTATTTGATTACATTACAATCCAGCTTCCTGATTTCTTTGCTCCACTTCGGACAAGCAGGCCTTTTTCTTGCAACTTCTTTAGTGTTCTTTCGATAGTACGCTTTGTAACACCGATTGTAGCGGCCATATCGTCTGCTGTCGCCTCCGGATTTTCAAGTAAATGAGAAAGAACTTTTTTCTCTGTGGCATTTAAACCGACATTTGTACCGACATTTATACCGACATTTTTATTTCTATTAGCGACACCTAGAACATCTTTGTCATAAGGAATAGTCACCAAAATATAGAAATCTCCGATTTCAAAGGCTTCCTCACCATATTGGGATAAGATGGCAGGAATGCCATGCCCAGTATGCTCAGTCAGATTCATGTTCAGGAAAATTCTCATCAGCATGTCATTTCTGGGTTTGCTAATGCCTCTGAAGAACAATTCCCTTGTCTGCCCTTTTGGAAGCCCACCATGAGATAGTATTTCAATACGGTCACTGAAGAATGAAATCAATGGTTGAGATATATTCCAATCGTTATGAACTAGCGCATTTATCACAGCTTCATTTACACTGTCAAAATCAAACAGGTATCGATCAATACGAGGTCGTACTGTGGTATCGGAAACGCAGATATTTTCCGCAGCGAGACGATTCTTTATCTGTTCATAACTGAATAAAAGGCATTGATTGCCATAATCATTTCGTTCTGATACTGATGCTTTATCGATTCCCTGGAACTTAACTGTAATCAGCGGTATCATGTTTTTATCAGATAATAATTCTGCCAAAAGATTGTACTCGCCGTTCGGAGTGCGGAGATTCAGATTTGCTTCAAAAGAAGAATCTTCCAGATGATATCCCTTCTCTGCGTAATATACTTTTAATGCTTTGAAGGAAATAGATCCGTATCTCGCAGGGGTAACGGTCATTAAGTCAGAGTCGATAAAGTTCTTTTCGTAACGAATACGTATCTGCTCAGGTGTCATATTCTTACATGTTGTACCAATTCGCATAACACAGCCGGCAGACGAAAACCCGTACTTTTTCTGACAATAGAGAGGGCGAACTCCTTTTTGCACATGTACAATGAAAATCATTTTCCCCTCATCATATCTTATCTCAGAACTAATAATAGCTTGAGGATTAGGTTCAATCTGATCCGTAATCATATCGGAAATCTTTTTAGAAGTCTCGTCAATATTATTTAAGCCAACGACATTACCATTATCATCAACACCGATGATAATATCTCCACCATTTGTATTAAGGAACGCAACGATTTCCTTACAGATTGTGTCTGCAAATTTAGCTTTTAATTCAAGGACCTCAGATTCAATGTATACCATGATTATCCCTCCTAACTCCTAACAAAGATATTATACAGTATAACCGACGCAGATTCAAGTTATACCGACATTATACCGACATTCATGACGATAAAAATACAGAGTAACATAAAACTTGTGGTTCACATTACTCTGTATCTCTTTTGTTAGCCAATCCGATAGCAACAGTGCTCATTTTCAGTATTACTGTTTTATGAACACTGCCCTAAAGCGGCCGCATATTTTTTCACAATCATTTTACTCTTTTGCTTACTGCATCATCATTTTTAACAGATGAACAGGTGTGTAGCTGTATCGCGTGCCTGTTGCCTTATCTGTATAATATCCGGTCAGGTCCGTATCAGGTATGGTAAAGCTTACATTCTTCATGTATCCGTTAGTATCACCTGATATCTTGTCAACATACTCAAACGCCTCTGTTTTATCTGCATAAGCTGTATAATCGGCAGCAATTATGGTTGCATCCGTCATTCCCTCGCGAAGCTTTGACAGATATACCGTAGTATCCGTAAAATCTGAAAACTCTTCAGTAATCAGACTGAGTGCTGCCGCTACAGTATATTCCTTCTTAAGCTTTCCGCCATCAATTGAATACTTCACATTTGCAAAAACATTATCAATTGTAAATTCAGCGTCCGGTGCAAGCTCCGTGCCGGAATTAATTGTAACGTTATGGCCGGTATCATTGATAAACTTCAGGGTAACCGGTTCATTTTTATAAAGATCGGCCATATAGAAGGTACAGGGAACACCTGCGCCCTGGCCATTATAGGTAAGCTTTATATATGTAGACGGCAGGAAAAATGTATCATCATAAATGTTATCGACACGCACATAAATATTCATAACTGCTGCCTCTCAAAAATTTCAACCCAGTTCATCCGCAAAGCGTTGCACAACCTCCCGCATATCATCCGGAATCCTGCAAAGGCACTGCTTTTTCAGTTCATCCGGCATACCATAAAAGGCCTCTGCCATGGCTCCGGCAATGGCTGCCAGCGTATCTGTATCACCGCCAAGCGATACTGCATTTCTCACAACATCCTCATAGGAAGTGCCTTCAAGGAAGGAAACCAGTGCCTTGGGAAGTGAATCCATGCAGGTCTCTACATGCTCATGAAGCAGTCTTAATTCATCAACCGATTTTGAAAGGTCATAACCGAACTCCTTCTCCACATATGCCTTTATTTCGTCCTTACTCCTTCCAATCCTTCCAAGGAACATTACGGCAGCAGTACACTCTGCCCCCTTCAATCCCTCAGGATGGTTGTGGCTCACATTTGCGGTAGCCCCGGCCACCTCCCTGGTACGTTCAACCGTATCATACAGCCAGCCTGCAGCAGATACCCTCATTGCCGAACCGTTTCCAAAGCTTCCGTAGGGCTCCGGATTCCTGCTGTGAACCCAATAAATAAAACGTGAACCGTATCCCGCATTCGGATATTTTCTTCCCCACTTCTGCATTGATTTAATGCATGCAGCCTCGATTTCCTCTGTCGTTGCCGTCCTTCCTGCAGTAAGAAGTGCGTCTGCCACTGCAACTGTCATTACTGAATCATCCGTAAACTCACATCCCTGTGTAAGCAGCTGAAAATCCTTACTCCAGCCACCTCTGTCAAATTCAAACCTGCTTCCGATGATGTCTCCTAAAATTGCTCCGTACATGGTAAATACCTCTCTTTCTTTGTGAATATGAAATATGTTTTCTTTATTGTGACATCATCATATCACAAAACAAAAACAGAACAGTCGCTCCTGAAACGACCTTATAAAAATAAAAAAACGCCGTCCGGTATCTGCAACCAAACGGCGTCCATATTGAAAACCTATTTATACAGCGTTTCAGCCATGTCTCCGATCTGAATCGATAACGCACGAAGCTCCTCAACAGTGGCATTGATTTCCTCCATACCTGCACTCTGTGTCATTATACTGTCGTCGATCTCCTGTATCTTCAACAGAACGCCCTTTATCGACTTGTTCATATTTTTAAGAAGAACTGAAATCTGGTCAGTAATATCCTTCGTTCCCGTAGAAAGCTTCTGAACCTCACTTGCAACAACTGCGAAGCCACGTCCGGCATCACCTGCACGTGCTGCCTCTATGCTTGCATTAAGAGACAACAGACTTGTCTGGGAAGCAATTCTTTCAATACTCTTTATAATGAGCATTGAAGAATCAACCGACTCCTCAATTCCCTTAGCCGAGGAAGCAATTTCAGACTGACGTCTTGCCACCTCCTGCATCTGTGAAGCTGCCTCCTCCACTGTTTTGGCAATCGAGGTGATTCCCATACTCAGATTTTCAAGATTCGGAAGCATTTCAGAGGTGAATCTGCCTTTGTTTATCTTATTTTCATTAATATCATTTATAACGCCTGTTAAAATCAGCGGCTTATGCTTTTCATCCCATTTTACGCAGCTCTTTTCGGCAAACCATCTGTAGGAGCCGTCCCTGTGAAGCAAACGGAATTCCATCTCAAGCACACCTATGCTCTCATCCTTAATCTGGGACAGCATTTTTTCAGTAACAGGGCCAATATCCTCCGGATGAATTCTGGAAAACCAGCTGCTCAGAACATTGGGGAACTCACTCTCACCCATATATCCCAAAAGCCTCTTGAACTGCTCGGAATAAACTACCGGGGTATTCATATCCTCAAGAATATCGTCCTTTGTCAGAATGATGTTCCAGGTACCTTCACTCATCATTTCGTCAATCAGCTCCTGACGGAATGATGTCATTTTAAGCTCCTGACGCATCCTTTTATCGTCATCAATATCTATAAAGGTGCCTATGATAATACGCGGAGTCCCGTCCGGTCTTCTTATTGCCTCGCCCTGCGCATGAAACCATCTGTATTTTTTCCCGACCATAAGCCGGTAATCAACATTGTATTTTGTATGGTCGGTAATATCCGCTGCTGCCGCCGCAAAATTAGCCAGCACCCTCTCGGAATCGTCCGGATGAATTATCCCCATGAGGGAGCCCATATCGTCCGGAAATTCTTCCCTGGTCTTTTTTATCATCTGACGGAAAACATCAGAAAACATACAGGTTTCACTGACACCTTCTTCGTTACAGAAGGCCATCCACATACCGCCCTGTACCATTTCGTTTACAAGGTTGAGCTCCTTTTCAAGATCCTGAATCTGATTTTCTTTTTCAGTCAGTGCATTCCGGAGATTCTCGAGTTCCTCTTCCTCCGGGTACTCTTCATCAAGCTCTGCTTCATCGTATCCCTCAGGCATTTTTTTCTTAAACAACACTGCGAATACCTCCTCATCATTCAGTCTTATTGTCGGATTCCGCTTATTTCAACAAGAATATTATATTATTTGTATTACATATATTCAAGCATTTTTTCGGCTGTGCAAAAGTATCCCGCACTGCAGACGGAGTAAAACCTGTACCCTACGGCATCCTCACTCTCCCAGCTTCGGCATGGGGATTTCGTCCCCGTATCGTCCGATTTCCTCTCCAACAGCCAGAAGCTTCTTCATGTCCGGGCCGAAAAGGATTATACTCCGCGGGAGCCCGTCCTCCGATGCCACTGCGAATGGCAAGGACAGTGATGAAAGCCCCGCATAATGCATGATACAGGTCGGACCGGTCATAACACAGCAATCAAATCCGGAAAGCTCTTCCGTTAGCAGTTCATGCTCCCGGGCCATCTCTGCCCTGATTTCCATAACCGTCTGATTGTTGTCCGGCATGCTTTCATATTCCAGGGATCTGTCCAGGAATTCGGTTCCGTAGGGAGCAAACTTCTCGGGATTCTCACGATATTTCTCCAGAACCTTTTCCGGTGTCACCTTACCGGCTGCACTGCCCCTGTGGGCTTCCAGATATTCCCGAAGCTCCGTAGAAAAGCGCCTCAGACCAATTTCCTGCAGCCTCATCGTATTCCTGCCGGTCTGTTCGGTAAATGACCAGCCGTCTTTTTTCATACGGTCAAACAGAACCTCGTAGCGTCCCATCTGTTCTTCAGACACAAATTCACGGTTAAAGGTCCATACGGCAAGGTCACGCCTCAGAGATGGCTCCCTGCATACCGTAATCCCCAGTTTTTCTGCCACAAACCGCATGTCTGCCATATCACGGGTAAAAAATCCATACTCATCCAGTGCTGACGTAATCGGTATAACCCCCTCCGCGGAAATGGTACCCACCGAAGGTTTAAAGCCGACTACACCGTTATCTGTAGCGCATGCCACCACTGAAAAGGAGGTGTCCGTTCCAACGGAAAAGGAGCAAAGACGTGCGCTCATGGCAACCGCCGAACCACTGCTGGAGCCGCTCGGCGTGTGGTTCCTGTCATACGCATTCACCACCTGTCCGCCCAGTGAACTGAATCCCCCAGGCATGCCCGGTGTCAGGAAATTGGCAAACTCGGTCATATTGGTCTTTCCAAGAATCACAGCACCCTTCTCACGCAAGGTACGCACGAACGGTGCGTCAGCATCGGCAATATTCTCCTTCAGTGCCACGCTGCCCGCAGTTGATGCCATTCCCTCCACATCGATATTATCCTTTAAAAGCACACAGAGTCCATAAAGCGGAAGCCCCTCCGGCCCGCAGACGTCGAGTTCACGCGCCTCATCCAATGCCCTTGGATTCACTGCAAAAACACAGTTCAGCGCATCGCTCATACCGTATTTCCCGATTCTTTCAAGATAAATCCTGCAAAGCTCCTCACAGGAAATCTCCCGCGCTTTAAGCTTCTCACTAAGCTCATTGAGACTTAAAGAAAGAATAGACTGAATCATAAAACCTCCTTATGTCTTTAGCATCTTATATATATCTTAAATATCCTTATAAAAAAGCTGGTCTACAGAGTTATATATGTTTTCATAATCATATTTTACAACCCGGATCTATTACCTTAAGCTCTGTCAAAATCCCGCTCCTTCCGGTTCTTTTGCTCACCTTTTCGGTTTACTATGAGATGATGATCCGATATTCATCAAATACTTCATTCAGCCCAAGATCTATCCCATCGCAATATAAGAAGACTTTATCCGGGAACTCTTCTTCACTGATAATCTTCTTGAGAATCTCCAGGTTGCTGTATTTCAGCATGAACCACTGCGGATTTTCAAAGGGAAGCCTTTTCATCAGTTGTTTGTATTCAGAATCCTCAAAATCCGATTTCAACGTTTCTGCAGGACATGATGAAAATACCGCATATTCCTGATTCTCATAATGTATCTGAAATTCCTCCCCGGATAGATGCGTGCATACGCTATCCTGAAACATCATACTTGAAAAAGTGCTTAATGAAAGAGATTGATCTCCAATAATAAATATCCACTGCATGTCGGTTCCTTCTTTCTCAACTACATAAACCCGAATCGGGCAGCTCTATATTATGGCTTTGCAGTACCCGTTCAATATACTACCTCAAAGATTGCATAAAAAAGGTGCCATAAGACACCTTTTACCATGACAAAAGTCATAATCCTGCTATCAGCCGCAATCCCAGTTATAATAAACCCTTGAGAAATCGCCCCTCTTCAAATCCGCAGGGTCAATCATTGCAACGATTTCTTCCTTCGTCATCGGCTGGGAAATGTCCTTATGATATATGATTTTCCACTTCTCCTGATTTTGCCCGGCTGTTCAACCTGTTCCATCTTATTTTCCTGATTGTCCTTACTTTTTCCGAATATCTTTGCAAAAAATCCGTTACCAATTGCTGTAATCTCCTTTTCTATCCTTGAAAAAACATGACTTTATTTATTTTCTGCGGCTTTCTCAATTCTTCCGTTCAGGTCCTCCTGCATCGCTTCTATATAATCCTCCGGTTTGCATGCATCATAAGCCTCCATATAAGCATTCCAGGCCTCCTCGAAATTATCTGACTTAACCACCTTCGGAAGCCACTCATGTTTGCAGCTTTCAATATTTACATGTGCCAATCTGCCCGGAGTCTCTCCACCCATTGACGAAGTATAGCTATACATGGGGAACCAGACAGGAATCTCAACCTTTTCCGAGCCCAACATTTCCACATATCCTCCTACATTGTATGCCTCAAAACATTTGGCTAAAGAGTCGGAAAGAGTAGCCAGATATTCCGTTTTCTGTTCCTGTGGCTGCATAGCGTTTTTATTGTCTCTACTCGTACCAAGCCATTGAGGCATATATGAATACTGGCAAAAATGTGATTTTTTGTATTCTTCATCCGAACATTTTTCCCTCATTTGAGGCGTTCTGTAATATAAACCTTCATCGTCAACAAGATAATCAACGCCCTCTATTCCCCAAAAACGAAGGTCATGAATTTCCTGCTCAAGTAAAGCGTTAAGAAATGAAAAAGCTAATTCGGGATTCTCACAGGAAGTGGTTACCGCAATTCCCGTATACTGATTTATTTCATCTCCGTACAGATGCCAGCATTGAGACATTCCTTCATCTATTGTAAGTCCCAGCGGAACATACTCGCATCCTCGTTCGCAGAGCTTTTGGTCGGCAGCGTTCTCACTTAATCCGTAACCGAAATCCCAAAACTGGTCACACATTCCAAGCACTGCTCCGGATCGAATCAGGTCCATGTACCCGTCATAAGTCCGTATATCAAAATCCTTATCCATCAGCCCCTTATTATAGGCTTCGTTTAGTTTTTCCAAATATCGCCTGGCAGTAGGCGTATTGTCATAAGATAATATTGTTGGAACATCATAATTTTTTGTATCCACACTTATGGTGCCGTCATTCATATATCCATCAAGGAAATTCGGTGCATTCTCTATGCAGAAATACCGCCAGTCATCACAAAGGGCAGTATAGGGAATAATGTCTACTTCTTCCCCTTTTGAATTGACGAAGGTTTTGTTTTCCTCATAATACTTTTCCAAAATTTCAAAATAATCATTAAGGGTTGATATCTCAGGATAATCAAAATATTCAAGCACCCTTACCTGAATCCAAAACGCCTCCTCAATGTGGACCTTTGTTTGATCTTCACCATATTTATTACCAAAAACATTGGCCCAATAAATGTGACCGTCCTCCTGTCTGAACAAATCCCATTCATCATCGGTAAACAGCTCCATCAAATTAGGATATTTTTCCAAATATTCATCCCATGGCACCAAAACACCGGCTTCATAAAGCTCCGACATATAATCACTGGCATCTATGAAATCGGGAAGCTCACCGCTTTCCAGTATTTTACTTACTTCTTGTCCCGGTTTAGTTTTGTCCGTCTTCCATTTTTCTTCAACCCTGACACCCGTTTTTTGTACAATCAATTCCCTGATTTCATTATTTTCGTAAATTTCCTCTCCCGGATAATCCACAAACATCGTAAAATCAGTAATTTTCTTCTCAAAGGGTTCACCTTCAGGATTATCATTCTCAATTCCGGAAACAGATGGTGAAATTTCTTTTATTTCATCCTGTGGCAAATCAGTATTTTTATCCGAAATCTGATTGCAGCCCGACAAAGCAATAATTACACACACCAATGAAATGGCTATGATTCTTTTTTTCAATCTCTTAAAATACATTTATATCCCTCTCCATACCTGTGAAGGCATTCTTTTGCTTCCTTCATTTGCGTCCTTGCATTATCTTCTTCGTTCTGAAATGACCTATACATTGCACCCTCCCGCATTTTTAATTTTTCAAAACATAAAATGGCATGATATTGCCATTATACAACCTGATTCACCCAAGATATATATATGAACCATAGCAAAATAGATGCAGGATTTTCAGTAATCATGAATAATTAAGAACGCTTATAGTACGATACTATTCCCATGCTCACATATCTGCTTTATTTCCCCGTCTTTTATCAGATATGCCTCACCGTACAAAGTCTCAACACCATTTTCTATTAATATATACGAACCATTATTTAATGCGATAAGCTCGTGCCTGAAGCTATCCGGATAGGTTATATCCTCCATCAGCCGCATTCCGTCAAGATATTCATCCTGTAAATCATCATAATGAGGAAAAATATTAATATCCGTAAGACCAAGACCGGGAAGCCACCGCTGGTAGTCCGGATCTAATGCTTCCCCATCAAATTCCGGTCCGGCATAGACAATTTCAGCGCTGTTCATAGATCCGGCACTTACGGTAATGATCACTCCATCAAACAAATTTATTTTTTCTTTCAACCCGATCTTATGAAAAAAAGCATTCTGGGAAGGTACATGACCACCAAACAGAATAACAGCATCCATTTCGCGAAGCTTATTTACAAGTTCAGCATTTCTGTTATCACATATCTCCATAGATGATATGCTAAGTCCGCTCATCGGGAAAGACTGTCTCAAACACTCTGCTACACTGTCATTTTTATCAAAATAATCCGGCGAACCGCTAAAAATCATCACCTTTGAATTATCCTTCCAGCATGCTTTCAATTGTTCGGTAAATCCATTGTACCAAAATAAAGGTGTGGCAATTCTTTGTCCGTTCACCTTATTATTTCCACCTATTGCACTTGTTAAAAAAAGCTTTCTCATATTCATCCCTCTTTAAAATATCCCCAGACAAATTATATCCCAATAATGGCCGCATAAAATAATTCACAAACCTTGATGTAGCCCGTCAATCGCTTCTTGAATGATTTTATCCGGATCGTTCCCCTCGATATCCAAATTTTCCGCAAATATCAGTTTAACATTTTTTATTCCGAATCTGCTTAATGCAAGCTTTTTTATATATCCATAACTGTATTCCGGCTCATATGGACCTCCGGCCGTAGTAACATAATATAATTTTTCTGCTTTGCACAATCCATGGGGAATTCCTCCCTCACCATATTCAGTCACTATTCCAATAACATATATGTTTTCTATATAAGTCTTTAGCAGTGCCGGAAAAGAGGTGTCCCAGTAAGGCGCAGAAATAACTATAACATCCGCATCCGCAAATTGCTTCGCCAGCATAAAGCTCTCATCGGTAAAATCGCCTTTATCAAGTAAAGCTGTCCGATAATTGAGTCTCTCTCTATTTAATGGTTTAATATCGGTCTTTTCCAAGCAGACCTCGTTATACTGACCTAATTTGCCGAGAAGCGCCTTGGCCAGTTTGTCAGTCCTTGATTCCTCCCTAATGCACGAATTTATATATAGTATTTTGGGGCTCAATTTATCCATAAACAACATTCCTTTCGTAAATATACATTCGTTATTGCTTCAGAAGGATTGTTAATAAATATTCCCTTGCAGCTGCATCAACCTCTTCGGTATGTTCTCCCTTTGTCGGATAATTTGCTATTCGATTTATACTATCCGATAAGATACTTTGATTTTTATCTGATAAAGCCGGTACAAAATCCTTGATAATCCAGTATTTCCAAACATCATCCTTTTGGTCCTGCTTTAGTATATCCAATGCAACCCGCGTCGTTTCGTCTTCATATCGAAGCATTAATGGCAGAATGGCATTTGCAACCGGCCAGTTCATATCCTGCAAAAAGTACAGGCTACTGCCAAAAGAAGTATAACGCAAATCCCCGCAAACGTAAACCGGATTTCTTCGCAAATTCTCCCCACCACCACAAAACTCCAATATCCGGCGTGTTTTTCTATGGTAACACAAAATAAAATCATGCACAAAATTAAATTTAAGGATTATTTAATAATTTCTATGCTACGATATGGTCACAACGATGAAAGGAGTACTGAATATGTACCTGAACATACTGAAAAAAGACCTTAAACGCAAAAGGACGATGAATGTCATCCTGCTTGTATTTATTATTCTTATCACAATGTTCATATCCTCAAGTGTAAACAATATATTAAGTGTAACAACAGCGCTCGATAATTATTTCGAAATATCAAATGCGCCTGATTACGTAGGTATGACGATTAATAAAAAACTTACTTTTGGTGTTGAAGAAGTTTTAGATTCGGCTCCGTCAATCAAAAGCTACGGCAAGGAAGAACTTATATTTTTGACTTACGAAGATTTTATTTTCGAGGACAAGAATATAAAGATGGAAAGCGGAACTCTTATGCTTCAGAGTGACAGCGACCTGACTATGAATTGTTTTCTCTCAGATGAAAGTGCTTTGCCGACGGTTAAGCCCGGGGAAATTTATATGACAATGGGAAAAGAGCCGGAGGGACTGGCAGTCGGTGACAAATTTGTTATAAAAGTCGGCGATCTAAGCCGTGAATTTACCTTGGCAGGTATTATAAAAGATGTATTAACCGGTTCGCAGATGAACAGCATGTGCAGACTGATAATCAGTGCTGAGGATTATGACAGCCTTGCCACGGATGAGAATACTGCATTTTTCGGTGGAAGCCTGTATAGCATATATACGGACGATTTGAAAAAAATGGAAACGGAGATTTCAGAAATCAATGAGAACTTTGTCTTTTCAGGAGACCAGGAGCTGCTGAAGTTTACCTATGTTTTCGATATGATTATAACGGGTCTTCTCCTTGTGGTCAGTGTAATCCTGATTGCAATTGCATTTGTGGTACTTCGCTTCACAATCACCTTTACCCTTTCTGAGGAATTCCGTGAAATCGGTGTCATGAAGGCAATCGGTATTAAGAATTTCAAGATTCGCGGTCTTTACCTGGTTAAATATTTGGGACTTTCTCTGATCGGTTCAATCATTGGTCTTGTACTTAGCTTCCCTTTCGGCAAGCTACTGATGAGCGTAACATCGAAGTCCATCATAATCAATAATCAGAATCCGATTATTATCAATATTATTTGTGCGTTGTTTGTCGTAGCAATAATTCTGCTTTTCTGCTATGGCTGCACAGGAAAGGTGAAAAAGCTTACACCGATTGACGCAATCAGAAACGGTCAGACAGGGGAACGTTTCCGCAAGAAGAGTGTTATGAGCCTTGGCAGATCAAAACTCGGCTCTACGTCTTTCCTTGCACTTAACGACATTGTGAGTTCGCCAAAAAGATTCAGCATTATTACGCTTACCTTTGTGCTCTGCCTTTCCTTACTGTTGATTCTTTCCAATACCGTTCACACAATGAACAGCGGTTCGTTAATATATGCGTTCGGTTTTGCAGATTGCGATGTATTTACAACATGTTATGATGTTGAATTTCTAACAGAGAACGGACAGGATAAACTCAGTAACAGCCTTAAAGATATGGAAGAAAAACTGGCTGAAAACGGCATGCCTGCTAAATGTGTGCAGGGAGTATTTTTCACATTCAGTGTTACTTACGGCGAGAAAAAGGCAAGTGTACCGGCAATTCAAAATATAGGTACAACAATGGATATGTTCCGGTATATTGAGGGTTCGGCACCACAGAATACAAATGAAATAGCCATAACACCTATGTCAGCCGAAAAGCTTGGCGCCGCCATAGGCGACACGGTTACTGTTACTGCTATAGATGGGGATAAGGAATATATCATTTCTGCATATTTCCAGAACATGAATTTCATGGGTGAGGGAATGCTTTTACACAGCGAGGAAGTGATTAACTATAATCAGGCATTCGGTTTAGGCGGTGCACAGATTATATTTACTGACACCCCTGACGAGGAAGAAATTCAAAGCAGAATGGATAAAATCAAAGAACTTTATCCGAAGGCTGAAGAAGTGCAGACAGTCGAGGAATTTGTAGCAGATTGTCTTGGCGTCACGGATACACTTGCCAGCGTAAAGCAGCTGGTTGCAGTCCTTACAATAGTTCTTGCAGCGCTGATAACCGTACTTATGGAACGCTCCTTCATAGCAAAGGAAACCGGTGAAATTGCGCTTATGAAGGCAATTGGTACACGTAATGCCAAAATCTATGCTTATCATGCACAAAGATTTGCATTTGTGGGAATTATTGCAGTAGTAATCAGCGAGATTTTCGCAATGCCGCTGACAAAACTCTGCATCGACCCGATTTTCAAAATGATGGGTATGGAGCTTGGCGTAGAATACAGTACGAATCCGATGGAACTGTATCTGATATTCCCGCTGATCATTCTTGTTACAACAACAGTCAGTGCACTTCTCACCGCACTTTATACAAGGATAATCAAAGCTTCAGACACAGCTAATATTGAGTAAACAGGCTTACGGCTCGCAAGCATTATTATTTGACTGTGAATAGTAACAATTGGGCAACATACTATAGAAAAACAGATTATTTCGTTTATTTTACGATAGGAAAGGAAAACATTATGAATATTTTAGAAGTTAAAGATCTCTGTAAAACATATATAGTAAATAAGCATCAGAACAATGTCCTTAAAAACGTGAATTTTACCGTCGAGGAGGGCGATATGGTTGCCATAATGGGTCCGTCCGGCTCAGGTAAATCCACGCTTCTTTATTCTGTTTCGGGCATGGACGGTATCACCTCGGGTGAGGTGAAATTCTGCGGAACGAACATTGCAAAAATGGGTGAAAAGGAGCTTGCAGACCTTCGTCTTGACGAAATGGGCTTTATATTCCAGCAGATGTATATGCTGAAAAATCTTACAGTACTTGACAATATCATACTTCCCGCTGCACAATCTAAGAAGAACACTGAAACACGAAAGGAAACAGTTCAGCGCGGTCAGGATTTAATGCGCAGGCTGGGCATCATCGACATTGCCGACAATGACATAAACGAGGTATCAGGTGGACAGCTTCAGCGTGCGTGTATCTGCCGCAGCATGATCAACAGTCCCAGGATGATATTTGCAGATGAGCCGACGGGTGCTCTTAACCGCACCTCCTCTGACGAGGTTATGGACGAGCTTGCAAAGCTTAACGGTGAGGGTACTACGATTATGCTCGTTACCCATGATGTTAAGGTTGCGGCAAAATGTAAAAGAGTTATGTATATTGTTGACGGAAACATCAAGGGCGAATATAATCTTGGCAGATGCGAAAGTAATTCGCAGATGCGAGAGCGGGAACGTGAGCTGAACAACTGGCTTCTGGAGCTCGGCTGGTAATCCCTGACAGGTGATAAACAGTCACTCCCATCACACCGATCTGCTCCATGAGCAACTCATTACATTCGTTGCATTAGGAGGAAGTTTGAAAATAAATTTTCAAACTAAGAGATTGGTGCAAAGAACGCACCAATCTACTCCATGAGCAACTCATTACATTCGTTGCATTAGGAGGAAAAATGACTGATATTTTAATAGTTGAAGACAATAAAGAGCTTGCCGACCTGCTGTGTGATTTTCTCCGGGGAGAAAATTATACGGTGTCGGTTGCGCAAACAGGTGAAAAAGCCTTGTCGCTGTATGAAAGATACGGTGCAAGGCTTGTTGTGCTTGATATAATGCTGTCGGGGATTGACGGCTTTGCGGTGTGCAGGAAAATCCGTGAGAACAGTGATACCCCCATACTTATAGTGAGCGCAAAAACTGAAAAAGAGAGTAAGCTGAACGGGCTTCTGCTCGGGGCTGACGATTATATTGAAAAGCCCTATGACATCGACATTATGCTTGCCAAGATTGCAGGAATTTTCAAACGTAGATATGCTGTTGATGAGGTTATCTGCGGCGATTTAAAAATCAACAGGGTAAGCCGTACCGTTTACAGAAAGGATGTGCAGCTTGAAATGACCTCAAAGGAACTGGATCTGCTGTTGCTGCTCATCGAAAACAAAGGCAAGGTACTTACAAAGGATTATCTGTTCAATCAGATATGGGGAAGTGACAGCTTTTCCGAACCGCAGACACTGACGGTGCATATCAAGTGGCTTCGTCAGAAAATCGAGGATGACCCGAAAAATCCGAAGTGCATTCAGACAGTATGGGGAGTAGGCTACAGATATGAAAGCATTTAACAGAATATTTGCGATTGTTTTAGCGGCTGTAATTGCGGTTTTTGTGATTGCAAATGTAATGATGTCAAAGGAGAATACAGACAGCGACAGACCTTATCTTGTGGAGGTTTCAAGGCTTGCAGCCAAAATTGAAAATGGCAATGATTATGATATCTCAGAGTATAAATACGTAACCGGTGTAAATAAGTACGGAGAAAATTTTTACAATTCCCGCAGTGACTATGTGATACGTGAGATAAACGGAGAATTATACCGTTTTGACTATGCGTCTGATATCAGTGCTGAAGGTTCAGATACAATTCTTATTGTAAACATAATCCTTGGCATTATGTCCGGGATAATTCTTGCGGTTATGGTTTACATAAAGTATAAAATACTCCGCCCTTTTGAAAAACTGACCGATATCCCCTATGAACTGTCAAAGGGCAACCTTACCACCCCTGTAAAGGAAACAAAAAACAGATTTTTCGGACGCTTTATATGGGGCGTGGATGTGCTCCGTGAAAATATGGAGCAGCAGAAGGAGCGTGAGCTTGATCTGCAGCGTGAAAAGAAAATGCTCCTGCTTTCACTTTCACACGACATCAAAACACCATTATCGGCTATCAAATTATATTCAAAGGCACTTTCAAAGGGACTTTATACCGACAGTGAAAAACAGCTTGAAATTGCTGAAAATATAAACACAAAGGCGGATGAAATCGAAAGCTATGTGACACAGATCATCACCGCTTCAAGAGAGGATTTTCTGAGCCTCAGTGTAAATATGGGTGAGTTCTATCTGTCTGAGCTGATGACAAAAATAAAGGTTTACTACACCGAAAAGCTATCGCTTATAAAAACATCCTTTACTGTCGGGGAATACGGTGACTGCCTGATTGCCGGTGACATCGACCGAAGTGTTGAGGTTGTGCAGAATATTATGGAGAATGCCATAAAATACGGTGACGGCAGGGAAATATCAATCAGTCTTTCCGAAGAAGACGGCTGTATTCTTGTCACCGTGAAGAATAGTGGCTGTACGCTCCCGGATACCGATCTGCCCCATGTTTTTGACAGCTTCTGGAGAGGCGCAAACGCAGAAAATCAGAAGGGCAGCGGTCTGGGGCTTTACATCTGCCGACAGCTTATGCACAGTATGAACGGAGATGTGTTTGCGCAGATTAAAGACGGGTATATGTGTGTAACGGCAGTATTTGGGAAGCTCTGACAGCATAAATCAAGCCGAGGACTAAAGCTATAATACCCGATGAAACATTTGCCCGAAGCACATTATGCAGGCAATCCTGCAATGTGTCTTCCCGCCATTCGTACAAAAAACCGGAGAAGCCGCAGCTCCTCCGGTTCTTTCTATTTTCGTCCAATCCAACCGACACGATCTCCATTACCGAATGATAATGACATCGTCGTCATCTTCACTTACCGTATATATTACGCGGATTTCATCGGCATACCAGTTAATTTCTTCATCATCCATCAGGTCGATATCCGCCTCAATACCCATACCCTTCAACACTTCGATGTAATTCAAAACGTCCTGCTTATCATTCCATTTTACATAAACAATCATACCAAGAACATTTTCGCCGCCTCCGTTAAACGTACACCCTTCCGGTTTCGGAAGTACATCGGACGGCCATTCGCCTTCAGCAAGCTCCTGATACTCCTTGTCCTCTGTTTCCTCGTCAAAGCCTTCCGGTTTGTCGTATTCCTCCAGCTTGCTCAAATCAATCTCGTAAACATCGTCGCTTTCAATTGCAATCGACCATTTTGCACAAATATATCCGTCATAATCTGTCGCAAGAAGCATGTCATATTCGCCCGGAGCAATGCCATAAAGATAGAATTCGAAAATCCTTCTTCCGTTCTCATCAAGCTCTTCCTCGCAGTCTTCATCATCAACTTTTACTTTTCTGGCTTCTTTGCATAATTTATACTCGCCCTTCGGAACAATGAACATCATCGCATCTTCCGTCAAACCATAAGACGTGTCTGCCGAGAAGATAAGCTCTTCATCTTCGTTCACAATGAAAGAAATCTTGCCGTTTGCCGACTGTCCGGAGGTCTTCATGGTTATCGTACCGTCCTGATTTTCCTTGCCGTCTCCTTCGTCATTTTCCTTGTCATCTGCAACGGAGTCCCTGTCGTCTGCTGCGGAATCCTTGTCATCTGCAGCGGTGTCCTTGTCGTCTGCCGTGGAATTCTTGTCATCTGCTGTGGAGTCCTTATCGTCTGCAGCGAAGTCCTTGTCGTCATTCTCCTTGTTCTGGGCATCCTCTTTGGAATCCTTGTTATCTGCGTCCTTATCCTTGTCGTCCGTCTTGACGTTCTCGGTCTTTTCCTTAACCTCGGTATCATTGTCTGCTTTTCCACTGCATGCTACTAAAGCAAATGATAAAAGCATAGCACACAAAAATACAAAGAACTTTCTGATGTTTTTCTTAGTCATTTTTCCTCCTAATGCAACGAATGTAATGAGGTGCTCATGGTGTAGTTAATTAATGTTTCAAATTTAAAGTAAATTTGGAACATTAATTGGTGCGTTCTTTGCACCAATCTCTTAGTTTGAAAATTTATTTTCAAACTTTCTCCTAATGCACTGTCTCATAATTTGCCGTTTCCCGGCATATCTTGGTTTCGCTGTTTCTCTAATGGTAAATTTTATTACATTATGGTGTAATGTACATTTATTTTACTGTTTTGTCAAGTTTTTTCTATAAAACTACAAAAGAGAGGTATCCATCATGAAGAGCATCATCAGCAAACTCACAGGAAAGAAAGCACTC
>JAZQNB010000029.1:0-31193 GCA_045627085.1 Lachnospiraceae bacterium | reverse complement strand
AATGAATTAAATGTCTGCAATGGTTATCCGGCTGGTATTAAACTGCCAGCCGAGGCCTTTGCAACTTTGTCCAATTTGGACATGCAACAATGTCCAAAAATGGTTTGCAACTTTGTCCAAAAAGTTGTTGCAAAAAACACTTCGTAATTATCTATTTCGATTTTTTGAATCAAAGAAAATACAGGCGCCTGCTCATTATGAACAATCATTTTGCTTTTCATAATCTCCATAGGTAATTCTTCACCATATTCTTTTAAAACAACTATAATATTACTTTCTTTAATCTTAGAAAATTGTTCAAAATCAAAGCCATTACCAACCAGTTTTGAAGAAATCAACAGCTTATCATGTTCATTAAAATCGCATTTATCAGAAACAGAAATCGAAATAATGGGGCTACTGTTTTTTAAATGATTATATTCATTTCTAAGCTTCTCTAAATAAGTTTCCTCTATTCCAAGTGCAAAAATTCTCATTCTTCTGCCCCCTCCAAAATAGAAATTAATTTTGCCTTTTGCTCATCATCAATAACAGTTGAATTGATAAAGTCAATAAGCGAATCGATTCCCTTTTCATTCTCAATACTATCAAGTATCTTTTTCTTATTATTATCTGTCATATCCATGTCAATAACATAATTATACATGCCGTTCAGTTTACTTTCTTTTGAGGCCGGTTCCTCCGCAGCATAGGATAGAATACTAACAGGATCAATAGGTTCAGAACACCCTGCCAAAGGATTAAGTGCAAGATTAAGGGTACCATTTCTATTTCCTGCAACTAAAATCAAAGCTTCTTTTAGCGTTGCAATCAGAGTAATATTCTGTTTTTTGTTCACTACGCTGTCTTCTGTTACAGAAACATTTTGAACATCATATATCTCCATATGCTGTAAAATAATACCGGAATATAAACCTCCTGTTGATTCTTCAGTTGATGAATATATTACGTCTACAAAATCGCCTTTTTTTAACGAGTAATTTAATGAACCAACAGCATCTACACTTATAGTAACAAGTCTTTCGTCATCATTTAAGAAGTAACTGTCCTTGACTGAATTGTCTTCTCTGAGAGCCAGGCTCTGTTCATCTCCGAGAATAAAAGTTTCATTGTTTTTGTATATTGCCTCTCTGGCCTCCAATTTACTTTTTGTTACCAATCCTTCTATTTCTTTATACGACGAAACTGAGTTTCTAAACATACTGTCTTTTAAATCCTGTGTTACCTCTTTTTGTTCAAACATCTCAGATGTTACAGTAGTGCCCTCGTCAATATCATATTTGGCTATCAAAATCTCACATTTGGATTTTTTGGCTACTACCGAAATAAAAATCATTACAACTTCAAACACTATAAGTGCAACCAATATAAAAATTTTAGTTTTACTTTTGATCATATCTGTTTTCCTCTTCCTTAAGCAATTCTAAATTTAGCTGTGTATTCAATCGGAATTTCATTAATACCCCTTAAAATATCATCTAACAATGGTAATATAAACGTAAACTTACAGTTTACTTTTACAATTACATTGCTTTCGGTATATGTAATGCTGACCTTAGAATCATCCACGGACATTGCATAACTTAAATAAGCATTTGCTACCGAGCGAACATCTTGATCTTTTTCCTCCGGAGTAAGTGGTATAATTCTTGTTTCCAATTCTGTCGCCCTCTCTGCAGCAATAGATGCTGACAGTACTACGATTATTCTGTCATAAATAAAAAGCCCAAAAGAGAGTACTGCAAATATCAGCATTAACACAATAGGCAGCACTATAACAAACTCAACAAGACTCTGACCCTTATTATCACTAAAAAAACTTTTCTTTTTTAAATTCATAGCAATGCTCCCTTACAAGATTAGAAACAAAAGCAGCGCATATCCACAAGCAATACATACTCCGTATGGAATATATTTTTTATCAGTTCTTTTGTAAATATCCAATATTACATTTACATTCAGTGTGTGAAGGCTAATTTTTTCCCTATGGATAACTTTTATCAATTCAATAATTATTGCAACAATTCCCCATACAGCACCAATTACCACTGTATAAAAAAGGAAGGACAAATATTGTCTAATCGTCAAAATAGTTCCGATGGCAAGAATTAGTTTAAAATCACCACCACCAAATACCTCTTGTTTGAAGCCATATCCAAAAATGAGAACACAAATAAAAGAATTGATTAACAAATCAATTGCACAAGAAAATCCTATGCTATGAAATGAGAAAGCAATCCCACAAATAAAAAGTGAATATGTAATTAAATTTGGAATCTTATGCCTGAATAAATCAATCAATCCTGCCAGTAGCAGAATAGGCATTACCCAATACAGATACATCTTAAGCTACAGATAATGCATCAACTATTTTTTGAAACAGTGCAACTATCTGATCCTTAAGTGCAACCAGAATAACAATTACCGCAATAACAATAATTGCCAGAATGAGGGCATACTCACTCAGAGCCTGACCCTTTTCTTCTTTGACAAAGCGTTTTAAATCCCTTAAATATTTTCTCATATTCCTACCCCTTAAAACTATTTTATATTTTCGCGAATTAACGCAATCACATTTGTCAGTTTACCCCCCCTCGATAACATGTCAAGTTTTTTATCATTGTTTTTTATATTTTTTACTATGTCATGTAATTAAATTATCGCCGGGGCATATAAAAAGCATGCCTTTGATAACATGCTTTTATACATTATATAATTTATGATGTTGTTTAATTTTTAAATAATCCACCCTCAGTAATAGTGATTGTATCACCAACAATTAATTTATTTGTACCTCCTAATACTTCCAGGGTATAAACCGCATTCTTATATAGCCCGGATATTTTACCCGGTTTCATACACTCTTCCACCGCCACGACCTTAAAGTTTCTGTCAATAAATACCACATCTATTGTAAACTTCATAAAAAATGTATGGACCTGATTGCACGGGCTTATCAGCATCCCCTCGTAAGGTGTAAGTGTTTTTCTCCCCAGTAACCCCTTAAGTCGCAAGAAAAAGCGATCAGCAAGATATAGTTTAATAGAATAATTTTCAATATCGTTCATCAATTTATAATTATAATTTCAACTTCTTTCGCTGCGGATAGTAATAGTATATCCTGCAATTAGCTCATTTACATCAACCTCAACATTTTCCACATCCAACGCATCTGACAGTTCAACCTCTTCACTATCATTTTGAGCTACAGTCTCAACATTTTCTTCGATAACTGCCTTTTTGTTTTCATCAGTTTCAGATTTTGATTCGCCACAAGCCGCAAGGCTTACGGTCATAACCAATACAAGTAATAAAGCCGGTAGTTTTCTTTTCATATAGTTTTTTCTCCTGTTGTAAATATTTATCGTCCGCCATTTTCTGTCCGGTACGAACAATATCACGCTTTCCGTTCCCAAGAGCTCATTTGCGGTTGGTGATACGTTTAAAGAGCCATGTGTAGCCCCATACGAGAATGGGTACAACCAATGTGCACATCATTGCAATCGAAAACGGCTTGGAGGCCTGACCGGGAGCAATAATTGCTTCAATGAGAACCCAAACATACATGCCGGCCATTAGGATAATGCCGATAATGGCTACAATCTGTTTTGAATTTAATTTCTTTTTATTGTCTTTGCTGTTTTCTTCCATAAAAAAACATGTTCCTTCCATTTTATAATCCCATTACCGCTAACAGCTTTTGTGCAGCTATAGGAAGCGGCTGTGCTGTATTTTGTACCACGCAGAAATGCCTCTTGGGAATCATTTTGTTAAATCTAAGCTCAAATAAGCTTCCTTTCTCAAGAGCCTTGTTGGCAAAATCCCTTACCACGCAGCCTACTCCAAGGTTTTTCTCAGCGAATTGTACTATCATGTCACTTGTCGAAAGCTCAAACTCGGGTTTGACATACACTTCGTTTTGCTTTAGAAAGGTTTCCATATATTTGCGGGTACTTGTGTTGCCCTCCAGGCATACCAATGGCATTTTCTCAAGCTCCTGCAAGTCAAGGGTCTTGTTTTTGTATGGGATAAATTTTCTTCCCGCCACAAAAACGTCCTCAATTTCGCGAACCTTTGTAGTTTTTACGTCTTCTTCCACTACAAAGGGTGAACTCACAATTCCGAAATCGATTCGACCTTCCTTTAGATACTTAAGTGTTTCAGGTGTAGGAGCATTTGTAACCATTACTTTGATTTCGGGATATTTCTCATGAAATTTCTCCAGATACGGCAACAGATAAAACTCCAAAGTCATATCGCTTGCCCCAATCCTGATTTCGCCCAGTTCCAAATTTTGCAGCTTTTCTACCTTGTCCACACCGATTTCAATCTGCTCGATGCCTTTTGCAACGGCATCGTAGAGGATTTCGCCTTCAGTGCTTAATTTGACGCCTCTTGATGCGCGATAAACCAAATCAACTCCCATCAGACTTTCAAGCTGTCTGACAGACTGGCTTACTGCCGGCTGAGATACATTCAGTTCATTGGCCGCCAGCGTCATACTTTTATATTTTGCAACGTAATAAAAAACCTTGTAGTATTCAAGATTATTTAACATTATTCTTTACCATTCCAACAATAGGTGCAAAGGTTATCAGCAGGTATTCCCACAGCTTCGAGCATATCGTCAAGTCTGTTAAATTTAAGTGAAGTAAAGTTAAGCTTTTTGCAGATAGCATCTTCCATTTTTTTGTATTCTTTTGAATCCGGGTCAGCATATCTTTCAAGCTTTTCAGGTGTCACATCACCGTTTTCCAGTTCCTCTATAACACGTCTGGCTATAAGCTCCATCTCGGAAGAAGAACGTGAGAAATTTAAATACTTACAGCCAAATAAAAGAGGCGGACAGGCAGGTCTTATATGAACTTCCTTCGCACCACTTTCATACAGGAATTCAGTGGTCTCGCGCAGCTGTGTGCCTCTGACAATCGAGTCATCAATGAGTAACAGCTTTTTGTCCCTGATGAGTTCATGCACCGGTATAAGCTTCATATGAGCAATCAGGTTTCTCTTTTCCTGAATGGTGGGCATAAAGGAACGGCTCCATGCCGGCGTATATTTTATAAAAGGACGGGAAAAAGGAATTCCGCTTTCATTTGCATATCCTACAGCATGTGCAGTACCTGAATCCGGTACGCCGGCTACGACATCTGCCTTTACATCATCGCGTTGGGCCATAAGCTTACCGCAGTTGTATCTCATCTGTTCTACATTAACGCCTTCGTATACTGCGGAGGGATATCCGTAATATACCCAAAGGAATGTACATATCTTCATTTTGTTATCGGGCAGACATAATGTCTTACAGCTGTTTTCGTCAAAGACTACAACTTCTCCCGGTCGTAATTCTCTGTCATCCTGATAGCCCAGGTTTAAATAAGAAAAGCTTTCAAAGGTTGCACATCTCGCGCCGTCCTTCTTGCCTAAAATAACAGGAGTTCTTCCGTGTTTATCGCGGGCTGCATATATTCCCTTGTCGTTCAACAAAAGCAGCGACAACGAACCGTCTATTATATTGAGAGCATAATTGATACCCTCTATCAAATTGTCTTTTTGATTGATTAGTGTTGCGACCAGCTCGGTTTGATTAATCTCACCGTTGCTCATTTCAAAAAAGTGACTGGAATTCTTAAGTACTTCAGAAATAAGAGTTTCAGAATTATTGATTTTGCCTACCGTTGTGATGGCGTAGGTGCCATGATGTGAACGAATCACTATCGGCTGTGGATCATAATCGGATATACATCCGATTCCGTAATTTCCTGCCAGATTATCCAATTCCTTATCAAACTTGGTTCGAAACGGTGAATTTTCAATATTGTGAATGGATTTGTGAAATCCATCCTCACCGATTACAACTAGTCCTGCTCGTCTGGTTCCGAGGTGAGAATGATAATCTGTCCCGAAAAATAAATCAAACCTGCAATCTTCCTTTGATGCTACTCCAAAAAATCCGCCCATGAGGTCTATCCTTTCATTCGCCCAAATATTCCAATACTACCCACATAAAAATAAGATAAACAGAAATTATCAAAAAAATCAACCTTAATTGATAAAAATCTCAAAAAAATAAAAGAATCAGTTAGAAGCTTCGTAATCGGAAACCATTTCAAAAATCTCTTTAGTGTACTTAGGATACTGCTCCGCAACAAGTTTAACTTCGTTCTGAGCCATTTTGGCTACGTCCTGATTGTAATCAAGCTGCTTTCTGAGAGACTGTCTGCGTTTAACCAATTCGTGTCTTATCTCAACCATTTCCTTGGGGTCCACTAGTGCTCCGGCCTGATGTACCCATCTGGTCGGATCCTTCACATGATAATTGGACAGCTTGGTAATCAACTCTTTTTTATAATAATCTGCCCTCGCTTCTGCCTCGGAAACCACTTTACGTGCATCCTTTTCGCTCTTATAGCTTTCCCACTGTTTCTTTAATAATGTTGAATCGTCAACACCATATTTTATGTACAGATAATCCAATAAATTCGTATTGTTTACATATCTGATCTTTACTTTATTCTGAAGCAGTATAAGCTTGTTGATGGAATTGGCCACACGCAATGCTTCTCTGTCGGCATCTGAATACTTTATATACAAAATCGTGATTGACAGTGCACCTATAAAAGCACCGGCAATTGCAACAGCAAAGATTTCCATATGCATGAAAAAGTGTAAGCATAAAAGAATCAGTTCACACACAACCAAGGCTACTATTATGATAATAGTCATGCCACGGAAATTGGTTCTCATGTTCGCAAGCTCTTCCTTGCGATACTCATATGCGTTTCTTTCGCCGTCTAATTTTCTCAAATCAGCCTTTACAAGCTCCTCATACTTTTCGGCTTCTTTTATTTTCTCAATGCCCTCCTCCATTTCGCTTTCAATCTTTTCTATTTTACGAAATGTGGTATCGTCGAGTTTGTTCTTTCTGTCCTTATATTTTTCACGTTCACTCTCCAGTTTTTTGAGTTTTCCCGCGATATGGTTAATGCCAAGTCTGTCGTCCTCGGGAAGCCCTTCAATTTCTTCAATGTCGGTAAGATATGATGTAACCAGGTTATATTCTCCCTGTAGAAGCCCGATTTCTTTCGTAGCTTCCGCCATCTGCTCCAGGCAGCCTGAAATATACCTGGTTCTTTGAACTTCGTCATCAAAGTCAACGTCGTCGTGAGAATATGCAAGCTCCTCCCAGTTATCTTCGTATACCTTTTTTGCCGTTATTATATTAAATAATCTCTGTAATAAACCCATCTGGATTACCCCGTTAATACTTATTCTACAGTGCTTTCTCTGTACAGCTTCTTTAAATCATCCGCGATTTTATCCAGCTTTGCGTAAAATGCCTGCTTATCGCTTGTTTTCAATTCCTTCAATTCATTTAAAAACAGTTTATCCGGCTCGTTTTCATATTCGCCGTATAATTCCATCAGATGTCTTTCCAGCCACAAAGAATGTTCGTAGCGTTCGCCCAGACCGGATATAAAATTCAGATACTCAGTGTCGCTCATATACAACTTTGTTGCAGATAAATATGCCTTAAAGTGAACAGGATCGGGTTCTGCCTCATAAGCAGCCCAAAATGAAGCTGCCGCATCTTTATATTTATATAAAAAAGCGTACGCCGAACCCCTGTTGTGAAGGATGGAGGCCCTAAGCCTGTCACTGCCTTCATTCCTGGTCTGATTTTCCTCTTCCCACCGGATTAGAAGCATGTCGTATTGTTTGATGGCCGCACTTGTTTCACCCTTGGTGAGCATGAAATCAACCTGCTTTTTCCTTTTTTCAAGTCCTGAAAGGCCTGAGCCGTCTTTTAATATTTTGTCTACATGTTTGATTTTGGAATCCTCGTACACTCCGGAATATTCCAAAATAGCCGTGGCAAAATTACTCAACGACGAATGCATCCGGATATAGCTTCTTAAGTTGCCCGCAAGCTCCTTTAATCCGCATTCATTTTCCAGCCAGTCGGCAAGATTAAGGTCCATGAATGTCATATCCAAAAGGTATGCGTTTTCATAAATCAGGTAACACAATTCCTCAAGGCAGCTGACCTCCATGGTCAAATCCTTAACACAATATGGAGTTTTTGCATAATCTCCCATGCAAAGAGATATTCTGGTCTTCTCCATTTACTTCCATCCTCTAATACAACTCAAAAGTATTTTCCCACTTGTTGCCACTTGATTCTCTAAATGAACCAAGTCCCAAATCTGTTATTACTATATTCATGGTTTTCTCACCGGACATTGACACATTTATCCTAAGCCTTGTCAACTGCAGGGACACTCCTTCAAGAGTTATTTCTTCATAGTGCACTTTCTGTCCGAGCAGAGGGCTTATGGTTAACTCCAGTGTTTCGCCGTCTGATATATAAACATCCACTTCTTTTGAAGCTTCAAACCAGTTTACTCCGGCATCCAATAACGCAAGATACGATTTCTTTCCATTCTTTAAAAGATTCATTCCGACATTGGCTTTGAGCTTGTCGTTACCCAGAAAGACATGTGTTTCCCCGGCCTCAGACTTGTTGATTTTTTCCAGCATACCGTAGCATGCACCTTTGCAATACAGATTGTTTCCCTGAAAAACTCTCCTTCCTCTGCACAAGAGCTTAAGAGAGTCTTTCATCCATTCCTCCGTAAAGTTTTCACCCAATAAATAAACTGCCGAAATATTGCTTATCCCGGTTATCTGCGGGATAAGTTCACAAAAGCTCTCATCCAGGCGACTTAACTTTTCAGCTTTTAATTCTTCGCTTTTGGGCATAGGCTCGTACGACGGGAACGGATACTCTCTTCTGTCCACAAACACAACTATCGGTCTGGTATGTTTGTTGCACTCCATCGTAAAGCTCTCGATTGTGTCATATCCATAATCCAAAAGCAACACGCTGTTTAGCCATAATTCTTCGGGTTGATGAATCATGTAGCTGTAAAAGCTTTCCGTATGGCTTTGAAAACATACATTGTCACTCTTTAACTTTAATCCGGCAACCACTGCCTTTAGGACACTAAGGGTTTCGTGATTAAGCTCTCTGCAGGTTATCATCAACGCGGAAATTTTCTCCGGTGAAGACACCAGCGAAATAATGCCAAGAGTTCTCTTTACAAAAAGAGTAAGCAATGCAACCGAATCAAATTCACGTTCCTCAATAATCGTTTTTTCTCCCGAAACCGCTTTGGAAAGAAGGTTCTGAATAAGTGGGACATTATTCTCCCTGGAATATTCCAAGGCCTCCCGTCCGTAATACCATTGATTGACATCAGCACGTTTACACAAAACGGTTGGAATGTTGAATTCCTCAGCTCCGGTCACAAAGGAAACTGACTCAACGGTATTCTCCGAGCTTAGAAAGCTTACCTGAGCATACTCGTCCGTAAGGTCAAAACCGACTATTAATTTAGTATTGTCAATCAATCCTGCCACCCTAAAATTCTCCTGATTATACTATGGTAAACAACTTTCTGTTTCTAAACTGCCTGTAATAGAAATCATCCAGCAAGTCCTCGCAGGTCTCATAATCCTGAAGGTTTTTGCTGATTACAATATCATTTATCATGTCATACATACTGTTTTCGCTTCGTGAAGCAATCTCATTTTTCTGAAGGCTTCCACTTTGTGTTAATTCCTCGGAATTGTCACTTTCCTCTGTAATATAGTATTGAATTGTTTCACCAAAGAACAGTATGAATTCAATAAAGAATACGCCATCCACTACCTCGGTCATGTACTCGGTAAGATACTCGTCTGCCTCACCGTTTTCATCCGTAACAATGTAATGAATCCTGGCCCGTTTTCCGCCTTTTGCGCGATATTCTATAATGGTCTTGTCGTTAATGCTTTCTGTAATGTCGCGACAGCTTTCCAATTCTTCATAAAATGAGAAATGAATGTTTGCCCGCATCATTTCCTGCAGGAATTCCCTTATTACCGGGACATCTTCCTCTCTTATGTCCTCCGGGCATTCTGCCATATATTTCAAATATGCCAGTTTACATACTCTGTCGACCTCTTCGCTCCTCAGATAAGCCAGCAGAATTTCGTGAAATACGTATTCCTCCACGAGCTTGTCTTTTACAAAGTAATCATAGCTGCATTGAATAAGAAAAGCATTTACGATTTCCTGACGTCCGCCCTGACTCACGTAATACTTAAATATTTCCATTTTGTCGCCTATAAAGGCTCCTGTGGATATCATCTGGGCAATAATTCGTTCGGCAATTCGGAATGCATCCACACCAAACGATACGGCAGCTTTATAAACGTCTCTCATTTCTTTCGTGCTTCCCTCAAAATACAGGCACAAATACTGAAGCACTGTCGAATTATACTTGTTCTTTTGAAACGCATAAAGTGCCGAGGCTGTTAAGTCCGGGCTTTCCTGAAGCGAATTGTTCTGAATCATTTCGCCCACAAGTCGAACTATTACCTTAGGGTCGACAAAATATGGACCATATTTTCTGACACACTCGTATGCGACATCATATTTTCCCCGAAGCACCATATAGCGAATCACCTGACTTCGCTCCTGTGTGCCAAGTTCATCTGTCGACACAATGTCCAAGAATTCATCCAGACGTTTCATTTCATCATTGTCATAGAGGGTTTGCATTATAAGTATACACAAATCCCTCTTGGTAT
Source organism: Lachnospiraceae bacterium (assembly GCA_045627085.1). GTDB lineage: Bacteria > Bacillota > Clostridia > Lachnospirales > Lachnospiraceae > RGIG10340. The sequence goes on along the minus strand of JAZQNB010000029.1, from coordinate 20,555 downwards.
GCTTTTCAATATTGTCCGATGCAACCACGCGAAGCATACGGGTTATGTCTGCATCCTCATTCATATTCTGTTCGTTTGTAACAAGGAACAAATCAAAGTCAGCGCACTTACAGTCGTATTTTGCCAAGGTTCGTAAAAACCTGCCCGGAATCATTAATTTTTCAATTGTATATTCCACACTCTTCGTAAACAGGTTGCCGAAAGCATCCTCGAAAACCAGGGTATTGTCGTTTCCGTATATGCTCACCCAGGTTGATAAATCCTTAAACAGATAGGAGGCAGGCGTAAGATTGCCCGGCTGGTAAACATAAACCTTTACTATTCTGTCATCCGTAACACGGATTCTGGAAGCAAATAAAACGCGTGAAAGCATTTCGCAGTTATGTTCATCTATCATTTCCGGAGTAAGAACCCTCTGATAGAGATTGGCCAATGCGGAGTTTACATGCATTTTCTCTATCTGGTCTGTTACAAATTGATTGATTTTACTCTCATATGCAGCATATATATCAGGATATACCTCTTTGTTTTTCACTATGTAGCTGTACAAATACGCACTGTGCCTGTAATCCAACTCGTTTTGATAAGAAAAATACATCAAAACCATCTTGGGAATCTCAACACTGTTCTCCATGGGGATGCTCAGCATATAATACTCGAACAAATTGGTAATTCGCAGCTGTTCATTGACAGCCTTCTCATACCAGTCAAAATATCTTTCACCTGATTTATTGCCTTTGATAAGCAGGGTACATATCTGAGTTAATAGGCTGTTATCCGGTTTTTTCTCATACAAATGATACAGGATATCTAAAAGCAGCAATGAAAATTCCTTTTTTCTGTCCGCCAGATATAAAAGCTGCTCTTTTAGCTCAGAATTCAGGTATTGCTGTTTTGAACCGTAATTAAGTATCTGCAATTCAAAATTATCCAGCTTGTGCAACAGAGTCGGATTCATGTTAAGCAAGGTCAAAGCCTCTGTGTACATTACCGGACTGGTACAGCCGTAATTGAATTGCTTTTCCAGAAATACCCATCTGCCTGAGGCCGATCTGTTATATTCGTCGGACAGATTCAATACCATCCAGGCGACACGCCAATTTGAGGGATTTCTCTTATATATTTTCATTACCTCGTCATATATATCATTTACATATCTCTCATCGCGATGAATCAGTGATGTAAGATACAGATAATACGCATTCAACTCTTCGTTGTCATAATAAAATCTCGAAAGAAGGGAGTTTGCGTGTTCGAGAATCCATTCCGCTTCGTTGTATCTTTCCTCGGAAATAAGAAGCTGTGCCTGAAACAGTCTGGCTGAGGCATCATTTTCATTCATCTGAATCATTCTGTCGATAATTTTGGAGGACTCTCTTCTCCAGGAAGCGGCATTAATTTTCTTCATTCGGAAATTCTGATACAGAGTTGTCAGCTCACTCATCATCTGTTGAGAGGAAATGGCATTAACGCTTTCAGTAAGACATTCACCGACATTACAGGTAATCTCGACAATCATATAATCGTATGAATTGAAGAGAACAACACGGCCGAAGTTTTTGCCGTTTCGACAAGCCGAAGGGTCAGCGAAGACTCTCAGTCTACATATATTTCCCAGGAAATCATCATCTGTTATCAGCGACTTTTCCGTATAAACGAAATTGCCGTCACATTCCACATTAAGGGCAGTATAGCCCCATCCGTTTTTGGTAATCTCCAAAAGCAGCTCCGTCGGCGGAATTTCAGAGGAGGTGGAAGGGAAATCCAGAACGATTTCTTTTTCGGAAATCATATATTCAACCTTGGTCTTTTTATTAATATGGATTAAAAACTCCTCCATATTCTGTTCATTTAAAAGATTGGTGGAAAGTCCCTTGTACACAGGGAACATATTGGCATCGGAGCCCATAAAAACGCGTTCAAATTCCTTTGAATAAAACAGTGCCAGTGCTTCCTGCCAATTGCTCTTTGCCAAATTAGCAAAATGGAACAGATTCTTGATAGGTCCGATGGAGGAATTAAGGATTCTGTATTCAACGGAAATAACAAAGGGAAGGCTGTATTCTCCATGCGTACTGATAACATTTACATATCCCTTTACAACCTCTCCTTCTTCCAATTGTTCACCGTGAATCAAAAGCTTCACCGTCATATCAGTACCTTCAAGAACAGGTGTAAGACATTCGACTCTGACGTCTGAGGTTGTAATATATCCCTTAAGTGAAACATTTCCCTGAGTAAAAATCAAAAATGAGTCTTCACGCGTTTCTCCCACGTGAACACTCATTTCCAATTTTGAGCATGAAAAGTCCAGGGAACCGTTTTCGTAATCGAATTTTCTCTCAAAAATCTGATCAATTGCCCCTTTCATGCCTACTCTCCCACTTTTCAAGATTACTACAAAATATTATAACAAAATATTGTAGTCACGGCAATGTGTTTCTACTAAAAATAGCGTTTGGAAATGTCCAAACGCCATTTTTATATAGCACATTATTTTGTAAGTAAAAGCATTATCTCGTTGCTTCTTTGTATGAACCTTGTCATGGCCTCTGCTTCAAGAGGAGCCTGTGAAATTCTGGCCAAATCATAGAGCTGTTCACAAATCATTTGTGTATTTTCGCCCTCTTTATTGTTTATCACATATTCTACCAAAGGATGATTTGCGTTAAGTATGAGTGTCTCGCCCTCATGTCCCATATCACCCATAGGCATTCCGCCTCCGTACATCTTCATCATATCCGCAAGTCTTCTGCTCTCCTCGGAAAGAGTAATCATGGAAGCGACCTTTTTATTCTTAAGCTTCTCAACCTTCACCTCAAGCTTATCCTTTTTAAGAGCCTTCTTCATAATCTCTTTTATGGTTTCGGCATATCCTTTCAGCTCTTCTTCAGCCTTTTTAGAGGTCTTGGATTTAAATGCTTCAGTGACATCCGCATCAATTCTGACGAATTTCACGCCTTCATTCTTCATCTCGAGCTGTTGAACAAAAGGCTGATCAATGTTGTGTGTAAGAACAATCGCATTCATCTTGGCGCTTCTGAACATATTGATGTACTGGCTTTGCATAACGGGATCGGTTACATAATATATGGTTTTGTCCTTTTTGTTCTCTTCGCCATCCTCATTGCCGTTTTCTTCAACTGTCTCGGCTTCAATCTTCTCGCCGTTTTCGTCCGTTGCATTCTCTTCTTCTGTGTCAATCGGTTTTGTTTCAAGACATTCCGGAAGTGTTACGTATTTATCGTCAATATCCTTGAAAAGAATGTAATCATTCATCTTCTCGCAGAATTTGTCATCCTTTAAGCAGCCGAATTTGATAAAAGGTGAGATGTCATCCCAGTATTTCTCATAATTTTCCTTGTCTGTCTTGCACATGCCGGAAAGCTTGTCAGCAACCTTTTTGGTAATATATTCGGCTATTTTCTTTACAAAGCCATCATTTTGAAGTGCAGAACGGGATACATTAAGCGGTAAATCGGGGCAGTCAATAACTCCCTTTAACAATAACAGGAATTCGGGAATTACTTCCTTGATATTATCCGCTATGAATACCTGATTGTTGTAAAGCTTGATGGTTCCCTCAATGGATTCATATTCCATATTAATTTTAGGGAAGTACAAAATACCTTTTAAATTAAAGGGATAATCCATGTTTAAATGAATCCAGAACAAAGGCTCTTTGTAATCGTTAAATACCTTGCGGTAAAACTCCTTGTACTCTTCGTCAGTGCAGTCATTTGGATGCTTTGCCCACAGGGGAGTAGTCTCATTAATGAGCTCCGCCTTATCCTCCTCTCCCTTTTTGGAAAGGTAAATTTCTACAGGCATAAATGAACAGTACTTCTTTACAACCTCTTTTGCCTTATATTCATTGCAAAACTCCAGGCAGTCTTCATTGATAAACAGAGTAATGGTTGTACCCACCTGTGTACGGTCGCCCTCAGTCATTTTAAATTCCGTACCGCCGTCGCATTCCCAATGGACGGGTTTAGCACCCTCTTTGTAGGAAAGGGTATCAATGTGTACCTCTGTTGCCACCATAAACGCAGAATAAAATCCCAGTCCAAAGTGACCTATTATCTGGTCTGAATTGCTCTTATCTTTATATTTTTCTATGAAATCCGTAGCGCCTGAGAAAGCAATCTGGTTAATGTATTCCTCTACCTCATCGTCTGTCATACCCAGACCATTATCCGTAAAGGTAAGAGTCTTATCCTCAGAATTACAAATCACCTCGATTTTTCCCTTGTAATCCTCCGGGAAAGTATACTCTCCCATCATTTCCAGTTTTTTAAGCTTGGTTACGGCATCACAACCGTTTGAAATCAATTCCCTGTAGAAAATATCATGGTCAGAATACAGCCACTTCTTGATGATAGGGAATATATTCTCGCTGTTGATTGATAAGTTACCTTGTTTTGTAGACATAAAAAACACTTCCTTTGTTTATATTTTTTCATCTGAAAATAATATTAGCACTCTTTTATCAAGAGTGCTAATTAAAATTCTATAAACTTTTTTATTTTACGGATTAAATATCATATTGAGCTAAAAGCTTTGCAACATGTGCCTTAATTGTTTCTTTTGCATCTGATATCTTAATCTTTTCATTAACGGATTTATCACGGTATACGAGTTCAACCACGCCTTCTTCCATATTCTTGGGGCTGACGATTACTCTTACGGGAACACCGAACAAATCTGCATCTGCAAACATTGCACCGGGACGAATGTTTCGGTCGTCATAAAGGACTTCGATTTTATCCTTCATAAGGCCTTCGTACAAGTCATTTGCCACCCTGTTAACCTCTTCGTTATCGGTTCTCAGGTTACAGATTTCTACCTGCCAGGGAGCAATTGACATAGGCCATATCGGACCGTAATCATCGTGGCTTTCCTCACAGATGGAAGCAGCCAAACGTCCTACTCCGATTCCGTAGCAGCCCATAATGGGATTGTTCTCTTTTCCATCTTTATCCACAAAGGTCATGCCCATGGATTCTGTATATTTCTTGCCAAGCTGGAAAATATTGCCTATTTCAATACCGTTCTTCAAGGTGATGGAGGGTTTTCCGCACTCAGGACAGTAAAAGCCTTCTTTAATCTTTGCGACATCCACGGTTGTAATATCACCCAGATCTCTTGCTATATCAAGTCCCGTATAGTGATAGTCGGACTCGTTAGCACCGCATACTGCATCTGTCATTCCTACAATTGATGAATCATATACAACGGTTGCCTTTGCGTCAAAGCCCACCGGGCCGATAAAGCCGGCTGTTATTCCGCTCTCCTGTGTAATTACACCCTCATGAATTTCTGCCTTAATCGCATTTCTGAGTTTGGTATCGTTTACCTCCAAGTCTCCTCTTATAAATACTACAACATAAGAATCATCTTCATTCTTCTGGTAAACAACGGCCTTAACCATGTTCTTTTCATCAACCTTCAAAAAGCTCTTAAGTTCCTCTATGGTCTTAACATTCGGAGTATTAACCTTTGTTAATTCCTTTACGCCTCTGTTTTCATTTTCAACTCGAACTGTAGCGCATTCCATATTTGCCTGATATCCGCATTCGGGACATATTACAAGTGCATCTTCACCTATATCGGTTATGAGCATAAACTCGTGTGCAACCTTTCCGCCCATCATTCCGGAATCACTCTTAACCACGATAAAGTTCCTGGCACCACAGCGTTTAAATATCCTGTTATATGCCTCAAGGACTTTCATATAATATTCTTCCAGGTCTTCCTGTGAGGTATGGAAGGAATATGCATCCTTCATGGTGAACTCTCTGACACGAATAAGTCCACCCCTGCATCTGGGCTCATCACGGAATTTAGTCTGTATCTGATATATCATAAACGGATACTGCTGATAGGATTTTGCGGTATTTCTGGCAAGATGAACTGCAGCCTCCTCGTGAGTCATTCCCAAAACCATATCGTTATTGGAACGGTCCTTAAATCTTCCCATTTCTTTTCCGATTGAGTCATATCTGCCTGACTCTCTCCACAGGGAAGCCGGCATAACTACCGGGAACATTACTTCCTGTCCGTCTACGGCATTCATTTCCTCTCGAATTATTTTTTCTATTTTTGAAGTTATGGTCTTTGTCGGCATGAACATTGAATATATGCCGTTATGCATATGCTTAATATATCCGCCTCTTACCATGATTTTCTGGCTTTCAATATTGCAGTCAGCAGGTGCCTGCTTCATAGTTTCGCCAAGTAATTTTGAAACCTTCATTTAAATACCATACCTTTCCGATGCTTAACACATTCCAATACTAAGTCAATATATTATCACTATTCTTTTTTTTCGTCAAAGGCTAAGCTCTATAAAGGCGCTTTTTTAGCCGATAAACGCTTGAGCTTAATCATTAAATACAGACCGTTCATTATAAAAGCTCCTGTCCACGCCATAACCTCAGCCAAAGCAACCGATTTAAATCCGATATACTTTGCAAACAGTACAACAGCCAATACTCTCATGGCCAGCTCGAGCACACCGGATGCCATGGGAATAACGGTAAAGCCCATTCCCTGTACCGTATCTCTTACAAGGAACAAAAAGCTGATGGACCACATCATCAGGCCGCATATTTTAAGGAAGTCAACCGCTAGACGAATATTCTGTTCATCCGTCAAAAACATTCCTGCCAAAAATCTCGGGAAAGCAAAAATCAAGCCGCCCAACAATACCGCAACGGAAATCGCAATTGCGCCACTGGATAGGAGTCCCTTTTTTATTCGGTCTATTTTCCCTGCACCCATATTCTGTCCGGCATAAGTGGACATGGTCATTCCTGCTGCCGCACACGGATTCATGGCCAAATCAATTATTCTCATCGATGCCGAATACGCTGCCAGATAATTGACTCCAAACACATTTACATAATATTGGAGCACAATGCTTCCGATTGCCGTGATGGAATTCATAAATGCAAGAGGCAAGCCGACCCTAAACTGCTCCTTTATCAGCGAAAAATCAAGCTTCCAGTCTGAGCTTTTCACCCTTGCTATATCAATTCTGTAAACCTTGACAAAGCAATAGCTTCCTGCAGCCACCTGCGCTATCAAAGTGCCGTAGGCCGCTCCTTCAACGCCCATTTTAAAAGTGACTATAAACAATAAGTCCAGGAAAATATTAACACCCGACGCTATAAGCACTCCCACCATGGGGGTCTTAGAGTCACCTAGCGCATTCAATATTGAACTTAGGCAGTTATACAGCAAAATAAGCGGAATACCTGCCAGAATCAGCCCCATATACAATACGGCATCATCGAGTATTATCGGGTCTGTTTTCAGATAAATAAGAATGTTTCGCAGCGAGCACAGGCTTACTGCCATCACAACCACAGCCACAAACCCACAGGACACAAAGCCCATGGTAATCGCTTTCTTAAGCTTGGCATAATTCCCTGCGCCAAAGGTCTGTGCAATTACAACCGTCATACCTCCAGACAGTCCCATAATGAATCCGAATATAAAAAAGCTGATGGAGCCGGAGGCTCCCACGGCCGCAAGGGCCATATCTCCTATCTTCTTGCCTACAATCATCGAATCCACTATGTTGTAAAGCTGCTGGCACATGGTCGTCAGCAAAATAGGAATAAAATATGTGAAAATAACAGGAAACGGTTTACCCACCGTCATATCCTTAACTTTACTCATTCATCATCCTCTTATGTCATCATTTTCTCAGTGTTATCTTTGTTTTCGAAGGATTAACCAGGCTCTTATCAAGTGTAAGTTCTCCGATATGGTCGGCTTTAATGGTTCCCTCATAGGGGTTGAAAACAGAATCTATTCCGCCCTCAATATCCGCCTCAACCGACGAATATTCAAAAGCTAACGTCGTATTTATCAGCTTGCAGTCGATCATTTTCAGATTGTCTATGTAGCACATGCCCTGAAGACTTTCTATTGTACAATTGATAAAGGTAAGGTTTTTGGAATTCCATCCCAAGTATTCACCAAGTATGACGCTGTCCTTAACCACAACATTTTCACTGTTCCAGAAGCAATCCTTGGTTATCATTCGGGCATTGGTTATCTCGGCGTTTTTTAATCCGTCAAAGGAGTATTTCCCGGATAGGTCCAATCCGTTTATTCTAAGGTCCTCACAATTCATTCCAAAATAATCACCCTTCACGGTTACATTGTTAAGCTCACTGCTTTTGCAATACCACAGAGTTTCAACAGCATTGGGAAAATCTATATTTTGGAGGGAAACATTTTCGCATCTTCTAAAATTCTTGGGAGACTGAATAAGGGAATCCTCCACACATAGACCGTTGCAATACCAAAAGCCTGCCCTGGTGCTTTCCAAAAAGCTGCAGCCCTTTACGGTTATATTGTTGCTGTACCACACGGGATACATCCATTTAAAAATACTGTTATATATCTCAATACCATCGCATTCCTTAATGTGAGATTCGCCGTCGACGAACACACTGTCATATACCTTTACATTCCTGCTCTTATATAAAGCGCGTTCTCCGATGAATTTTTCCTCTTTAAAGATTTCATTTTCACATTGTCTTATGCTGCAGTCCTCAATCATTTTCCTTCTCTCCTGTTTTCATTTATCATATTAATTATCTGTCATTATTCAATCAAAATATTTGTCAAAAACATCAAAGAAATTGCAGGTTTTTACCTCTTCATTCTCTATCAGGTTAATCTCCTCGAGAAGATTCCTGTTAAGCCTCTTAACCAAACCCCCGGTAAACTTCTCGTATACCTCATCGAAGGCCTCGTTTTTGCGGAGCTTCATAATCCGGTCCTTATTGATATCCGTCTCCTCCCTGTCAAAGGTGGATACGCATTTGTATATTTCATATCCCTGCCCGGTTTCTATTACTTCACTGATTTCATTATTGCCAAGGCTGAAGGTAATATTCTCAACCTCTTTGTCCATTTCTCCTTTTCCGAATGAAATTGTGATTTCATCCGCCTCTGAATATTCATTGGCCAGGGTTAAAAATTCCGTTTCACCGTTAAGAGCAGCATTCCTTATCTCATTTGCCTTTTTGTACTTCTGTCTGTTTTGTGAACTGTCCTCACCCTTTTTGAGAAGAATTCTCATAACTGTAATAATTCTGGCCTCATCATCACTTATTTCCGGATTAATGTCGGCAATTTTGACATTATAAACCTTTTGGGCCAAGGCACATTCCCGATAGAGATTCTCTATCACTTCAATATCGACGCCCATCAGCTCCTTTTCCGTTTCGTTAAGTGAATCAAAGTACTCCTCAGCAGCTTTTTTTACCAGATTTTCTTCCTGAGAGTCCAAAAGAATGCCTTCCTCTCCGGCGAAAAGACACATTGTCTTAGTCTGGGCAATTTGAGCAAGCACCGTGTCCTTTATGCTTTCCTTTAAGGTGACACCGTTTTTCTCTATTGTCCACACCTGTTCATCATATGCGTTTTCATACTCATTTTGTGCAGTTGTCAGATACACCATATATTCATTCTTCATACAGCTTTTGGAATTGACAACGAAAAGCTCATTTTCCGAAAAGCCTGTCGTAAATACTATTTTTTTGCCAAAGACTTCACAGCCTGTGAGGAAAGAAACGCATATGATAAGTATTAAATTAATTAAAATTATTCTTCTCTTCATACATATTCCATATATAATTATTCTTTATCACTACAAAATAAAATACCACAAAGTCATCCTTTGGTCGATAACTTTGTGGTACGTTTCGGTGTATTTTTTAAAAGTTTTTATTCCATTCTCTCACATCTTAATGTGAGTCGCTTATCAAAGGTTAGATTGCAGGTAAATACGGTCAAATCAAAATCCGTCTCGAGCATTTTATCTACATCCTCCGGGTTAAGCATTTCCTTCATAACCACCCGATATACTGTTTCTTTGTCATCGGGTGTCCAGATGATTATCTCTATATTTTCCAATGTCTCATCCGACAGGCCGTTCAGTTTTCCGAACTGTGTGCTGTAATTATGACCTACTATTATCAGATTATCTTCCTCCGGGCTTCCATGGTAAACGCAAGGGGTGGTCTTCATATCCGCATCGGTATACTCGGACAAAATCGGGAGCTCGATGCCTACTTCAGGTATGGTAATAATTCCTATGTATTCCCTTCCATCCGCAGGCAGCTTCTCATCAACTCCCTCGTTCTCCTTCTGTATGGCCGCCATATTGCCCGTAATATCTTCCTTATTGTTTGCTGATGCATATTCATCTATGGAGCATTCATACTCTTTTTCTGTCGCATAATCCTCGGCGCGAAGCCTGTGAATTATCTCTATGTTCTGGTTGGCTATTCCCATCTCCCTTACCAAATCTATTATCCCCCACAATACACCTGTCAGGATAACCACTGTAGAGGTAAATGTGAGAATTCCGACCTTTTCCCTGCTCTTCTTTACAATAGGCGTAAATTTAAGTACAAACAGGAAACCGCCGAAAATTACTACCAACAGCCCGTATCTGACCACTCCCGATTCAGGCAAAAGCTGCACTAGCGCATCCCACATAAGAGTATTGGTTTCGGCAATATATGTTATGTAATATTCTTTGTCGGTTTCATCAAATTCTTCATCGTTAATAAATGCACTCAGCAACACATCCGGGTGATTAAGTGCTGCCAGTTCCTGTGCAAACGTTCCCTGTACACGTCCGATATCACTATAGCCTCTTATTATCGTATTGTCCGGACTGATTCCTATAACAGATGTGTTGGAAAGTCTTCCGTTTAATAACACATATCCGCCGTTATATAGTTTCAGATTAATGCTGTCACCATTTGTTTTTCTGTTATCACATACTGCAATATCACCCAAAAGCGATACAATTGAACCGTTGGCATTGATTCCGGCATAGCTTCCGTTTACACGATTGCCATGTATATATACGCTGCCTAAATCGACTCCTGCCAGATTCAGTGTACCATGATACAGATTAATTAAAGGAGCTGTGGCTATCACAGAAGTATTTCCATCAACCTCGGTATTATATAAAGTCAGTTCGGCATTCGACACATCCAAAATACAACCGTTAAAATCATCTGTCCTTATAAGCTTAAGAGAATTAATAAGTACGCTTCCCTTTACAATATGCAGAGTTTCCGTTATCTCCGCGCAGGTATTATCTCCATACCCGTATACCGAAACAACACTGTTCGAATTTTCATTGCTCAAATCCTCTGCCAGGGTAATAGCGGCCGAAATGGATTCCGCATAGTATATGTCGTTTTCCATGCTGCAGATATACAATATATCCATAAGTCCGTAGCCGTCGTAAATGCTTTGTCGGGAGGTGACAGCTTTAGGGGCAAGCATCTTTCCTTCCGGCAAAACAGGTTCAACATAGTCAAAACAGGAATCGTAGACAAACTCTCCGCCATTTACAACTGTTGCGATGTCACAACGGGTGATCTGACCGTTTTCAGATATAAATTTACCTTCATTGATAACCAGACCACTCGTTGATACAACTAACGTTGACTGACCTCGCATTCCTCCTGCTTCGGCTCCGGTTGCCAGACTGTTTAAATCAGTCATATAAAAGCTCTGTCCGAAATTAACCAAATATGCATCCTGCGCATATTCTATAAAATGTCCGTTAAAATCAATCGTAAATGCATTATCACTTTCGTTTACAATTACTTCGGGAACATATATGTCGTCTATCAGAGTAATTGTTCCGTTATTATCAGTGCCCTCAAAAGCCTCCGTCAGCGATTCCACATACACGATATCGCCGTCGCTAACCGTTGTCGCCACGTAATTATGTACAATAACCGGCTCTGTTTCCATAGCTTCGGGTTGTGTTTCCTCAGGCAAAGCTTCAGGATTCTCTCCCGCTTGCGGTGAGTCTTCCTGATTGGTTATGTCATCCCCTTCCTCGGGAACCACTAATTCATCCCCTTCTTCCGGATTTTCCAAAGAATCCTCCGTAGCCTCAGGGTCTGTCGGTTCTTCCGGTTCTTCCGGTTCTTCCGGTTCTTCCGGTTCTTCCGGTTCTGATGGCTCTCCCCCGTTTTCACCGTCTGTAACGGGGTCACCGTTATCACTTAGCTCATTTGTACCCGGCTGCGCATCTTCAGTGTTTTGAGCATCTCCGTCCGACACGCTGTTCTCTAATCCGGGCAATACGTCGCCTGCCAGAGACACATAGCTAAGACCTGTGCGCCCCATGAACTGAATAAGGAATATTAAGATTGTAATTGCCGCAAAGGCTTTTTTGTGTTCTAAGATGGTTTTCACTTAATTTTCCTCATTTAGCAAAAACTGTTTACGGGTTACTTAAATCTGTAGGCCTTCATATACTTGTTAGGATTGATGTTACTCCAATCGTCATCAACTTTATCCAGGATATCATCATCCCAATCTCTCAAATCATCCCTGGCTTCTATATCATCATCCCAGGTGTCTTCTTCAAAGAAATCCTGTCTGTTCTCAAAGCCGCGGTAGCGCTTCATCTTGTCGGATTCCCTTACGATTCCGCCTACTGCCCAGTTCTCTCTGGTCGCATATGCACTGATAAAGTCAGCTGCATCGAACATATCAGCCAGAGAATCATCCCATGGTCTTAATATAATTGTAGGCAGCTCTTCATTCTTTCCGAGAATAATAATCAGCAGAATTACTATTCCAAAGAGTCCGACCATACCTATTGCGATATAGTTTACTACCTCTTCTCTCGTCAGGCCGTAGGTTTCCGTAGTAGTGCTTTCCACGACGACTTCATTTCCATATTCATCTATGATTACGCCTTCTTTGAGCTTTTCATCAACCTCGTGTACTCTGACACCCCTAACCATAAGTCTGTGGGTGTTAACACCATAAGGTGTACAGGTAATCAGGGTACATAAATCCTTTTCGGGATCGATGGCGAGTGGTGAAACATCATCCGGTAAAACGGTTTCAATCTGATCCACCACATAGACAAGCTCCTGACCTAATACGAAAATGGAGAATTCATCTCCGATTTCCATTCTGTCAAGATTTGTAAACAAAACAGCGCTGGGAAGTCCTCTGTGCCCGGACAGCGCACAATGTGTTCCTACTCCGCCGACAGGAAGGCTTGTACCTTCTACATGTCCAATATATTTCTGAAGGATTTCTTCCTTTGTGGAGTGATATATAGGAACATTGATTCCCAGCTTATCTACCTTTAGATAGCCCATCATACCTTCGCCGTCGATATTCAACTGGGCCATATATTCATCATATTCTTCCGCACTCATATCAGCGAATCTGGCTGCATTTTGAGTAAGCTTAATGTTGTAGCTTACCGATGAGTCGTAAACTTCGGAGCGGACAGCCTCATTCATCTTATTAATCGTGTCATCGTACTCAGCAACTGCTCTTGAAGAGTTCTTCTGATTGAAATAGTCACTGATATTAGGGTACAGAAGTACCCCAAGTCCGACAATAAAGATCAATATGAGAAGGATATTTATGTAATTTTTCTTGAAAAAATCAGTCATCCTTTTCCCCTCACGTTTACGAGTTACCGGTTAAATAGGTCAGTCAGGACCCTTTTAGTAAAAACAGAAGGCAGCTATGACACTGCCTTCTGCTGTTTTTAGTCACAATGTCAATTCATTAAATATAATTTATGAGTTGACTGTTTCTTCTTCCTTTTTTCTGCTTTTAATAATTATTAACAGTAACGCCATCATCATGAGACCGGTACCTGTTACGGTAAAGATCTTGATACCAATTCCACCGGTTGAAGGAAGTACTAATCCGGGGAAGTTGTATACTGTGATGGAATAAATACCTGTATCATGGTTGACGCCGTCATCATCAACGAATGCTCTGTAGCTTCCGTCATAATCCTCTGTTGCAACCAGTGCGTCCAACTTGTTGATATCAAAGCTTGTAGCTTCGTTCATCAGGTTGTATCCGTCAGGTGCAAGAATTTCCTTGATGAGGTATCTGCCGGGTCTGTAGCCTAAGCTTTCAACACCGGTTACGGAAGCTGTAGATGTAATCGTTCCGGCATGTTCATCAGCTTCCAGACAGATGATGTGATAATGCTCACCTGTTACATTTGCATGTGTACAGTTTACTGATTCTGCTGCACTGATAAATACCGGTTCGTAGAATACATCCCCTGTATTTGCAGTAGCATACAAATCAAGTGTGCTAAGCGGAGTATCGGGAGTATCGCTTATCGTTCCTGTAGGAACAGTAACTGATTCTTCCTCTGCTCTCAGGCTTCTGTAAAATGCGAAATCATCATAGTTGTCTTCGCTTGCTGCCGTTCCGTTTTCTGCATAATACTCAGCTACGCCATGGTATACGGTGAATTGTGCTCCGGGCAATGTATTGTTGTTTTCACCATCTCGTTTGATGATTGCAAAGCCATATGTCCAGGCTGTAACCGTATCCGATGCGGAGGTCATTTCACCGGATGCATCCTTCTGATAGTGAAGGATAGCGGTATTGGTATTGGTATCAACACCAACCTCCATATCTTCATCAGCTGTTGTTGTATATATAATACGAACATGCTTAGCGCCAAGTGTATGAAGTGCATCATAGTCATAGCTTACTGCGAAAATGTCGGGACAGGTATTGTATGCTGCTCTGGTCCATGCACCTGTTACCGTCGAGCCTTTTACTTCTGAGTAAGCAGCATTTATATCTGCATCGGTAATGGTATCATATCTTGAAACCAAAGCGTTGGTTCCTGTCATCTCCTTTAATTTGGTAAGCTGACCGGTTGAATCATTATATGCAAACCAAATAAGGTGATTAACGCTGCTCGAGTCAACATAGTACTTAACGAACATTTCATCCGCGCCATTCGTATATCTTGATAAGCCGGGATTTGAAGTACTTCCTGCCGAGTAATCATTGATTGCAAAATAAGCGGCTGCGGGAAGTGCCTCCCAATTCGCATCATCAATCGTATACTGGAACGTTGCCGTCGACTGAACCATGTTGCCGTTTCCGTCATCTATTCTGAAATCAAAGCCGTCGGCCATAATATCGGAAATATTATACGGATATTTTGAGGTATCCTCAGGATCCTTTTCGGGATAATCCGGAACCTCAGCGGTAATTCTAAAGGAAACCTGATCAAGATATGCGGTTACTGTCGAATCGGACCAAGTCTCACCGTATACTGTATCATTTCTGATTTCCTTATCGATTTTCAAGCTCTCATACTTAAGTGTTGTATAATAGCTGTCCTGCAAATACCAGTGTCCGGAAGGACCTTCCTGTGTAGGGATAACCGCTACCGTTACAGGCTGGTAATATTTACCAAGTGCAGTGTTCTCAGCTACTATCATGTACATACCAAAGTGAAGATTTGATACTGTATAGGTAACAACACCTGCATTTACGCTCTGTAAGATATCTGCTGCCGGAACCTTGTTAGCACCTTCCAGGTTGCTCATAAGGCCTGCATCAGCGGTTGCTGCCGAAAGGAAACCTGTCTGAACAGCTGTCGATGCAGCTCCGAGCAATTCAGGAGTGGAATACGAGCTGTATGTTGCCGAATGCTGAACCCAGTCATCCATGGAGTAGTTCCACTCGAGAGGATCGTAATTCGAGCCGTTTGCATTCATGTCGGCAATCTTGTAAACGCTGATAGTATCGTTGACATCTCTTACCGTCATCGTAAAGCTGCTGGTAGCATCTCCCGATACAACTCTTCCTGACTGAATATCATCCAGGATGATTGTCGTATATGCCTCGGATTCAAAGCTTGATCCGAAAACTAATGTGACTGCCAGTGCCAGTGCAATTGCTGCACTTACTCTGCTATTTTGTTTTCCTGACTTCCTAAGAAGTAAAATCAAAGCCATAATCATAAGCATTACACCAAATGCGGTGAAGATTGTAGTACCAATTCCACCGGTTGAAGGAAGCTGTAATCCTCTGAAGTTAAGTACATCCATATGGTACATACCTGAGAGAACCGTTATGCCTTCATCATCGATGAAAGCCTTCAAACTTCCTGAATAAAGAGTGTTAGCGGTAGTTTCATCAATTTCTTCTATCTCAAAGAGAATATCTTCAGCAAGTGAATTGTAGCCCGTAGGAGGCGTGTCCTCCTGCACCGCGTAATGTCCGGGGTCAAGACCCTTAACATCAACACCGGCCGCTGTACTTGTTGATACGAATGAGCTTCCGAACTTCTCGTAAACAACTATGTGTTTATGAGGTGTAGCGTAATTTGCACATTCATCAACGGTGGCAGGAGTATATTCATAGTAGAAATATGAATTTCCCGTATCGTCATATATCTCTTTTAAATTGTTAGAAGCTGTCTTGTCTGTATCACCGTCTATATTCGATAACCAGGCATATCCTGAGCCATCATCATCGGCAAGTGCACCATAACCGCAATATGTATCTTCTTCTCTATAGAGTGAGAAAACAGCACCGGCGGGGTGAACGGATGCATCTTCGCCATCGGTTTTTACTAAATTGATTCCATAAGTATATGCGTACACAATATCGTCGATAGTTCCGACTGTACCAACGGAATCTCTTTCGTAGTACATTGTAATCTTATTGGTATTGGTATCAACACCAACCTCGCACTGATTGGTTACTACTGCAGTGTAGTCAACCTTAACCTGTTCAATGCTGATTCCTGCTTCTCTGATGGAAGCATAATTAAATGTAACATTAAATATGTTCTTTATAATATCAGGTCTGACAGCATGAGAGTGGCCGGTTGTATCACCTGTCTGAGCCGCATACAGAAGTCTTGCATTATTTAAATCTGTACTCGTACATGTGGTTGACTGGCTCAAATAGTGATAAGCGCCGGGTGTATAGTAATAATACTTGTAAATTGATCCGTCATAAATTGAGAACAATTTATATGACTCATGGTATCCGCCGTTACGGTAGTTCGTACAGCCCCAGCATATTGCACCCTCCACACTTGAATCGGGATTTCCCGAAGCGTTAAGTGCTGCGCCTGCAATAATTGCTGAATAATAAGAAGGATCAAGTGTTGTCCATTCACCATCGGATGAAGTTCTGTAGCTGATTGTTACAGAGTCAGTGTTCAAAGCGAAGGCTCCGGACATTTCATCGTCGAAGGATAAGGTATATGTGGAATCGAAATTTCCACGGTTAGCGTAGGTAGGATATCCGATAAGGACCGAGAATGTTACGGTCTCACCACGTTGAACTGTGTCAACGTCCTTACCGTTAATCTTTTTCTCAACCGATACATCGCTGGATGCTTTCATGTTAGCGGAAATTGATTCGCTTAAGTACCAGTGTCCTACCGGTCCGCTTTGCTCCGGAACAAGTGCTACGGTAAGAGGAGCATACACTTTTGTAAGTGCATCATTGGTAGCATTGATTCCATATATACCGAAGCTCTGATCGGATATTGTATAATATGCCGCTGCAGCTTCCTGTATAACATCCCCGTCTCCGTCTCTTTCTTCAGCAACAGCCGCCGTTTTTGCGATTTTCGCATCCGGTACTTGGCTTAAGCTGGCTACCAGCGCTGCATCACCCATCAGGTCTTTGAAAAAGTCCGTCTGTAATTGTGCGCTGGCAGCAGCCAAAGCAGAAGGAGTCGAGTATGTGGAGTTGTTTTTGTACTTGACGGAATCTGCAATCCAGTCTGCTACTTCCGATACCCATACAACAGGGTCGTAAGTGTTGGTCCCTGAGTTCCAGTCCATCGATGCTATTTTATATACTTCTATTTCATCTGAATTATCATTAGCTACTATCTTAAAACTTCCTGTAGCAGATGAGCCTGTTACCTGATGCTTGCCCGATAACCCATTTAATTCAACCGAATTAACAGCCGATGCGTCAATGGAGTTAGCGAAACAAAGTATAAGAACAAGCAGTGTTGTTATAAAACTTCTACATGTCTTCTTCACAATAATCACCATCCTCTCCTTTTAACATTCATCAGCAGGTTTTGCTTTTCGACTGACAAGTACGACTATTAGCAAAGCCATCATCATTAGGACTAAGCCTATTACCGTGAATACAGTGGTACCGATTCCACCGGTTGAAGGAAGCTGTAATCCTTGGAAGTTTAATACTTCAATCGTATAAATACCGCTGCCCTGATAAGTATCCGTCTCATCATTGAAGCCGGCATAGCTTCCTCCATTTGCTTCAGCTACACTGTCAGCTATCTGCTGAATCTTGAACTGAAGCGCTTCGCTTAATCTGTTATAAGGCGCAGGAGCCGTTTTCTCGATTACAAGGTATGTTGCAGGGTCAAGACCTTTTACAATAATACCTGTTGCTTCATCGTTTGAAACGATGTCATCTTCAAATAATTTATATACGACTATATGCTTGTGTGCTGCAGAATTATCATCACATGTGTCGGCAGGAACATCTACCGGCAGGTAATAATAAGTACCACTAATCTGTGTATATTTGTCAAGGGTCGATAGACTGCCTACTGTGGCGTCAGTAGGAGCTGTAAAAGCACCGTCTGCATTGGAGTACCAATGATAGCTTGTGTAGTTTTCACCGGTGGGTTCTGCACCCGTTAAACCATTACAGTAGGTGTCTGCCATTCGATACAGACTGAACACTGCACCTTCTACATATACGTCTGTCTGCTGTCCATCCTTTTTGATGAGGTTCATGGCATATGTCCAGGCAATAACCGTATCGGTTGCTATGTCAACATGTCTTGCCGAGTCCTCAACATAGTACAAATCAGCAGTATTGGTATTTGTATCTGCACCTATCTCCATGTTGTCATTAACAATGGCATGATAGGTAAGTCTGATGTAGTTTGCTCCCAAACCGGATAGTGCAGTCCAGTCAAATGAAATGTTGATCAAAGACTCAGTTGCTTCTCTCTTTTCATTTGTTCCGGAATAACTGGTACCGTTATTGGTATTAACGGTATTTCTTACTATAGTCCAGGAAGCATCTGTATCCGAGTATCTTGCTATTTTGGTCATCTGACCGTTATTCTTCAGATAGTAGTAATTGCAATACCCTGTATCGCCGTCAGGAATACCATATGCGAAATCATCGCCGCCTACGATACCGTATACATAAGCTACATCTTCATATAGAGCTACATAATCGGCTGCCGGAACAGTGCTCCATGAGCTTCCGTCTGTTGAATATTCAATAACCATTGAATCATCAACGTAAGTGAATCCGATTGCCATATTATCGTTTAAGTTATAAAGATATGCATTTGTTCCTGTCATCTCAGGATAATCGGGAACAAGTGCCTTAATTGTAAAGGTAACATCCTCATTCTTCTGAACCAGATCGTAGTCATCGCCGTTAATCTTTTTAACTAATGAGATGTTCTCATATTTGAGAGTAGCGGAGAAGCTCTCGGGAAGATACCAGTTACCTGTAGGACCTTCCTGCTGAGGATTGATTGGAATAAGAACCGGCTGGTAATCTTTTCCAAGTCCTGTATTGGTAGCAAATATTGCATACAATCCGTAATTAACATCTGAGATTGTATAGCTTGTTACATCTCCAACAGTATTGGGAGATGAAATATTTGCCGCATCCACACGATACGCATCCAGGTCAGCCATAAGCGTGTCATCTGCACGGATGGCTTTCAGGAACAAGATAAGTTCTTCCTCCGTAACATTGTTTAAAGCCTGGGGTGTGGCATAATCGGGATCTGTGCTGTATGGAGCTGTTGTATCAATCCAGTCCTGTAACTCTGTAACCCATGCAGGGTTATTGTAAGTTTCAGTAGTTACATTCCAGTCCATGTCAGCTAACTTGTAGATTCCGAAACTGTCGTCCAGTTTCTTTACCGTGAATGTAAAGTTTGTTGTTTGGTCGCCCGAAACCAGGGTTCCCGACTGGGTAGCCGTTCTGGTAACCGTCGTTATCGCAGCCGCGTCCATGGAGCTGCCAATTACCAATACTAGCGCCAGTAGTAAAGCTTTCCATCCCTTTCTTAATGTTTTCATACCGTCTCTCCTTCCTACACACAACATATAGGTGAATTTGAAATAAGTTTTACACAAGGTGTTGTGTTTTTACACACATTTCCTCGTGTTTTGCAAATTTGTGTCCTAAAAGGTACACATCGCACGTCTAATTAGTAATATAAACACATATTATCAGACACTTGTAGACAAAAGTAGGACACATTTATATTATTTATCATTTTTTTGTAATTTTTAAACTATTTACGTAAAAATATTGTTATTTTGCGTAAATTAATCTTGTTTTATCGAAAGGTGTCCAACTTTTGTCCTACTTTTGTCCTATTTTTGTTCGCTTATAAAACTCCTTTTCTAACTGTTTGAAAAAAAATAGCCTGAAAATTAATGAAAATTATCGAATCCTACACTTAATACAGTTAAAAAACATAAAAAAAATCAGCATCACGGATATGCGACATACGCTTTTCCGTAATGCTGATTGCAGGTGACAATATAATAACGCTAGAGGGTGTGTTTATTGCATAATAAAAATACCAAAAGTTGCAAAGCAAAAATGGACAATGTTGCATGTCCAAATTGGACAAAGTTGCAAGCATATCCGAAAGACTCTCTGGAACGGTGTTGCGCCTGAGTGGTAGCCTCCAAGTATGA
>JAZQNB010000028.1:0-3642 GCA_045627085.1 Lachnospiraceae bacterium | reverse complement strand
GCATAAGCCGTTAATCTTACTGGCAATGCCGCCGCAGAAACGTCCGCTGCTTTCAATCTTTCCTTTGGTCATAATATTACGGATTTCGGCACCATTTCCCAGATAACCGAACAGTGAAGTGCCCTCTGATTTACCGGTCTCATTGACATTCATAGTAATCGTATGACCGTTGCCATAAAAAGTACCTCTGTACGCATGTGCGAGGCTGTCACCGATGATAAAATCCGATATGCTGCTCGCTTCGATATCCGCAGACAGCTTGCCATTTATATTTGACAGACCGGAATTCACTATTGTAGCAAATGACTTCAGGGAATCTTTGTCAGTAATTTCAAAATATTTTCCCTGTGCCTCATCTTTTTTTATCTCATACGCCGTAAACTCTGTGTCCAGACCATCGACAATAATGCACGCTTGTGAGAGTGTTTTAGCGATAAATACATAAGTTTTGCCGTCGTTGACAAGATCTTCGAGCTTGGTGCCAAAGGCTACGTTCTCAAAGCTTTCGGTATATGCACCGCTTATATTTATATTATATGAAGTGGCATCAGAAAACTTCTGTGCTTCCATACAGTGTTTTGTTTCGTTTGCTTCTTCGGTATATCTTGCCTTATAATAATTATCCCCGCATTTAAGCAGTATCTCAAAGTTACCTTTGTTGGAATCAAGTATAAGATTATGCTGCCCGATATCGATATATATGTTCCCTGATTTATCCGTTGTGATGCCGTTCGAAATATATTCCCGAATCTCTTCCTTATTTTTGTAATACTGATAACACATTGAGACTTCGGTATTTGGTTCAAGTCCGCTTATTGAAACAATATTATGCAGGCTGTTATTATTGTAATTTGAAATATAATATTGAGACCTGCAGTTGGAATTGAACATACCTCCGTTAATCTCAAAATGGCTATCCTCTTTATAGAGCATTTCAGGATAATATAATTCAAAGAAACCACCGTTTATAATCATTTTTCCCGTATTATCATTAAATTTGAATTGGCAATAATCGTATTCATCTCCAAATACAAGATGCGAGCCATTCATCACAAATGTACCGTAAAGATTCATATAATAACCTTTATTACC
The DNA here is from genome assembly GCA_045627085.1 of Lachnospiraceae bacterium. Taxonomy (GTDB): domain Bacteria; phylum Bacillota; class Clostridia; order Lachnospirales; family Lachnospiraceae; genus RGIG10340. Next base: position 2,550 of record JAZQNB010000028.1, on the reverse strand, counting down.
ACTCTCTTTTGTTATTTTCAGCGAATGTGATGAAGGTTCAAGTATAACCAGAGCATTCTCTGCAACTTCAAAAGCAACTCCGTTATCATTTACCGAAAAAATCGAATCGTCCAACAGTTCAATGGTTACCTCTGCACCACTTTCGATGCCAATAGGAAGTGTGGCATCATATTTTTCAGGAGGTCTATACCCGGGCGCAGTGCTTGAAGGTATAACGGTTCCGTTCTTATTGATAATCGAAACTCCGTCAAGGTACAGCGTTGCCTTAACACCTTCCTTGACCTTTATAGAAGTAGGAATATAGCTTCCACCTTCATTATTGGCATTTTCAATATAGTTGGTGCCCGTAAGCAGATATGTTCCATCCGTCGATATTTCGCAAATTCTTTCGTCGTCTTTAATATCAAGTGTTGAAATATCAATCTTCTTATAAGTACCCTCTTGGGGTGCGGCACTGCTCAGTAACGGTGTCAAGGTTTGTTGTTCCATACCTATATTCGACGTTGTATTCTGCGCTGCATATACATTAATGCAGTTTGTACCCATAGAAATAACAGTAATTGCGCACGCACCTGTTACGGCAAGCCTGTGCTTCAACGCCTTTCGTTGTGCTTTTGTTAACTTAATTCCTTTTGCCATGTGTTATTTTTCTCCTTTTCATATTCTCTGTTACGGTGTCATTTTCAACCGTCAATCTCACTGACAACCTTATCATACAGGGCCTTCATTGTAACCTTTGAATCCTTCCACGGTTTTGCTGCACCGACATAGTGTACTATTCCCGGAGTATCACAGTACACATCCGAGAATATCGTCTGTAACTCACTGTTGGGATAATTTTTGATATACTCATAACAAATCAAATAATTCCACCCGACATCAAGATGCTTAAAATTGCCACTGACCAGATGATTAATTACATCCTGGTCATTCATGAAAAAATGCTTCTGCGACAGGACTTCCACCATCTCACTAATAGATGTAATCTTTCGGAGCTGTTCCGTATCAATCAGCAAAACACCAGCATTAAAATAATCCTCCAAAGAGGGGACACCGACAATATTTTTGCAGTAACTGCGTATCGAATACGGCTCATTGTCAATAAATAACGGATTTTTGCAATAATCCCAAAAACGGAAGGAATACTCGACAACGGCTCCGACAGCCATACCTGCCAAATCAGAGTCATACAGCTCTGCTACATCTTTAAGTACCAGAATATCACAGTCAAGATAAATCATCTTCTCATATTCAGAAAACATCTCTGTTGCAAGAAACAGACGGTAGTCTGTCTCAACTGAGAGATAATGCTGAAGAGGAATCACTCCGTCAAGATATTCCTTTTCATATATCGACATATCAATAAACCGTATACTGACATTGTCATGGTTTTCAATAACCCTTCTGATTTTTGTCATGGCTTCGTCCGAAAGACCTTTTGTCATGACAAGAATATCGTAACACCTTGCGGTATTCACACACTTAACCAGCGAATATATTGCATTCCTTAATGGCAAAGCATATTGTTCGTTTACCGCAAAGCAGATATTTACCGATTTCTTCTGTTTTTGAAAAAAAGGTCTGACTGGTTCAAACTGTTCGTTCTCTGCCATAATTCAACCTCCATGCTAAGAGAGAAGCGATTAGCTAATGATTTAGTCTGGTGCACTCTTATATAAACTAATACTGATATTCTGTATGTTATCAATAGCCTTTTTGAAAAACTACTTTGACATACGGCGTTCTAAAGCTCTGACGATGTCGCAGAAAATTATAACAAAAAACGGATAAAAAGCAAGCAAAAAAGAAGCATTCTGTACGCTAATGGCTTTATACGAACCACTTTTGCAAAAGGCCGGTTATATTTTTTCAGTTTGGTTTTTTTGTTTTTCAGATTATCCCTTGTAAGGAATAAGAAGCTTGTGACCAACGTAGATGAGGTCAGGATTCTTGATGTCGTTGAGTTCGCAGAGAATCTTTACAGTAGTGCCGTAGCGTTGTGCGATAACCGGGAGGCAGTGTGCTTTCTTGTGGACGTACACAAAGCACGGACCCGGGTATGCGCCACCCGCGGCCTGCGCAAGCTCTTCATCTGTCAGCTCATGCAGCTTCCTGCGCACGGTTTCAACTTCCTCTTTCAGGGCGTTCAGTTCTTCTTTCGTTTTCATGGGGGTTGCTCCTTTCAAATTTTGATTTCATCTCTTAGTACGCAGCAGAACGAAAATTGTTACAGCTTCGGCAAGTCTTTTCCCTTATATTTATTTATACAAAGCATCCGAAAAATGCTATTGCTTTTTGATTATTACTAATTTGCCAAATTAATTTCCGCATCTGTACTGATTTTACCTTGGCAAAATCATCTACTGAATTTACTTAGGCAACCATATATGTTATATATCTCCCTGCTGTGTCCCGGTAGTAAGAAGGTACCTAATGGCAACACAGAAACATTTAACATTACAGGATCGTTCTGTCATCCAGTCTATGTTGGAAAATAGGCAATGGAGGAAAAGAACAATGACTTAAGTCGGAGGCCAAGCGGTCTTAGGA
>JAZQNB010000027.1:0-21865 GCA_045627085.1 Lachnospiraceae bacterium | reverse complement strand
GCTCTCCCAGCTGAGCTAAGACCCCATTCGGATAACCGACTTTGTTAGTATACAAAAAGCCCTATTTGTTGTCAATAGGTTTATGCAAAAAATCTGACTACCTTATTACATCAACACTAATGATCTCAATATTGCCACCGGACTCGGTTTCAAATGAGTCCAAAAGCATAAGCGAAACGCTATATCCTTTTGACGCATAGTAAAAATATAACCAGTTCATATCCTCTCCGCCTTTTTGAACCCAGTAAGCTTTGTCATACTCTGCTAATGTTTCAAAGCAGGAATCAATACCGAGGTTTTCAAGGCGGCGTCTCTCAATCGGAGAGCCCAAAGTCCAGAAATTCAAATATACCGCATTACCATTGTCTTCGTAAGCATTTGTAAAAAGATTATCGGCAAGACTGCCTGCCATCTGTGTTGAAAGCATGTATACGCATTCGGGATTATAGGAAAAATATCTGCTCAGTATATTGTTCTGAGCAATTGCTCCGTCCCACTCATCTGAAATTTTACTGATTTCATTGGTTCTTAGATATCCAAAAAAGCAAACGGCCAGAGTCATTACCACAATTACTATCGTAGGTACAGCAATACGCTTAGCCTTACTGTTTGCAAAAGAGTTCTTATCCTGCAAATACCTGAAGTTGATTTCTACAAGCATCAGTGCTGCTTCGAATGACAAGACCATAAAGAACAAAGCCATCGCAACCCTTTCAGGGAACTGTCCTTTAAATATGAAAAGCATAATAAACATACACTCATATATAAGAGCAGCGACGCAGGCCATAATGCTCAAATAGTGCTTATTTTTTATAGAATAAATACACAGAAGCAACACGCACAAAAGGCTGATTGAACCAATTGGCTGGACAAGCGACTTCTGCACCTCACGTAACATTGATTTGACAACATCCTTAACAAAGGATGCAGAATACCTGTCTTTAAAAATAGCCTTGGCCCGATCTTCGAGTTCGCATATGGCTTCCGTCGTCAGATCTTCCGACAATCCAAAGGATGATTTGGAAATCGCAACATATTCTTCCTTGCTGATATCATTGTTGAACAAAATGTCCGCAACCTGCTCGTAAGCCGGAATTCCCGTATAATCAACCATTGTTGATCTTGCATTATTATAGCGCTTGTAATCTCGCCATTCAGGGGATGAATATGCAATCACCTCGGTAATAAAGCACACCCCGACAATAAGGCAGAATACTACGGAATACTTAATCAGCTTGGTAATAGTTTCCTGATCGCGCTCCTGAAAAGCCCGGAAAACAAAAAGGAAAACAATTAATGCAGCAAAAGGAAGTCCCATGAGAAAAACTTCCCGACGTACGCAAAGCGCTATAATCATCAAAACGCACGGAGCAATGATATTGCGAAGATTTTTGCGGTAGAGACCGGTAAAAAGATAAAACAGCGCTGCGCCAACCAAAATAGCCGCAAGATTTGTATACTGCTGGAACACAAAATAATTGTAGTCCACAATCAGTAATACAAAGAATGAACCGATTGCCGCTGAAAGCTTGGCATATGTACGCTTAAAGAATGACGGAACGCGGTAAAGGATGATAAAAAGAACACTATAATGAACCCCAAGCATAAAAAGATCGAACCAATTTACTGCAGGGAAAATCTTATATAAAAACGCAAGCAGAGCCCCCAACGGATACATCATGTAAACAAGATGGCCATCGGGCTTCCCTGTGTAAGTACCATTTGCAATGCACCGCATCAGCAATTCGTCGTTACCGTAAAAAGGGTTCGGCGCGAAAAATGAGAAAAAGAGAATTGCAAGCAGTGTAAGTACACATGCGGATATTATTTCAACTTTTCTATCACTAATGATTTTCTTAAGCATCCTCATAAACCTCTTTAGCGATTATACCATAAATTTTAAAGAACTCCACTATTGAAAAATCGCAAGTAAATGATATACTTTTTTCGTCAAATTATTATCAAAAAGGGATTATATGAAAAACGATTTTAAAAACATATTGAAATATTATCTTGCATTCATCATTTCATTTATTTATTGGGAGCTCATTCTGCGCATTTCCATGGGTGGAGTGCGTCCCGGTAACCTGTTTTTTCTGTTCTTTATTCCTGCAGAAGCGTTATTATTTACCGTATTCACAGGCTTCACAAGCAAGAAAATAAACAGGGTACTGACCCCTGTCATAGTGTTTATCCCTTCCTTTTATTATATTGCACAGTGTGTTTATTACCGTAACTTTTTCTCACTGTTCTCAGTTTCAATGATTGGAATGGGTGGCGATGCAATCGGGAACTTCTGGTGGGCTCTTAAAACTACGCTGATTCAGTCTCTTGGGTATATCGGCCTTTTGCTTGTGCCCTTCATTGCTTCAGTTGTTCTTTCCATTTTAAATAAGCCTAAGCAGGAAAAATATCGTCTGTGGCTTCACGCAAGTTTACTCGTCCTTGTTGCTGCTTTATGGATTGGTGGCATTTTCAGCTTAAAACTGTTTGGAACCGAACGATCCTCCGCATACTATACATTCATGAATTCGTTATCAGATACAGACACAACATCAGATAAATTCGGAGCACTTACAACAACTCTCGTTGAAGCCGGAACCTTCTATTTCGGAATTGAAACAAAGGGCGACCAGAACATTATTCCCGGTCCCGAAGACGATCCGACCATTCAGATAGTGACACCCGCTTCCGTCCCTGTTATCAAATCACTCACAGAAGACTCTGAAGCACCTGGTGAACCAGAAAAAGATATTGAAGTAATTGAAGTTCCCAAGTATACGCCCTGGATTAATGAAGCCATTGATTTTAATGCATTACGTGAAAAAACTTCCGACAAGAAGCTTCAGAATATGTGCGATTACTTCGCAACACGTGAAGGAACGCTTACAAACGATTACACAGGCCTGTTTGAAGGTTATAACCTTATTTATATCTGTGCCGAAGCCTTCTCGGGCTGGGCTTGCAATGAGCAGGCAACTCCTACCCTGTACAAGATGGCGCACAACGGAATCGTTCTAAACAATTTTTACAACAGTTTCAAAAACACAACCACGAACGGTGAGTATGCTTTTGCTACAAGCATGTGGCCGGATACCTCAAGACGTGCAGATTGCGGTAAAGCAGTAGGAAGCTTCCCTCAATCGGCAACAAGATATATGCCTCAGGGACTTGGCAAGCTGTTCACATCAGTCGGCGCCAGCGCCTATGCTTTTCACAATTACAACGGTTCTTATTACAGCAGAAATGTTTCCTGGCCCAATTTAGGTTATGAATGCTACTTCAAGGGAAAAGGCATGAAGTTTACGACCACCTGGCCCGCTTCCGATCTTGAAATGATGGAACAGTCTGTTGATAAATATATTGCCGATGAACAGTTCAATGCCTACTATATGACCTTCAGCGGACATGGACCTTATAACGAAGAAAACTGTATCTACAGAAAAAATATAGATGCCGTAAAGGCGCTTCTTGGCGAAGACACCAAGCTTGGAGATATGGCAAAGGGATATCTTGCATGTCAGTACGAACTTGATAAGGCAATGGAATATCTCCTTAACGAGCTTGATAAAGCAGGAAAACTTGAAAATACCGTAATAGTAATTGTAGGTGACCATTATCCGTACTACGTTAACACCAAGACCGCGAGAAACCAGCTCGCAGGTTATAAATACGACATGGATTTAGGACTTTATGAATCCACATGCATCATTTATTGTGCAGGTCTTGAAACTCCTGTCGAAACCGATACCTTCTGCTGTAACGTTGATATTCTTCCTACCATACTTAACCTGTTCAACATTCCCTTCGAATCAAGGGTAATGATGGGAACGGATATTTTTTCAACCGGCACACATAAGGCTACAAGCTATAACGGCAGTTTCAAAACTGAATATGTAACTTATAATTCAGGAACCGGTAAGGCCGAATGGACCGACCTCGCAGCCGATATCGATGATGAAACGAAAAAGAACTACCTTGACTCTCTCATTGCCTCTGTTGAAGCAGAATCAGCTGCTTCAACCAATATACTGTCCCAAAACTTCTTAAAGTTTGTATGGTACAATTCGGGGCTTATGACAGATGAAGAACTTGCTGCCGAAGAAGAACGCGCAGGCAAAATAAAGATTGAAGACGTCTACGATGACGACGTTCCGATGGAATAAAAGACCTCATCCGTCACTTCGTGCCACCTTCCCTCCCAGGAGAAGGACTAATTTCCCTCCCCTTCCAGGCGCATATGGTCCGGTGGACCATGTCCATGCGGGGAGCGAATGCGACCGGGCTGAGGGTGCGCGAAGCGCAGGTGAGGTCTTTATAATTTCTACAAATATTCAGGATTAAAACTTGGCATGAGCTGAAGTTTAAAAAGATTAGCTGCATGCTTCCTGTCGATCTTCTCCTTAATAACCGGGTCATCGATTTCTCCGGTTCTTATGTACCGGTCAAGAACTGCGTAGGTGAAGCCTAAATTGTCCTCATCTGTTTTTCCGCACAATCCGTCAATCGGAGGCTTATCTACCAAAACATCAGGAAGTCCCAAAACCCGTCCTACAGCCTTCACTTCATCAACCGTCATATGGCAAAGAGGCGAAAAATCTCCGGCTGCATCACCATACCTTGTTGAATATCCAACCCAGTCTTCCGAGAGATTGCAGGTATTAACCACACGCCCGTTGTTGCTTTGAGAAACAGCATAAACGGTAGTCATTCTGATACGTGGAGGAATATTGGTAACAGTCTGGGTTGATACCTCAAACGGCATTGCTTTCTTCAATCCTTCCACCGCATCATGGATATTAATTACATAATACCTGATTCCAAGGTGATTGCACAAAAGGTACGACATATCAATGTCAAACTGCTCCCCATTTGGCATAAGAACACCAATAACACGGTCTTTTCCAAGTGCTTCTACGCACAAAGCTGCTGCTACCGAACTGTCTTTACCTCCGGATATTCCTAAAACTGCATTACAGCCCTTTCCGTTTTCGTCAAAAAATTTTCTTATCCACTGTACGCAATCATCCTTAAGTCGTACTGCAAGCTTCTCGTCTGTCATTTGTTTACTCATTTCTACTTTGTATTTTTTGAATCCTTTTCAATTGAAACCCTGATTTGGCTGATAACGTAATCAAGTGTTGCCGCATCAGCTACTCCAAGGCGCTTAATTTCTTCAATTCTAGCAATCAGTTTTTCACGATCCTCAATGCTCATGGCATTATAGCTGTCCATTGTCATGTTTGAAAAAGTATCAGCCATTGTCATAGTCTTTACCAGAGCCTCTTCGTTAGCTGCAAGATTTTTAAGTGCGTCAGCGCTTAAAATTGAAGGGACCTGACCGCTTGACAGTTCTGAAACAGTACTGTTAACAAAATCTGTAAGCAATTCTCCGCCATTAGGCATCTTCTCAACCGACTGAATAAAATTCCTTGCGGTATCTTCATTCTTTACTGCATCAAGAATTGTCTTCGTATCCAAAGAAGCCTCGCCATTTCCGAGAGCTGCATCGAGAAGTCCCGTATCCTCTACAGACTGGGCAATTCCCACAACGGCGCTTATCTGCTGCTTGTGTTCCTCAATTGTATCGTATGTCTCCAACTGGAAATTGCTAAGGATTGGCGAATCCATTTCTTTAATCGCATCATTAACAATTCCAATACCGTAATTTGCTACGGCAGTCTTTTCTTCATCCGAAATAATATTGGTATCAAGTACATATGATGTAATAGAGTCAACGGCCTTTATCATTTCATCGGATTTAGGCATTTTCCCGTTTACAATATCAACAACAATCTGTATGTTATCCTTCTGAGCCTCATAATCCTTATAAAGGCCTGCTACCTTTATGGCAGGGAACAAAATAACGCCGGCAGTGACTATAGCAATAACCAGGCCTATTACGATACCACCGGCCTTTGCACCGGCTGTAAGATTCTCACAACTTTCTTCATTCTTTTTACTGATTGAACTCTTAATAGGAAGAAAGATAAGGAACGAGATAAAATCAAATACCCAATACAACAGAAAGGCTACTATCGGCAATGCAACTGCCATAGCTACGCTTTCTGCAACACTTATAAGATTAGCCGGAAGGTCCGGTATTTTTCCCGAGAAAAACTTAACCGCGAACTTAATACCGAAATACGATACCAAAGCAGCTACCAAAGTTCCGGCAATCCATGTAATCAGTCGGGCGGCATTTATACGTCCGCCACGCTTCTTGCCAAGCAGAACGCACACAAGAATCTCAACCAAAACAAGTAATCCTGTTACACCATAAAAAACCCATAAAAGCATAAAATAACCTCCTCAGAGAAAATTAACCCTACAAATAACAATATATATCAAGATAATTAACAATGCACGTTTTTTATTGTCGCTAATCCATATTTGATGATATACTGACAAAAGATTGAGGAGTAAAAGAAATGACACGTAGAGAACAGGCAATGGACAATTTTATGAAAGGTTATAACTGCTGCCAGTCAGTAGCACTTGCCTTTAAAGATATATTGGACATCGATGAGGAAACGCTTGGAAAAATCAGTTGTTCCTTTGGCGGTGGATTCAGCAGGCTTCGTGAAGTATGCGGAAGTGTAAGCGGAATGTGTATGGTAATGAGCCTCCTGTACGGCTACAGCGGTCCCGAAACCGGTGAAGTAAAATTTGAACAATATGCACGCTTTCAGGAAGTTGCCAAAGAATTTGAAGAAAAGAACGGCTCATTAATCTGCCGCGAATTATTGAATCTTGACGTAAAGCACGACACACCACAGGCCTCTGCAAGGACATCTGACTATTACGCTAAACGCCCCTGCAAAGAATTAATCGGTGATGCTGCAGAAATACTGGAAAAATATATAAATTCTCATAAGTAATTACATACGAAGCATTAATTCACGGTGAATAACTTCACCGTTTCTTATATATGTTCTGGGAACACGTTTGCTTACCGCGCAGGTAAGCTCATATGGGATTGTCGAAGCAATCTTTGCAAGTTTATCTATGGAATTATTCTTTCCAAAGATTTCAATTTCTGAACCTACATCAACAGAGTCCATACCGGTAATATCTATCATGCTCATGTCCATGCAGATCTTACCGCGCTGCGGGGCAGGACCCTCAGCCGTCATAAGCTCACACTTATTTGAAAGACTTCTGAAGAACCCGTCTGCGTATCCGTAAGGTACTACACCAATTCTGGTCTGAGCAGTTGTTTTATAAATTCCACCATAACTTATCGCAGTACCGGCAGGGTAGATTTTTACGGTACTTATAACAGTTTTTAATGTCATGACAGGTGTCAAGCCAAGTTCTTTTGCATATTCTCCGTATCCATAAAGCAGCAGTCCGGGGCGAACCATATCAAGAAAGGTTTCCGGGTATTTTGCTACAGCTCCGGTATTTGCGCAATGCCTGATTCTAAACTTTCGACCGGATTTTTCCTCGACCTTTGATATAACATCCGTAAACAGTTTGAACTGATGTCTTGTATATTCACAGGCTTCATCGCCCTCTTCGTCCGAAACGGCAAAATGAGTAAAAATACCCTCTGCATCAAGTCCCGGAAGATTGATTGCATCGCATATTCCATTTACGCCTGTATCAAAGAAATCACCGTCACACAAATATCCAAGACGTGACATTCCGGTATCAACCTTTATATGAATCTTAAGTGTTTCTCCGATAAGCGAAGCTTCCTCGGAATACTCAACCGCCTTCGCCTTACAGCTTACTGCCTGGGTAATATCATATTTTATCAGGTTCCCAACCTGCTCCCTGGGAGTGTGACCCAGAATCAGAATAGGCATCTTTATATCGTTAAGCCTTAATTCCATAGCCTCATCGATACTGCTTACTGCAAGATAATCTGCGCCCTCAGCCTCAAGTGTTTTGGCTACCATAACAGATCCGTGTCCGTAAGCATCTGCCTTTACTACTCCAAGGAATTTTACGCCTTCGCCAATTCTGGCACGTAAGGTTTTATAATTATGAACAAGTGCATCCAGGTCGATTTCCGACCAGGTTCTCTTTAATGTAGACTCCATAAAAAACCTCTCAAAAAAGGATTTATCATAATATTATCACTGCTAATGATTTTTTCCAATTATTCTGTCAAAAATATATGGTATACTAAATAAAAAACAAAAGGGATATACGGTAATGTTGAAGAAATCGCAGCGCGTAACAGTCTGGTCGATTGTTGTGCTAATATTTGCATACAGTTTAATTTTAGGAAACAGAATCGACCGCACTCATTCTGTTTTTCCTTTTTCCCTTATGTATCTTCTGCCGCTAGTAATTGCCCCGATGGGTGGATTTTTTCTTGAATATATCAGTTCAAAGATTGCAAAAATATCAAAGCCGCACCAATCTCAGATGTCCCGCAGGGAATGCATCATTGTCTGCCTGGTTCTCTTTGTTTGCTGGTTTATCGTCCTTTTGGGCGTTTTCCCCGGATTTTTCTGCTTCGACGCAACAGATGAACTGAATCAGGTATTAACACGTCAATTTTCTACGCATCATCCTCTGTTTCACGTGCTCTATCTTGCCGGTTCCATTCAGCTTGCTTACAAGATATTCGGTTCATACAACATAGCGATTTTCCTGTTTACGCTTGCCCAGATGACCGTATTTTCAGTATTGCTGACATACGTATTGTACAGACTTCGTCACCTTGGGCTTTCTTCGGTTGTATCCAGGATATTAACCGGCTTTTTGGCATTATTTCCTGTTTTCCCGATGATTGTCCTCTGTTCCGTTAAAGACAGTCTTTTTTCGTTTGCAATGCTTTTGGGTATGCTCAAGCTCTACGAATTCATGAAGTCCGGTAAACGTTCCGACATGGTAATTGTAATTGTTTCATTTACCCTTTCATGCCTTCTTAGGAACAATGCTTCTTATGCCCTCATAGCATCGGGCATTATATGGTTAATCCTTTCTCCCGAAAAGTTTAAAGGCATACTGATGCTTACAATCATTCCTTTTGTCCTTTCTCTGGTAATCAATATTGGCCTTATAAAAAGCCTTAATGCCTCTGATAATGAGCATCAGGAAATACTGACCGTTCCGATTCAGCAGCTTTCCCGCTCCTACAATATGAACCCGGACGTATACACATCGACCGAAAGGGATTTGCTATATAAATACATTCCTGAAGAGTATTTAAACAATTACCGTGACAAGGTCTCTGACTATGTAAAGGTCGGATTTCAGAACGATTACTATGCAAATAATAAGGGGTCCTTTTTCACCCTTTGGTTAAACATATTCAAGAAAGATCCTACAAACTTCATCGACGGATGGCTGCTTACGAATTACGGTTTCTGGTACCCGTATGCAAAAATGGATGCGTATGTAGGCCACATAGCCTGGACTTATACCATAACCGATATAAATTATTACGCATACGAAACCGAATATCCCGGAACCCGTCAGTCCCTGATCCCGGCCATCGATTCTCTGTATAGAAAGCTTTCGCTTGAAACCTGGAAAGAAAAAATCCCGGTAGTAAACGAATTGTTCTCTCCGGGATTCATGTTCTGGATATGGATATTTATAATTGCCTATCTTTGGACCACCCGGGGAAAAAACAGCCTTACGGTTTATATATTCCCCATCATGGTATGGTGTACACTTCTGCTCGGTCCGACATATGTTCCACGCTATGTCTTCTATTTGTGGTTATGTCTGCCGATTCTGCTTACGCACCTGTCAGCCAATGATGAACCTATTTGTAAAAACGTCTGATTGCAAAAACGTCAGTAACGGCACGCCAGCTCTTCTTAAGGTTTACCTTGCTTTCCTCGCCGTTTTCATGCCATTCAACGCCGATATCCTTCACTGAATATCCTAAACGCCTGGCAAGGTACAAATACTCAAGGTCAAACGCAAAACCGTCAATTTTCTGTCTTGCAGCAAAATCCTTCGCAACAGCCTTGGAGAAAACCTTAAATCCGCACTGGGTATCTGCTACATTGATTCCAAGCACGATACGTTCAAGGATATTCATACATTTGCTGAGCATCAGACGAATAAATGAGCGCTTTACATTGCTGTCCTTATGATAACGGTTTCCGATTACAATGTCATAGTCTTTCTTAATTGCCAGCGAATCGTTTACAGCCTTAAGTGAAGTAGCAAGATCGCAATCCATAAAAATTACGCTTTCACCTTCTGCTGCTTCAAAGCCTTTTTTTACCGCATAACCCTTTCCATGGTTTACGTCGTAAGAAACAACCCTTGTCTTATCATTATCAGGCTCATAATCAAAGAATTTTGAACCGTCGTTTACAACTATTATTTCGTAATCTGCCCCATCTATATTTTCATCAAGATACTGCTTAACAATATCGACCTGACGTTTGATATGTTTTTCATTATAGCAGGGGATAACCACCGATAAAATCATAACCATACACTCCATATAAGAATACTATGAAATAATACCATATTATGATTGTATTTACTACTTATGAGATACTTAATTATTTATGAATACGTTCATGTTATAATGAGTTATCGCATCATGGGGGAAGTATAATGACGACTGATGAATTAATTAATCTTGACTATATGAATACAACCTTAAGCCAGGAAGAAATTGCGTCCGCTGTACGTATATACACGGAAGATGCAGATAACGAAGGTACTCTCGTAAGAAGTTTTCTTCGTCTTTGCAGCAATTTGTCTTACCATGGCGATGTAAAGGCAATTCATACTCTTCACACGCTTACACGTAAATATATTGCCAACCTTGAATCGAAGCCCGGTACCGAGCCTTACGATCTGGCAGTACTCTATACCCGTGAATTCCATTACTTCATTAGCATCAATGCGTACGCAGAAGCCCTTAGAAACATGAACCGCGTTCTCCAGATGTCCGAATCACTTCCCGGAAACGCAATGGTTGTTTCCCTCTCAGGAATTCTTGCTTTACTGATTGATACGAAGATGTACGACCATCTTCCTCGTTACATAGAACGACTTGAAAGTTATCTTTCGGACGACACTCTTCTTCCGGATGTTCTTTTTGCGGCTTATTGCAACCTGATGTATTCATATTCGGTTCTCAGTAACCGTGAAAAGAGTGACTACTACTATAATCTGGTCAGAGCCTTAAATGACCGGTATCCAAACGAAAAGTATGCATTTATCGAAATATATAAGCTTCATGAAGAAGCTGAACTTAATAAAGGTACAGTTCCTTCCTCAGATTATTTAAGGCGATTTAACCAAATTAGCAAATTCATATATCCCGGAAACTTTTTTGAGGAAACCTATTCTAATTTCTTTATATCGATTATAGATTACGTTTACGATTATACGCTGTCATCAGAGCTTATAGATCTTTGCTTAAGACTTATCGGAAACGCTTTATACATACCCGATAAACTCATTTTATACAGATATATGATTAAGCGCTTTAAAATGACACCGGCTGAATATCCAAACATATTCCGCGAGTATTACTTTTTGCTTGAAAAACAGTCTGACGAACTTTTCGAATCACGCGTCCATGAGCTTACAAACGAATTCCTTAACATGGAGCTTACCGAAAAGTATGAAAAGGCCGCAAGCGTAGACGTACTGACCGGACTTGGAAACAGATACGCATACGAGAAAAAGATTGAAGAACTCTCTTCCGCTGAAGAAGTACCTTCAAATCTCTTTATCGTTATGATGGACTTAAACGGTCTTAAGGGCGTAAACGATAACTACGGTCACGACGCAGGTGATACCTTTATAAAAGGTGCAGGTAACTGTATTCTTTCAGCCTTTACCCGTAAAAATTTCGTTTTCCGTCCCGGTGGAGACGAATTTATGGCAATCGTTCGCGCAAGTGCCGATTCCTTTGCGAAAATGCTTGAAAAGCTTGATTCTAACATTGAAAAATGGAATGAGGAACATGAATATACCCTTTCCATTTCAATTGGTTCAGCCTCGACCTACGATGCTGATGGCACCGAAGGTCAAACTCCGCGTGAAACAATAGATAAACTCGCAAGACTCGCTGACCAACGTATGTATGAAGCCAAGAAAGCATACTACGAGCGAACCGGAAAGAACAGAAGAAAATAGCTTTCACCTCCGAAATAAAAATACCTCTACATTGCCTGGGAATTGTACCTACGCAAAGTAGAGGTATTAATCTGAACATATTTATTTAGTGCATTGCTATTTTCTTCTGCGTTCAATACCGGTGCGACGGTAATATTCTTCCTTGTCCTCATACATTCTGTGGTCTGCAAGAATAGCCATCTGGCGAACTGACATATTGCCGGCCTCTGCTTTCGTTACATAGCCACAGGAAAGAGCAATACCCTTTACAAATTTTCCATCCCAGTTTGCAGTAATATTCTTTATTTCCTCACTGACAGTTGCAAGATGCTCCTTGTCAATATCTATCATTGCAATGAACTCATCGCCACCGATACGATACAGCTTACCATACGGGCCAAAGCACTTCTTTAAGCACTCTGCAGCGCCTATAAGGAGCTCATCACCGGCATAGTGCCCCTGGGAATCATTAACGGTCTTTAATGAGTTAACATCCACGGAAACATAAGCGAAATTCTTGCCAAGTACCGTCTTTTCAAGGTTTTCAATATCTGCTTCATAAGCATTGCGGTTATAAAAGCCTGTCAGTTCGTCTGTGTTGGATTTCTTCATCCACTTCTGAACATTTCGCTTTTCAAGAGCAATAATTTCGTTTTGAAGCATTACAAAAATAAAGATATCCGCAATTGTAACCGCTACATATGTTGTTCCGATACTGTTTTCTGCCTCAATCAAAGCTCCGGCAATCATAAATGCTATATATCCTGCTACAGCAAAAACATCATGAAGCCCAACCTTTTTTACATAACGGATAACATAGCCGGTAAGATATATAAGCGATAAAACAGGTAAAATTGTAACACCGTCATACAGAATACCGGTTTCATAATGTCCGTCCACAAATTTAAAGGCAGTTCCCGTAAGGGCGAGGATAAACGTTACGACAAAAGATATCAGGTTTACGATTACGCAAATACGGGCACTTAAAAACATCTGTGAAAGGCCATGAGTTTCTTCCATATAGCTGTACAGATATGCACAGAAAATACAGCCAAGAATTGATCCCATACACAACGACCCCACCGTAAACCAGAAGGTAAGCTGACCAAACTCAAGTGAGCCGTCAAAAGCCCAATTCAGGAAATCTGTAAAAAGCGCCCAAATGGTAGCAGCCAGCAATATGGCAAACAGCCACGTTGTTCTGTTTGTACCGTAATTGCCAAAGGCAAAACTGCCAATCAAAATGAACAGTATAATCATACAGATTAAATCCATACATACACTGCTTAATGCACCCAGATTGTTTTGATTCGGGTTATATACTCGAAACATAACAAAAGCTACAACTATTCCTATAAATCCGCAGAACACAGAAAGCAGAACCCTGCGAAGGATGTGTCCGTTCAATTTCGTATTTCCCACTTTTTTAAAAAAGCTCCCTTCATACACATCATAATTCCAAGTACTTATAATATATACTATTGCAGATGCATGTGCCAGCACTATTTTGAATATACAGCTTCGCCATTATATTGACATTAATCATATTTTCCCGGATGTTCATCTGTATAAAAAACTGTTTTATAACGAAAAAACTCCCGTCAATCCGGCGGGAGTTTGCATTGTCAATAATACAACTTATTTCTTTTTACTTGAATACATTGAGATAAGCTCAAAGACATAATCACCAAGAGCTTTTATTCTGTTGAGACTTTCTGTTTTAAAAGCATCGCCGGCAGCTTCATAAAGCTCATTTGAATTATCTACAGGTTCCGGATTATTTGTAAACCATTCTTCTTTTGCTGCAAGCATTGTTTCTTCGAAGCCATATCCTGCAATGAAGTAATTTTCAGCCTTGGGTTCAGCGTTTTCCCACGCTAAGTGGTCGATGTCGTATTCGGTTAAGGCGCTATTATCATATGTACTTCTAACGGGTGCTTTTTCCACCCAGGCTAAGTAATCGCTCTCATAAGCAGCTAAAGCGGCAGCCTCGCTTTCATAATCGCCACCCTCGCCATAAGGATATTCCACAGGCCAGGTAGGTCCTTCCTCTCCGTGCTCATAAACGGCCTCATCATAAAGTGCGTCCCATTTAGATGTGTACGTTGCTAACTGAGGCTCTTCACTTTCCCAGAAAGCTTTTTCGTTTGAAATAAAAATATCTACAGAAGCATATCCATATACACCGATTTTTCCATCAATATTCTGACCGACATATGTAAAGTTCTGCTCTTTAATGGAATTTTCCCATGCAATGTGCGCATTTTCATAAGCATCCTTAAATGCCTGTTTGACCGGCTGATTTGCTACTGTCCAATTATAGAAAGCAAGTCCTTCCGGATAAGTTTTAATCTTTGCCTGAATATAATCCGTTGTAATGTCCTTATTTACATTTTTAAATGCATCAAGTTTATCCTGGATTTCATCTGCCTTATCCGTATACGCTGACTGCAAAGTAACAGCTTCATCTATAATTTCATCAGCAGCAAGTGCCAGTGCTCTTACGTACTTTCCGGTACCGGGTTTATTTTCTTCTGAGCCTAAAGCTGATTCTACATCAATACTTCGAGTTGAACCATCGATGGAATCAAGATATTCGGAAAAAGAAATAAGCGCATCTTTATAAGAATCAATAATCCCTTTTGCCCAGAAATTCATTTCAGATGCGGATCCTGATGATACATTTCTTTCAGCAACAATAGTATCGTACACTCTTTCTTTTGAGCCAACCTTATTAAGAGGCGATACGCTCTTTATCATATCTACCACGGTAAGAGCTTTATCAATAGTGGTAAGTTCTCTGCCTTCGGTTTTACCGTATTCATCGTAATGTCTGTAGTAAGCCATTACATTATCACCAAAAGCCTTATGAAGATCTCCATAAGCAGAAGCATAAGCATTTACATTGAAATCCATATTTGGCTCTCTTGTTTCCCAGAGGCCATACTCAAGAAAGTGTTCAAACAGACGGTCTGCTGAATCACCATAAACTTTTACTACATCAGGATTCTGTTTTGCGTAGAACTTTGCATCAAACATTGATTTAAGCAGTGCCTTGTCTTCTTTTGACAAAGACTTGTTTACGCCAATACCAAGAATGTTAAGAATCTGGCCGATGCGGATTTTATTAATATTTTTAATATTGGGATTCGCGTTTTTTAATTCCTGTACTGTTATTCCGTTTGCTCTTGCAATTTTGGCCATTGTGTCTCCGGATTGTACGGTATAAGTACTTTCTGCCGCAAAAGTCGGAAGTGCAGTAATTAATACCATTGCAAGAGATAACATTAATGCAAAAACAAGTTGTGCCGTTTTTTTCACAAATCTACCTATCCTTTCTCCTTTTTGCAAAGTAATTTTGTATAGGCAAAAAGGAAAAAACTACTTAAGTGCACCAATCTTTTTGATGTGAACTCGTTTGACAATTATATCACCAATGATAATTAATTGTCCATCTCCCAGTCGCCTCTGAATTTCATTCCCGGGAAATAAGGATGGCTTTATTCAGGAATGGTAAATCGATTGTAACTGCCGAATATCCCGGATCAATAACAACACCCATTTTAACGGGAGCGCCGCCATCGTTTGTTTTCTTTACTACATCAAGGAAGGACGAAAATGTGCCCTCGATAATTGTGTACGCAGCACGTCCTGCTTTCTCATAAAACTCGTGAAGATGCTCCTCGGAGCTGAAAACAGGGTTATATCCGGTTCCATCAGGGCCGGGAAGAATAAACAATTTCCTGCTTCCGTCGACATGATCACCAAACGGGGTAGAGTAAAAAACTTTTGCCTTTCCGAATTTTCTTATGAAAGATGTTGCATCGAGTTCCCCTTTGTCATATTGTTCCAAGATTTTAGCACCATCACATGCTTCTTCTTTTTTCCTGTGAAATAATCCCATATCATCCTCCTCAATCATTTCTGAAAAAGTGCTTCAATTTCTAACGTGCCTTGCATCTCCTCCCGCAAAGCTTCGTAAAACTGCCTTCTCATCTTAAGTTTTTCCAACCAAAATGCTTTTGCGGTATCCGTCCCACAGATTCTATCCTGCCAGTCTGTCAGCATCTGCTCACGTGTCACGCACAGTTCGCTCAACTCTTTGGCACAGCGTTCGCCTATATCACTTCGTCCCATCATGAAAACACGCATAATGTCAAAACGGTCCAAATCATCTGCGTCCCTTACGCTTAGTACAAAAGGGGTCGCATCCTCTGGCACATCATTCCATTTATCATGAATCAAAATGGCCTGGCAAATATCATCAATCAAATTTGAGTTGTAACTGATTTTTTCCAAAAATAGTCTAGCCAGTTCCGCTCCGTATGCAGGATGCATGCTCCATTCCTCTATAGTATCGCAAAGAAGATACCCCAAATCATGCAAAAGGCATGCTATTACCAATGGTTCGCTATCCCATCCCTCAGCTTCTGCAATTCTTTTTCCCCAGAGGGCAACTCGCAGTGAATGCTCGTACCGATATGATAAGTCATAACGATCCGGCTGAGGATTAAGATACTCTTTTATAAAGGAGTATGTAACCGACACAGGATTTCCCCCAGGCTCGTACCCCTTCAAAACTTCCTTAAACCGCAACATTTCTTTTTTAGTTTCCAACAACTTTAAGTCCATGTTTGCCCCCCCATTTTCTTATAATCATACCACATAATTTGGTTCAAAAGATACTATTCTGTTTTTCATATGCTTATTCCTTCTCCACATATAATTGCAAAAATTACCTATTTTTTGTCAGCAAAAAACTCCCATCCATACTGATGGGAGTTCCATGCATATTAGTTGTTTTAAATTTTTAGAACATAACTGAATAAATATACTTCTTCTGTTATCACTTTTTTCTCATAACCCATATAAGATTATGCGAAATATGTTCATCAGCTTTTGTCCACTTATAATCTCCGTAAACGTCAACAAGTTCAAAGCCGCACAATTCAATAAGCCACTTCATTTCCTGGCGATATGTCTGGCGCATCGTCAGCGGTCGTACACGTTCTGCTATTACATTGCCGTCATCGTCAAGAGTCTCGAATTTCCAGTTTCCGGACATAATCTGCGTTATCGGATCGTATCCGATAGCATTGTAGATACGTTCCTTCTTTCCTTCGCTGTTGACATATTCAAGCCGGAAGGAATAATCGTCCGGTTTCGTAGACATCTGTGAAGCCTGAATCGGAGGAAACGGATCGAATGTATTAAGTGTAAGTATCCCACCTTCCGTAAGCTGCTCTCTGATATTAAGAAGTGCGGCCTTTTGAAGTTCAGGCGTAGGAAGGTGCATGAATCCGCTTCGAGCGATAATGGCAAGGGAATATTTCCTGCCGGAAGAGAATTTCGTCATATCTGAAGGAAAAATATTGAGTTTCTGGCCCATATTTTTAGCTTTTGCTGAAGCCACATTACACATTTCTTCCGACAAATCCGTTCCATCAACCTCAATTCCACGTTCTGCAAGATATAGAAGAACTGCGCCGGTTCCGCAGGCAATATCTACTACGCCGCCCTCACCGTATTTTTTTGCCAATTCAAGATAAAATTCCCGAAAACCTTCGTGTGCATCATGGGTTTCATACATAACCTCCAGATATCTGTCATAGTTTTCTGCTACATCCTTGTAATCGTGTAAATCCATATTTTTCTCCTTTCCACATTTACTAATTTACTTCTTTGTCATTCCATCCCATATCTTCGTAATACTCAAGCAACATTTCCTTGGAAATTGGGACCTCATATCCTTCCAATTCCTTGTAAACCAGTGATGTCAGATTCATAAGGCTCGTCCATAAGTCCTTAGCCTCCTCGCTGCACACAAGAGTGCTTTTGATATTCGCCTTCTCTTCTTCCGGCAGCTTATCCATGTCATGGTTATATCCGCTTTCCAATCTGTAACGGTCGCCCAGCAAATCAATGTATGCTCTTCTGACAACATCAAGTTCTCCGATGGCTCTCAGAAAATTGTTTCTGTAGATTGCAACAGCAGCATGCATCATTCTTGCCCATACTGTAGCGCACGCCGTTTCAATATCTTTCTTTTGCTTATTACCATATATGCTGTCGTCCATCCAGGCTCTCGACTGAATCATTTTTTCCTCAACAACACCCGTGTTATCAAACAAAACCTTATATTCTGCTTTTCTGGCTGCTGCATGCTCGTAACAGCCAAAGCCCATATCAATTTCCAGAAGATTAGTCAGCATAATCACCAGCAGATGGCTTTCTTCTGACTTTTTGCTATATTGGACTTCATATTTGGAAGCAATCTTTTCGTTCATGAATTCCATCACTTCCGGCATCGAAGAATCAGAATCCAGTGCGATGACAAAATCCAAATCACTCTTTTCGTCATGATATCCGTATGCTCCGGAGCCCACCTGCACCAGTGCTACTATCTTAGGATTCTCCCTGGTAATCGTAAGAATGTAATCAAATACTTCCTGTCTGTCCTGTACGTCAAATATTTTGCTCATAAAATCTCCTCCTTTTACTCATATGTTCCAGGCGCCTCAGAACTAAAAAGACCACTTACCCGTTACAGATAAGTGGTCAAAATACAATCTTTTTTATTCTTCTGACTCTGCTATTTTCTGTAATCCGGATTTTTACATATAGAAACAAAACCATCTGTAGTTCGAGTACATGTGGTCTTGGTAGTAAAATATGTAGTTCCGGTTACATATGCAAACATAAGCAAAATCCTTTCCTGTTGCTTGAAAATATGTTACTTCAATGATTTTTCCTTGTCAACAGATTTACTCCCCAAATGAAGGAAATTGATAACAATACCGGAAGAGCAACAGTATAGTAATTCATCCATTTCATTCCATCGCTGATGAAGGATGAAAACCAAGAAATGGAAAAAGCATACATAAATGATATTCCAAGCGTTGCAATCATTATAAACAGGCCAAAGAACCCCTTCATCGATTTCGACCTAACCATTTGGACTATCGACCATACAAATCCGGCACCTGTGCAAAGCAGTAAAATTGAGTTGAATACCTTATAGAAAAAAGAAACGCCTCCGGTATACTTTGAGAACTCACACAAACTATCATACTTTGAAGAAGGATTGGCAAGATACTCTATTCCTGTTGTATTCGAAGCAAATACCGCAAGATTATATTCCTCTTCCGAGTAAACATTTTCCTGCTTATCTACACCAAATTCATACCCTGTATTCCAAAGCGCTCCGGAAAAAGCATCCTTTACAGCGCCAAACAATTCAAATACCTCAGATAAAGTTCTGCTGCCGGCTGAAGGAAGCAGGAAAATCCTTCCTTTATCCTTTTTAAGTGATCCGATTTTAAAGGCTTCTTCCAATTCAGAATTTACTTTTTTGAAGAATGCTTCTTTTTCGGCAAAATCATTCCATATTCCCAGATTATTTCCTTCGGTATATACAATCCAACCGACGAAATCGCCGTAAACAGGTTCCCATACAAGATCCCCGTTCGCCCAGGCTGACTTGAAATATGCCTCTCTAAGTGCAGGATTAGCTTTCAGTGTTTCAGAATTATCAAAAGCTTTCTCAATTGCATCCGGAGGCGCCCAGAGACCGCAATTTCTCTCCGAGGATTCAATCTTATATATGTTACTTACAAACTTAGCTGCTTCTCCCTGAGTCCTTGCATTATCAGCAAAAACGCCGAAAGCCATATAGTTTGCAAAGCGGTAAAGGAGACATACCAAAATAACCGTTACTACAGGAATTGCCGAAATAAGCGACCTTTTAATGTACTCCTTGCGGTTAACCAAAACTTTCCCTATGCATACTATAGTTGAAAAAATAATGCATGCAAGAAGCCAGATTCCATCTTCCTTAATGTAATAAGTAAATGCTGAAAAAAGACCGGTGGTAAGTGCAAGCAGTATTGCCCGCCATGCTATTACTTTTTCTGCATTTATCTCAAAGAACAGTAAAATGCAAAGCATTAGGCTGATACCAACAAATGGAGCAATGATGCTATTCCTGTACAGTCTTGTTCCGCACCATGATTCAAAAGCTTCCGGCAAAAAGAGATTATACACAAAAAAGAAAAGCGAAATTGCCCGGTTCATCTTCAGCTTTCGGCAAACAAAATACGTCAAAAGTGCAAAAGCAATCCATATCGCAGCAATTGCTAATTCATATGGGATGTGCATAGTTCCTATCGCACAAAGAAAAACAGAATACCCGATATCCTTTGCCAAAGAAAACGGAACGACATATTTATAATGCGCTACTATCTCTGAGTATCTTACAAGCAGTGCATCATCCCAATACTGCTCTGCCGGGAACCACACGCCTGCGCCAAATGAGAAAACTATACGTAATGCGCAAAAAAGCAGCATAACAAATATAACAAGATATTTCTTTTTTCTATCCATTAAGTTCTTCCGCCTTAATCTTCCAACTTTGTTTAGGAATGTTAAAACTAATCATACCACATGATTTGAATCAAAAGAAACTATTTAACTGCATTGTTGAAAGGGTTCTTTGTTACCCTTCGGAAATAGAACTCTCAAGTTTTTCCCTGAAGGCCTCAAATCTCTTTCCGACAGTATATACAAACTCTTCCGCCGCAATCATCTTTTCAATGTCCTCAAAGGATGCCCATTTAGCATCAATTGTTTCATCCTGCTGAAGAACCAGAGATTCTATCGGAACGTCTGACTTAGCGATATAAATATCCTGAAAATAATTCTTGCGTGCATAGGTTGCCAGCAGTGTCAGTTCATCTTCCGATACGCTGATACCGGTTTCCTCCTTAAGTTCACGTACAGCCGACTTCTTGGTAGTCTCACCAGCCAACGTGCCTCCACCGACAAACTCCCACATATTACCGGCTTTCTTGTTCGGATGACGCTTTGTCGTGAGCAGTTTTCCCTCTGAATTTACCACCCAGATTTCGCAACAGACATAATATTCGCCTTCAGCAAATTCCGCGCTGCGAAGATGCGTTCTGCCCAGAGGCTTTCTGTCCTTGTCATAAAGATCCCAGTATTCCATTATGTACCTCCTAATTGACAATATTAGTTTAGCACCCTTTTTCCCAATATTCTGCTTCCTACACAATTTCTTGCGCAGCGCAGGACAGGGGACACTCCTCGGGACAAAAGAAACGTCCCCACAAAATCATCGGTCTTTTCATTGATTAACCGCTTAAATATTTATGTTACTTTTCTAAAAAAGGTTCACTACTTTTTATATATTTACAAAATAGTTTCATTCAAAATACTCGGCTCAGAAATGGAAAAAAGCACTGTGTTTTCTCTCAGAACATAAGCAAAACACAGCGCTTTTTTATTTTCAGAATACATTTTACATTTTCACGCATTCTGCAAATATTTAAACGTTAATACTTCTTATTCACAGCAATCCACAGCCCCGCAACCAGTACAACAAATGATACGCTGACCAGAATCCATTTTGCCGTATCCGATGATGCGGACGGAGAGCCGGGAGCCGCGCCGTCACGTGGATTGAAGCTCATATCTCCTCCGGGACGGGAGCTGCCTTGCCGCTCTTTCTGCTCGAAGCGCGAAGGATCAAAGCCGCCGGCTGGCCTTTCTTCGGCATTTTCTTCCTGCGTCGGCAAATCAACCGATGCGTCAGCCGTATTGTCGTCAGACACTTCGGAATCTGTCCGACTTGACTTGCCGTCTCTCTGTTCGCCGCTCATAGCGGAAAAATCGAAGTCCCGATTCTTCCCGCCCCCGAAACCGCCGCCCATGCTGCCCATATCGGAGAGGTTGAGGTTGCCGGTCTCTACAGTCGTTGTATCGCCTTCAAGCTGGCGGCTGACTG
>JAZQNB010000026.1:0-4017 GCA_045627085.1 Lachnospiraceae bacterium | reverse complement strand
AGCGCTGAACATACAATGGAATTGTCCTTAAGGTCTGCAACCTTCAACTCTTCTCTGACACTGGTGTCATTTTTGTATACGGAATAAAGAATACGATTATTGTCCTCATCCCAGCCTATGCAATCCGAAAAGGTAAGTGTGGCATCGCCTTCTATGCTGTCATAATAAAGAACCTTGTAATCGTTAAGGTCATAAACAAAAAGCTTGTTCTCGCCGATGGCCGCCAGGCGGTCGTGTTTGTCGTTGATGAATGCAGAGGTGAAGGTAGTGTTGTCAAGAATAATGTCTACGATGCTACCGTCGTTGGTGTTACCGTTGTCACTGCCGGCACTGCTGCCACTGTCGATGCTGTTGCCGTCAGGGCTGCTGCCATCGGCACCAACAGACGCAATTACAACCTTCCCCTCATTGTTTATATAGAAAAACTTATTCTCATTAATGAATCCTGCAATATGCTCACTCTTTGCATCCGTGATACCATCATAAGATTCGTATATCTTTTGATAATCACTGAATTTCCATACGGAAACTTCGCCGGATTTGTCCAGGAAAATAACCTCGAAGGGATTTTGGTTAAATTCCATGGCACAAACTGTATCCCCTGAATCAATTTCAAGCACGGCCTTCGAATACTTCGCGCTGTCATATACTCTCAAAGCATCCACAAGAGCATACCGAGCCTGAGATGTTGACGGAAGGTCAATTCCATCAGAGGTTGTGAGTGCTTCTCTTGCAACCGAAAGTGCTTCGAGTCTCTTGTCATCTTCCAAAAGCTTTTCTGATTCTTCAGCAAGGCTGACTGCCTTATCATAAGCAAGTTGAGCTGCCTGACGCGAAATTTTGATAGCAGAACCGATAGCCAAAACACTAAAAGCAAGAACTATAGCCGCTCCAATTGAAACTCCCGTAACTATTTGCCTGATTCTGCGCTCTCTGTGGCGCTGTTTCAAATCATCGAAATCGACATTCAAAATCTGCGCTAAGAGTCTTAGCTTTTCAGTCTTTAATAATTTCTTTCTTTGGAAATTATTCTTTCCTCTTGCCTCTGCTGCGAGGGGTTCGGAATTTCCGTCATATATTATCTTTGGGAAAGCGGTATCAGGTTCGCCGTCTGCAAGCACGAGAAGAACATTCTTCTTGCCACGCTCCTCCACAAAGGTCTCAATCTCTCGTTTACACCACTTGGATTCCTCAAGTCTGGGTGAACAAATAACAATCAGATACTCCGACTGCTTAAGGCTGTCGATAATCTGATCGTTAAGGTTATCAGTAATAGGAAGCTCTTCCCTGTCCCTGAAAATTCTGTTTATTCTTTTTCGACCGAGACTCTTTTGAAGCTTCTTCGGTATTTTGTAGTTTTCCAGTAATTTATGAACATTCTCGGCTACAAAACTGTCCGGTTCAAGGTGCCTGTAGCTTATAAACGCATCATACTTGTATTTTGCCATTAAAATTCTCCCGATTTATTCTTCCCCTTTATTATAATGAGATACATCTCCCAGTTTATTTTCCGTTTATACACACCTGCGAAAAGTTAATTATTCAAAAACTGCAATTATATCTGAACTTGGTGTTGGATCTCCGGAATTGGCTCTAATCTCGGGATCGCTTTGCTGTATTGGGGGATCATCATCCATACTGTACGAAACATCCGATTTAGCATCGGGGGATTCATTGGTATTATTTACAGTAGGATCCATATCAGCAGTCAAAGGGTCGTCCGTCAAAGCTGCATCGGCTTTTGGGGTGCTGCTCAAAGCATCACCGGTGGTCAAAGGGTCGTCCGCCAAAGCTCCATCGGCTTTTGGGGTGCTGCTCAAAGCATCACCGGTGGTTATTGCTTTAGTGGATGATACACCTGCTTTGCTTTTTGCGGAACCTACTTTACTTTTTGTACCCTGTTTTTTCTTAGAGTCGTTTAAAGCTTTTGAATCCTTTGAAGTTCTTTTCCCTTTCGAATCGGTATCCAAATCAGAAGAATCTTCATCGTCTTCAGCTTCCAATTTGGCCTTCCCATCATCAGCCATAGTCAATGTACCATGAAGTGTTTGAATACTTATCGAAGGTGAATCAAAAGCATCTATCGTTTTCGCCACCTGTTTGGGCAAGGCATACTCAAAGGAATCGGCATTAGTCACGGCTGCGCCGGCCGAATCCGTTCCGGGTGCCTGTGCCTGCCGACTGTCCGAGCCGCATGCACTAAGTGCCAAGGCCGTCGCCAGCGAAAGAAAAACTATACCGATTTTCCCGATTGAAGTACCGGTATTCGCTTCAATATTATATTTTTTCCCCTGTAATATAAACATTCTGCTTTCTTTCCTATGAAATATAATCATTCTTTGACAGTTTACACAGAAGTTCAGACAATGGATAAACCAAAATGCCTGCCACAAGATTCCCTGCCCCGTGAATTGCATCCCAGGGAAGTCCGGCTACTATCCATGCTATTGTTGACTTAAAATTCATTCCCATCATCAATGCCTGCATCGGGGCATATAACGTTCCGAAAAGAAGCCCATGCAGACAACAAACTATAGGATATACTATGTGTTTTGCTTTTTTTGACATATTACGTGGAAGAGCCATCGTAACTGCCCAAAGAATAGTCCAAATATAAAGGTATGGAATCCACCACATATTAAATCCTGCAAACATCCCATTTAGCAAAACATAGATATATATGGGAATCAACGCCTTTTTTCTAAATGCTACCGTATAAGTCATAGTAAACATTCCGAGCAGATGTATGTTGGGGAGAGCCTCCATAATAATCTTTGAACAGAACATCAATGCTCCAAGCATGGCAAAGATAACAAGTTCTTTTGTTGTCAGGATTTTTCTATTTGGTGTATTCAAGTTGATATACCGACCCTTCTGCTATATCTGTGCTATCAACACCGGCAGTTGCATATTCGCCATCAACAAAAAATGCCCAATAGCTCTGATCAACATCATAATCGGCAGTAATGCCGTTTACTTTTTTAATGTATAAACCATATTCGCCCTCATCGCCGACTATCAGATCATTAGCAAGCAATGCTGCACCAACAGTTGTCTCATCCGTATGAATTGTAAAGGTAACCACTTGGTCATCGGCCTTCACTTCAACAATTAAGTTCTTCGAACCTTCCCCTAATTCAGTATCTGTAAGATAAGTCGCATTTTCCCACAAACCGTCCTGCTTTGTACCTCTTTGCTCCGTACCTATTTGCTCTGAAGTTTGTGTTAGCTCCGTCGTTTTTGAATTTACGGGTTCCACAGTTTCATGTTTCTTGTTACAAGCAGTCAGGCTCAACGCAAAAGTTGCCACGAGTACCAAGGTAAGAAATGTTTTTGATGATTTTGATGTTTTTAATTCTTTTTTCATAGTTTACATCCTTTCGTTGATAAAATATACAAAAGGATAAAATAAAAGCACCCTCCAGCGAAGAGTGCTTACAAATATAGTGGGATATTTACACCTCTTCACTTTGCCCAAGAGACTTTTACAGATTACAGTCCGATAAGCATTCCGACTTAAGAGGTCACGCCCCAATTACGGTAATGGCTGTTGCGACGGATTTTCACCGAGATTCCCTTATCACCTTGCATACCGTCTCGCGGTATGTTCAGTAACGAATAAAAAAATATTCAGATGAACTGCATTTATTCTTTTGTCAGGTTATCTTTTATCATATAGGTTCTAAAAAGTCAAACCTCTTCGAACCTATTTCCTCATTACCCAGATAAGATTATGTGCAGGGATATCACCCGCCGGAGTCCACTTGTAATCACTGTAAACATCAACAAGTTCAAAACCGCACAGTTCAATTAGCCACTTCATTTCCTGACGATATGTCTGGCGCATCGTAACCGGGCGAACACGCTCCGAAATCACATTCCCCTCATCATCAAGAGTTTCGAATTTCCAATTTCCGCTCATTATTTGCGTTACGGCGTTGTATCCGATGGCGTTATAAATACGCTCCTTTTTTCCATCGCTGTTTACATATTCAAGTCTGAATGAATAATCGTCCG
>JAZQNB010000025.1:0-5419 GCA_045627085.1 Lachnospiraceae bacterium | reverse complement strand
GACAGGGGACACTCCGTGGGACAGAAGAAACGTCCCCACAAATATCCAGCAGAGCACTGTGTGCAAGCTCGAATGCCTCAAATCCGCTGAGTTTTTTGCCTTCCTTCATAAGCGTTTTCTTATCGGTTCCTTCCAACGATGCAAAGCCGATAAATTCTGAAAGATGGGGCTCCAGGGACAAATAACCTCTGAATCCTGAATTATGCAAATCATCCAGTATAGTTTTGACGTTTCCATCTCCCATACCGGCCGGCACTACCGCTCCGTTTTCCCACAAAGCATCTTTAACATGTATATATTCAATGTAAGGCTTTAAAAGCTTATATCCTTCAAGCGTATCATCCTTTGCCTGCACGAAGTTTGCAAAATCAAATATCGCCTTGAAATTTTTACCGTAGAAAGTATCCATAAGTTTTCTGCATTCCACCGCTTTTTCTCCGAAAATACCTTTTTCGTTTTCATGCAAAAGAACTGCTTCGTTTTTCGCAGCATAATCTACGAACCTTCCGATTCGTTCAAAAACCTTCGCTTCATATTCTGCCGGAGATTTGTCTTTAGGAATATAAAAACTAAACATTCTGATATACGGAACGTCCATCATATGACTGATTTCAACAGCACGCTTAAATGCCTCAAAATGCGGTTCGAAATCTTCATCTATACCGATTTTGCCAAGTGGCGATCCTAATGCGGAAAGGGTAATACCATTCGCATCCAGATACTCCTTTATCTGCTTTACCTTTTCATTTGAATGAAAAATCAGATTGTTACCATCAACTCCCCTCATCTCTATGTGGGAAATTCCAAGTTTTTTTACCGAAGCAACCTGTATTTCCAGCTCATTTGCTATTTCATCGGCAAACCCGGTAATTCTGTTCGTTATATCCATCACCAATCCTCCTTTAATAAGTCCCTGTAGTATCAAAAACTATACCTGTATCCTGCTTTTTCTTTGAAGTAGCACGCTTTTTATTAAGTTCTCTAAGGAACAAGTCCTCGTCAAAAGGAATCGAAACGGTTTCACCCAACCAACTCGATAGATGCATCGCATTGGAAAGTGTAAGTCCGTAAATCCCCTCCGTTCCATCGGCAACCAGATCCTCACCATACAGAATGTGATTGGTAAAAGCCTTAAGAACGCCTATGTGCTGCTCGTTCTTTCCATCTGTTTCCACTTCAATTTCTGTCACTTCCGGCATCTTAAAGCCTTCTTTTTCAGTCATACAGTGAATTCGTTCATTCTCGCTGAGTTTGTAAAAGGTTAACTTTCCGTATTCACAAATAATCTTTCCCATTTCAAAAGTAAGTTCCAGACGGTTCGTTCCGGGCGCATCTGCTGTCGTTGTTACAAAAACACCTGTAGCACCGTTTTCAAACTCCATATAGGCAGTCACATCATCCTCTACCTCTATATTGTGCCATTTGGCCTCATGGCAAAAAGCACGTACTTTAACCGGCAAACCGCATAACCACTGCAATAAGTCCAACTGGTGAGGGCATTGGTTAAGCAATACTCCGCCACCTTCTCCGTCCCAGGTTGCTTTCCAGCTTGCTGCATCATAATAGCTCTGAGTGCGATACCAGTCAGTGATAATCCAGTTCACGCGTTTCATCTGTCCCAGTTCACCGCTTTCTATCATTTCATGCAATTTGCGATACGTGCAGTTTGTTCGCTGATTAAGCATAATAGCAAAGGTTTTGTCTGACTTTGCCGCTACCTCATTCATTTCTCGTACCTGTTTGGTATACACGCCTGCAGGTTTTTCACTAAGAGCATGAACTCCATGCTCCAATGCGTAGATAACATATTTAGGGTGAAAGTAGTGAGGTGTAGCAATCAAAACCGCATCAACCAGTCCCGAATCGATTAATTCTTTACCATCTGAAAAAACAGCTACTTCTTGCGGCAAATTATTCTTCGCCCAGTCAATTCTTGATTTTCTGACATCAGCAACGGCAGAAAGCACCATATTGGGTACCTGCCCATCCAGAATACTGCGCGCGTGATTTGTTCCCATTCCTCCGATTCCGATAATTCCCAGTCTGACCTGTTCCATAATTACCCTCTCTTTCTCAAACGCCTTCCGGCTGCCTCATAAATTCTCATAGTTGTATATACGGTATTTTCTACGCCTTCTATATCATTCCTGTAATCAAGACCTTCATTTAGGCATCTGTAAAAATCCTTAATGCAGGCCAAATGTCCTCTGCCCCAGTAATCCTTTCCTATGCCGGCGCTTATTTTTTCATCGCAGGTAACAATTTCTGCTTCAGCACCGTTCCTTACTATCTGAAGGACTTTATCTATTAATGTTACACGCCCTTTTTCAAAACTTAACTCAAAGATTACAGGTGCATCGTTGGCATAAGCATTCGTCGCAAATAATACTGCTGCCTTGTTTCCTTCAAACTCCATTCTTGCTTCCAAAGTATCTTCCACCTCAATTATTCCCTGCAAATGATGGTTATGCATTGAAGCAGATACATTTTCAGGTGTTCCCATATATCGGAGTATCAGATCTAACGTATGAATAGCCTGATTAATCAGTACCCCGCCGCCTTCTTTTTCAAGAATTCCGTGCCAATTATCTGAATAATACTTTTCATCCCGGTTCCATGTCACAAATCCACGTGCTCCAATAACCGCCCCGAATTCTTTGTCGGATACTAACTCATCAAGCTTAGCTACTGTCGCATTGTATCTGTTTTGAAAGCAAAAACCAATTCGCGCCTTTGACTTTTCCGCACACCTGATAAGCTCGTCAAACTCTTCTTTGGTAATTGCCGGCGGTTTCTCCATAAAAACTGAAATATTCCGTTTTAGCGCCTCAATAGCCATAGGTACATGCAAGTAGTGTGGTACGCATATATGAACCACATCCGGCTTCTCGCTCTCTAACATTTCTATGTAGTTCGAGTATACAGAAGCCTTCCCATCCGTATATTTCATAGACATATTATTTGCCTTATCAACCACACAATCTACGAACGCTACTATTTCTGCATCCTCTGTCTGATTCAATGTCCAGGCATGCACCTGTGCTATATTTCCGCAGCCAATTATCCCTATTCTCATAAACAGACACATCTCCCTTGCACTCTGTAAATCACAGTTCTTCGTGAAATGCCGCCAAAGTTTTCGATTTCAACATCTTTATTGTAAAGCAGACCAAAATAATATAATATGTACATATAATACTTATTTTATGCAAAATCACGACCAAATGTAAGCGGAGTTTGCCCATGCAGAAAGATAATATTCCTTTTTATGTCATAAATGAACCCTACGAATTATTTTACAAAAACAGCAGCACTTCATTTCCTGTAGGTGCGCATACCCATAACAAGGCAGAAATCTACCTTACACTCACCGATTTGCCTGACGCACTGCTTAATAATACAGTCTCAAGTCTTCCCAAGGGCACGCTTATACTAATCCCGCCATTTTGCGTGCATCAGCTATATCACGAAGTCAATGTTCGATATGAACGATACATTCTAAATCTTGATACCGATTGGCTAGATAATATTCTTCTGGGACGGCAGGAACTATCCGGACATCTTACGCAAGCAGCGCCTCCGCTGATACTGACGCTTTCCGAAGAACAGCTTTATCTCCTTACAGAGGCAATGAAAATGAGCCTTACTACGATACAGGAAAAAAGCTTGAAGAGTACTTCAGAATTTCTATCTCTGTTAGCGATACTTGACTCGACAGTGCACAATGCTCATTTAAGTGACAATAAGCCAAACATGAATATTTCCAAGTCGCAAAAAACCGTCAATGAAATAATCGCCTATATAAATGAACACATTGAAGAAAAAATAACTTTGTCAGACATTGAAACGCACCTTTATTTGAACAAAGATTATTTATCCCGTTTGTTCATGAAACACACCCATACATCCATAGGTCGCTATATTTCCATACAACGTATTTCAAAAGCTCAGGAATATCTGCGCCAGGGTTTTACGGTTTCCCAGGTAAGCAGTATGCTTGGTTTTTCAAGCTATGCATACTTCTTCAAGACCTTTCAGAAAATGACCGGTATTTCACCTAGTCTGTACAGGAATCATTAGGGACGTTCCTTTTGTCCCGAGGAGTGTCCCCTGTCTCGAGGAGTGTCCCCTGTCTTGTTATATATATAAATAAAAAACAAGCCCTGTATGTGAAACAAGGCTTGTTTCCAAAAAATCATTATTCTTTTAAGACAATGGGACACTCCTTAAGACAGGGGACACTCCTCGAGACAGGGGACACTCCGTGGGACAGAAGAAACGTCCCCACCATCAGCCCTTGGGAACATCTTCGTAGTAATGAAGTGTCTCCTCGCCATCAATTGCTGCATGTCCATACTCGGTCATGCTGAATCTGTACATACGGTTTCCGTCTTCATCGAGAAGATACATTGTATAAGGGTTAGTCATTTCAAAATAACCCGTCCTATCGCCGTCAGAGTTGTGAACCTTAATAATTTCGCCTTCTCTGCTAATCTGAACATAGAAGTTAGGATCGCTGTCATACTGCCAGAAACCGTAAAAGCTTGAGTCAGCAACATCATAAGGGAACTCAATACCTGAATACATATAGGTATTACCCTCTGTATCAGAAAGAACACCATCCTTAATACTAAACATATTCATTGTAACACGGTCAACAAGACCATTTGACTCATCAAGGTAGCATTCCCATGCAAAGGGTTCAATAGCTCCGTCAGCATATGCATATGTAAGATACTCATCTGAATAGAAATAATAACCTTCACCGCTTCCATCGCAGTTAAGCCATCTTCCTACAAAAGGAGAAACATACTGGAAATATTCAAGGTTATAGTTCTCTTCATTTCCTTCAAAAGCATTCTCAAGATAATAATCCAGAGTATATTCCACATACATTTCGCCATCGGGGCCATAGATTTCAGGTCCATCAGGTTCAGAAGACGTAGAAACAACAGAAGGTTCAACGGGTTCTGTAGAAGCAGAAGTCACTGAAGGCTCAACAGGCTCTGCAGACACAGAAGTCACTGATGACACCGACGGTTCAACCGATGTGCCGGACACTGATGAATTGCCGGACTTATCACATGCCGTAAGGGAAAGTACAAGCACCAAACTTAATAAAATAACCACTAATTTTCTTTTCATAACTAATAAATCCTCCGAAATAACCTTTATATACCAATCAATCTATTGCCCACATTAACCATGCGGCGCAAATAAGCAAAAATGCAGAAACGATAGCAACTATGATACAGCCTATCATAGGGAATATCATTTTTTTCTTTTTAAAACAGATCGCGCCTGCAATTCCCGCAACAAACAAAACTATAAACAAACCGTTCATGACTGTCCTCCTTTAGAATCCATAGGCTAATAATATCCGATAGTCCTTTGTAAAAACAGTGCAAAAATGTTACCT
>JAZQNB010000024.1:0-56732 GCA_045627085.1 Lachnospiraceae bacterium | reverse complement strand
AGCCATGCGCTCTCATTGCTGGAATCATACTCCTACAACCAGGTCTCAAACATGACCGGAATATCAGTCAGCACACTGTATCGTGCTAAGCTACGAAATAAGAGGTAAAAAAGAACTTACACACTTTACTTGACAAACCCTCTTTAATCTATCAAATTCTCTTCTATTTGCTTCATCAAGTGTTTGCAGTTCATCAAGTTGTTCTCTTGCTCCCTGATAATTGCCTTGCAATTCTCGATAGAAGTTAATAACCTTTTCATTTACATCTCCAATAACAGCTCTTTCTGGCTGTAAATGGAAGAATACTGCCCCGCCTCCCACAAACGGCTCATAGTATGTATCATATTCTTCTGGGATATATGCCGAAAAGGATGGTATTTCTTTAGACTTACCACCTCTATATTTAATAATCGGGTTCATAGTTCTCCTCCGTTCCATTCCTTTTTATTATAACATCCCACAAAATCAATATCTATTTATTTTCACAGTTCTCAAATGTACCTACTATATACCTATAATGTACCTATTGCAACCATTGTGATACTTTTTTCGGTGTTATGCAATTATAAAAATTGATTTCAAAAAACCCCAGAAGCCTTGTGGCATCTGGGGTTCCGACTTCTGTTCGAAAATTGATTTTTTGTTCGCTCTTATCTCTTTGAGAACTGAGGTGCGCGACGAGCAGCTTTGAGACCGTATTTCTTTCTTTCTTTCATACGAGGGTCTCTTGTAAGGAAACCTTCCTTCTTAAGAATAGGTCTGAAGTCAGCATCAACTTTAAGAAGTGCTCTTGAAATACCATGTCTGATAGCACCTGCCTGACCTGTTGTTCCGCCACCGTGAACATTAACAAGTACATCGTACTTCTCAAGTGTTTCTGTAGCTACAAGAGGCTGACGAACGATAACTTTAAGTGTTTCAATACCAAAGTACTCATCAAGGTCTCTTTTGTTAACAACGATTTTGCCCTTTCCGGGTACTAAATATACTCTGGCGATAGAAGATTTTCTTCTACCTGTTCCGTAATATCTCTCTGATTTCTTTGCCATTTTAATATCCTCCTTTTAGTCCTTTAGAATGTGAGTACTTCGCGCTTCTGATCTGCATGTTTGTGCTCAGGACCTGCATACACATGAAGTTTTGTAAACATCTGTCTTCCTAAAGGTCCCTTGGGAAGCATTCCTCTTACTGCATTCTCGATTACTTCTACGGGTTTCTTGTTAAGCATCTCTCTAAGAGTAGTCTCTGAAACACCGCCTACATAATCTGAATGTTTGAAGTAGGTCTTCTTGTCAAGCTTCTTGCCTGTAACAGTAATCTTCTCAGCATTGATAACGATTACATAATCACCAGTGTCAATGTGAGGAGTAAAAATAGGTTTATTCTTTCCTCTTAAAACTTTAGCAACCTCTGAAGCGAGGCGTCCAAGTGTCATTCCTGTAGCGTCTACTACATACCATTTTCTATCGATTGTAGCCGGGCTAGCCATAAATGTCTTCATATGGGTTTCCTCCAATTTATGTAAATCAATATTTACGTGATTCTTCCGTATAAATATCAGCCGACTGCGGATGTCCGGGCCACAGGTAACCGAATCTTATGCGGATCAATTTATTTAAAAATGCAATATCGGGGCTTTTGATATTTGCATTTCAAAACACTGTCACAGTTGTTTATTATATTACAGTCTTAGTTGCTTTGTCAACATTAATAAACTAGAAAAATAACAATATATGTTCAAAATCTCTGTCTAATATGACATGTTTAAATTTATCCGTATCGCAATGGTAATCTGTATAGGCATTTTTGTGCTTTCCCGAAAAAGAGCCGTCAGGATTAAGGTTAATCACCATAGCTCCCCTCTGTCGCCCGTATCGGCAAAATCTCGGTCCATATGCCAGATTATCCATGCTGAAATTATAGGATAAAATTACTCCCTTATAGGTTACGGTAGCATTGTTGATATGATCATGCCCAACAAAAATCCCCTGAAGGCATTTCATTTCATCGCTAAAGGTTTCAAAGAACATGTCTCTGTCAGTCGGTTCAATATCTTCGAGCCTGTTACCTCCGCAATAAACCTCTTCATTCCAATTTCCGTCAAGTAAGGATGCTTCACCGCTATCTGAACCACTTTCTATCAGTTGTTTTGCCTTAACAAATTCGCCGGTAGGTATATGCATAAATGCCAAGGTCTTTATATATTCTCCCTCAGGTAAGCCTTCCTTTTCAGAAAGCTTTTCAATCACTCCTTTGGCCCAGGTTATCTGAACTTCGTGTATAACATCGTAATTTGAAGTAGCCATACCTACAACCGTATCATTAAAGTAAGAATTTGAATCTATCATAAGTAACAGCTTTCTGATAGAGCCATCCGAATTTTTAATAATTATAAACTGGTTGGTAACGGAAGGATATTTGGCCTCTTCATCTGAAAACTGAGACTCATATATGCAGTACTCACCGCCATATTCTTCATATATCTTCCCTATTTCGCTTCTGCTGTAATAGTTGCTGTATTCAGCATCATGATTTCCAAATATGGTTGTATAATAAACCTGCTCATGGTCAAAAATCTTCATAAATGTTTTGGCAACCATTTTATTGTTAAATGTAAAACCGCCATTGCAGATAAATCCGATGGTAGTATATGTGTTATCTCCACCCAGCACTACTAAATCGGGTTTTTCTTCCGTTAGCATGGTTATCAATTCATATATCGATTTTTTATCATTTCTAAAAGTCCAAAAGCCACCTCCCAAATGAACATCGCTTACATACATTATGTCTAGTGTTTCATCGGAAGTGAAAGTATAAAATCCGTCTTCATATGTAGGGACAAGTCTCCCGTCCCCGTATTCTACCGCATCAAATGACTCAATATATTTACGCAAAGCAACATTGCATTCATAATTAATAAATGCAAAGAACAAAAAAACCGCAATCAAAATCAACAAAATTCTAATCAATGTTTTAAAGATTTTATTCATAGTCCCCCCTATAAAACTAATCTTCAAATTCATATTTAATCAAAGTCAAGCCTTGCGGCGGTGCCGTGGGACCGGCCTTTTGTCTGTCGCAGGAATCAAGAATCTCTTTCATTTTCCCGGGTTCATACCTGCCCGAGCCTATTTCCATAAGAGTTCCTGCTATAATTCTGACCATGTTATACAAGAAGCCGTTGCCGGTTATCCTTATAATTATTTCACAGCCTTCTTTGTGCACACTGCAGTCATATACAGTCCTAACCGTAGTCGATACCTGTGCACCCGCCTGACAAAAAGAAGCAAAATCATGCTCTCCGATAAGCATTTGGGCTGCGCACTCCATTCTCTCAACATCATAATTTATATATGAATAGTAGGAATAGAGCCTTTTTGTCGGCAGCATAAATTTGTCATTATATATTCTGTACTCATACGTTTTCCGGCTGTTAACATGTCTGGGGTGCCAATAAGCATCCGTTTCGTCGGAAGCCATTATGCGTATGTCCTCCGGTAAATATTGATTCAAGGCATACACGAATTTGTCCGCGGGAATTGGACTGTCAGTATCAAACACAGCAATATTGCCAAGTGCATGCACTCCGGCATCCGTTCTGCTGGCTCCGATAATCAACACATCTTCTCCGGTCAAAGCCATTATGGCTTCATGTAGCTTTTCTTCTATTGTTACTGCATTTTCCTGATACTGCCATCCATGATAGGCAGTTCCGTCATAAGCAACCCTTAGCCTGACTCTTTTCACTTTTATCTCCTGTTAGAAAATGGCAAACATCTTTAAATTGCCTATCACTATAGATATAACCATATATGCTGCCAAAAGCACATATGCATAGGCATCCGCCCTCCTGTATACAAGCGGTTTCATCTTGGTTCGGCCTTCACCGCCTCTGTAGCATCTGGCCTCCATGGCCATTGCCAAATCATTTGCACGTCTGAAAGCAGATATAAACAAAGGAACCAAAAGGGGTACCAATGCTTTTGCCCGTTTAAACAGATTGCCACTCTCGAAATCTGCCCCTCGCGCCAATTGAGCTTTCATAATTTTATCGGTTTCCTCCAGCAATATCGGAATGAATCTGAGTGCTATTGACATCATCATTGCCACCTCGTGCACAGGAAGCTTCAGTTTCTTTAAGGGTGACAGGGATTTTTCCATTCCGTCAGTCAAATTGTTCGGAGTAGTTGTCAGTGTCATTATAGACGAACCAACTATCAGAAAAGATAATCTGAGTGCCATGGTAATCGCTGTTTCAAGGCCTTCCTTGGTAATATTTATCTTCCAAAATGAAAGTATGGCTTCGCCCGGCGTGAGAAAAAGGTTAAATACAACCGTGATAAGCAAAATCATCACAATGGCTTTCATGCCTTTTACAATATATTTAAAAGGGACATGCGACATTTTAATCACAGCTGCTAAAAAAACAGCCGAGAAAACGTATCCCAAATAGTTTTTAAAACAAAATAATGAAATAATAAATAGTAATGTTCCGCACAGTTTTACCCTGGGATCAAGCCTGTGAATAGCGGAATCTGTCTGATAATACTGTCCCAGCGTTATATCTCTTAACATTAGTACTCTCCTTTTATATGGTTCATGCCCTTTAGGGTCACGACGTAAAAGAATTATCTTTTCTTTAGTGCCTCAAGTATTGTGTCTCTTGCTTCTAAAACAGTAGTTGCCGTTGTGTCTACATCAAGCCCTTTATTTTTTAGTGCATGAAGCGTATATGTAACCTTGGGTGCCGCAAGTCCTATTTCCTCAAGCTCCAGGTAATGAGAAAATACCTCCTTGGGTGTACCGTCATACGCAATCTTACCTTTATTCATCACCAAAATCCTGTCGACGTATTCTGCTACATCCTCCATGGAATGAGAAACAAGAATAATGGTCATGCCCGACTGTGTCTGAAGCTTCTTAATCTGAGACAGAATTTCCTCTCTTCCTTTGGGGTCAAGACCGGCCGTCGGTTCATCCAGAATCAGGATTTCGGGCTTCATTGCAAGAACACCCGCGATGGCAACTCTTCTTTTTTGCCCACCGGATAAATCAAACGGTGACTGATAGAATAGCTTTTCCGGAAATCCAACCTGCCTTAATGCCTCAAAAGCTCTTAATTCGGTCTCTTTTTTGTCTATTCCCAAATTCTTAGGTCCAAAGCAAACATCAGAAAACACATCGGTCTCGAAAAGCTGGTGCTCCGGATATTGGAAAACCAGACCAATCTTACTTCGAAGCTGTTTTAAATCATAGTCTTTATCGTAGATGTCTTCACCATTAAAGTAAATATGTCCGCTTGTAGCTTTTAATAAGCCGTTTAAATGCTGCATTAGCGTAGACTTGCCGCTGCCGGTATGTCCGATAACACCTATAAATTCACCGTCATTAACGCTGAAATTGATATCATCAAGGGCTTTCACTGCTAACGGGGTATCATTTCCATATATGTAATTGACATGGTCTATAATTAGTGACACTTTTTACTGCTCCTTTGTCCTTACAGTTTTAAGCTTTCTATCAATTCCTCATCGGTTAATATACCATCGGGTATATCCAACCCCTTTTTCTTTAATTCATGTGCAAGCTCAGTAACCTGCGGTACATCCAGTCTCAGTTCTTTGAGCCTCTCAACCTGAGAAAAAATCTCACGCGGAGTTCCTTCCATCGCTATACTGCCCTTGTCCATGACAAAAACCTTGTCCGCATGAATAATCTCTTCCATGTAGTGCGTAATTAAAATAATAGTCACGCCCTCCACATCATTAAGGCCTCTGATTGCTCTGATTACTTCCCTTCGTCCGTTGGGGTCAAGCATTGCGGTAGGTTCGTCCAATACAATGCATTTAGGATGCATGGCGAAAACCCCGGCGATGGAAACACGCTGTTTCTGCCCACCTGAAAGCTTGTTGGGAGAATATTTCCTGAACTCATACATGCCTACCGCCTTTAAAGATTCCTCAACGCGTTCCCAAATCTCTTTCGTCGGTATACCCATGTTCTCAGGTCCGAAACCAACATCTTCCTCAACCACCTGACCTATTATCTGATTATCCGGATTTTGAAAAACCATACCTGCTGTCTGTCTGATATTCCAGGTTTCGTTTTCGTCATTTGTTGCCTTTCCGTCAACCCACATACAGCCTTCTGTCGGAAATAGAATTGCATTAATATGCTTTGCCAAGGTTGACTTTCCTGACCCGTTGTGACCGAGAATGGCAATAAACTCACCCTGATTCACATCAAGGTCAACATTATCCACTGCTTTCACAATGTCTTCGACATTTCCTTCGTCATCCCGCCTGATATATTCAAATGTAAGATTTCTGGCTTTTATAATTCCCAAGATTGCCTCCACAAAAATACAAATATTCATTTTATTTTACTAAAATACTATGTAAAATACAAGCCTAATGCCAAAAGAAAAGGCCTTGAGCATAAGCTCAAGGCCCTTAAGTTACTTTTAATTAAACAAGCTCTAAGATAACTTCCATTGCTGCGTCACCTTTACGCTGACCAATCTTAATAATTCTGGTGTAACCACCCTTACGGTCTGCATACTTAGGTGCATACTCATCAAAAAGCTTTGCAACAAGGTCAACCTCTTTGGTATTTCTCTTTTTGCCTGCTGCTTCGGTAGGAACTGAAACAACGGGAACCAAAACCTTGAGCATCTGACGACGTGCATGTAATCTTGAAGGCATATCCTTCTTGATCTGCTTCTCAACTGTATCAAATTTAGTAACCTTTTTGCCGTCAACCACTTCTTTAACACGTTTGCCGTCTTTGTCCTTTACGGGAACCTTTGCGGAAACTGTTACTGTTTCGTAGTTGTCTTTTTCTTTAACTGCAAGAGCGATTAAAGAATCAACGATTTTTCTTACTTCCTTAGCTCTAGCCTCAGTAGTAACGATTTTACCGTTATTTAAAACAGCTGTTACCTGGTTTCTTAAAAGTGCTTTTCTCTGGTCAGAGGTTCTGCCAAGTTTACGATATTTTGCCATGATTTATTTTTCCTTTCTCTTTACATGGTTCACAGCCTTGGAGCCTTTTGGTCTTATCCCAAGCTGTGCAGGGTTTAACCCTTTAGAGTAACCGATTCGCGCCTTTTGGTCTTATCGAAACGGAAAACCTTTGTTATTAATTATTCCTCATCCTCGTTAAGTGCAAGACCTAACTCTTTAAGCTTTAAGAGGACTTCTTCAAGTGACTTACGTCCAAGGTTACGAACCTTCATCATGTCATCGGGAGTCTTGTTGCAAAGCTCGCCAACGGTATTGATGCCGGCACGCTTTAAGCAGTTGAATGAACGAACTGAAAGCTCAAGCTCATCAATGCTCATCTCACGTACGATTTCCTTTTCATTATTCTCTTTCTCGATAATAACCTCAGCTGACTTAGCTGACTCAGAAAGATCAATGAAAAGTGCAAGGTGCTCGGAAAGAACCTTTGCTGCAAGTCCAACAGCCTCATCAGGAGCAAGAGTACCGTTTGTAAATACATCAATTGTAAGCTTGTCATAGTCTGTCATCTGGCCTACACGTGTATTGTTAATGGTAACATTTACTCTCTCAACAGGTGTGTAAATAGAATCAATAGAGATTACTCCGATAGGGAGATCCTCATGTTTATTCTTATCAGCGCTTACATAGCCGCGACCCTTTGTAATGGTCAGCTCCATGTAAAGCTTTGTATCTTTGCCACTAAGTGTAGCAATTACAAGGTCAGGATTTAAAATCTCAATATCCTGGTCAGCCTGAATATCAGATGCTCTGACTACGCCTTCACCTTCATACTCAATGTATGCGGTCTTAGCTTCGTTAGTCTCGCTGTTGTTCTTGATTGCGAGTCCTTTGATGTTCATGATTATCTCAGTAACATCTTCCTTAACTCCGGGAATAGAACTAAACTCGTGAAGTACTCCTTCAATCTTAACCTGGCTTACTGCACAGCCGGGAAGTGAAGAAAGCATAATTCTTCTAAGTGAGTTACCTAAGGTAATTCCATATCCTCTCTCGAGAGGTTCTACAACGAACTTACCATACTTTTTATCTTCTGAAATTTCAGCAACCTCAATATTAGGTCTTTCAAAATCAAACACTGCAAATTCCCTCCTTTAAGGTATATTAAGGGCTTATTTTGAATACAACTCGACAATAAGCATCTCATCAACAGGTACATCAATCATTTCTCTGGTAGGAAGATTCTTAATGGTTCCCTTGAAAGCATCAATGTCAACATCAATCCATTCAGGAACAAGTCTTCCCTTTGTAACCTCAGCGATTTCTTTATATCTGTTTAATGATTTTGCCTGTTCTGTAAGTTCAATAACATCGCCGGCTTTAATAAGATATGAAGGGATGTTTACTTTCTTACCGTTTACAAGAACATGCTTGTGACCTACAACCTGTCTGGCCTCTTTACGGGTTCTTGCAAATCCCATTCTGAAGATTACGCTGTCAAGACGGCTCTCAAGCATGATTATAAGGTTTTCACCGGTCATGCCTTTCATTCTGTCGGCCTTCTCGTAGTAATTTCTGA
Source organism: Lachnospiraceae bacterium (assembly GCA_045627085.1). GTDB lineage: Bacteria > Bacillota > Clostridia > Lachnospirales > Lachnospiraceae > RGIG10340. The sequence goes on along the minus strand of JAZQNB010000024.1, from coordinate 48,191 downwards.
AGGGTTTCTCTAAAACGCCATAGATGAATTTAGCTTTCTGCTTTTCTCTTAACTGAAGACCATACTCGCTTACTTTCTTACCTGCTCTGGCGTTGGTTCTGTTAGATTTTTTGTCATAGCCAAGATATGAAGGCTCAAGACCAAGAGATCTGCATCTCTTTAATACTGGTGTACGATTTACTGCCATTTTTTTATCTCCTTTAAAATAATGTTTACAGTGCCAAAGAGCACCTTCTTCCATTGTTAATAAGTACTAAATATGTACTAAACACGACGTCTCTTGGGAGGGCGACATCCATTGTGAGGAACAGGAGTAACATCAGCGATTGATAATACTTCAAGTCCTGCTGCCTGAAGAGCACGGATAGCTGCTTCACGGCCTGAACCGGGTCCCTTTACGAATACGTCAACGCTCTTAAGTCCGTGAGGAAGAGCTGCCTTTGTAGCTGTCTCTGCTGCAACCTGAGCTGCATAAGGAGTAGACTTTCTTGATCCTCTGAATCCAAGTCCGCCTGCAGAAGCCCATGAAAGAGCATTTCCTTCAGTATCTGTAAGAGTAACTATTGTATTGTTGAATGATGCCTGGATATGTGCCTGGCCACGCTCAACGTTTTTCTTTACACGTTTCTTTGTAACTTTCTTTGTTGCTTGTTTTGCCATTTTAAACTAACCTCTTTCTGATTTACGATTCCTTAATATATAGTAGGAATCAGTTTAAATTGTTAATGATTTATGCCATATAAATCAATTGTTATTTTTTCTTGTTTGCTACAGTACGCTTAGGACCTTTACGGGTTCTTGCGTTATTCTTTGTATTCTGTCCACGTACAGGAAGTCCTTTACGATGACGGATACCACGATAGCAACCGATTTCCTGCAAGGTCTTGATATTAAGTGCAACTTCTCTACGAAGATCACCCTCTACCATTACTCCAAGTTTTTCCATTGCATCACTGATTTTCTTTACTTCGTCGTCGGTAATGTCTCTAACTCTGGTATCAGGATTTACTCCGGCCTCCGCTAAAATCTTGTTAGATGTAGCTCTGCCGATACCATAAACATAAGTCATTCCGATCTCGATTCGTTTCTCTCTAGGTAAGTCAACACCTGCGATACGAGCCATTTACGTTTCCTCCATTTCATGTGACCCTTTCTTTCGGGTTCACAGTAATTGTGCACATTTGGTCTGTTAATTTCGTGCACTTAAATTAGTTACTAATTGATTGGGGCTTTCACCCAATCGGGACGCGCGCGATTTCTCACGTTTCCGATCTTTCCTTGAAAACAAACAAGGTACAAAAAGTAATCTCGTAAGCTCTATCCTTTTTATATTATGAAAATTGTTATAAACAATTCAGCCGCCATAAATACACAAAAAAGAAGAGTAACAACCTGATTATCTTTTTACAACCAGGCCTTAATTAACCCTGTCTCTGTTTGTGCTTAGGATTCTCACAGATAACTCTGATGCGTCCTTTTCTTTTGATGATTTTGCATTTTTCGCAAATCGGTTTTACTGATGATCTAACCTTCATGTTAAACCCTCCTTTCAAAAAAGACCGTTTTATAGTATAACACGGCCATTTGCAAAATGCAAGTGGCCGTGAATAAATTTTTTATACTATATATATTATTCCAAAAATATATTTCCAATGAAGATTATTTGTCTCTCCAAATAATACGTCCCTTCGATAAATCATAGGGTGAAAGTTCAAGCGTTACCTTGTCACCGGGTAAGATACGAATAAAGTTCTGACGAAGCTTTCCACTGATTGTGGCGAGCACTCTGTGTCCGTTCTCAAGCTCTACCCTAAACATGGTGTTGGGAAGCTTTTCAACAACTGTTCCTTCGATTTCAATTACATCACTCTTTGACATATATTTCCTCCGTTTACATTAATATAAGGTAAGTATTTCAGGTTCACCGTCGGTTATGAGAATTGTATTCTCGTAATGAGCCGATATCGAACCGTCCGATGTCACTACCGTCCAACCGTCATCCATAAATTCAACGTCTGCACCGCCTAAGTTTATCATAGGCTCAACTGCAAGTGTCATGCCGGCGGTCAGCCTGATTCCATGCTTTTTCATGTGATAGTTGGGAATCTGCGGATCCTCGTGAAGGCTTGTGCCTATTCCGTGTCCCACCAATTCTTTTACTATACCATAGCCGTATCTGTCAATGGAATCAGCAATACCATTTGAAATATCATACAGATGATTGCCTTCTTTTGCAAAGGCTATTCCGTCAAAGAAGCTTTGTTTCGTTCTCTCTATCAAAAGCCTGGCTTCTTCGGAAATATCACCTATGCCAAAGGTTCTGGCCATGTCTGAATGATATCCTTTATAGATAAGTCCCGCATCAAGGCTTACGATGTCGCCATCCTTTAAAACCCTGTGTTTATTGGGGATTCCGTGAACGACTTCATCATTTACAGAAACGCATATGGACGCGGGATATCCCTCATAATGTAAAAAGTTCGGTATACATCCGTGAGCACGCATCATTTTGTCAGCCTGAATATTTATCTCCATAGTGGTCATTCCGGGCTTGACCTGCTGCTCTAAATTTTGAAAGACATCTGCAAGAATTTTGCAGGACTCTCTCATAAGTTCAATTCCTCTTTGTGATTTAATCGTAACAGCCATTATTCTGCCTCGATTCTGTTTTAGGCTTTAGCCTAATATGGTGACGATTGATGCGAACACATCGTCTGTGGAAACTGTACCGTCAACTGTTCTGAGTACGCCTTTATTATTGTAGAAATCAATAAGAGGCTGTGTCTGGTCATGATATACTTTAAGTCTGTTAAGTACTGTCTCAGGCTTGTCATCATCTCTTAAGATAAGTGCTTCGCCGCATACATCACATACGCCTTCTTTTTTGGGAGGAACGTGTACAATATGATAAGTAGCTCCGCATTTAACGCAGGCACGGCGTCCGCCCATACGATTTACGATATTCTCATCGGGAACATCAACGTTGATTGCATAGTCAACAGTCTCGTTAAGCTCTGCAAGTGCCTTGTCAAGAACCTCTGCCTGCGGAATTGTTCTGGGGAATCCGTCAAGCACATAACCGTTCCTGCAATCATCCTGAGCAACTCTGTCAAGCAGAATCTTAACAGTAAGCTCGTCCGGAACGAGAAGTCCTTGGTCCATGTATTTCTTTGCTTCCATACCAAGCTCTGTACCGCCCTTAATGTTAGCACGGAAAATATCTCCTGTTGATACGTGTGGAATGCCGTACTTTGCGGCAATCATCTTAGCCTGTGTACCCTTACCTGCTCCGGGTGCACCTAACATAATAATTTTCATAATCAAATCCTCTGTTTCTTCTATATAATCATGTTTCTGATACACTTTGTGCATATAACCTTTGTTATTCTAACTTTTTTCTCTAAAATTTGCAACCATAAAAAACGTTTGTTACAATCTTCTGTCCTCGCCCGCTCCAAATCTGTTGAAAATAATCGTGTCCTTACTTATGGTCATTACATCCCACAAATCCTCCGAGTATTCAAATGCTTTCCTGTCAGGGACAACTGAGCCCTCCGGTTTTTTGTCCTTGAAGTCCTCCAATTTATTGCAGCCTATTGAGACGATGGGCAGCTTATCCTCATACCAGATTGCATCAGCGTGGTTGTGGCCATGTATCCAGGCAATGGCATTAGCACGCCTTGCCGCATCAAGCATCTTCTCACCGTTTCTCATAATCTTGTTCCAGTAATGATACCTGGCCAGCGGCGGACAATGAGAAAAAATAATTGCCTTATAATCGGTTGGCATCTCTGCCAGGCTGCATTTAAACCAGTAAAGCTCCTCGTCAGAATATCCGTACCTGTTTTCTTCCCTGTAATCATGTGAATGTAAGAAAAACATCCTTAGCTTTAAATCGGGGAAATCTTTATAATAATAAAGCCTCTCATCCTCCGTATTAATCTCTCTTAAATACAGCTCGTACTGTTCCTTTTCGGAAAAGGTCTCGGGGTTGTTCCAAAAATAATTCGAATCATGATTGCCTAAGGTCACATACATCGGCACCTCCAACTCCTTTAAATCGGAATAAATTCGGCGCACATATTCTGCGTTTACCTCCTTTGGGCAAAGACCGTCAGTGAAATCTCCCAAATGAATTATACCATCAAGCTTAATCCGTGAAGCCGCCGCTTTTATATTTCCAAAGGAATTGTCCCACGTTCCGTTAACACAATAATGCGTATCGCAGATGAGCAGGAAATGTCTGCCCTCCGTGGAATTTACTTTGTCGGAAAATTCTCTTATCTGTGGCAAATAATTGCATTTCGTAATTCCATCTTCCTCAAGATTACTTTCAAAGCTAAATAAGGCATCCAGCTTTTGCCCGTCAGGCATTAATAGCTCCTGCCCGTCAAGACGCCTTGCATTTACTCTGAAATAACAATCCTCTTTAAAAACATAGTCCGCCTGTCGGTATGAATCCGGAGTGAGAGTGCCTTCATAGGTCGCCCAATTTTCCTCAGGTTGATAATCATAGGTATATATGTATTTATCCTCACGGCAAAAAGAGTATGTCGCTACGGCATACTCATATATATCGTTATCCTTCATGCTGATTTTGTCACCGGCATTTGCTTTCTTATAAAAAAGCATTGACCACCTGTCAAAATGGTTGCGCTCCAGGCATCCCGTATAGAGGGATATTCTATAGCCCACACGTCCCTTCAACGTTTCAATCATTCAATCACCTTTAATTCCTTTGGCTTAATGTATATAATTTTATCTTTATCAACTCCGATTTTCTGAAGCTTAACTGATATATCTTCATAGCGCTTATAAGCTTTGACGGCAACTAAAACAATGTCATATGTAAGCTTATTAATTTCTTCCGGTGAAATCACAGTCGCGTCAGTAGGCTTAAGGGTTTCATATTTCTCATCCGCCCATGCAACTATATTGCTTCTTCCATAGTATTGCATTGTCTTCCAATAGCTCTGTCCAACCTTACCGGCTCCATATAGAACTATTCTTTTGTCCAAAAGTGCAGAAAAGTCACCGGGATAATATATTATCGGCGCATTTATGCCCTTCTTTATTTTATTTTCAAACAGGCTTTCAAGCTGTTGCTTATCCATATATGGATCGTTTTGCAAAATATAGTCTGCACAGTATTTCCACACGTTTGCGAAATCATAAAGGCTGTTTCTATGTGATATGGAAGCTTCTCTGAGTCTGTATGTGTACAGCCTGTCACTGATAAAGCCTGCTTTTCCCGAAAGGGCTATCATATGCATAAAGCCGGCTGCATCTTCTCCGTATAGCATATTGTCCGGCACCTCATTATAAGCTTTTCTGATCAGGTCTGCCTTGCAAAGACAAAAGCAAAGGCTGTGCATAATATCGTCGTTATAAAACCGGATAAAGGTTTCATGTCGAACCTCGTTTGTAAAATCAATAACCTCATTTTTTATTTCATAGCTGTCACGCTTTGCGCTGCACTGCACAAAATCCGCATTATTTTCTTTTAGTGAAAGCATTAATTTCTCATACATATCCGGACTTATATAATCGTCACCGTCAACGAAGCCGATATATTCGCCCCTTGCAACCTTAAGGCCTGCTTTTCTTGCGCTTACCAGTCCCCCGTTTTGTTTATGAACCACCCTTATACGTGAATCCTTTGCAGCGTAAATATCACATATCCCGGCACTTTTATCCGTTGAGCCGTCATCCACCAGCACAAGCTCCAAATCATTACAGGTTTGAGCCGTTATGCTTTCTATGCACTCTTCCAAATATTCTTCAACATTATAAACGGGTACTATAATCGAAATCATCACTTTTCCTCTTCCATTCTTTTAGCCAATACCTTTTTATAATCTCTTATCTTAGTATTTCTTTCCTTTGTTTCCTCATCCAGCCAGCTGCCTTCATAATGATGAATGGAAAAAACAGGGCTTTCATATACAGGAGCAAAGTAAGAGCTGTTTAATATAATCGAATTATTCCTGATTTGCGTGGTATTGTTTAAATTATATCCCAAATCTTCCAGTACAGCCGACTGATATGCCGGGCTTGGTGTCAGATTAAGCGAACCGTCTTCGTTAACAAACGATAAGCTCTCGTAGTACTCCATGTTTTTCTTTATCACAGCATTTCCGGCCGTTGCTCCAAAGCCAAGGCCGAAGGCTACACGACTTGCTCCCTCAAAGCCTGCAAACAAATTATATTTTAGTAAAGGATCCAAATTTCTGACAAGCTCCACGTCAGTATCAAGATATATTCCGCCATACCTGTATATTACATCAAGTCTGGGGTAATCCGCACAAAACCCCCATTTTTTCTGTCCGTAGGCCTGTGCCGTATATTTATTGGCGGTAAAATCATAATTATCTTCGTTCCATAGCTTTATTTCATAGTCAGGGCAGAATTTGTGCCAGCTTTCAATATACCTTTTTAATCTGTCCGGCAGTGGATTTCCTCCCACCCAGAAATAATGTATCAGCTTTGGAATGTTACATTCTCTTTTTTCTAAAATTTCGCCTCTAAGTGCGCTATCATTATCGGCAAGCCCTGCAATATAAAAGGTACAATTGTCAAACCTTTGCAGGCTGTCAAGCTCCTCTATCATTTCTTTCAAGTAAAAACCTAACGTAATGATATGAATACTGTTTGCGTCATATTCATACTCCGAAACGCTACATACCGGAATGGGTTTGCCTGACAGTAAGAGCTCCCTTTTGCCCCCGTTATCCACAATCAGCTTAAGCTTCTGCAAAAGTGCAGGGAATTGGAGAAGCATATTGGAAAGAGCCCTTCCTCCGCCACGGCAGACTATGCTCCTCTCGGCTTGCAGTATATTTTGAAATTCCGAAACAGATAAGCCTTTTAACTTTATCATTTTAGTCACCTAATAATTTCTTATAGAAGGCAATGTAATTGTCTGCCATATTTTCCATGGAAAACTGTTTGCTGTAATCCTTAATATATTCACTGTCAAAAGACCTGTTCTCAAACGCACGTAGGGCTTTTACAAAGCCTTCGTTGCCTCTTTCTTCGATAAACAAGACAACATTTTCATCCGACATATCAAGTGCACATTCCGAGTCCCTGTACATAATAATCGGAAGACCGTATCTGATGGCCTCGAGTGCGGCAATGCTAAGTCCCTCGGAAAGGCTGGGCATAAGAAGGGCATCTGCATGTGCGTAACAGCTTTTCATTTCTTCACTTGTAAGAGCTCCGACATAAAAAATCGTGTTCTCCAGATTATTCGATGCGATTGCCTCTTGAATTTTACCTTCCATTTTGTCGTTGCCACACAATACGCAGCAATATTTATCGCTCAATGCCTTGTCGGAAGCGAATGCATTTACTATCTGCATTTGATTTTTCCTCTCTAAGAGAGTTCCGACGCACAAAAAGATCTTTCTTCCGCAGGCTTTTTCATAAAACGAAGGCACTATGCCTGTCTGCGAAGCATCAAAATCCGTACCGTTTAGTATGACCGTGATGTTTTCAGGCTTAAGTTCGGGATATGTTCTAAGCATTTTCTCTTTAATGCCCGAGCTCACAGTCACTATATTCTTTGAAAGCTTTGGATACAGGCTGTCTTCAAATTCCGTAATATTTTCGTAGCCTCGAAATTCCGGATTATGCCCGATAAAAAGATGTTCGGTATACGCAAATAAAATATTGTTCTGCCGACATAATTCCATGCAGCCTGCGACGAAATCTCCTTTTCCGTGAATATGTACCACGTCGGGTTCAATTTCCTTTACAGCCCGTAAAAAGCAATCCCACATATAGTTTAGATACCCGCTGTTATCACCCTTTGAGTTTACTCTGGTATCATCATAATCCGTCTTAACAATATGAATATGGTCAAGTACCATTTCAGGCAGAATACATTGTCCGAGCATGAGATACGAATCACATTTTCTCCCAATGTATTCGGCTATATTTTTGATTACTATGCCGCCACCGGTACAATTCTTTGCAAATTTCTCGATTCTTGGGTCATATATGGTATACGTAACTGTCAAAATCTTCATAAGCTACACCTCATTTTTCATTACTTCATCGAAATCCATTCTTTCAAATATTTCCAGTTTTCCACCTCTTGTGGCATTGATTATTCGAACTCCTCTTTTCTCTGCCACCTTACGCGCTTCCGAATAGCCTGCTCTCCAATTCTCATACACCTTATTCCATCGGTTTTGTGAAAGTTGAGTAAGATTTTCTATTTTAGTCATATCAATTTCTGAATTGGAATAAAAATGTTTACTGCCGTCAGAGCAGTCAACTCCGATTAGATATATCGTTGAAAATCCCATATACATTGCTATCTGGATAGCATCATAGGTAACGGTTGTAGCAGAAAATACCTTATTTGAAATATCCTCCGAAAAAGACATTTTATCCGGTGTCTTCGATGTATAATAATTAACCTTCGGAACCGTTTTACCCTTATACTCCTCCGCCTGAAAAAAGGTTATCTCATCAGAATAATGCTCTATAAGATTGCCCATGTTCGCAGCTGCAAAATTCGCATCCAATACAACATAATATGTCGGACGCCATTTTAATTTGTCAAAGCTTTTAAATATATAATTGCTTCCAAAGCTTATAAGCTTCTTCTCACGGATTTTCTCAAGGTCCTCAAACCTCAGGCTGGGGCCGTTTCCAACTATAAAGCAGCTTTTGCCTTTATAGAGATCCTTAAATCTCTTTAGGTTTTCTCTTTCCTTAATCGGCGGGGAAATAAAGGCCTCCCAGGGATCAAAGTCAGCTCCGGCCTCGTTGAACGGCATTCCCTTTGCAGTCAGCACCTCCTTGAAGGCAGCATAAAAATAATCATCCTTTTCAAGCTTCCACCTTCGGTCTGAGTAGGTCGCTACGAACTCCTCAAAGGAATCCCAAAAGCCCCTGTGTATTATCGGGCATAAGGAAATACGGGAAAATCCGTCCGCTTTTAGCATATTGTAAATAGTATCTGCTACAGAATATGCAGTAATCAAAACAGGCTCTCCATTATAGCTCTTTTTAAAGCTCTCGTAGGAGATTACTTCTACACCTGCTCTCTCAAATCCCACCTTATCATCATTTGAGTCAACAATGGCTAAAACATTTTCTTTTCCCAAAAATCGCACTACTGAAGCGCTGTTTATTCCGGCTCCGTACAGATAGCATTTTTCCATAATTATTTTTCGCCTTTCTTTTCCCTCTCGGCTTCTATAATCCAGCCAATATTCTGAACATAAATATGGGTGTCATTTATCCCCATATTGCTTAGCTGTTTTTCGATTTCTTTGTAATATACGCTCGTTATAATAATATGGCGCTTATTCTCGGGGATTTTTAAAATATCTGCCGGAGATATTATCTCTATGCCCTTTCTTGCTCTTCCCCACTTATAGGAATCGTTATCCGCTACATATTCCGGTCTGTGCTTATTGCCCCACTTTTTCATGTAATCATCAAACATCATTCCCGCTCCGAAGAGAATAATCTTCTTTCCTTCACAGCCCTCAAAGGTTCCGTACAGAATTTTCTCATAATATGTGTACGGCCTGTCTAAGTCATAAATTCCCATGTGTTTGGGGCGTTGTTCACTTGAAACGGGAATCTTCATATAGTTTTCGCCATATACGGTAAAAAGGAAATCCTTATAATCGGCAGGTGCCATTATTGTGGTGTCCATAAATGAAAGCTCACAGGTGTCTTCAAAATCCTCCGAATGAAGCTGTCTGAAGCGGTTCCAACCGGTAAAAATTCCTATTTCTTCATCCCGGCCTGTGGAAGCAGACATCGCTTTCTCAACCCTCTCCACGCATTTCTCACGTGAAGTAAAAAAAGCTTTCCTTCTAAGCTTTTTGTACTCGGCCTTTGATATCTCGTAGTCATCTTCGTTTCGCAGACCTCCAAAGGTTTTCATATCAAGCACTATTTGTGCTTTGCTGACTTTCTTTGCCTTTTCTCTAAAAAGCGCATCGTCCTTTGGTGAAGCATCCAAGGGTATAATATCTATCCAAACACCCTTGTTTACGGGATAATCATATTCATATCCCTCCATGGCAGTAGTGGTTTTATCGCGAAGCCTTATGATGCCGTGACGTGAAAAAGACTTCTCGGTATGCCAATCGCAAAGAGCAATATTGTCAGGCAGCTCTGTTTCGCACAAAGCAAGGAATTTATTCAAATCATCTCTTTTCATTCCGACATCCAAATCATCATCCCAGGGGATAAAGCCCTGATGACGCACAGCGCCAAGCAAGGTTCCATACAAGGCATAATACTTTAAGCCGTGTTCTACACATATCTTTTCAAATATCTTCAGTATTTCAAGCTCCCTGGCCCATACCGCACGGTCGGTTTCGGTGGGGACATAGGTAATGTCACCCTTGCCTATTGCGTTGCGAATCATCGTGGAGCTGCGTTCTTTGGTATAGGGAAAGAACACAAAATCCGCACCCTTTTCCTTTAGAAAAGCGCGTTCCTCCATCCAATGCTTCACATGGTCATCACCACAGAAATGTGCATCATAATGAAGGGCCTCCCAGGCCTTAATCTTGTCGGCGAACTCAATGTCACAGGGAACAACTTCGTCTACATATTTGCAGGCTAATAGTATCTCTTTTCTCTCCTCGTAGGGAATAACAGGAGGCTTGCCCTTATAGCTTTTGATATACTCATCCGTGCACAAGCCGATTATGAGGTATTCGCATTGTTCCTTTGCCCTGCGAATCAGATTCAGATGCCCGATATGAAACATATCAAAGGTTCCCGGAATATATCCTTTTTTGTATTTTTTAGTTTCCGTCATCTTTCCTTCCCTCTGTCAGAATTCAAATTTCTCAAACAATCCGTAATGGTCTTCCAAATCCCATATATCATGCAGAATTTTAATCTCCTGCTGTCTGAAAATATCCTTTAACGCATCTGTAATTCCAAAACGCTTAAGTGCCTTTGCTTTGGGATAAGCTCTTTCGTATTCGAAGGAGTAATCATAAAACTGACTTATTGCACGATACATAATAAATTTGGCCGGCAGGTTATCATACACAAATTCCTGGTCAAAAAACAAAAGCGTTTTACCATCGTAAAATGTATTAAGAGGAACCAGCTCGATGAAGGCATCCCTGCAAATCGGGCCATAGTCTGCCTCTCCGAACATAGGAAGCAACACATTTTCGCCGGTCTTCGCCAAATCTGATGATTTTAATATAATTTCCCAAAGCTTATCGAGATATTCCTCATAAGCATTAGTATTTTTTAATATATCGGGCGTAAAATACGATATTGCCGACGTCTCTTTATACAGTGGCATTATCAGTCTGTCATTTTGAACCCTGCAGTCAATAACCTCAATGCCTCTTTTCTTAAGCCTGTCCATGTTATCTGCAATACGGGTGATATGTGCTGTGCCATCCTCTGTCAATGTTCTCTTAATCACCTCATTGTTCGCAAGGCTTGTGATTTGGGAACGGTTATTTCTGTCAGCATTGATATATGCTTTGTCAAATATATCCGTAAGAGCATGGTCGGAGCATTCAAACAAAAATGAGCCTGCTGCCTCTTTGATTCTGCCCTGTGATTTTGCTTTTTTGTATATAAATTTGCTCAAACCGCCATACGGATTCTTTGCGTATGGCATTATTCTCTCAACAATCTCATTGCCATATTCGGTGTTTTCATTATATACCATCGAAGTAAATAACAAATCGGGGTACAGCCTGTAGGTTGCCACATTTTTGAAGCGTTTACACAAATTGGAAAGCATGCGCTCTATATTTACCGAAGGATAATCACTTGTCTCCAGGGCATAGGCCTTATATATGGAGTTGGCATTGTCACAGATTACAAACAGCCGGCCGTCTGAACGTAAAAGCTCTTTAAGACTGCTTAGCCGTGCACTCCCCGGTGTTTCAAAACAAATTATCGCATCAAACTCCTTTTTGTCGTAATCTGCCGATTTTTCCGTCCAAACCTCCAGGCCTCGTTTTGCAAGTCCATTGCCGATAATCCCGGTATGCTTTCCGGTTAGCAGTACTCTTTCTCCTGCCTTAAATACAAACGGAGCCAGAATATTATTCCTTAGCGGAGAATTATCCACAAGGTTATCAAAATCTGATTCTTTTACAGTCTCAAAGCCTTTTTTAGAGTAACGCTCCCATATGATTTTTTCCTCGGGGACACCCAGAAACATAAGGTATCTCTTGACATAGTAATATGTATTTTTATTTAAAATAGCTACTATCACGCTGTCATATTCTAATTCCTTAAGTGCCTCGGGGTACATTACGTCTTTTCCTGCATTTGGACCTTTTTTGTCCACAACGGCTACTACCGTCGCCAGGTTTTTGGCTTCAATGTAATTTCTGACAGAGCCTCCAACCGCACCGGCTCCATATATTACCACTCTTCCCGACACCTTGTCGTCAGATATGGTATATCCATTTTCGTCATTATTCGAAGCCGTCTTTTTAATTTCTTGTTTTTCCAGATACTTTGCAACTAATTCCTGCTCCTCTTTGGGCGCACGCATAACGGAATATGCAGGCAACAGGCCTTTATATTCGCCCTCGGGTGCAGCACCGCCGTTTTCAGGATATATTCGCTCTATATCGGAGCGGGATAATTTGGGAGCCAGCTGCCACACGCCTTCCTGACCGTTTAATGTATCTGAGAAATACATATCGCAGATAAAACTAAAAATATCTTCTCCCAAATGCTTTTCAAAATTATGGATAAAAAAGTTAGCAACCTTCTCAGAATATGCATTTATTCCCCTTTTCAAATATGTCGATGCATATTCCCTCGTCGCGTCTGTTACTCCCTCTATATATTCGGGATATCCGTTTTCATTATTTAACACGTTCTCGTCGTCAACCAAAACAGGCATTATCCTGTCATTCTCTTCTTTGTAGCCTACACACTTGCCGTGAGGAGCTCTGGTTAAGAACTCAATACTGAAAAATACTTTTTGATTGACGGTGCTGTAACGAATGAAATTACAGCTTTGGGCATTGTCCAGTGAATATTTGGAATAGTAAAAGGAATAGATAGTTGCATTCGTCAATGCAGATAATTTTTGCACAAAGCACTTCTGTGTTTCACCGGAGCCCTGTACCTCAACAAAACCGATAGTAGTCGCATCAAGGTTAATCTCCTGCCTGATATACTCCTCTAAAACAGCCTCGTTTTCCGGATTTTTCCAGGCTTTTCTGGAACCGTAAATATATCTGCCCACAGGAAGGGCTTTATTTACTTTTCTAAGCTCTTCATGCATTTTGTAGAGAATATACCCGTCTCTTGCGACAAAGTACAGTTCAGTTATACCCAGCTTCTCACATTTTTCATAAATGAAATTAAGATACGAATACAGTATTGGAAAACCATATCGGATTCCAAACTCATATGCATCGGTTTTATCCTTCCGTTTCATTCGGGCAAGCTTTCCTGCCCCTATGATTGTCTGAAGGGCCAAATCTGATTTTTCGATTTCAAGGGCCTCCTGCTCTAAGGGCGTATATGTATCCGCAATTGAATGAATGGCATTAATGCCAATGCCTTGGGGAACATCAACATCTGAGAGCTTATTATCACCCACATGTGTCCATTCCTCATTCCATTTTTCTTTATCCTTACAGATGGTTGCATATAATGTTCCGTCGTATTTACCGGAATTATGTTCACAGGAAACATAGATTGGTATGTTCTCAAAGCAATCATCTATACTCAAAAGCAGTTCTCTGATCTGATTTGAAAACAAATACATATCCGATATAAGGATAACCTCGCAGTCCTTATCTGCAAGCTCCTTAACCTTATTAATATTCTCCCAAATCGGTACTATGTATTCTTTCTCGGTTTCAAGCTCAAGGGTTTTGAGCAATTCCTTTTCCTCACAATTAAGAGCCGCATATTCTGCCAGACAATTATAAATATCACAGATATTATAATGTTTATTGGGAAGTGTGCTCATTATTCTGCCACATTCCTTCTCCGCCAAGATGCGATAATATGCGAAGCCTTCGCTCCCGAATCTGTCGCGAACCATGGCATATTCCTCATTTAGGAAAAGCTTTCTCTCCATAACGGCAAATATACCCTTAGGTGTCGCAGTTGCTCTGGTTATTAAGGTATCAAATACATCAAAAGAATACATATCATTATCCTTTCCGATAATCTACAGCTTCAATTCTACTACCGGGTGAGTTTTCCTTTGAGAAACAGGAGGCAGTTCCATATAATTCCCGAATTTAAAGGCTAAATATTCGTCGTAGTCTTTTATTCCTTCAAACTTCACGTTCTCAAATTCGATGGGGGCTGATTCTTCATACCATTTCCTTCTGTATCCGAATTCCTTATTCGGAGTTGGGAACAGCAGAATCCTCACCCATTCGGTATTTTTGTTTCGATTACATTTCTCTACATATTTTGCATAGTCTTTTTTTAACTTTTCTTCCGGAATACTGTCTAATATTCTGTACAGCAGCCTCGCCATACGGCCCTTGTCATAATATCTCCCGACTCTTGCCCACATTGCCTTTCTAATTATAAAGCATCTGAAGTTCTGAATCGCTCTGATAAAATGAATGTCACTGACTGCATCCAGCGGGAAAATATCGATAAACACTCCCTGAAAATATGGCATGTGCTCCTGATTTTGCCGAAGGAACAAGGTGTTTTTCATTCTAAGCTTCCCATAGCCCCACCTGTAGCCTTCAGTTTCCTCCATGTCCTGGAATTCATATTTTACGGTATCCAGCTCGGTTTTTATGGTCTCCTTAAACCTGTCGTACTCCTCGCGTAACATTGCCACATCGGCATCATCGTCCCATGGAATAAAGCCTTTATGGCGCACAGCTCCAAGAAGCGTCCCTGCTATAATATTGTATCTGATATTACATTTCGCACATATCCTGTGAACTTCCTTCAAAAGCTCCAGCTCTGTCATCTGTAAGCGCCTCAGTTCTTCTTCTGAGAGCACATAGTTTTCCTTATTCACCTTTACTTCTCCCGATACAGTTCCTTCATTATGCTGTCATGAATTCGTTTTCCTGCACCCTGCGGATTTATAACGAGTGTTTCCGCTTCAGGTTCAACCTTTATTTCCTCATCCGGCACCTCTGCTGTTTCCAAAATCTCATCCGCCAGAGGCAGATTGTTTTCAAATCTTATAATAATATCCTCAATAAACTCTTCTTTTGAAAAATCTATCGGCAATATGATTTTCTGTGCCTGATACGCCATCCCTATCATACTGGTCTTTGCATCACCCATATATGCATTCGCACAGCAAATGGATATCTGTGAATCAGCTGTGGTATCCAATATTGCATTACGCATGTTATTTAATCTTTCTTTCAGGTTGCAGTACTTCTTATAATATTCCTCGCCGAAGCTGTGGATTGTTTCTTCCAAAAGAGGGTGTGGTCTGAATATCAGAATAATTTCAGGATGTTTATCAAACACGTTAAGCACTCTCTCAATTTCCGAAAGCTTTTCGGGAATTCCCTCCAGAAGCTGCGTGATACTGACATTATATAAAACAGATTTCCCTGTGGTTAATTTTTTTCTAAAGGAATGCGGCATTATCTCTTCGGGATTTTTATAAGACAATGCAATTATCCTTTCACTCTTGGGGCAACCAAGCGCAAGTATTTTATGTCTTGAAACTACACTGTCAATCATATCCACGGCTGCTTTGCTTCCCACCACAATTTTATCCACAAAGGCATATGAAACGTGAATGCTATGGATTTCAGGTAATGACAATACTGTCGGAAAATATGGGACATAGACCAAACAATCCGTGTATTTCTTTAAATGAAAACTGAAATATTCACTTCCGACGCAAGTTACAACATTAGTGTCATCATATGGATTATGTATGTAAATTACATCCGGGCGGTTATCCTCTATGCTGTAAGCTTTGTAATCCGTAATATCTACATACGAAGGATATTCATTTCCTTCATAGTGCATTTCACCCAAAGATTTGTCTTTATTTCTCTCATAATATGGGATGGGAATAACCCTGACATTACATCTGACGTCCGCCTTTGCAGCCTCCCAAATGGTTTCCATGCAATCCCACATACTTGCTTTATATGGGAGAAACACTATTTCAAGAATAACAGGGAGCATCTCAAGCTCAGCTTTAGCCCTGGTGGCAGCACGAAGAATTTCGTCAACTATACTCTTTGCAAGCGAGCTGTCAGATACATTACTCAGTCTATACAGCAGTTCACAGATTTCTTCCATAATGTGCACTACAATTGAATTTTCGCCTTCAGATTCTTCCACCGTATTGCCAATTGCAACCACTGTTTCCTGTAATTCTGCAAGAAATTCAACATTTATCCCGTCTGATAAAGACGCAATTGCTTCATGGAATGTATCCGTCAAATTAAGCAGGTTGTTTTTTATAAATTTACGCATTAAGATACCTTTCAGGAACATTTGTTATTAAATCGGTTACGCCTTTTTTAGCCAGTCTCTTAAGATCAATAACGGGCGGGATAAAATTCTGTGCATAGAAGGGTTCAAATCCGTTCCATACTCTCACAGGGCATTTCTCCTCCATTGCTTTCATTTCATCAAGCCCGGTTATGGAAGGATGAATTGCATCTAATGCGTTTTCGTTCATTACTATCCTGCAATTATTAGCATCCACTCCAAGTATTGCAACCTCACAATTTAAATTCTTAGTTTGTAAATAGTCTTTTAAATATTTGGCACTCTCAGAATTAAAGGTGGAGAAGACAATACTGTCAGCGACATCCGCTTCCAAAATCTTGTCTACAATTTCCTCTTCCATTCCCTTGTATCTGTACACGGAGTTCTTGAGCTCGACATTTATTTTCTTGCCTTGCTTAAGATATGGCTTTGCCATATTAAGGACCTGTGAAAAGGTAGGAATAAAATATTCTTCCGAAGGATTAGAGATAAATTTCATCTGCTGCAGTTTTTCACATTCAACTTCGCATAGCTTTACGTCGACACCCATTAATCGCTTCAGATTTTCATCGTGATATACCATCAGTTCACAGTCGGAGCTGTATTGGATATCAAGCTCAATTCCTTCAATTCCTTTTACTTCAAATGCTGCCTTGAAGGCCGGTAAAGTATTCTCTATGTGCATGTAAGAGCATCCGCGATGTCCCCACAGCTTTACTTTGGCATCTTTATTAGATGCCTCAATTTTCTCGCGGAGATTCTTCCTGTTTTGCATAAATCTCTCCGTTATGTCTGCCATCGCTATAGATTCAGCTTCGGTAAGTTTAAAATCATGACCTGCACGTTTATTTATTTTATTAACAAATTCACTAATCTCGTATCTAAGGCCGTCACCCATAAATTTAGGTGTATATTCCTCAATCTGGTTGGGGTCTTCAAAACGAACCTGAAATTTACGGGTGAGCCACCAGGGACTCTCTGCGAGAATATATCCCTTAGTTCCCGCTATAACCAGCTGACCTTCTGATTTGGCCTTTACGCCCGTTTTCGACGATGCAATTCCATCTTCATATACTATCGTCGCCTTGGTATATGAATCGATACCGTTTTCTGAAAGTATTGAATCAAAACGTACCTCCTTATAATCGCAGCCAAGAAGCTTTAGAATCGGAAGTAAGGTATAGCTTCCGAACTCTAAATAGGCTCCGCCAAAAAGGGAATCGCGAAGTTCTCTTATATTACCGTCTTCTATACGGCTAAAGCATGCTTCAACATCTACAATTCGTCCTATGCGTCCGCTCTTTGCCACATTAATCATTTGGGCAAATCCGGGACAATAGGCTGTCTTTATGCCTTCCATCAAAACAGCAGCATTCTTCTTTGCAATCTCATACAATTCCACTACTTCATTTTTGGAAAGGGCTAAGGGCTTTTCACATATTACATGTTTACCCATTAAAAGCGCACGTTTTACATAGTCGTAATGAGTCTCATGCGGTGTGGCAATATATACGGCATCAACCGCCTGCAAAAAAGTCTCATAGTCGTCGGAATATGCATTCAGGCTGTGCCTAAGTGCAAACGCATCAGCACTGCTTTTGTGTGGATTATATACTGCATTAACATATAAGCCGGATACATAATGGCTCTCAGCTATAAATCTTGGTGCTATACGACCGGTACCTACGACACCCAGGCTCACAATGGGTGATGAATTTTCCCTAAGCATGGAAGATGATATATCAGGAGTTCTTGGCAAATATACCACTTCACAAAAGGCTTTCAGATAGTCAAATTTACCGGTCCAATCACTTCCAACAGTAAAAATATCTGCTCCATATTTCTGAATATCCTCAATTTTTTGGCCCTCGTGGTCCTCGATAATTATCATGTCGGCCAAGCCTGTCTTTTTGACATTTTCAACCCTTTCCATGATGGAATCATGGACATTCAGTTTTCCTCTCTCTTCATCAAAATGCTCTGTAGTTACGCCGACTATCAGATAATCGCCCAGCTTCTTTGCATTCGTTAAAAGATTTAGATGTCCTTTATGAAACAGATCGAAAGTTCCGTAGGTAATTACTTTTTTCATTTTCTTTTCCCTCGGTATTTTACTGATTTATACATCATTTAGTTAGTATTGTTTAAAAAACCCCTTATCTAGTATTATATCGGATTTTCATAAATATTTCATTATATTTTGCACAAAAAAAGCGTCCGTCAAATGACGAACGCTTTAAAATAACACTATTTAGTTTTCAAGGAATCCCTTGTAATTTCTGACAAGCATCTGGCTTTCAATCTGCTTAACTGTCTCAAGGATTACACTTACAATGATGATAAGGCTGGTTCCGGTGAAGGAAACCGATACCTTGAATACACCACTAAAGAAATAAGGAATAACTGAAACAATTATAAGTCCGATTGCTCCGATAAATACTACATAGTTAAGTACACTGCTCAAATAATCGCTGGTAGGTTTTCCGGGTCTGATACCGGGGATAAATCCACCCTGCTTCTTCATATTATCTGCAATCATTAAAGGATTGAAGGTAATTGATGTATAGAAGTATGCAAAGAATACAATTAACAATATGTATACTGCCAAACCAATGCTGTATATAGGCTGCTCGGGATCACACCAGTTGCCTGAGTTGAGACCCTTGAGAATATGTGCCCATACACCCTTGCCGGTTGTTCCGATTAAGGAACAAATGATAACAGGGAACTGCAAAATTGACTGAGCAAAGATAATGGGAATAACTCCTGAGGTGTTAACCTTAAGAGGAATGTTGGAGGACTGTCCGCCAACCATTTTTCTTCCCTGAACCTTCTTTGCATACTGTACCGGTATCTTTCTTACGCCACCGTCAAGAATAATAACAAGTACTACCATGAGGATGATAATAGCAAGAATGATAACGATTGCCAAAATCTTTGTTGCAAGACCGTTTGCAGTTGCAACCTTTGCATCATAGAGTCCCTTTAAATCATTAGGAAATCTTGATAAAATATTGATAATAAGTACGATACTAATACCGTTTCCAATACCCTTCTCTGTAATTCTTTCACCAATCCACATGATAAATGCTGAACCCGCAACCATGGCAATGATTGCCATAATAACATTCATAGCATTATATGACTGAAGTAACCCCTGTCTACCGAAACCGATAGCCATTGCTGTAGCCTGGATAAGTGCAAGCAATACTGTAACGTATCTTGTGATAGCTACAATTTTCTTTCTTCCATCCTCGCCGTCTCTCTGCATTTCCTCTAATTTGGGAATTGCAATTGTGAGAAGCTGCATGATGATGGATGATGTGATGTAAGGGTTGATGTTAAGCGCAAGTATGGACATATTAAGGAATGATCCACCTGTGATAGCATCAAAGAAACTGAACGCACCACCGGACTGTGCAGCGAACCAATTTGCGAAATAGCTTCTGTCAACTCCGGGTATCGGAATCTGTGATCCGATACGAATAATTACCAACATTAAAAGGGTAAAAAGAATTTTATTTCTAATTTCTTTAATTTTGAATGCGTTTTTCAGTGTTGTTAACATTACATCACCTCTGCAGTTCCACCAAGTGCCTCGATTTTTGCTTTAGCGCTCTCGCTGAATGCATTAGCTTTAACATCGAGTTTTTTGGTAAGTTCACCGTTTCCAAGAATCTTAACACCGTCTCTTGTGTCTTTGATAATGCCTGTTTCAACTAATGCATCAACATCAACTGTAGCACCATTCTCAAATCTTTCAAGCTCAGAAACATTTATTGCAACTATATCAAGTGAATTTCTGTTGGTGAAACCTCTCTTGGGAAGACGTCTGTATAAAGGCATCTGGCCACCCTCGAAACCAATTCTGGGAGCTCCTGAACGAGCTTTCTGACCTTTATGTCCTTTACCGGCTGTCTTACCGTTTCCTGAACCGTGTCCACGGCCTCTTCTAAAATTATCGCTATGCTTTGAACCTTCAGCGGGTCTTAAATTGGATAATTCCATTTTTGACACCTCCTATCTTAATTAAACTTCTTCAACTTTTACTAAGTGATTAATTAAACGAACCTGTCCTCTTGTTGCGTCATTGTCAGGAAGTACAACGGACTTTCCAATTTTGCGAAGACCCATAGACTCTGCAATTGCTCTATTCTTAGGTACAGAACCGATTAATGACTTTACCAAAGTAACTTTTAACTTCTTTTCTGCTTTTTTAGCTGCCATTTTGTTCTCCTTTCATTCTAAGCACAAATCTTTGATTCGTAAAAGACTATGCTAAAACCTCATCAACAGATTTGCCACGATTCTTTGCTACTTCTTCAGGAGTCTTAAGAGCTGCTAAACCGGAAATGGTTGCAAGTACAACGTTCTGCTTGTTATTTGAACCAAGAGATTTTGTACGGATGTTCTTAATACCTGCAAGTTCACAAACGATACGTGCGGGACCGCCGGCGATAATACCGGTACCTTCAGGAGCCTTCTTAAGAAGAACATTTGCAGAACCATACTTTCCGATAAAATCATGAGTAATGGAATTGTTCTGATCCATAGCTACCGAAACAAGGTGCTTCATAGCATCTTCTTTACCTTTACGGATAGCTTCAGGAATTTCTACAGCCTTTCCAAGTCCTGCTCCTACATGACCATTGCCATCACCAACAACAACCAAAGCGGTGAATCTCATATTACGACCACCCTTAACGGTTTTTGTTACTCTTTTGATGGTAACAACCTTATCAGTTAATTCTAACTGGCTTGCATCTATGATAGTATTTTTCATGGTGTTTACTCTTCCTTTCCTAGAATTTCAAGCCAGCTTCTCTGGCTGCTTCAGCTAATGCTGCTACTTTACCCTGGTAAATGAAGCCGCCTCTGTCGAAAACTACTTCAGTGATACCTTTTTCAATTGCACGTTTTGCAATTACGGTTCCTAAGTATGCTGCTGCATCAACGTTATTGGTTTTCTCAAGCTCTGCTTTAACATCTTTCTCAAGAGTAGATGCTGCGCAAAGAGTGTTACCAACTGTATCGTCGATAATTTGAGCATACATATGATTATTGCTTCTGTACACTGCAAGACGAGGTCTCTGAGCAGTGCCTGAAAAGCGGTTACGAATTCTCATGTGCTTCTTAGCACGAATTTCTGATCTAGATTCTTTACTAACCATTTTCACACTCTCCTTATCTCTTATTTCTTACCGGTCTTACCGACTTTACGTCTGATAGTTTCATCAGAGTACTTAATACCTTTACCCTTATAAGGCTCAGGTCTTCTCTTATCTCTGATCTCAGCTGCAAACTGTCCAACCTTTTCTTTGTCGATACCCTTAACGTTGTTGATATTCTGTCCGTCAAGAACTGTCTCGATACCTTCAGGATCGATCATCTCAACAGGATGTGAATATCCAAGGCTAAGTGTAAGTGTCTTACCGGCTTTAGCTACTTTGTAACCAACACCATTTACTTCAAGCTTCTTCTCATAACCCTGAGTAACACCAACAACCATGTTGTTGATAAGTGTTCTGGTTAAGCCGTGGAGAGATTTCATTTTCTTAAGGTCATTGGGACGTGTAACAACTACTTCTGCACCCTCAACCTTGATTGTCATTTCAGCGGGAAGTACTCTTACAAGAGTTCCCTTAGGACCTTTAACGGTCACTTTGTTATTTTCTGCAACCTCTACAGTAACACCTGCAGGAATCGCGATTGGCATTCTTCCTATACGTGACATGCCCGTACCTCCTATTATTTATTACCAAACGAAGCAAAGAACTTCTCCACCAACCTGAAGCTCTCTTGCTTTTTTATCAGTTACAACACCCTGGTTTGTGGAAATGATAGCAATACCAAGTCCGCCAAGTACCTTAGGCAGATCTTCCTTGCCGGCATAAACACGAAGACCGGGTTTGGAAATTCTCTTGATTCCTGAAATAATTTTTTCGTTTTTATCAGCACCGTATTTAAGTGTGATATGAATTGTTTTGAAGCTGCCTGTTTCAACAACATCAAATGCTTTGATATAACCTTCGTCGAGAAGAATCTGTGCAATAGCAAGTTTCATCTTTGATGAAGGAACATCTACTGTGTCATGTTTTGCAGTGTTTGCATTACGAATTCTTGTAAGCATATCTGCAATAGGATCGCTCATTGCCATGATTTAGTTTCCTCCTTATTTTTCTGACTTGAATCATGATTATGTTTCCGTTTTCCGGTCAGCACTATTCGTGTTCCGAAACCTGAAACATAATAAAACTATTATTTAAAAGCATTATGTATAAGGATTTTGCTGTTTTCTAAAGCTTGCTTAAAATGCAGGCTAAAGAAAACAAAAATCTCTTTTACCAGGATGCTTTCTTAACTCCCGGAATCTCACCCTTGTATGCTAACTCGCGGAAGCAAACTCTGCAGATACCGTATTTCTTTAATACTGAGTGGGGACGACCACAAATTTTACAACGGGTATAAGCCTGTGTAGAAAATTTAGGCTTACGAGCCTGTTTGATTTTCATTGATGTCTTAGCCATCTAAAAATTTACCTCCTTAATTATTTAGCGAAGGGCATGTTGAAAAGTTTCAACAGTTCACGTGCTTCTTCGTCTGTATTAGCTGTAGTTACGAAAATGATATCCATACCTCTTGTCTTATCGATTTTATCATACTCGATTTCAGGGAAGATGAACTGCTCTTTGATACCAAGTGCGTAATTACCTCTGCCATCAAATGCGTCAGGATTGACACCTCTGAAGTCACGTACACGAGGAAGTGCGAGGTTTACGAGACGATCAAGGAACTCATACATTTTGTCGCCACGAAGTGTTGTCTTACATCCGATAGGCATACCTTCACGGATTTTGAAGTTAGCGATTGAGCCTTTTGCCTTTGTAAGAACAGCTTTCTGACCTGTGATTGCTTCCATATCAGCTACAGCGTTCTCTAAAAGCTTAGCATTCTCTTTAGCTTCGCCAACGCCCATATTTACAACAATCTTGTCAAGCTTGGGAACTTCCATGACATTTTTATAACCGAACTTTTTTGTCATTGCTGCAACGATTTCGTCGTTGTACAGCTCTTTAAGTCTTGCTGCCATTTACTTATTTCTCCTTTCCTATTGATTAATCAATAACATCGCCTGTTGATTTTGCGAAACGTACTTTCTTGTCTCCATCCATCTTGAAGCCAACTCTTGTTGCCTTTCCTTTGTAAACAAGCATTACGTTAGAAATATCAATAGGAGCTTCCTTCGTAACAATACCGCCGTTGGGGTTTGCCTGTGAAGGTTTTGTATGTTTTGTAATTGTATTAACGCCTTCTACCAAAACTTTGTTGTTTTTAGCGTCTACAGAAAGAACCTTTCCCTCTGTATTGATATCTTTGCCGGCGATTACCTTAACGGTATCACCTTTCTTAATTTTTAACATTGACATTCCTTGGTCCTCCTTATAATACTTCCGGAGCGAGTGAAACGATCTTCATGAACTGTTTTTCACGAAGCTCTCTTGCTACGGGTCCAAAAATACGAGTTCCCTTAGGGGTCTTGTCATCTTTAATGATAACTGCTGCGTTCTCATCAAACTTGATGTAAGAACCGTCTTTACGGCGTGCGCCCTTTACAGTACGAACAACAACTGCCTTGACAACGTCACCTTTCTTAACAACGCCGCCTGGTGTTGCGTCTTTTACGGAAGCAACAATCACATCGCCGATTTGTGCATATCTTCTGGTAGAGCCGCCCATAACACGGATGCAAAGTAACTCTTTAGCACCGGTATTGTCAGCAACTACAAGTCTACTTTCTTGCTGAATCATGATTTTCCTCCTTTATGGGCTTATTTAGCCTTCTCTACGATTTCAACAAGTCTCCATCTCTTATCTTTTGACAGAGGTCTTGTTTCCATAACTTTTACGGTATCACCGATGTTACATTCGTTATTCTCATCGTGAGCCTTAAGTGTATATGTTCTCTTAACAACCTTATTATAAAGGAGATGTTTAACATGCTCTTCGATTGCAACAACGATTGTTTTGTCCATCTTATTGCTTTTAACTTTTCCGATACGTGTTTTTCTTAAATTTCTTTCTTCCACGGTTTTGATCTCCTTTCTTCGCTACTCTTTGCGATTAAGCATTTGTCTTCTCAGTAAGAGCTGTCTGAATACGTGCAATGTTTCTTCTGACTTCTTTGATTCTTGCAGTATTGTCTAACTGTTTGGTAGCGTTCTGGAATCTCAAATTGAAAAGCTCTTTTTTAGCTGCAACCAACTCACCTGAAAGCTCAGCTGCTGATTTAGTCTTCAATTCTTCAAAATATTTATTTGATTTCATTATTCAACACCGCCTTCCAGATCTTCCTTAGAAACAATTTTACATTTGCAGGGAAGCTTGTGCATAGCAAGACGTAATGCTTCACGGGCCTGATCTTCAGGAACTCCACCGATTTCAAACATTACACGTCCGGGCTTAACAACTGCTACCCAGTACTCTAATGTACCTTTACCTGAACCCATACGAGTTTCAGCAGGTTTTGCTGTAACAGGCTTATCAGGGAATATTTTAATCCAAACATGTCCTGTACGTTTTGTGTAACGGGTAAGTGCAATACGGGCTGCTTCGATCTGGTTTGACTTGATCCAAGCGGGCTCTGTTGCTACAAGACCAAAATCGCCATAAGTAATAGTGTTGCCTCTCATGGCTTTGCCGGCCATAGTTCCACGGAACTGTTTACGGCGTTTAACTCTTTTAGGCATTAACATTATTTATCGCTCCCTTCCGTCTGATTTCCTTTTGTAGGAAGTATCTCGCCTTTGTAAATCCAAACTTTGACACCAACTTTACCATATGTTGTGTCAGCCTCTGCGAAACCGTAATCGATGTCTGCTCTGAGTGTCTGAAGAGGAATAGTACCCTCGCTGTAGAACTCAGCACGAGCCATATCGGCACCGCCAAGACGACCTGAACATGCGGTCTTAATACCAAGAGCGCCGGCTTTCATTGTTCTGCTCATGCAGGACTTCATAGCACGTCTGAAAGAAACACGGTTCTCAAGCTGCTGAGCGATATTCTCTGCAACAAGCTGAGCATCCTTATCAGGTCTCTTAATCTCTTTGATATCAACTAATACTTTTTTGCCGTTTGTAAGCTTTGTAAGTTCATTCTTGGTAACTTCGATTTCGTTACCGCCCTTACCGATTACAAAACCGGGCTTAGCAGTATAGATAACTACCTTTACTCTGTCAGATGCTCTTTCGATTTCTACCTTGGAAACACCTGCGCTGTATAATTTCTTCTTAAGGTATTTTCTGATTTCATAGTCCTCTACAAGGAACTCTGAAAATTCTTCGTCAGAAGCATACCATTTGGAATCCCAATCTTTAATTACTCCGACTCTTAAGCCGTGAGGATTAACTTTCTGTCCCATTTATCTCTTACTCCTTTCCTTATTTCTTCTCATCCAATACGATGGTAATGTGGCTCATTCTCTTTAAGATTCTGTAAGCTCTACCCTGAGCTCTGGGCTGTACTCTCTTCATTGTAGGTCCCTGGTTTGCATAGCACTCTGCAATGTAAAGATTTTCAACATTCATACCATTGTTGTTCTCAGCGTTAGCAATTGCTGATTCGAGAAGCTTCTTTATAAGGCTTGAAGCATATCTGGGATTGTACTCCAGAATTCCAAGTGCGGTCTGCACATCTTTACCTCTGATTGCATCTAATACGAAACATGCCTTCTGAACGGGAACTCTTGCATAAGATAACTTTGCTGAGGGTCTTGTGTCCTTAACGGCGTTTCTCTCTCTTTTGATTTGAGATCTATGTCCTTTAGCCATAGATTATGTCCTCCTTTCAAATCATAACATATCCGCTACATTCCAAAATTTTGCAGCCGGACTAATTGGGTAATATACCCAGAGAAGCTTCATCAGTTATTGATGAATACTTCTCCGCGGCCCCCTCCCGGGATGCCGTACGTTATCGCTTCAAAAGTATTATTTATTTAACTTTTGACTTCTTCTCGTCTTTTCCATGTCCTCTGTAAGTTCTTGTTGCTACGAACTCGCCGAGTTTGTGGCCAACCATGTCCTCTGTAACATATACAGGAACGTGCTTTCTACCATCATGAACAGCGATTGTGTGTCCTACGAAGGAAGGGAAAATTGTTGAACGTCTTGACCAGGTTTTGATAACTGTCTTCTGGCCTGAAGCGTTTAATGCATCAACTTTCTTAAGCAGGCTTGCGTCTGCAAAAGGTCCTTTTTTCTGTGATCTTGCCATTGTTTTCTTTCCTCCTTATTATTTGATAGCCTTGCCATCGCGTCTTCTTACGATGAGCTTGTTAGAAGCCTTTTTAGCCTTACGTGTCTTAAGACCAAGAGCAGGCTTGCCCCAAGGAGTACTCGGGCCGGGACGACCGATACCGGTCTTACCTTCACCACCACCATGAGGATGGTCGTTAGGGTTCATAACAGAACCACGTACTGTAGGGCGGATACCCATGTGACGCTTACGTCCTGCTTTACCGATTTTAACAAGGTTGTGATCAACGTTTCCAACGATACCGATTGTTGCGCGGCATACGAGGGGAACCATTCTCATTTCGCCTGAAGGAAGACGAAGTGTTGCGTACTTGCCTTCTTTAGCCATAAGCTGTGCTCCGTTACCTGCTGAACGAACCATCTGTCCGCCCTTGCCGGGATAAAGCTCTACGTTGTGTACCATGGTACCTACGGGAATTTCTGAAAGAGGTAAGCAGTTACCGTTCTTTACTTCTGCCTCGGGACCATTAACAACCTTCCAGCCTACCTGCATACCATCGCATGCAAGGATGTATGATTTAACACCGTCTGCATATACGATTAATGCGATGTTTGCTGATCTGTTAGGATCGTACTCGATAGCAACAACCTTTGCAGGAATGCCATCTTTATTTCTCTTGAAATCAACAATTCTGTACTGTCTTCTGTATCCACCGCCCTGGTGTCTTACAGTAATTTTACCCTGATTGTTACGACCTGCATTCTTTTTAAGAGAATATGTGAGGCTCTTCTCGGGAGTGCTCTTTGTAATCTCTGAAAAATCAGAACCGGTCATGTTTCTTCTGGAGGGTGTATAGGGATTATATGTTTTAATACCCATTTTCTTATCTCCTTTTCTAATGTCTTCGCGCGGGGAGTATACTCAACCCGCATACTTAAACCTGCGTGGTGCAGCTCTTTTTACAGACCTGAGAAAATCTCGATGTCTTTGCTGTCTTTTGTAAGAGTAACAATTGCTTTCTTTGTCTTAGCTGTCTTTCCTACAACCATTCCACGTCTCTTGTTCTTTCCGTCAGCGTTCATTGTGTTAACCTTGTCAACCTTAACGCCGTCGAACATTTTCTCTACAGCTTCCTTGATCATGCTCTTGTTTGCATCGGGATGTACAAGGAAAGCATATTTCTTATCGCTCATGCCGTTCATACTCTTCTCGGTAAGTACGGGTTTGAGGATTACGTCATAGTATTTAATATCTGCCATTATGCGTACACCTCCTCAAGTTTTGCTACAGCATCCTTTGTAAGGACTACTGTCTTTGCATTAAGTACATCGTATACATTAATCTCGTTAACTGCTTCTGTATTAGCGCCTTCGAAGTTTCTTGCTGAAAGAATAACATTGTTATCGTAATCAGCTGTTACTACGAGGCCTTTTTCTACTTTAAGGTTTGTCATAACTGCTGCAAAGCTCTTTGTCTTAATCTCATCGAATTTAAGCTCGTCAAGAACTAAAAGCTTATTGTTATTTACCTTATCTGTAAGAGCACTCTTAAGTGCTGCTCTCTTCTCTTTCTTGTTAAGCTTGAAAGAGTAATCTCTGGGTACGGGTGCAAATACAACACCGCCGCCTGTCCACTGAGGAGCTCTTGTTGAACCCTGACGTGCATGTCCGGTTCCTTTCTGTCTCCAAGGTTTTCTTCCGCCACCGGATACTTCAGAACGTGTTTTAGCTTTCTGAGTTCCCTGACGATTGTTTGCAAGCTGCTGTACAACTGCCATGTGTAAAAGGTGCTCGTTTACCTCAACACCAAACACTGCATCGTTAAGTTCGATTGTACCAACTTCTTTGCCTTCCATATTATAAACAGATACTTTTGCCATCTGATTGGTCCTCCTTTCGTCCTAAACTATGCATTGGCCTTAACGGTCTCTTTGATTGTAACTAAAGCTTTCTTGGGTCCGGGTACAGCGCCCTTTACAAGAAGAAGATTCTTTTCAGCATCAACTCTTACAACCTCAAGATTCTGAACGGTTACTTTTACGCAACCCATATGTCCGGGCATTCCTTTTCCCTTGAATACACGGCTGGGTGATGAACATGCACCGTTTGAACCCTGATGACGATGGAATTTAGAACCATGCTTCATAGGTCCTCTGTGCTGACCAAGTCTCTTGATAGCGCCCTGGAAACCTTTACCTTTTGTAATTGCAGTAGCGTCAATCTTGTCGCCCTCTGCAAAGATATCAGCTTTGATTTCCTGACCAAGTGCATACTCGGAAGCGTTCTCAAACTTGAACTCTCTTACGTATCTCTTTGATGTTGTGCCGGCTTTCTTGAAGTGACCCTGCTGTGCTTTGTTGGCACCGTGTGCATGGATAACATCCTTACGTCCTGCCGCATCCTTGTTTACGATTTTGTCTTTCTTTTCTACAAAACCAACCTGAACTGCTTCATAACCATCGTTTTCAACTGTCTTTAACTGGGTTACTACACAAGGGCCGGCCTGAAGAACTGTTACGGGTACGAGCTCGCCTGCTTCGTTGAAGATCTGAGTCATACCAACTTTTGTAGCTAAGATTGCTTTCTTCATTTTTTTCCTCCTGTTTTCTACATAGTGGACCAAACTGACTATGGGCAGCTGCGTTGCAAAACTCCATAACATCATTTGTTCGTGTCTAGGAATGTAGAGGTTTTAAATTAATTTGTTATTTGAATAATTACTTATTCTTCATCTTAATGTCGATGTAAACACCGGCAGGCATTTCCAATCTCTGAAGAGCATCAACTGTCTTCTGAGTGGGAGCAATAATATCGATGAGTCTCTTGTGAGTTCTCTGCTCGAACTGCTCTCTGGAATCTTTGTACTTATGTACTGCTCTAAGAATTGTAACAACCTCTTTCTTTGTAGGAAGAGGAACGGGACCACTTACCTGTGAACCTGTTTTCTTAACTGTTTCAATAATTTTCTTGGCAGATGCATCTACTAACTGATGCTCATAAGCTTTAAGTGTAATTCTCATTACCTGATTTGCCATAAAAAAAGTCGCCTCCTTTTCGCACTTTTTGAAGTACGACAAGCGGTGACTGTACACTCTCCCGTGTGTGTCCTATATTTTGATGCAACGCTTATTCAAAACTATCGGATTTCTACACGTCGTTTCTGCCTAATGCAGACCTAAATTGGTACAGTGACTTGTCGTCAGTTTCCTAACTTGACATTCGCTCCACGGAAAACCTGCAGCTCATTGCTGGGCTCCAGCAACCTCACGCTTCATCGCTATCATGTCACAGCACCATATATAATACATCGAAGTCAAACATTTTGCAAGAATTTTTTTATTATTTTTTTACGCACATAATACTTGCGGTCAGGACCAGAACCACACCCAATATCTCGGGGGCAGATAAGCTTTCTTTATATAGAAGAACTCCGACAAGGGTTGCGACTACCGGTTCAATAGTTGCCAAAACGGAAGCTCGTCCGCCTTCCATATTCTCCAGTCCCTTTGTATAGAACAGATACGCAAGCACGGTTACGCCGAAAACTATAAATATGGAAAGTAAAAGCCCGTTTAACGGCATCGCCTTGATTTTTCCCGCAGTCTCGGAGGGATTTATAAAGAAGGCACTTCCAATGCAGCCGAATAAGAATGTATATGTCGTAATTGTCATGCTGGAATATCCCCTGTTGATGGCAAATTTTCCAAAGATACTGTAAAGTGCATATCCGAGGCCTGCTCCCAGGCCTGTCAGTATTCCCATAGCGGAGAAGTTCCCTCCATTTGATAAAGTGCCTTCTCTCCCAAAGGAAATCAGTCCCGACACACAGATACATCCTGCAAACGCTAAAAGCAACGCTATAATTTTATTACCTGTAATGATTTCTTTAAATATAAATCTGCTCATTATCATTACAAATATCGGTGCTGTGTATAACAGTACGGCAGCTACTGAGAGGTTTGTGTAATTCATGCAGGAAAAATAACATACGTTAAAAAACACAACGCTGACAATCCCCGTACAGGCAAAGCACCATATATCCTTCAATTTAATCTTAAGAGCGTCCTTCTTTACCGCCAATGAAATTATAAGCATTAATATAGAAGTAACAAGTGCCCTGAAAAATACAATTTCCATAGAATCAAAACCATATAAGCTCATGGTTCTTACTAAAGTTCCCATGCATCCCCAAAGGCAGGCGGCTATAATAATATAAACAGCCGAGAAATTTTTCTTATTTGTCATGTGATTCTCCAATCAAAAATCCTTCGAAACATAATAATACATTTCGAAGGATTTATCAATAAACTTTCACATATGAATTACAATACTATTCTGTTTTAGCCTTAGCCTGTTCGAAGAGATCTGTAACCTCCTTTGAAGGAGCCTTTGTGCAAAGAGTAACAATTACTGCAGCAATCAGGCCGGCAATAAATCCGGGAATAATCTCATATATATTAGTCTTAGCTGAAAGGAATGCAAGCCACAATGCGTCTACGCCAAAGCCTGCAACAATGCCTGCAATGGCACCCTGATAATTAAGTCTCTTCCAGTAAAGAGCAAGGATGATAACAGGTCCGAAGGAAGCTCCGAAAGCACCCCATGCATTCTCAACAAGTGCCATGATTCCACCGCAATTAGGGTTCATTGCAATAAAGAGAGCAACTACCGAAATAGCAGCAACGGCAATTCTGCCTGCAAGAAGCATCTCTTTGTCAGAAGCATTCTTTCTGAATACAGGTTTGTATATATCTGATGCAAACGCACTTGAAGAAGCGAGGAGCTGTGAATCAGCCGTACTCATGCTGGCTGCAAGGATAGCTGAGAGCAGAATTCCTGCTAAAAGTGCGGGGAACAAACCTCTAACCATTGTGATAAACACAAGGCTTCTCTGGCTCTCCTCAAGGTATGAGCCAAGGAACTCATGTCCTGCCAAGGCTACTAAGGATGCCATGATAACAATAATGGTTGTCCATGCAGAACCGATGATTCTGGATTTCTTCATTTCTTTCTCAGACTTGATAGACATATATCTGATAAGGATGTGAGGCATACCGAAGTATCCGAGTCCCCAACCAAGTCCGCTTAAGATATCTGAAATTGATTTCCAGTCAAGCTTGCCGCTTGAAAGGAGATTGTAATAATTCTCTGATGTAACAACTGCAGCTGCGGGAGCAAAGTCAGGTGCCTTCATGGCAAATACGGCAACAATAGGTGCAGCCATAAGAGCGAGAAGCATTAACATTCCCTGGAAAAAGACTGCACAGCATACTGCGTTAAATCCGCCAAGGAAGGTATAAACCAAAATAATAACTGTAGCACCAATCATAGCGATTTCATTCTTAAGGCCGAATACCGTATTGAAAAGTGTTCCGCAAGCAACGATGCTAGATGCGGCATATACACAATAAGCTACCAAAAAGATGATTGCACAGATTATCTGTAAAGCAGGATTGGTCTCTTTAAATCTGTTAGTCAAAAATTGCGGAATTGTAATTGAATCGTTAGCTGTGATGGAATATCTTCTGAGCTTGGGCGCTACGAAAATCCATGCAAGAATAGTTCCGATTACAAGGCCAACGGAAATCCATACCTGACCCATTCCCCACATGTAAATCGATCCGGGAAGTCCCATCAATACCCAGGCGCTCATGTCGGATGCACCGGCTGAAAGTGCTGCTACCCAGCCGTTCATCCCTCTTCCGCCAAGGAAATAATCCTTTTCACCATTTTCTGTCTTTTTGCCTTTGACATAAAAATAAATGCCGATAGCAAGAACTACTACCAGGTATACAGCAAAAGCTACTACCTCTAAAAGATTGCCTTTCATAAATAAACCTCTTTCTATAAGTTTTACTAATATTAAAATCACATTTACTAATGTAACAACAAGTAAGACTATATCAAGTTTTCTATGATTTGGCAATAGTTTTTTGAATATTAACTGTCATTTACTCAAATGTATCCCAGGCTTCGCAGTATAAAGAGCCACAAGGTCAATGTAAAGGAAGCAAACAGTGTAGTAGTCATGACCGCTCCGGAGGAAAGTGCGCCGTTGTGTCCCATGTTCTTGGCCATAATGAAGCTGGAGCTTGTTGTTGCTGAACCAAGCATAATAAGAGCAGCCACTACCTTTTCATCCCTAAAGCCCATTGCAATGCCAAGAGGCATAAACAGCAGGACAAACAATAAAAGCTTGTTAATATTCACCATTATCACAGGTCTGAGCTTTGCCTTAAGCTCTCCAAACTCAAAGCAGGCGCCCAACACAATAAGTGCGAGCGGGGATGCAACATTTCCGAGATACGTTACGGATTTCATAAATATAACCGGTTTGGGGATCCTTAAAACCGACCACAAAAATCCGACCACAATTGAAATAATTATGGGATTTGTCACCAGATTATATAAAGTTTTCTTCAAAAGCTGTCCGTTTCCGTCATTTCCTTTATCCGGTGCCGTAAGGGATAAAACAAGAACAGCTACTATATTATATATAGGTACGGAGCCAAGTATCATCAATGCGACCATTGCCACATTATCATATATATTGGTCATGAATGCTATTCCAAGGGTGGCGGCTGCACTTCTGTAGGAAGCCTGTATAAATTCACCGCGGTCGTCTCGGTCCTTAAGGCCCAGGGAAAACAGAAAGGCAATTCCTATGCTGACAATTGTTGTTGTAGCACAAAATATCACAAATTTCGTATCCCACATGGCTATAAAATCCTGATCCGCCAAATCCTTAAAAATTAAAGCCGGCAAAAACACCTTGAAAACGAGTTTATTCATGACAGCGGCCGAAGAATCCGTAATCCATTTTATTTTTTTCAAAAAATACCCTATCACCATCATGATAAAAATCGGCATCGTAGCATTTAAACTAAAAATCAGATTATCTAACATTTTCTCACCTCAACTTATGCCATTATATCACAAAATATAAAATATCACTTGATAATTATTACTCATATGTTAATATACCATTAGTAAAACTTATGAAAGGAACGCCATGAGTATTCGAAAATATACTGCTTTTGTAAAGGTCGCAGAACTGAAATCCATAACAAAAGCCGCCGAAGAACTGAATGTAACCCAGTCCGGGGTAACTCAACTCATTAATGCCTTGGAAAAAGACTTAAATGTAAGCCTCTTTAACAGGAATCGGCAGGGAGCCGTCTTAACCAAAGAAGGCGAGGTGCTCTACCCGTTAATCAGGGAGGTATTACGTGCAGACAGTAAGGTCATTGCAGCTTCAAAGGGGTTAAATCTGGATGAGGATAAAATCATACGTATAGGAACCTTTACCTCCGTAGCAGTGAATTGGCTTCCGGACATAATAAAGGCCTATAAGGAAATTGAGCCTAATGTAAAATTCGAATTTGTCGAATGCGGTTACAATAATATAGAAGAAAGCTTAAGAACTCCCGATGTGGACTTTGCTTTTGTTCCCATGCCAAATGCTCTTGACTGCAAATGTGTTCCCATATATAAAGACAGACTTTTAGCCCTGCTTCCAAAGGATCACCCTCTTGCAGGGGCTAGCCTTTGTCCGATGAGTATTTTTGAAAATGAGGATGTCATCAGCCTGATTGACACGGTTGACAGAGATGCCAAAAATGCCTTTGCCGAAGCCGGTATAAGGCCAAACATCCGCTACGCTGTTAAGGATGATTACGCAATGATAGCCATGGTGGAAAAGGGGTTGGGTATCAGCATTATTCCGGAGCTGTTTTCAAAAGAAATATCCGAAAATGTCATAACCTGCGAGCTTGACCCGCCCTCCTACCGTACCATAGGACTTGCTTTTCCTTCCTACGAGCATTTAGGTCAAAAAGCAAAAGCATTCGCCGAATACATCAAAAACTGGGTAAATAAATAATAAAATCAGAAAGGTTATAAACCAATGTGGATAGCAGATAATTGGAAAGATTATGAAGTAATAGATACCTCTAACGGAGAAAAGCTTGAACGCTGGGGCGATTATATCCTAGTTCGTCCTGACCCTCAGGTCATTTGGAATACTCCGCACAATGCAAAGGAATGGAAAAACAAAAACGGCCACTACCATCGTTCCAACAAAGGTGGCGGAGAATGGGAGTTTTTTAATCTTCCCGAAGAATGGCAAATCAAATACAGAAATCTCACCTTCAACCTTAAGCCCTTTTCCTTCAAACATACCGGGCTCTTCCCCGAGCAGGCTACAAACTGGGATTGGTTTTCCGGTATTATAAAAGAAGAGAAAGTAAAATCAAACCGACCGATAAAGGTACTAAATCTCTTTGCTTACACCGGCGGTGCCACACTTGCCGCTGCCGCAGCCGGTGCCGAGGTCACTCATGTGGATGCCTCCAAGGGGATGGTTACATGGGCAAAGGAAAATGCCGCATCCTCCTGTTTGTCCGAGGCTCCCATCAGATGGCTTGTGGATGATTGCCAGAAATTTGTAGAGCGCGAAATCAGACGTGGTAATAAATATGACGGAATCATTATGGACCCTCCTTCATACGGCCGTGGTCCTAAGGGTGAAATCTGGAAAATAGAAGAAAGTATCTGGCCTTTTATCAATCTCACAACACAGATACTTTCCGATGATGCATTATTCTTTTTGATTAATTCATACACTACCGGTTTACAGCCTGCGGTTTTATCCTACATGATAAACACTGCCGTGGTAAATAAATTCGGCGGTCATGTTGAAGCTAATGAAATAGGTCTGCCTGTATCAGGTAACGGGCTCGTCCTTCCCTGCGGTGCAAGTGGCAGGTGGAGTCGTTAATTTAACAGCTGCCTTACCACAAATGAGGCTATGATAAGCCCGGCTGCAGGAGGCACAAAAGCACTGCTTCCGGGAGTTTGGCCCTCAGAAAGCTTTATCGGTTTCTCTGTGGAATAAACGCATTTTAATTTTCTTATTCCGCGCTTTTTTAATTCCCGCCGCATTACTTTTGCAAGAGGACACCCCTCCGTTTTATATAAATCCGTAACCGCCAGTTTGGTCGGGTCTAATCTGTTGCCGGTTCCCATGCTGCTGATAATTGGAATATCTGCAGCATCGCAACGCATAACCAACTCTATTTTGGCAGTCACCGTATCAATGGCATCAATTACATAATCATATTGTGTCAAATCAATCTCATCTGCATTTCCGGGCAAATAAAACATGGAATAAACATCAACCTTTACTTCCGGGTTGATTGAAAGCATCCTCTTTTCCATAATGTCAACCTTTTTCCGGCCGACTGTTTGTATATTCGCTATTATCTGTCTGTTGATATTTGAAGCAGACACCGTATCTGCATCGACTATTCCAATTCGCCCGATTCCGCTTCGAACCAGTGCCTCTACCACATAGCCGCCGACTCCGCCCACTCCAAATACTATAACGGCTTTATCCTTCAAGCTTTCGACTTTTTCTTCGCCCAATATAAGAGCTGTTCTTTCCAGTTCTTCTCTCATTTTTACCTCTTTACATAAGCGGT
This sequence comes from Lachnospiraceae bacterium, assembly GCA_045627085.1. Taxonomy (GTDB): domain Bacteria; phylum Bacillota; class Clostridia; order Lachnospirales; family Lachnospiraceae; genus RGIG10340. Next base: position 12,010 of record JAZQNB010000024.1, on the reverse strand, counting down.
GCTATCATTCTCATTATTTTGCCAAAAAACCATGTTGAGAGCTTTTGTTTCCGACACATTTCATAAGTGATTTCAATGGACTTGTCTCTTGTTGCAATGAAATCCTGTTCCATTGTACCAATTTCCGAATTGCGGTAGAAAAACGCGCCACATTCAAAATGATGGTAAAAGCTCCTGTAATCCAGATTAACCGAACCGATAACTGCTTTCTCATCATCACTTATAAACATTTTCGCATGAATAAAGCCGGGTTCATATTCATATATCTTTACTCCCGCCTCAATAAGCTCCCTGTAATATGTTTTGGCCAAAACAAAAGCATATTTTTTATCGGGAATATGGGGCAATATCATTTCCACATCCACACCGCGTTTAGCGGCATAACACAAAGCATTTACTGTTTCATAATCTATAATAAGATATGGCGACATTATATGCACATAATCAATTGCCTGATTGAGAATGTCAAGATACACTCTCTTTCCGACATGTTCTTCACCGTAAGGAATAACCTCGTAGGGTATACAGTATCCGTCATGCTCGGAAAAGTCCTCCCGCTTTGTATTATATGACGCATAGTCTTCTTTTTTCTTTTCCGTCACATTCCACATCTCAAGGAACATAAAAGTAAAGCGTTGTGCAGCATCCCCTGTCATCTTGACGGCTATATCCTTCCAATGCCCGAATCTGACCTTTTGATTGATATATTCATCCGCAAGGTTTGTACCGCCCGTATAAGCAATGCGTCCATCGATAACCATAATCTTTCTGTGGTCGCGATTATTGTATTTCGTGGAGAAAAACGGTCTTATCGGTGAGAAAATCTTGCATTTAATTCCATCTTCCTTCAGTAATTTAGGATAATATGTCGGCAATAAGGAAAGAGAACACATTCCGTCATACAGCACACGCACTTCAACGCCTTCCTTTACCTTTTTAATCAGTTCATCTCTGACCGCTCCCCAAAATACACCTTCTTCAATAATAAAGTACTCCAAAAAAATAAATTTCCGGGCAGCTCTGATTTCCTCTATAATATCGGGGAACCATTCATCTCCTAACGGAAAATATTTCACTTTTGTGTAACCATATGCCGGCGAATTGTCATATTGGAGCAGATATTGTGCAAAACCGTCAAGACCCTTGTCGTGTTTTTTTATTCTTTCACGCACGTCATTATCCTGCCGTATAACTCCTTTTGCCGCATCAAACTGCTTCCATACCTTTCGTTTAACCAAAAACATGTCCGGCTGAATTTCCATAAAAAGGTAAAAAATGCCTCCGAAAATAGGAAGCAGAGTGATCGGAATTAACCAAACGAGTTTAAAATCCGGTTCGCCTCTCTTACTGTACAAATGCAATACAACAGCCACGGTTATAGCGCTGAATGCTATATATATGTAAAAGCTGTAATCTTTAAGCTTTAGCACGGTTACTATCATAAGTGCCAGCTGCAGGGCCACAGCAAGGACAATTATAAGGGTTCGCCCGTATATCAGTCTCTTTATATTCTTAAATTTCTTTTTTTTCTCATCATCTAAAGCAGCCATAGTTTTCTCCAAAAACAAATCACATACCTGTCAGACTAATTATATCATGAACAGATTTACTCATTTGTAAAAAATTAATAAAACATATTAAATAAGCCTGATTCCGCCTTTTTCCCGAACGCAAAGGATATGGCATGAATTCTCTCCAAATACCTTTTCAATCATCTCTTTATAGCCCATGACTTTATCGTTTGGCACAAATGCCTGTATTGTTCCTGCGAAGCCGCCTCCATGAACTCTACAGGCTCCCTGCGCTTTAAGATAGTCTTCGGTCAAAGCCAAAGCCAAAGGGATTCCCTGTTTGTTCGGATTCGATATTGCATAGGCATTTTGTAACAGTTTGTAGGAAGAATTGCCGGACTCCTTTACTTTTTTCAAGAAGCCTTCAAAATCATTATTCTCAAGCAGTTTTTTCTCTGATTCAGGTCTTTTATTTTCTGCAAAGAAATGAATTGCTCTAAGTAATGCCCTGTCATTTACCTTTTTTCTGATATCAGACAAAGCTTCATAAAAGCTCTCTTCCTTCACTTCACGAAGAACCTTTTTGCCAAAACATGCAGCAACCGAGCGCATTTCCTCCAAAACAGACGAATATTCTTCGGTCAATTGTGCATGTGAATCTTTGGTATCCGTAATGCAAAGGCTGTAGTTATATTCCGAAAAATCTGTCGAAATTTTCTCTATAACCGGCTTATCGCTATCCATAAAATCCATGTAGACCAGTCCTCCAACGGAAACTGCCATCTGGTCCATAAGACCGCACGGTTTTCCGAAATATTCATTCTCGGCCGTCATGGAAATAAATGCTATTTCTTCAGGTGAAATATCCGCGCCAAACAACCCCTTTATAATATTGCATATCAAGACTTCAAAAGCTGCCGAAGAAGACAGTCCGGAGCCGCAAAGGACATCACTTATAACATACGCATCAAAACCGCCAATTGCATAACCGCGTTTCATAAATTCCTTGGCTATACCCAGCACCAAAGCTTTAGTCGTTCCTTCATCCTCTTTTTTTACACATAAATCCGTCAGAGCAACTTTGAATGCATCGTATCCCTCTGATTTTATATTTATTACGTTACTGCTGTTTGCCGACGCGAAACCAACAGTATCCGTATTGACAGCTGCCGCCAAAACGGTTCCGTTTTGATGATCTGTATGATTACCACCTATTTCCGTTCTGCCGGGTGCAGAATATATTTCTATATTTCTTTTGCCATATAATTCAGCAAACCGATTGATGCCGGAAATATATCTTAGCTTTTGATATTCCAATTTTTCCACGCCCGAATATAATTTAGAAAATACCCCGTCATATTTACCTTCTGTAATTTCTTCAATTATCTTTTCGTAGTAAACAGCCATATTGTCCTCCCTACCAACAGGCAAAAAAAGCGAAAAAGCATACTTGCCTTCTCGCTATTTTTCTATTACTTTTCCACCTTCTTGGGAATTCTAACCGTACAGGTGGTTCCTTCTCCTATTTTACTCTCGATTGCGAGCGTTCCCTCACAGCAATGCCATAATCTCTTTCTGGTATTCTCAATACCTACATGTATCCCGGCATTATCAATGGGCCGGTTCACATCAAAGCCGGCACCGGTATCCTGAATTACTATCTCATAATGATTCTTTTTGGCAACAGTTCTGATATAAAGGGTACCGCCTTCGTCCATTCCACATATACCATGTCGTACGGCATTTTCGACAAGCGGCTGAATGGACAGAACAGGAACATTGAAATCCTTGGCCTGAATATCATATACAATCGTCAAATCATCTTCAAAACGAAGCTTCTCTATCCAAAGATATGTGGCTATATGATTTAACTCTTTTTCAAAAGGAATCGGTCCCATTTTGTTTATGGAATCAAGATTAACCCGCAAATAATCAGAGAAATCATTTATGGCCTTTTGTGCTAACTTAGTGTCCTTACCGGTCAGATAATAAATGGAATTGAGCGCATTAAATAAAAAGTGCGGCTGTATCTGACTCATCATAACCATGGTCTTTAGGTTTGCGACCTCCATATCCTGCTTGGCATATATTATTCCTCTTTGAGAATAAACACTGGCATACAGAATAATAACAGAAATAAACAATGCCGTGTCTAACAGGAAAACATTGGGAAAATGTGCCGTAAGCACCACTGCAATCGCAGGGAGCAATGTAAATGCAAAGAATGCAAACTTTTCCGTATTTCTCAAATCCCTTGCCATTATGGCAAGATTAAAGCTGTCTAAAAGTGAAAGAGCAGGTACAACCCACAACAGAAACGCTAACGGGCCCTGAATCAATCCATCGGCTTTAGCCGAAAAAATAAATTTCAAAGGAATGTTTAAAATTAATGCAACTCCGCCCGCGACAAATAAGCAGTCAATTATTCGAATAATAATCCTGGTCCTTTTATGAATAATCTTTATCTGAGAATGCAGATAATGTGAATACGTCACAATCAGCAAATACAGAAACAGATAAGACAGCGTAATTATTACACATATACCTGTTCCGGGATTATCATAGCCGTGGATATATGCCAGTGAAGAGAAAAACTCCTCCATAAACAGACTGGCTATAAGCATCAGAAACAACCCTCTGCCTCTTTGCTTTTCATCATTCTTATCCAGCGCGCTGAATACAAAAATAACCGTAAGGGACAGAAGAATCACTCTGGAACATGCTATACTGACGGATACCTTTCTGGACATTTCGGTATAATTCGCTTTCATCATATCGGCAAAAATAAACACGCACAGTAACAAAATTGCTACTACGCTTCCGATATTAAACATTCTTCGTCCGCTCATTTTACTTTTTGCTTTCATAAAAACTCCAAAAACCCCCAAATCCTTTTAATTATCGTAAATATATCCTCATTTTCTCTATCTGAGCATTTATCATATCAAAATCTACAATACCTTCGCTGTTAAAAGCGGTAGCCTCCAATGTATAATCTCCAGCATACGGACACTCTGAAAATTTGTCAAAAAACTCAGAGAAATCTATATTTCCGCGGCCGATTGGAAGCACTCTCATATTACTCCAATCCATATAGCCGCCACCATAATCATTTATATGCATATGACTGATATGCGCTTCTTCCGTTATCCATGAATACTCCGGTTCAAAAATCTTCATGGTTTCATTGTGAAATGCAGACATTTTGGTATCATAGCAAAATCTGACATCCGGGTATACTTTATACAGCCTATACCAATTCTTTAGTGGAGAATTCTGATTGCAGATTACGTTTTCAACTGCAATTTCCAGACCGTCCTTAGCTGCAATATTGCGAAGTATCTCGAACCTGTCTATATTTTTCTCAATGTTCTTGTCAGAAACGAATCCGTCCCACAGATGTAGGACCAGCTTTTGAGCTCCAAACGCGGTTGCAGCCTTAATATTATATTCAAATTCCTGCAATGTCCTGTTAAAAACACGTCTATCCTCGTCCGGTGTAAATACCCTGTTGGTGTATTCTCGGCCGTCAAAGGTAGTTTCCATTCCCGCAAGTCCCTGTCCTATGCTTTTCTCGCAATGAAAAACGGGAATTGTGAAATTAAATTCTTTAACAGCTTTGATCATCTCATCAAGCTCGTTATACCATGTATCATACATCAAAAATTCTATTCCGTCACTGTAAAGTTTCGGAACAAATTCCTGTAGCAGTCTGTAATTTCTTTTATTGGGACGCCCTATCATGGCGCCTGTCGAAACTAATATACGTGACATCTATATCACCTTTTTCTCCAGCCATTTGTTATTAAAGAATCGGATACTGAAAATAATGCCTCTCACAAACCAGTCTGCAAACATACCTATCCATACGCCAAGTATTCCAAGGCCGACAACTCTGATTAAAAACACAGCTACAGCGACACGACAGAACCACATTGTACACATGCTGGTAATCATGGAGAACTTCACATCTCCGGCAGCCCTTATGCCATAAGAAATCATAAATGAAGGGACCCAAAGAATCGGCTTAAATATAGTAATATAGCATATCATCCTAAAGCACAGAGCTGCAGATTCAGCCTCCATCTGTCCAAGGAAGGTTACAGGCTTTGTTATGGCAAACACAAAGATACAGGATAACGCAATTACAATTTCACCTATTAAAGACATCTTTGCTATATAGTATTTTGCTTCTTCTTTTCTGCCGGCCCCGATTGCCTGTCCCACAACGGTCATAAGTGCAATTCCGACACCGCATGCGCCTATTCCGTTTACCGCTTCAAGGACATTCGTCATTGCCTGAGCTGCAATGGAAACAGTTCCAAGGGTTGAAACGCTTGATTGAATTGCAAGCTTTCCGAATTGGAACATTCCGTTTTCCACACCTGCCGGAATACCAACAGAGAGAATCATGCCTATCAAATGCCAGTTGGCCTTAAAGGCTGCATAGTTTTTAATTACAATGGCATTATCTTCTTTTCTTAATTTTATAAAAATTACAATTGCGGAAAATATCCTTGAAAGCAGGGTAGCCAATGCCGCACCTGCTACACCCATTCCAAATCCAAATATTAACAGAGCATTTCCCGCAATATTTATTACATTGGATATGACCGACACCTTCATCGGTGTCTTTGAGTCACCGCCTGCTCTGCAAAACGCCGCACCTGCATTAAACAAGGCAAGTGCCGGATAGGACAGAGCCGTTATGAGGAAATAAACAGCGGCATTTGTCATTACACCCTCTTCGACTGAACCGAATATCAGTCTCAGCATTGGAAATCTAAGGCTGCAACAGATTGCGGCCAGCAAAACCGATATCGCTATTACCGAAATAACTACCTGCTCGGCTGCTTTATTGGCTCTTTTTCTATCGCCATGTCCTATATATTGAGAACATATGATTGTACCGCCTGTGGCAAGTGCCGAAAAAATCTGAAGCACCATCACATTGACAGAGTCAACAAGACTAACCGCAGATAGTGCTTCGCTTCCCACATTGCTGACCATCATGGTGTCCGCTGTTCCCATCAATGAATTGAGAAGCTGTTCCGCCATGACGGGAAGTGCCAAAGACAAAAGAGCCTTTGACGAAAATAACATATTTTCTTTATCTAACTTAGATTTATCATATAAACTAATCATTATTTTTCAAGTCAATCCTCATAGCCACATGTAAAATTCCTGCCTCAATAAAATCCTTTGATACAGTTGTAAATCCCAATTTATGGTAAAAGCCTTCCGCATGCTTTTGCGAATCAAGGCAAATGCTTTTTGCACCAAATTTAAGCTGCGCTGCTTCAAGCGCCGTGCGCACAAGAGCTGTTCCCATTCCTTCTCCTCGGGACCTTGAAAGGACACGTCCAAAAGTGACTGTTCCGGGAGAATCTTCTTTTTCAAACATGCGAAGATACGCCTCAACCCTGCCGCCTTCTGATTTTGTAAAAACATGAATTGCTTTATAATCAATTCCATCGGCATCAGGATAAAGAATTCTCTGCTCGTCCACAAACACATCTGCCCGAGCTTTCATTATCTCATATAATTCTTTAGTTGTCAGTTCTTCAAATGCTTTTATTTCAAAAATCATTTCATGTCACCTCTGTTTTGAGCCTTTTATCCCCGTCCTCAAGGGGTTATTGCAATAAATTGCTCCGTTGTCCGGAAATCACATCAATTGCCCCCTTTTCCTCATTTTTATAGTAAGCAAAAAGACCTGATTCTTCAGGTCTTTTTATTATTTTCTCATTATTTTATTTTTTTCCTAAAAGACACGATTGATGCGCACCCAAATAACGCTGCCGCAAAAATCAGTCCAAGTGATATCTCAAAAGTAAACATTCCGGTCTTAGGAACATCATCTAATTCCTTTTTGTCCGAAGTTTTGATGGGAGTAGCTATCGGAACAGTCGAATACTCACCGTCTGAAAGCCATACGATGCCGTTAGTATCAGGGACCATCTTGCCTGCTTTTATGCCATACCAATTATCCGGTGTCTGGCTGTTAATTTTGGCAAAAGCCTTAGCTACAGTTCCCGAAATACCATACTTCGCATTACCCGATGTATAATCTGCCGTAAGAGTTTCAACATTTCCGTTGACATTGATAACACCGTTTGCAGATGCCAAAACAGTACCTACATTTCCGTTAATAACACAAGTACTTCCTGACACGGCATAGGCTCTGCTCACCTTGGCGGAGGTATTAATAAAAGCAATTACTCCTCCCGTCACGCAGACATCACCAATGTTCTTATTGATTGCCAGATTGCAGTCAGGTGCAGTTGAAGCCGCATTAACCACAATGGAATCACCGTCGGCAAAATAATTACCGATAATGGAAGCTTCCATTCGAGCACCGTTTTCAACCGTTCTGAAATACCATGTTGAATCTTCATACGTCAAAGTATACGTTTTGGGGTTTTCTGCTTTAGCCCGCTCGGGAACCATGATTCCGACAACCATAACTGCCATGCACAGTAAAACCGTAAGTAATCTCTTCTCTTTTTTCACGCGTTTTCCCTCCATCTATTTAGTTTTCCATATATGTACTAACGTACACAAAATAATTATATAATATTTATATGTAAATTCAAGTACCAAAGGCCATTTGCTATTCCGTCAAATAATAATCTCCGGGCTCTATTTCCTTAAAAACAACGACAAACCGTCCGTTCTCCACATGATAAGCACAGGTCGATAAGGTTAAGAATCTGTCACCGGGTTCTGCATATACACCCGTGTCAAACGTGGAAAGAGCCTTTATGTTCTCATAGAAGTCATTAAATTCTTCGTCCGTCGTTGCATTAAAGAATTTATAATACTTAAAATCAGTATCTGTCTTGTAATACACCTTAGACCTGAATACCGCAATAGCTTCATAAACATGCTCGTAATCCCTGCCATAAAGGTATGCATATCGATGCTTATCGCAATAATCCTCATCCTCATATTTGGTAAGAGTACCAAACATTGCTCCGCTTTTCATGTTGTGCCCGTGAATTATCAGATTGGTTGAAAGCGGTTCCATAGAGCTGTCCGTATCAAGAATCAAGCATCCGTTAGCACTGTCTTTTTTGTAAAAGTCCCGCTTTAGATAATAGTTTTCATCCTCCGGAGTATACATGACAGGATAATCTATCGGAGTGTCAGGAATGTATATCCAGGCCGCCATATCATCATTTTGAGCAAAATAATCCTTATATGGATTAGCCTTTCTTTCCGGTTCAGGTTCAAATTCTTCCACGATATTGTCCGATTCTTCCTGATTAGCTTCTTCTGTTTTGGAAGCCTCCGTAATAATTTCCGGTTCCGGGCCGGGCTTAATGTTTTCCTCATCAACAGCCTCGCCTTTTACCGCAAGAGCATCAATTTCCGCTCCTGATTTATCTCTTCCTTTTAGCGAATAAACTAACAGTACCACACCAATTGCCAAAAATACCACGGCAAGAATCGCTAAAACCATACCTGTTTTGGGGTTTTTTTGTTTTTCCATACTCTCCCTAATTTCCGCCTTCGGCAAGCCATCTGTCTTTTTTATTTTAAAATAAATCTATAAAAAGTATTGCTGTCCTGCAGCTGCTGTTTTGACAAAGTCTCCAATGACAGCGCATCTTTTACCTTATCAAGCACACTTTCTTCATCCAGTCCTTTTTGAATGCACACCATAACATTCGTTCCTTCCCGATATTCATACCCGGAAAGGATATCCAGGTTCGATTGATATACAATGGCTACCTGCCTGCACTGTGCTAAAATGTTGGTATCCTCGGCACTTTCATTCCAGTCTCCATCCGGTAACACATATACACAATCCGTATTGTCAGGCACCTTTACAGTCTCCTGTCCCCCCGTAAAAAGATTGGTCGGAGTATGTACTGCAGCATTGTTCATCGCCAAAAGAAAGGCTCCCGTAAGAATCAGAGTAACCACGGAAGGTTTCCATTTGTTTTCCTTTCTTATTGCTATATCATCCCAAACCTTTCCCGCCACAAATCCAAGCATAAGTGCTATTGCCAATACAAAGGGAAACACACACATAAAATATCTCTCTGTAAGGAAAGGAACTATCTGAGCAACCAGACAAATATAGGCCCCTACGGGCACTACCGTCAAAGCAAGGATTTCCGGTACATTCTTTTTAAACGTCTCATCACTTGTATCACCGGGAGGCATCAGGCCTCTCTTTTTTTTGACAATCACCGCGGAAACGACACTGCCGACGCAAATAAGAACAAGCATTGGCATCACCCAACCGGCTCCGTTTAAGCACATATTCTGAATCAAGCCCCTGACATAATCCAGATTATATTTTGAGAAAGAACAGTTCATTAATATATTCAGGCTTGATATTCCACGATATCCGCTAAAGACATGACTAATTGCAAACGGCCAGATAATCAGTCCTGTACATGCTGCCGCTGCAAGTAACGCTATATATTTAAGCAGTTCACTCCATTTCTTATGAATCAGAAAGACAATTCCTATTACAATTGCCGTAAAAATGGCAAAAATCACATAATAATAATGCGTCAGGAATCCCAAGATTGTAACCGCAAACAATACTCCTTTGTGTCCTTTGATTTCCCGGTCTCTTAAAATCGACAGATGTATACCAAAAGAGGTTACTGTCATTAAAGTCAAAAGAGCATACATCCTAATAAAAATACCTGTAGATATACCGGCAACCGATAATCCATATACCGCGCTGAGCACAAGAGCGTATAGCTCTCCCCCTATATGCTTCTTGCCAATATGATAAAGCATACATACAGTTGCCAATATTGCCGCCATGTTTATTCCAATTCCAAACCATTTGGAAAAAACGCCCGGAAAAAACGAACAAATTGTATGAAGAAGTATATAAAATAAAGGAGGATGTACATCTCCTCTTTGATTGTAATATACAGACGCATAATTGAATCGGTTTGTATCAGAAGCAGTTATATAGTCAACATAATCCTGCCCGCTTACCCAGGTTGTTGTATAAACATCCTGACTGTTAGCCCGGGCTGTCAGATATGCACTGTATATCTCCGTATTCTTTATGGAAAAATGAGCGTTTTTCAAAATGCGGTAATCCTTAAACGCATTCCTAACCAAATCGATTAGGTTTTCGCCCGCTTCGTATTCCAGCATCCAATCCTGAACATCATAACTGCTCTCGCCAAAATGCATGAAGGGAAGATATTCACTGTTAGCCAGACCATATGAATACAATTCATCCACATGGTATCCCTCCTTGCGATTTCCCCAAAACATCATAAGCAAAAAAGACAATAACAGAATTGTCCCTAATACAATACGACAGACTTTCTTTTTCAATTTCATTTATTGCTTAACCCCAATGCTCTTAAACCTTACAAAATTTTCCCATTCACCCCATAAAGGCATCAAAAAAAGCGCTTTTTGAAAACCTTTCGTCTTAAAAAATCATAACCGAAAACGGCATGATTTTCAAGGATAAGTATTTTCAGTGCGCGCTTTTTCTGCTTCTGTATAATGTACGTCCACCTTCACGTTTAGAACCGTACGTGATTCCTAGTATTTTACCTTTATTTCAGTAGCTTTTGTTTCCGTTTATAACCTATTTTATCTATATTATTTATAACAATAAACTCTTTTCTCCTTTAAAAGAGATTGCAGAAAAAATACAAAGTTTCAAGACTACAAAAAATGACCAAGAGTAATATACTCTTGGCCGTTTTTCTATACTCTGATTGTACGAACTTTAATTTTTGTCTCCAATTTGTCTCCACGATATAAAAATACATCATATTTTCGATATTATAAATACGTAAAAAGGGCTTCCCGAGAAAACTCGGAAGCCACTAAGCGCACCTCCATTCCGCTTCGCTTCATGTCGGTCACGGCATTCGCTAAATGCCTATAAATCCAAATAAAAACAGCCCCTTACGAGCAAGCACGAGGGGCTGAATTATTTGTATTTATGCGCTTAGCTCAAAGCTAACGTGCAGATTACTCGATGATTGTAGCAACTCTACCAGAACCTACTGTTCTACCACCTTCACGAATGTACGGAATTGTAATCGTCATTGCAAACCATTGTAAAATGGGCATTTCTGTTTTTCTGACATACATTTTTCGGTACCATTTATGTGGTTTTCGGTTAAAAAGGTACCAAAAAAGTACCGATATCAAAATATTGGCGCATCCACCACCAATATTCAAAGCAAGCGGTAAAACTTTATGTTCATACCGCCACTCTGAAAATCCTTAAAACCCGCTCTGCGAAATCATCTTACCTCAAGTTCATCAAAATCAATATCAAGATTGTCAGGAACTTTCCATTCCTTTTCCTTCATATACTCGATGAACTCATTTGGAAGCTGCAAATCATAGTTTTCTACATAGTACGCTAAATCACCCGGCCATAGCCACTTTCCGTCTGTCATATCATCAGGTGTTCCGGCAATACCTTTTTCAGGATGTATCACATCCGTGACTACCTGTCCGCATGCCGCTAATACGATCCCTTT
>JAZQNB010000023.1:0-88145 GCA_045627085.1 Lachnospiraceae bacterium | reverse complement strand
CAAAAGGTCTTAAAATTTTGAAATTAGAATCATTTTAGAATCATTGACAAAAAAAGACCTGAAATCATGCGATTTACACATGACTTCAAGCCTTGATTTTACTATGTTTTTGGAGCTAACCTCTAAGCCACTGTAGGTCTACTCCCACTCAATAGTAGCAACAGGTTTTTCGGAAATATCCCAAAGTACACGATTGATTCCGGGAATCTGCACAATCTTATCACGCATGGTGCAAAGAGTTGCAAAAGGAATCTCGGGTACGGTTACTTTTACTGCATCTGTAGTATTGATGGCACGAATCACACAAGCCCAGCCCATATAACGCTCACCTTTGCCGTCAACATACTTGATACCGGTTGACTGCATATCGGGAATAGCACAGAAATACTGCCAGGGAGTATTGGGAAGCTTTCCAATTTCCTCACAAACAATGGCATCTGCTTCGCGGAGAGCCTCGAGTCTGTCACGTGTAATGGCTCCTGTACAGCGAACACCAAGTCCGGGACCGGGGAAGGGCTGACGGAATACCATATTGTCAGGAAGTCCAAGCTCTTTACCTACAACACGTACTTCATCTTTGTATAAGAATTTAACGGGTTCAACAAGTTCAAATGAAAGTTCCTCGGGAAGACCGCCTACATTGTGGTGTGCCTTAACGCCGTCTGACTCTAATATATCAGGATATATTGTACCCTGTGCAAGGAATTCAATTCCTTCAAGCTTTGATGCTTCTTCAGCAAATACATTGATGAATTCAGCACCTATAATCTTCCTCTTTGTCTCAGGATCAGATACATTTGCAAGCTTATCAAGGAATCTGTCTACAGCATCAACATAGATAAGATTTGCATCCATCTGATTACGAAATACTTCTATAACCTGCTCCGGCTCACCCTTTCTTAAAAGTCCATGATTAACATGTACGCAGACGAGATTCTTGCCTATAGCTTTGATTAAAAGAGCTGCAACTACTGATGAATCAACACCGCCTGAAAGAGCAAGCAGGACTTTCTTATCTCCTACCTGAGCCTTTACTTCAGCAATCTGCTCATCAATAAATTTTTTTGCAAGCTCGGGAGTGGTAATACGCTCCATTTCGGGTCTCACATTTGAACTCATAAAATAAACCTCCGTGTATTTCAGATTAATTCGTGTATATTATAGCACTTTTCTTTTTCGTGAAAAACAAATAAACATTACAAAATCCAAGTTTTTTGAAAAAATTTTTTTGTAAAAAATAAATAAAAACGTGGTTTGCACTCATGTACAAGCCACGTTTTATTCACATGTAATATCAAATTAAAGTCTGAAGGATGAAATGGCATCCTCAAGTTCATGCATTCTGTCTTTTAGTTTTGCAGTTTCGTTTTTCAATGAATCCGCCGATTCCATCTGTTTGTCAAGGAAGTTGTTTACTTCATTGGTTGCAGATACAGTATTTTCGGAGGATTCCCCAATTCTGTGAATTGATTTTAAGGTGTTGTGTCTGGAGTCGTTCATTCCGGATACATCTCCGGATACGCCCTGCATATTTTCAAGCAGAGTTTCCATGACACCTCTCATCTGATTGAATGCCTCTATAGTCTGTGTTGCTGATTTCATCTGGTTATTTGCAATATCATCAGCTTCCTTAACCTTTCCAAGCGCACCTTCGGAATACTTCTCGATTTCTTCGATAATGCTCTGAATCTGTGTGGCAGTGCTGGCTGAAGAATCAGCAAGTTTTCTGATTTCCTCCGCTACTACCGAGAAGCCTCGTCCCTGCTCTCCTGCACGGGCTGCTTCGATTGAAGCATTAAGTGAAAGAAGGTTGGTCTGTGAAGCTATCTCCTGAATATCACTTACAAAGTTTTCTATTGCGTTCAGTTTATTGGTCAGCTTGACAACCTGATCCTGTACGTCCTTTGTAGCTTCTACGGTATCATTGGATTGGGTAACCATATCCTTAACGATAACCATTCCCTTATCTATCATATCTCTGGAATTTGTTACCTCATCAATTGTACCATATAGGGAATTGCTTACGGCTTTAATCTGGCTTGAGAGCTCCTCCATCTGAGTGTTACATCCGGAAATTTCTTCGTTCTGAGTTGCAATAATTCCATTGATTTCCTGCATCTGCGCGGATACATTTTCTATCATCTCAGACAACTGTTCCGTGGATTGAGCAACATAATCGCCCGATGCCATAACAGCATTTTTGCTCTCGATAACAGTACCGATTAATTTTCTCATCCTGTCTATCGTCGTATAAAGTGCTTTATGTAGCTTACCAAATTCATTCTTGGCTATGTGTTTTCCTTCGCCGCCCTCAGTTAAATCTCCTTCGGAAACTCTATTAAGCTTCTTAATACTGTGCGCAATATTGGAAGTAATGCTGGTGATAATTACAACACTTAATAACGCTGCAACCAATACTGCCGCTAAGACCAGCAAAACCGTCATGCTTCGGATAGAATCCGTTCCGGCTGTAATTACAGATTTAGGAACCAGCGCCACAAGTCTGGAGCCATTTACTTCACTTACAGACTGCATAAGAAAATAATTTTTGCCGTTTGCATGCACATATTTTGCTGTTTCTACAGCAGTATCTGTTATAGCTCCATCATCAGCTGTTTCAAACACAATATTTTCATTTATTCCAAAGTCAGCAAAGGAAGCTTCTTCAGCATCAAGCCTTATCTCCTTACCGTCAGCAGTTATGAACCAAACATGGGATTTATCACCTAAATCCATATCCGCCAAAACATCAAGAATAGCCTGTGTTGAAACATCTGCAACTATCAGGCCTCGTCTTTTTTGGATATTGTAAGGCTTACAGCAATACATTGCATAATCGTTCTCGACATTGCAATCTGCTAGGTATTCATCAAGTGTCTGATGCGTACCGTGCCATTGAATCTGGCTGTCCTTTACCGTTTCATATTCATCCGATGCCATGAATTTATCCATAAAGCCACTGAAATCCCTGCCCGCAGGGAAAACCTTCGTAGCCTGTATATCTATGCCGCTTACATTGGCGTACGGGAACATAAAAATCGAATAAATATACTCTGAATTTGTCTGTTTTACAGTCTGATTTTTGGATATTGCGGATGAAGCAAGCTGTGAACCCGTACTATCATCTACATAGGATCCGCACCCGTATTTTTTTACTGTCTCGTCAAAGGTCATTTCCTGGACAGCAGACTTTACTGCAGAGAATCCTGCATCTAACGTATTCATAGCCATCTGCACTGTTGAATAAGCAGATTCCTCATAGAGCGAGCTTAAGCTTCCGGATGCCTTGTTGTAAGAAATAACACCCACCAAGACAACAAAAACAATCGGAATTATAAATCCTGCAATCAGCTGGATTTTTATGGAAATCCCGCTCTTTTTGCCGTCCGAAGCCTCGGCATCAATAACAATAAATCTTTTAATTTTTCCTGCTAATTCTTTAATCGTCAATGAGCCGGCTGCTTTTTCGCGCACCGGTTTTTCTTTCCTGATTTTATCCTTTTTCATAATCCTTCCTCCTGCCCTAGCAGCATCATTTTGCCAATTCAAAACTTCTCATTTAGAGCATTACCCATAGTCAGTATATGTCGTGTTTTGCAAAAAATCCACATAAATTTTTTGACACTTTATTGAGTTTTGTGAAAATTAACGAACATATTGACAAAAACGTTTTTCATGCAGTAAATAAGCCATTTTTTATAAAGAAGTGAAATTTTATATTTCCTATAATCATGCATTCACCCGATTTTATCTTTTTATTTAAAAATTTTGTTAATTTTAGCCAAAGAAAAAAAGACAAAAAATGCCAAATTGTGCCACAAAACAACAAATTTTGAAAAATATGCACTTTTTTCAAAATTAGCAACCTTGAAAAGAAATATATGCTTTGTTAGTATTATTATGTCATCGTTCGGATATGAAAAATCCCAATTTCTTTTCGAACGGTGAATAAATTTCCCAATAGAATTTTTATTTATCAAATACATTGAAACGAGGTTAAATCATGAGCAATTATAAATTTGAAAATCGCACGTTTATGATTACAAATTATGATCGGGTTGCACCATTTTCAAGTTTTCTTCCCGGTATCGCCGGAGTAAAGGGAATTCCCCTCTGGTGCTACTATACTAATCGCGGACAGGGCGTTAACAGTTTTGGAATTCATGACAAGGATCATGCCATCATGGAATTCAATCCGGCCAATACCGCCTATGAAAACACTCCACTTAAAGGCTTTAGAACCTTTATCAAATTGGATGGGCAGGTTTATGAGCCGTTTGCCGGATATGAAAATAACGCCGAACACAACTTCTTCATTCGTGAGAATGCTTTCTGGATAGAGGACGTAAACAAAGAACTTGGGTTAAAGACTACCGTTAAATATTTCCTGATGCCCACCGAAAGCTATGGCGCTTTGGTGCGTACTGTTACAGTTGAAAATATTTCCGACAGGAATTTAAGCTGTGAAATTATTGACGGTATGGCAAAGCTGCTCCCTTACGGACTGCTTAACAGCAATTACAAGGCAATGTCCAATCTTTTCAGAAGCTGGACCGATTGCCACAATCAGGAGCACAATATCCCTGTGTTTAATCTTGCGACTGCCGGTGAGGACAGTGCAGATGCTGCCACTGAAATACCTAAAGAGGGTATCTTCTACCTCTCCTTCATGGATGGTAAACTTTTACCGCCTGTTTATGATAATGATGCCGTATTCGGACCGGATTCTTCATTCGTAACACCGGTATATTTTATCGAGCATGCAATCGATGAGATTATGAACTATCCTCAGGTATATGCAAACAGAATTCCGGGATGCTTTTCTCCTGCGAAAATTTCCGTAAAGTCCGGTGAAAAAGCTGTTATACGTACACTTATCGGATTCACCTCCTCTCCCGAAGAAATCAATAAGCTCTCCGAGAAGATACTCGCTCCCGGCTACATTGAAGCTAAGGAAGCCGAGGCTATGGAACTGGTTGCAACATTAACAAAGGATGTCGAAACACATACCTCCAATCCGATGTTTGACAGTTATATAGAACAGTGCTACCTCGACAATTTCCTTAGAGGCGGTTATCCGTTTATATTTGAAAGTAAGAACGGAGCGAACAAAGTAGTTCATCTCTTCTCCCGTAAGCATGGTGACCCGGAGCGTGACTACAATTTCTTCTCAACTGCGGGCGAATTTTATTCTCAGGGCAATGGCAACTTCCGCGATGTTAATCAAAACAGACGAAACGATGTTTTCTTCCACCCTGCAGTCGGAGACATAAATGTAAAAACATTTTTCTCTCTTGTTCAGGCTGACGGATTTAACCCTTTGGAGGTTCGTTCATTTACTTTCTCAATTCTTCCCGACAAAAAGGAGGAGTTGAAGGCATTAAAAGAAACAGCCTGCAAATCAGATGCCGACATAACCAAGCTAGACAAGCTTATAACCGATAAATTTACACCCGGTAAGATTGTTAACGGCATCTTTAGAAACAATATTCGGCTTGTGATGGATGAGGACGAATTTCTCACAAGGCTTCTTGAGCTATCATCACAAAACATTGAAGCCGGTCACGGTGAAGGATATTGGAGCGACCACTTCGATTACAACTTTGACCTGGTCGAAGACTATATGAGAATCTTCCCTGATAAAAAAGAGGAATTTCTCTATGGTAACAAAACCTACCGTTTCTATGACAGCGCCAAAAAGGTAATGCCCAGAAGCGAAGTATATGTAAATTGCAAAGGCAAACTCCGTTCCTTTGGTCATCTTGTAAAGGATGAGAAAAAGCTTAGCGATCCTTCCTTTAATGAAAACGGAACAAATTGGCTCAAGAACGAGGACGGAAGCTTTGTAGAGGTATCCCTTTTTACCAAAATGCTTTTCCTCTCTGCCATAAAATTCTCTGAAATGGACAGTGCAGGAATGGGTATTGAAATGGATGGCGGAAAGCCGGGATGGAATGATGCAATGAATGGTCTTCCCGGAGTGCTCGGTTCAGGAATGCCTGAGACCATGGAGGTGGAAAGGCTGGTTGCTTTCCTTAAATCCGAAATGGATATGAACAGAAGTTACGAAATTCCTGCTGAAATTGCCGAACTTATTGAGACTACATATGAAAAATTAAAAGACTTCTTTGCAGGAAATCTTGACCAGTTTAATTATTGGGATCAGGTATCCTGCGCGCGCGAAAAATACCGCGAAAGCATTCAGTACCATATGAGTGGAAAAACTGCAACCCTTGACGCTGATATGCTTTATGATTATCTTTCCCTTGCACACAGGAAGATAATCAACGGAATTAAGAAAGCAAAAGAATTTGGAAAAGGCTTTATGCCTACCTATATTACCTATACATCAGATGATTTCGATATCGTTAAAGATGAAAACGGAAACACAGTAAACACGCATTACGGATTGCCTGCCGTAAAGGTTCACTCATTAAAGCCGGAATATGTTCCTGCCTTTTTAGAGGCTCCTGCAAGATATTTAAAGACACTTAAGAACCATGAAGAAGCTCTCGCTTTATATAAGGAAGTAAAAGACAGCGATTTGTATGACAGAAAGCTTAAAATGTATAAGACCTGTGTACCTCTCGACAATATGGGCCTTGAGCTTGGTCGTGTAAGGGCATTTACCCCTGGATGGCAGGAAAGAGAAAGCATATTCCTCCACATGGCTTACAAGTTCCAATATGGTCTCTTAAAAGCAGGTCTGTATGACGAATACTTTGAGGAAATGAAAAATGTACTTATTCCTTTCCTTGACCCCGCTGTTTATGGCAGAAGCACTTTGGAAAACTCTTCCTTTATAGCATCCAGCCTCAACCCTGACCCTTCCACACATGGACGTGGCTTTGTTTCAAGGCTTTCAGGCTCCACTACAGAGGTTCTTTCAATGTGGACCACTATGATGGCCGGCGAGCATCCCTTCAGTGTAGAAGATGGAAAGCTTACTCTTACATTAAAGCCCACCTTGGCCGGATGGCTTTTTGATGAAAATGGTGAAGTATCCTTCAGACTTTGCTCAGCATCAAAAGTAACTTATGTTAATAAAACCAAAGTGAGTACCTATGGTAACGGTGTTGCAGTAAAAGACATTATTATAGAAGGAAAATCTTATGGCGATAAGCTTTGTGGAAATATTGTCGAAGAAATTCGTAATGGAAAGTCATTTGATATCACTTGTATACTTGGCTAAAGCATAAGTATATGCTATAATAACCGTGTACATTTAAATAGGAAGAAACTCCTTTTTAGATTGTAAAGTTTGTTTGTTTGGGAAACCCGTCGGATACTCCGGCGGGTTTTCAAATTTAGGAATAAAAATACCCCGGTGGCTAACCACCGGGGTAAATCTTCTAATCAATTACTATCAATTAGTTTGCTGCAAAGTAAGCATCGAGCTGAGCATTAGCTTCATCAAGAACCTTCTGGATTCCTGCATCATCAAGTTTTGCAAGGAACTCAGGAAGAGCTGTTGCAGGATCAACCGCACCGCAATCAATTGTTAATGCATACTGAGCCTGCACATTCTGAAGTGCTGCAAATACAGTATCGAGTTCCTCTGAAACGTTAAATGAAAAACCAAATGCAGGTATTCCCTTAGCGTTTGTATAGTAAGGAATAAATGAATCTGTAAAGAAATTAGCTCCCTCATCAACAGTAGGTGTAAGAAGTGTAATATTTCCCAAACCGTTTCTCCAAGGATTGTAGTTCTCATGATAATTCTCAATAATATTACCATCCTCATCCTTTACTTCTCTTACTAAAAGACCGTCATCGTTAACCTGATAATGGATACCTTCAACGCCATAAGCAAGAAGCTGCATAAGATAAGGATCTGTGTTAAGAAGGTTCAAAAATGCCATAGCTCTTTCAGGATTCTTTGAAGCAGTAGAAACTGCCATCATAGCACCCTGTGTTGCTGTCTTGTCAACATAAGGATCTGTACAAGGAACATACTCTACATGAATTCCACGAGATGCACTTGTTGAGTACTCATAACCAAGAGCATATGACTGTGTTCCGATTAAGTATTCAGCTGCATTCTGCTGTGCAACAAGGGTATCATTTGCTGTTGCTCCATTTGCAAGTGCAG
Organism: Lachnospiraceae bacterium; assembly: GCA_045627085.1. Lineage (GTDB taxonomy): Bacteria > Bacillota > Clostridia > Lachnospirales > Lachnospiraceae > RGIG10340. The sequence goes on along the minus strand of JAZQNB010000023.1, from coordinate 80,053 downwards.
GATCAATATAACCTGCAAGATAGTACTCACGTACCTGATTTGCAAATTTAGCATACTCATCTGTACCGAACTTATTTACTATTTTGCTTCCGATGTCATTAGATACATCCTTAGGATCAAGGTAGTATGAAAGAACACCTGCTGTATCACAGGAAACAATAATTGAATTGGTTACCATTCTCTCAAGTACAGCGCCCTCAATTACAAGAGGATAGAACTTATCGCCTTTAGCTTTTTTAGCAGCAGCAAGTATATCTCCAAAATCATAGAAGGTTTTGCCTTCAATGTCAGAAAGGCTATAGCCTAACTCTTCAAGTAATGTAACGTTAACATCCCAAGTGTTCTGTGTTCCGAAGTCTTTGAATGCAGGAACTGCATAAACGCCATATCCCATAGCGCCATCAACTGCAGCACCTTCTTTAAGTACTTCAGGAAGAGCAGCCCAAACATCTGATCCATATGCTGCAAGAATATTGTTGTCAGGATCATCAAGGCGTACCCAAGCTCCCTGTTTAGCATATTTATTGTACTCATCAGCTGACCATGAACAAGTAAAATAAATATCAACATCGTCGCCACCATTAATTGCCATAACAGATCCTTCGTCAAAGTCTCCCCATGTTCCCCAAATCACTTTAAGTTCAGCATTAATTTTCTCGCCAAGATACTCATTAATCTTTTCCATTACTGCTGCATCATCAGTTACATTTGAGCCATGATGATAAAGAGTAATTGTCACATGATCCTCGAAAGGATTACTTTCCTGCTTATCAATTACTTCTTCAGTTTCTGTTTTCTCTTCCGTTTTCGCAGGAGCATCAGTTTTAGCTTCTTCTGCTGTTTTGCCACAACCTGATAGCATCATAGTTACCATTGCTGTAGCCAGTACAAGTGATAATAACTTTTTCTGTTTCATTTGTCTGAAACCCTCCATTATAAAATTTTTACTATGTAAACAGCAGGCGTCATTGTCTGCCATTTCATACACCCTTAGTATTTCTAACCCTTAACGGAGCCTATCGTAAGCCCCGAAATAATAAATCTCTGAAAGAACGGATACGCACAGGCTATCGGCACCACGCACAGTACAACCAAAACCATTCGCAGGGATTGCGTCGATAATTCAGACATAGCCTTACTTGCCTCAGCACCCATCATTGCAGCATTTTTAGCAAGATAGTCAACATTTCTTTGTAATTTCATGAGCAAATACTGCAGAGGCATATGTTCCGGATCATTCGGCGTATATAAAAGCGGTATATACCATTCATTCCAATAAGTAATCGCATTAAGCAGGGCAATAGTCGCAATTCCCGGTTTGGACACCGGAACAATAATTTTGAACAATGTATTATATTCTCCGCTTCCGTCAATTGCTGCTGCCTCAATCAATTCCTCAGGAACACACGATTGGAAAAATGACCTCATAATAATGAAATTAAAAGGATTTACTAATAATGGTCCTATCACCGCCCAATAATTATCCTGCATACCAAGAAGCTGTTTACAAACTACATAAGTAGGAACCAGTCCTCCTCCAAAAAGTGTTGTGAAAAAAGCAAAAAATGTAAAAAAAGATCGATATTTAAAGTCTCTTCTAAATAAAGCATATGAATAAAGCATGCATATCAAAACGCTGAAAAACGTCCCTAATATGGTAATGACAAAGCTGTTAAAGTACGCCCTCCATAGAGCATATCCCATCTTTATCGCATATTGATAAGCTTCCACCGAAAGAGACGTGGGAAAAAAAGAATATCCTATCTCTCTTATGCTTTCTCTCGAAGAAAATGACACAATAACAACTAATATAAACGGGACGATACAAAGCGCACAAAACGCAATCATCACTATGTTTATTAACACCTCTGTCGGTATACTAACCGAGTTTATAGATCTTTTTTTCTTAGCAATTACAACATCTGTCATAAGTTTTTCCTTTCATCCACTAAGCTGTCAGAACAATGCACTTTCCGGTTCAATCTTTGTTACTATAGAATTAGCTATCATGATTACAATAAAACCGACTATGTTCTGTAATAATCCGGCCGCAGTATTCATACCGTATGAAATCGAAGTTAAGCCACGATAAACATATGTATCAATTGTCTGTGTTACAGGAATTAAGGTTCCTGACTGATTAGGTACTGTAAAGAATAATCCAAAGTCAGAATTGAATATCTTGCCAACATTCATAATAAATAAAATGATAATCATTTGCTTTAAATGGGGTAATGTAACGTACTTTACCTGTTGCCATTTGCTGGCTCCGTCAATTGCAGCTGCCTCATATTGTGAAGCATCGATACCGGTAATAGCTGCCAGATAAAGTATTGTCGAATATCCTGTTTGTTTCCAAACATTACACAACACCAGTAAAAACGGCCACGGTGCCAATGTATTATAGAAATCAGTAGGTGTTTTACCGGCACCGGCCTGCAATGTAGGAATCAATCCATTTGTCGGATCCAAAAAAGCATTTAAGAAATATGACGCGACTACCCAACTCATAAAATATGGGAAAAACATCATCGTCTGATATGCCTTCGCCATAAACTTGGAAGTAATCTCATTAATCATTATTGCGAAGGTAACCGAAATAACTAATCCCAATAAAATAAACACTATATTATAAAGTAAAGTGTTTCTGACCATTATCCATGAATCTGATGTTTTAAACAGAAACTCAAAATTATGTAATCCCACAAATTTACTATGTAACACGTTATTAATAACACTGGGATTTTTATAAAAAATTTTATAATCCTGAAAAGCAATTACAATGCCAAACATAGGAAGGTATCTGACCAGCAGCAACCAGATTACACCCGGTAATACCATGGTAGACAATAAAAATGTTTTTTTTCTTCCGGCAGTTATCATTGTTGATTTATTCTTAACTTTTGCCATTAGTATTCTCCTGTCAAACTCTCTATATAAAACACCAATTAATTCATTTAACTTAATTTTGATTATAGTTGTTTAACTATACTAACTAAATTGTCAGTGATGTTAGTTTTTGTTTATTTTTGTGCATAAAATAACTCACAGAAAGTATGCAGCCCAAACATTACCGGAATGGATGTGAAAGCTTGTATTCCGGTAACATCAGAAAAATACCCGACTTCACCACTCCAAATAAAAAAAGAAAAGCATAACAATTTTCACTGTTATGCTTTTCCATTTATAATGCTTTCATTTACCGTAAGTGCCGTAACATATGCGGCGGCAAAGCTGTTGGATGGCGGTGTCATAAAGGAATTACCATCCGGCAAATTCAGAAGATGAACTGATTGTTCTTCTACATCTATCCCGGACTGTCTGCCTGTTTGTTCAAATGGCAAAGCTTCCTTTTTTCTTACGCCGATGACTTTTTTCATGCAGGCAGGATATGCCTTTTCATTTCGATTTGCGGTGGCCGCCACAATGGTAATATTATTCTTTATGGCTCGTTTCACTGCCTTTTTTATAAATTTAAAATCTTTTGGATATGTTGAGCCCAAACTCAAATTAATGATTTGAATATCATTTTGGGAACACCAGTCAATTGCGTTTATGAGTCGGTACAGTTCTCCGCGGTCGGTCTTTTCATCCAGGACCTTTATACTGACCAAATTAACATCCCTGCAGTATTTATCGATTATCATTGCACATATCGTTCCATGTGAAATCGGTCTGTCGCTGTCGTAAACGGTCTGAACTACTTGTCGATCGTCATCCACTTTCACCGACAGAACTACTGCATTGTTCGCAATGTATTCGGGATTTACACCATCATCTATTATCGCAATTCTCATTTAAACTCCTTACGTATTTCTCTGCCTGCAAATTGAACAGTCTGGCATAGCCGCCTTTGCTTTTTAACAATTCATCATGACTGCCTGACTCTGTAATAGTCCCGTTTTCTATATAAAAAATCCTGTCTGCCATAATCACATTTGATAATCTGTGTGAAATTAATATGGCACTGTTTTCTGCATATAACGAGGTAATGCTTTTAAATACTCTGTCTTCGGCCGCGGGGTCCAACGCTGCATTGGGCTCATCGAGTATCAGCATGGAGCCTCGTTTAAAATATGCCCTCGCAAGAGCTATTTTTTGCCATTCACCTCCGGAGAGTTCAACTCCGTTTTCTTCAAATTGTCTGGTTAAATATGTATCGCCCGTAATGTTATGCTTTTTGCACAGTTTATCAATTTCAAAATATTCTTTTGATTCCTTCAGCTTTTGTTCATAATCCGTATCATTAATATCTGAAAGTCTGATGTTTTCATCCACGGAGAAGGCATATTGATTATAATCCTGGAACATCACTGAATACATTCTGCGTAATTTATTAAGCTCCATGTCCTTTATGTTGACACCGTCAATCATAATAGCACCTTCGGTGACATCATAAAGTCGCAGTAACAGCTTCACAATTGTAGTTTTTCCGGATCCGTTTTCACCTACAAATGCTATCTTTTCTCCCGGCTTTATATTAAAACTGACATTTTTTAACACATAATTATCTGTGGACGGATACCTGAAGGAAACATCCTTAAATTCAATTTGGGGATGTTCTGACGGTTCAAGGGTTCCATCGTTCTTAACCAAGGCTTCTCTGCTAAGGAATTTGGAGTAATTTGTTATTTTTAAATTATTCTCATATATTTGAACAAGACCGTAAATCATTGTCCAAACAGCCCCTATCAGTTGGAAGGTCATACCGGAAACAAAGGTGAAATCTCCTATGCTCATGCTACCCTGCCATATTTGATAGCATACATATATCAGAATGCCCAGGATGCCGATTTCCGGCAGAATCGAAATAAGTGTTACTATTAACAGCTTCTTAAGAGTCCACTCTTTCTTTTCTGTGTACCACGCAGCCCATAAATTCTGATGTTTCTCCCTTATGTAGTCATATATTCCAAATATACGGATGTCTTTTGCAAACCCTCTGTCTGTGGCAATCGATGAAAGATAACCCATTTTCCTAAAAATCGGTGCGCATTCTCTGCTCCAATTATACATCTTCTGAGAATAATTTCTTTCTACTATGACAGAAGGTATGCTGAGTGCTATGAGAACAATTGTAAATATTACATTGCATTTTAGCATGACAACCAGAGCAATAATAAAGCTGAGAAAGCTTCCCAGCATACTAATAATGCTCCATGTCATTACACTAAGTGCTCCGGAATCAATCCTGGCATTATATGCTTCATCGTAGCATTCGGGCGAATCGAAATAGGAAATATCCAGTCGGTTGCTCTGACTCATAAGCTTCACATCTATCATGTTGCTGATTTTATCCTGATGAAGAGCGGAAGTGCTTTCAGACAGTTTTGAAATCACCTCCTGCAACACTCTTAATACGAAATAAGCTGCAAGGAGCAGTATGACGGGGCGAAATGCCTTAATATTACTGCTTTCGGACAGAGTGTCGAGTAAAAGCTTGGTAAGGTACGCCGTACAGGAGGGTATTGCAGCCAAAAGCAACTGATACAACACTCTTTGTACCATTAAATGCTTTGAGGCTTCCAAAGATACTCTCATGCCAAACTCTATGCTTTTTCCGATTCCACTCATTTTCGAAAGAATTTTCTTCATTACATTTGCTCCGTAATTGTTTTAATCAACCCGTTTATGGTAAAGATTTCATTCTTCTCTATAGCTTCTTCAGGTATTGTAATACCAAATTCTTTTTCCACGTCAAAGAATATATACAGCATATCAGAAGCGGAAAAATTAAACAATGGGTCATGTAATGACAAGTTGTTATAGGGGTCGATAACATTATCTAAATCCAGTTCTGTTCTCTGTAAAAAAACCTTTCGTAATCTTTCGTAAACACTCATTTGTCATTTCCTCCTAAAAGCTGTCGACATCGGCATATGAAGCAAGTTTGTCCTCTACTGTCTCACACATTTTCCGTGCATCTGTAGCATCCAGAATATTAACCGCTTCTATTCCGTGCATCTGAAGCATATTTCTATGTGCATTCACTTTTTCTTCTGCAAGAGTAAAAATATACATTCTGTTTCGTTTCTCGGCCATACCCATCCAGTCTATCCTGGTGTTGCTCATTACAAAAGCATCAGGTTCAAATCCGAATTTATGCTTCATTACCTGCTTAAGCTCCTCATAGTACTTAATATCCCAGCTGATATCGTACATGCAAAATACTGTCGCATCAGGTGATATTGCATTTGATATCTCGAATGCCGTAATTCCGCAATATGTTGAATTACTCTTGTTTAATGCCATAATTGAACCGGGAATACCAATGATAATAACATCCGGCTTTTCATAAAGCTCAATATTCTTTACATACTCATTGAATAGGAAGATTTTCTCCATTTCAAGCCTGGGCTCGAAAAGAAATCCCGGAGCAGACCTGAATCCAAGCAACTCGCAATAATCTCTGGAGCCTATCTGGCTTACCTTGTAGCCTTCTTTCAGGAAAAATTCTCTGAGTGCTAACTGTGTCTCAAATTTTCCTGTTCTTTCACCGTCTCCCATTACAAATACAACGGGTGTATCTATTCTGTTTAATCTGTGTGAAGATAATTCCGGTGGATCAAGCTTAATACTTTCCCAGTCTTTTAATCTGAGGTAATAGAATAAAGTGTTCTTTTCTTCACATTTTCTGCTGATTTCATCACATCTTTCTTTGGCAAGCTTAATCGACATGATAATGTTTTTGCCTGCATTTATAGCTTCCTCGAGCTTTGGAACAATCATTTGCTCGTAATCATACTTTACTTCAGTAGGTACAAACAGTACATAATCGCTGTCCTTAATACACTCTGAAAAGTCTTCCTCTACAATCAATCCCGTGTCCGGTCCGCGGTCTGCAGCTCCTGCATCTTTTCCGCAATAACCAAAGGAAAAAGGAGAAACCAAATGAGCAATTTCAAGTTCCCCAAGTAAAGTCTTGTGTCTTACTATAGGTGTAAACGCACTGTCGTAAGGATACACCGTAATTTTTCCCGATAAACTCATTCTCTGCCTCCTATATTTCAAAATAATTGTCAAAGCCGTAGCCTGTGTAATCACAGCCTAACTCCTTAAGTGTACAATAATTGATCATTTCTTCTTCAATAAAAGCGCGTACTGACTGACAGTCGGAAAGCTTCTTTTTGGGTGAAAACTCATCGCCCTCTTCACAGCCGTTAGCACAGCATACACATTGGGTAAATGCCCAACATTTCTTACAGGTTTCTCCAATGATGGAACTGATATTAAGCATCCTCTTTGCTGCTTCGAAGTCAATACCTGTATCTATGTTTCCGATTACAAAAGCCTTGGATGTTTCAGATACCTTTTCACAGGGTAAGAAATCTCCGTCTGTGCTAAGGAAAATTCTTGCACTTCCGGGAACACACGGACCTGAAGGATGTGAAACCAGCGGCAACATGTTCGTCGGTTTTCTTTTCCCATGGAATTTATCCATCATTTCATCAAACTGGAGTTTGACAAGCGGTGAAACCTTTTCCTCATCAAATCTACCAAGCTTTGACAAGAAGAGCTTGCATATTTCAGCCTCTCTTGCCGTAAAGAATTCTCTGGCTTCCTGAGTATGATAGTCAGTGTATTTGCTCTCCAATACCTGTGTCTTTAACAGGCTTGAATTGTTAATGGCCTCTGCGTTGATAAAGAATTCATTAAAGCATCCGAAATTGTTTACAGGATCTATTACTGAATTAAACTGAATGTTCGTCTTCACATAATCCGGGTATTTCTCATACAGATGCATTACGTTTTCCATTACTTTTTCAAAAGAACCCTGTCCGCTTCCGGCCAGCTTTCTGTTTTTGTCCTGAATCTCCTTAGGACCGTCCAGACTTATCATTACAACTACCTGATGCTCTATAAAATATTCGATTTTATCATCGGTAAGCATGCTTCCGTTTGTTGTAAACGTAAATCCCAGATGTTTCCCTCCGGCTTTTTTCTCTGCATATTCTATGATGTCTTTTATCATATTAAATTCCAGCAAAGGCTCTCCACCATAAAAGCCGATAACAGGAGTATCAACATTACCCGAGTGTGAAAGGAAGAAATCAATTCCGCTTTTAGCAGTTTCAAAATCCATCCTCTTATTTGAATGTTTTCTGTCCCCTTTTCCCAAAGTATATGGGCAGTACTCACATCTGAAATTGCACTGTTGCGTAACCTGCAATGTTATCATTTCAATACTGTCATTTAATATATCTTCAATATAATCTGTCTGCGGATGTTTTATTTCATCCGGATATCTGTCCAGCAAAAAACCATTCTTCTTAAGGATATCAAGCTTCTTTGCATCCTCTTCATTGTCCGGCTCCCTGTTTTCTTTTAACAGATTATAAATGCTTTCATTTACCCTTACTATTCCTGATGTGTTTACATCGTAAAAATAGAATCCCCCCAAAGTTCTGAACAAGTGAATATTTGGTTTGTTACATTCCATAACTGTCTCCTTTTCTTTTTAATAATCCGAGCAATTACCGCCTCGGATAAATCGCCGCCCAAAAACAATTTTTTAATGTCCTCTTACGCAAGCATAGTTATATGGTGCATAATTACCATTATGCTTAATATAATCTGCCCAATATGCTGAATCCTCCATTCTGCAATTAGTTGTTTGCGGAGGAGCCATACTTGCGCTGGATTGATGATGAATACAATTACACTTACATAAGAAGTCTGAGTCACAGCCTGTTGAAGGACTGCATGTAGCATAAGCTTCAATTGACTGTAATATGGCCTGTCTTTTTTTACCTAAATGCTTCATCCTAAATTCCTTTTACCAACCTCAATTTATCTCTTGCAACCATAATTATAAGGGCTGTAATTACCGTTATTTTTGATATAATTTGACCAGTAAGCGGAATTCTCCATCTTGCAGTTTGATGACTGCGGAGGTGCCATGCTCGCACTTGTTCCTCCATGTGAACAATTACATTTACACAGAAAGTCTGAATCACAGCCTGTTGAAGGGCTGCAGGATGCATAAGCTTCAATAGAGCTTAATACTGTTTCTCTTTTCTTTCCTATTCTTTTCATATATTTCTCCTCTTCTTTGTTTTAGCAAACGCTATCTTTTGCAACTATAATTATAGGGACTGTAATTTCCGTTTTTCTTGATATAATTTGACCAGTAAGCGGAATTCTCAATCTTGCAGTTAGTCGTCTGCAGCGATACATTTCGTACGGTATATCCGCCATTCTTTTTGTTTTCACGACAGGCGCATGCACACAATACATCTGAATCACAGCCTGTTGAAGGGCTGCACGCAGCGTACGCTTCAATGGAAGTTAATACTTCGACTCTCTTTTTTCCCAGTATTCTCATTTTTCTCCTTTTCTTATTGTTTTATGGGCGGCGAAACCCAAAAATGGATATAAAAAAACAACCTAAGGAATTCTTAGGTTGTTTTTTGTCAATTAGTTATTTACTCCGACGCAATGTCATCGTTGGAATAAATTTCCCACTCTGCAACCTGCGCCCCTACTGCGCCGGTATTTTGGGTGAAAATAAGCCTGATAGATTTCATATTGACTTCATCAAACTCAACAACAACCTCATTATCAGTCTTAGGATCAAAGGTATAGTCCTCTGAGGCTACGATTTCTTTAAAATTCTCGCCATCTTCAGATACTTCAATTGAGAAGGTCTGAATTCTGGTTCCCCATATTGGCAGAGGACAAAGCATGAGCTTAACGGCATGAACGTTAAAGCTTTCCTGGAAAATGGCCGTAAGCGTATTAGGATAGGAATCTGCTGCAGCCTCCCAATAAGAAGCCCCGGCAGTTTTTCCGTCCTTTGCCTTACCCGGAAGATAAACGTCATTGTATCCGGAAGCATCAAATCTGGACAAATCCGCAATATTGGTTCCGTCGGGAATAATCGGATCATATTCCTCCACAACAAAATATGAAGGGGTCTCAATTTCAGTCTGTTCTGTTGTAGCTACAAGGGTAATATCACCCTTGGAATCGCTGTTTTCATCTGCGGGCTTTGAAGAAATCGCATAGCCCCAGATTCCTGCTGCCGCAAGGGCAAAAACTATTAACAGTATTATTCTTACATTTTTCATTTTTACCCCTCCTACTCAAAAGTGATATTTGATGTTGTGTTCTCATCCACTTTAATTCCTGCATCTTCAGCTGAAAGAATCTGTTTTCCAAACATTGTAAGATTCTTGAAATGAATGTCAGTAGTCATATGTGTCGTATCAAAGCCTCTGATTCGTGATACATTTTCCGTACCTTCGATAAAATTAACATTTTCCAAAGTAACATTTGAAATGGTTCCCCTTGTAGATGTAGAAGACCACTGAGAGTTTTCTACTACAGCTATATCTATAAGGAACTTCAAATTGGAATCCCCACTGCCTATTTCCTCATGTTCTACCGTTATATCCTTGAAAAGAATATCCGAAAGAGCGGCATCATCCGCATTGTGAACTGAGATAACAGGCTTATGATAATTATTCAACACGGTTATATTTTCAAAGATGATATCCTTTATATAAGAATCATTCTTCTTACCTTTGTTGGTTTCAAACCCTATTTCCATTGACTGAGCCAAATCAGTCCATATCTGAATATCATGGAAATAAAGATTTTCTGAATTTGTATCATAATTTTTAACAACAAGTGAATCATCCCAGCTTCGTACAAAACAATTCTTCACCTCATAGTTCTGTGCTGACTGCATGGAAATTCCGTCGCCGTTAGGACGAGATGAAATAATCTTAAGTCCGTCAATTATTCCGTCCTTGGAATCGTATTGCTGTACAACCCATGCATTAGGGTTGGTGACAATGATATCTTTTAGTGTAACTTCTGAACAGTGGTCAAACTTCAAAGGAATGTAAGCTGTAGTTCCCTTCCAGCCTTCTATTTTAGAGCCGTCCAAAATACCATGGCCCATTACCGTTATCTTACTTGCAAAGTTTGCACAAACCGTTCCGTGTACAACCGCACCGCCACTGATATAAAGAGTCTGCCCGCTTGAAAGAGAAACATTTTCTATATTCCACTCACCGGGCTCAATCACTATTGTTGCAGGGTCATTCCTGACAGCAAGCTCTTCCTCTGTTTCAAGAGGGAAAGCAAAAATATGAAGAGCACGTTCCGGAGAAGCGTTAAACTGAAGCGTATAATTGTCCGGATTGTCAATCCTAAAGGTAACCGTGTGAGCATCTGCATCCACCACCGGTTCAATTCCATATGATAAGGGACTGATCTTTACGGTTTCAATATCAATATTGGGTACCGTTACACATATTTCCACAGTTCCCTCAAAATCAAAATAGGTTATGGGAGTTCTGCTCTGTGGAGGATAGTAGCTTGAAACCCAGCTTCTGGTATGATTGACATTTGTATCATACACATAGGCCTCCTCACCGTTTACCGTAACGATTGTGTCCGTACAATGAAGGAGCGAAAAATCACGATTATTTTCCGCCGTATTTTTTAAATCCTCCTCCGTTGCATCTCTAAGTGTCTTGGGGCCGTCATAGAGCACAACCTTCGCATTCGAAAGCTTTAAGGCCTCCTGCGCTTTAATTTTGTTTTCCCTGATAACCGGAACGGCTAAAACTGCCGCTGCTATCAGAGCAAGCATGAGTACATACTGCAAACCAATTGCCACCTTTTTCAATAGTATTTCCTCCTCTTTCTTACATTATATAGTTTGTCTGTTTATAGCTGAATCATCTGTTGATGATTTCGTCCCAATTGTTTACTTCACAAAGAAGCGGTGCATTAAAGTCAGCTCCCATAGAATCATGAAAAGGACCTACTGCCAGGGATGTAAATCCGCCTGCCTTTGCCGCATCTATTCCTGCCTGAGAATCCTCAACCACAACACATTCCGAAGGATCAAGTCCCAGCTTCTTTGCAGCAATCAAAAATACTTCAGGATCGGGCTTTGATTTCTGAGTATCAAGGCCACAGCTCACCTTATCCATATAAGGTGCTATTCCTGTTTTCTCAATAATTGCAGGTGCATTTTTTGAAGCAGAACCGAGGGCAAGCATAAGTCCTCTTTCCTTTAAAGCTGAAAGTGTGGGCTTAACATCCTTTAATACTGCAGAATCATCCATTGTTTTTAAAAGCTCTAAATAGAAGTTATTCTTTCTGTCTGCCAGCTCTAATTTTTCCTCATCGGTGTACTTTTTGTCAGATTTTTCAAGGACTACCTCAAGGGATGCCATACGGCTTACTCCACGCTGACGCTTATTATCTTCCTTGGTAAAGCCTGTTATTCCCAGGTCATCTGCCAATTTTTTCCATGCAAGATAGTGCATTTCGTCGGTTGAAACCAAAACTCCGTCCAAATCAAAAATAATTCCTTTTATCATTCCTTGTTACTCCATTCTTAATATGCTAAAATTAATAAAAAGTTATATGTAAACCAGGAATTGCAATTGCTTTTTTCCCCTGATTTGCTTTATAATTACACTTAGTTAAACGTTAAACGAATCGTATAAAAAAAATAGCCCTAAGGAGAAGCCATGGTCACCATCAGAGATATTGCAAACGCTACAGGCGTTTCAGCCACCACAGTTTCTAATGTAATTCACGGAAAAGACAAACGTGTATCTGCAGAAACAATACAGAAAATAAACGATGCCATAAAGGAGCTTGGATATATTCCAAATATGTCTGCGCGAAGTCTGGTCTCCAGTTCATCCAAGGTGATTGGATTTGTAAACCATATAATTACGCGAGATGATTCAAACTTTATGGAAGATCCTTTTCACTCTGCCGTAATCGGTGCCATCGAATCCACGCTCCGTGAAAATGGCTATTTCTTAATGCTTAGAACTGTTGAAAATGCTGAAGAACTGGTTCGCTTTCTAACCCGTTGGAATATGGATGGTCTGTTCTTTACAGGCATTTTCAAAGATAAATTTTTGGATTCCCTCTCCGGATTAAACATTCCCGTTGTTCTTTTGGACTCCTATGCCAATGCGCCCAGATTTTGTAATGTCGGTTTGGAGGATTTTGACGGAAGCTATAATGCAACCAAACATCTCATTGACAAAGGCCATAAAAGAATCGGATTTGCATCGCCCAACATCAAAGACGGCGGTGTTTTGCAGGAACGTTTTCTGGGATATAAATCAGCCCTTGCGGATGCCGGAATTCCTTTTGACAAAGGACTGGTTTTCCAGCAGGAAATGGATATTCCTTCCTGTAAGCTCTGCGTGAAATCCATAGTTGAGCATCCTGACATGACAGGTCTCGTTGTCTCCGCAGATATCATGGCCGCAGGTATAATGGCTGCTTTGAAAGAGAAGGGTAAAAGAATACCTGAGGATATTTCTATCGTCGGTTTCGATGACATCACTTTGTCGCAACTGGTTGACCCGCCTCTTACAACCATTCACCAGGACTTTAATTTAAAGGGACGACTCGCTGTTGACTTTATGCTCCAACAATTATCCGGGAAGCCTCTGGATACTACCGAAATCACTCTTTCCACCAGATTGGTGGAGCGTTTAAGTGTCAAACAGCTATAATATATATTTGTTTTTTGAATTTAACATTCATTAATCTGTGCAAGATTGCCTTTAATCTCAATCTCGTATTCTTTTCCCATGTGGAAAATCTTAAAGCGCATTCCTTTTATAGACTTAGGAAGGCTGGGATTAACGGTAAGCTTGCCATTTTTAATTCTCACTCCGGCAAAGCCTTCTATTGCCGTCATGTAAGCAGCGCCGGCAGCTGCGGGATGTGTTCCGCCTATGTAGACAAGTCCTGCCCATTCCTTTCCGCCACCTTTAATATCTGCCGAAGCAGATTTGATAAAGAAAGGATAAGCTCTGTCAGGCTCACCAATTTTGCAGGCAAGCATTGAATACATTCCAGCTGACAGTGAAGAACCATGCTCGGTTCTGGGCTCATAGAACTCCCAATTCTTTCGAAGTATTTCTTCATCGTATTCATCGCTGAACAGATTAAGCATGGTTACTACATCCGCCTGCTTGATAACCTGAGTATGGCTTGCAACGCCATATGCTCCACCCCAATATTCTTTTTCGTGGAGAAGTCTTCCACGAACTTCTGATAAGCTTGCATCTTCTAATTTAAAGTATCCGTCAAACTGTTCGATTACGTCCGAATGGATACTATCGTTTTCATCTGTACAGGGTTTGGGGATGTACAGATTTGATGCGGCATCGTTAAATTTCGCCATAAGACGTTTGCCGTCATAGCCCTCGGGAAGCGTGCCGTTTTTCATGGCTTTTTCAATTACTTCCACAGCTTTTTCAAATGTATATTTTGCCATACGGTTCGTATAGGCATTATTGTTTATTCTCTCATGATATTCATCGGGTCCGATGCAGTCATGAAGCTCATAATAGTCTTTGTTCGCAAACTTAAGCAACAGGCTGTAGTAGAAGTTTGCACATTCAATGATGGTTTTTACACCTTTTTCATCTAAGAGTGATTCATCGCCTGTCCAGTCTACATATCTGCAAATTCCATAGCATACAGCAGAAGTGATGTGCATCTGTTTATCCTTGAAGAAGGTCCTCATGGGACGACCGGTGAATACGTCTGTTACGTTATAATCAGAGCAAGCATCATATCCGCCCTCCTGACTTTCCCATGCATAAAATGCACCTTCAAAGCCATAACTCTTTGCTTTTTTCAATGCGCCTTCAAGGGTGTCTATTCTGTATCTCATCAGAGTTCTCGCGGTGTCGGGATCTGTCATCATAAAGAAATCAAGCATAAACATTTCCGTATCCCAGAAAACTGCTCCCTTATATGTCTGACCTGAAAGTCCTCTCGCGGGAATCGATAAGCTCTTTGTATGTCTTGGTGCTATCGAATGAAGGTGATACAGTGAATAATTCAATGCTCTGTCAGCCTCTTCATCTCCTTCAATGGTAACCTCCGAACGAAGCCAAAGCTCATCCCATTTTGATTTATGTGCATCAAGCTGTTCTTCATAGCAGGAAGCTTTCAACTCATTTAAGCCGGCCATAGCACTTCCAACCGGATTAGGGCAATCGTTTGATGTATATATCACTACCCATTTCTGTGCGGTATAATCCTCGCCGGGTTTTGTTACAAATGAAATCTTATGTAAAATCTTTTCGCCTTTGATTAACTGGCCTACTTCCGCAGGGAAACTAACTTTAACGGTTTCTGCTACGGCAATTGCTTTTTTTTCTTCATGAGTTGAGGCCTGAACCAAAAGGTCTCCTCCCTTGTCCTCCATTATCACTCTTTCAAGATGAGGACCGTTTAAATCCCATACTACGCAGTCTATACCGGTCAAAAGCTCTACATCGGCATGAAAATCCGCTGTTACCGTATACTTATTGCCAATCACATGAACATTGTCCATAGATGCAAAACGTTCCGCGATAAGAGAAATATTTCCTCTATCCGTATGCCAGGTTGTCAGTCTGCTGAACAAACCATATCTGTAGTTTAATTTTACATGGTGTTCGGATGCCTGACGGTCCGGCAGTTTATATATTTCGCCATCCACCTTAAGGTATGTATAACAACCGTTGGGAAGGTTAATTGGTTCTCTCCATCCCTCTCCGGCCCGGTCATATATACCTGCCAGATTAATGGCAGGGAGCAGTTCCGAGGTATACTCATCCAAGGTACCTCTGATTCCTATGTATCCGTTTCCGATCAGGTACCTGTTACCAAGAGTAGCTGCTTTTTCTTCATCATATTCATTTTCTCCGATAATAAAGTCCGGCATATCCCTCATCTCCCTTTTCGTTTTATTGTTATTTAATGGCGAATTCCTTTTCCTGTCCCGAAATCACTGCGGTTTCACCATAAATCCTTACTGTCATCTCTTTTCCGCTTAAGGTCTTGAAGCGTGAAGCTTTTTTGTCAACCTCAACACAAATTACATCGCCGTTGCATACTATACGGAACTTGTAGCCATTCCAATGCTCCGGAATCTGAGGAGCGAAGGAAAGTACATCTGTGTCGGAACGAAGTCCGCCAAAGCCGTAAACGATATTCATCCATGCTGCCGCAATTGATGTAGTATGAAGACCTTCGTTTGAATTTCTGTTGTAATTGTCGAGATCCATTCTAGTCGCAAACTTAAAGAAATCAAAGGCTTCGTCAAATTTGCCAAGCTGTTCAGCCAAGATGGAATGAACAGAAGGTGAAAGTGAACTCTCGTGAATACATTTAGGCTCATAGTAATCATAATTTGCGCGAAGCACTTCTTCCGAATAGGAAGAATTAAACATGAGTAAAAACATAAGTACATCAGGCTGTTTAATCATGTTGTTTCTGTAAATTCTGTCGTAGGACCAGTGTGCATACAGCGGGAATTCTTCTACCGGAATCTTATCCGGGTCAACATCGGGAAGTTCAAAATAGCCCTGATGCTGTTCGAAAAGCTTTCTGTCCTCATCGAAGGGAATAAGCATGGCAGCTGATTTCTCGCTCCAATCCTTTCCCTCATCCTCACTGTAATTTACTTTCTTAAGTACCTCCGAAAGTCTTGAAGCATTGGAAGCTTTCATTCTGTCCATAACTTCAAGTGTATAATCAAATGTAAACTTACCCATAAGGTTCGTATAGCAATTGTTGTTTACCATCATCTGGAACTCATCAGGTCCCATTACGCAATAATAACCGTATTTAGTATGATCAGCATTGTAGTCTCCACGAGTTGCAAGCATACGGCAAATCTCGATTAACATTTCTAATCCAAACTCTTCAGCAAAGGAATAATCCTTTGTAATCTTCTCATAGAACCATATTCCGTAGGCTACAGCCGTAGAAGCCTGAAGCTGTAAGGATGCGTGCTGCCATAAAGAACAGCACTCTCTTCCGGAAATAGTAGCGATTGGATAAAATGCTCCTTTACAATCCAGTGCATCAGCTCTGTTTCTGGCCTCAGCAAGTGTTGCATATCTGAAATAGAGAAGATTCTTTGCAGCTGTCTTGTCATGGAACAGATAGAAAGGCAGGCAGTAAGTCTCGGTATCCCAGAAAGCATTTCCGTTATAGGCCTCACCTGTAAGTCCCTTAGCTCCGATATTGGTTCCGCGAACAGCTCCGTGATATGTCTGGAACATCTGGAATATACAGAATCTGATACCCTGTTGATTTTCCTCATCGCCATCAATCTCTATATCTGATTTGGACCATACATTTGCCCAGTATTCTTTACACTCTTCATATAAGCTGTCAAAGCTTACTTCCTCAAGAGTTTTGAAAACAAGTGGTGCTGTCAAATCGGAAAGCGGAGTTAAATTAATAACGTTTTTCTCAAGGCATACCTTCTCGCCTTTTTCAAGGCTTAAAAAATACTCTGTATATACCTTATTGTCTTCCTTTATTGTTGCGCTTTCGGCCTTCTTGGTAAGGCAACCTGACAAAGCTGCGAAGCTCTCAACACACATTCCGGTGTTCTTGGTTGTTCCTTTGATATGAAGTATTCCTTTATCGGATTTAAGCTCTGAGAAATTCCAATATTTCTCTTTTCCACCATGAAATGTATCGAAATTCAGTCCAGATTTAACGTTAAAGCTGCCACAGAAATCAACAGATTCGACCGTAATTCTCTGGGAAGCCTGCTCATTTCTGGTCATGGAAATAAGTCTTTCAAAGGTCAGCTTAATGTCTCCTTTTTGTGTTTCCCATACAAAGCTTCTGGTAAGTAAGCCTGTCCTTAAGTCAAGTTCACGAACAAAATCTTTAATTTTACTCTTCTTAAGATCAAGCTTTTCGTCTCCGGCAACTATAACCGTATATAACCAGTCGAGAGAGTTAACCATAAACTCTGTTTCCTGAACAATTCCCTTATAGCCGGGAGCCTTTGCTTTTTCTCTTTCATAAACACCGTTAAAGTAGCTGCCCAGAAGTGTTTTCCCACTGTAGCCTTCCTCAAGGTATCCTCTAACACCCATATATTCATTTCCGAGGGAGAACACTGACTCAGCGACTTCGCTGTAGTCAGGGTTAAAGCCTTCCTCAATTATTTTCCATGGATTAATTTTAAAATAACTGTCTGCTACCTTTGCCATGATAGTTATTACCTTTCTGTTAATATATAAAACCGGTTGACCAATTTACCCCTTTACAGCTCCGCTTGCTGCACCGTCTGTAATCTGTTTCTGGAATATTGCAAAAATAATGGTAGGCGGTATGATTGCAAAGAAGCTTGCTCTAAGGACACTGACTGCATCTGTCGGGGTATCCTTGAAGGAGAACAGCTTAACCATAACAGTAATCTTTTCTGTTCCGTCTGCAAATCTTGCTCCGTTTAAAACCAGATATGGAAGCAGGAAATCAGACCATGCTGCAGTTACTGAGAATATTGCAACTACCATCAAAATAGGTTTGGATAAAGGCAACATAATTTTGGAGAAAATCTGTAAAACGCCACATCCGTCAAGCTTTGCGGCTTCAAGTAATTCCTTGGGGATGCCTTCAAAATACTCTTTAAAAAGAACAACCCAGAATGCATTTGCACCAAATGCCAGCCACAAAGGAATAAAGCTCTTGTTTAATCCAATGAGATTAATATTTCTAAATAAAGCAACTATACTTGTAATTCCGGGAATCATGAGTGACCACATAACCAAAGCTAAGGCCACACCGCTTCCCTTGGGTTTAAGTACTGCAAATCCATATGCCAGAAGTCCGTTGAAAATAATTGCGCAGGTCGAACATCCAAGGATTGCAAACAATGAATTTCTGTAATATGTAGTGAACTTAAATGCTTTCCATGTTCCAAGCATCCTGCTCCAGTCAAATTCCTTAGGGAATATTGAAACCTCTCTGGTAAATTCCTTCAAATCTTTAAAGCTTGCAAGGAAAACCCATACTGCAGGGAACAATGAGATAAGTACCAAAAGCATACAAAGCACCATGATTACAATGGCTAAAATCTTTACTTTAGTGCTTCGCACATCATATCCACGAATAACACCGTCTTTTTTTTCTTCGTATTTATCAAAAAAGTTCATTCGCACCTACCTCCTATTCTTCTTTAGTCTTAGTGGCTTTCATGTATATGCCGCTAAGCGTAATAAGAATTAAGCATACCAATACCGATAAAGCAGATGCCTTGCCAACGTTATAATCACTATATCCGTATCTGTAAACCAGCATCATCAGGGAAATGGATGCGTTGTTAGGTCCGCCTCCCTTGAAGATCATGGGCTCATACAGTATCTGGAACACCGAAATAATCTGTAAGATAAGCATGGTCTTTGCAATTCCGAAAATGCTGGGGAATGTTATATGCCATACTCTTTGAAGTATTGTAGCACCGTCTATTGTTGCAGCTTCATACAAGTCAGGACTTATACTGGCGATATTTGCCATATATATAAGTGCTGTTGAACCTGCCGCTTTCCAGGTCATCGTAATGATGATGAGAGGAATTGTCCATTTGGGATTATTGAGCCAAACAGAAGGCTCGATTCCAAGCTTTCCGAGCAGTATATTCAAAACACCTGTCGGTCCGGGGAGGAAGAAATAACTCCAAATCCAAATAGTAGCAAGGGTAGGCATAATATTCGGAAAATATATGGACATTCTGAAGAAGCCTTTCAAATGTACTGTTTCGGTTATCAGAATACCCATAATAATCGGAACAAAAAATCCAATTAACAAAGACCAAAACGTATATGAAAATGTATTCTTAAATGCTGCCATAAAGTTGACATCATGTAGGACAAGATCGTAGTTCTTAAATCCGGCAAAACTTACTGTCTCATACATTTTTGTGTTGTAGAATGACAGTCTTATATTTTCTACAAGCGGTTCCCATACAAAAAAAGTAAACAGTACCAAGCTCGGTAGCATAACAAGCCAGCCTATTAAATCACGCTTTTTAAATTTATCTTTAGGTCTTTTTGCTGCTTTCACTCTGCACCTCCTAATTAATGATTGTCTTCCTTTTTTCTATGAAAACAGTTTCGTAAAAACGCATACGATATATCAAAAACTTTCTCTTCATAAATCATACCGGAGTGCCCGAACTCTCGAGTCCCCGGTATGATATGAATTTGTTATTTTATAAGGAAGGATTTCTTTGCGGATAAATCCGCGTCAGACTAATTATTCTCCGAATGTTGTATCGAGAATTGTCTGATAGTTTTCGTTAGCCTGCTGCATTAAAGCTGCAACATCTGCGTTCTTGTCTGTAAGTACAGCCTGAAGAACTTTTGTAAGTTCTCTGTACATACCCTGTGTATCACCAGGCTCCTCAAGGTGAAGTCCCTTAGAACCTGCTGCATCAAAGTATGACTGGAAGAGTTTAGGATCAACGTTTGAGTACTCTTTAACTACTTCTTCCTGAGCATCAAGGTAATCCTGGTTAATCCAGCAAGGGAATCCCTTAATTACAGGAACACCATTGTTAGCGTTAGCTTCAGCACCTGCTCTCATACCTGCTACAGAAGCTTCAGTAGCAACGGGAGCTTTACCCATAACCTCAAGGAAGTCAAGAGCTGCCATAATTTCGTCATGTGTAGCATCTTTTGAGAAGAAGTAAGGAGTACCACCATAGAGTGAGTACTGACCGCCATCAGCTGCAGGAACAGCTGTCATAGCGAATTTGTCAAGTGCAAGGCCGTTAACCTGTGTAGGCTGAGCAACTGCATCGTTAGCACCAATGTACATAGCAGCGTTGCCTGTACCTAACTGAGTAAATCCTGTTCCCCAGTTCTCTGAAAGGGGATCTGCTGTAAGGATGTCGTAATCCCATTTAAGTGATTTAACGTATTCCATAGCTTTGATAGCTTCGTCTGATGCAAGGTTAGATGTATATGTGCCATCTCCGTTGTCTTTACAAAGTGTGGTTGCACCAAATGCCCAAGCGATGTTGGAGAAGTGCCAGCCGCCTGCTTCGTTCTCAGCAAGGAGGCAAAGACCTGCAGAACCTGTAGCGTCTTTAATCTTCTTACCCATCTCAGCTACGTCGTTCCATGTCTCAGGAAGTGTAGGATATCCGTCTGCATCAACAAGGCCTGCTGCCTCGAAGAGCTCAACGTTGCACATAAGACCAAGTGCATAACCGTCACGGGGAACACCGTAAACACGTCCGTCAGCATCAGAAAGAAGATCTCTGATAGAAGGGTTCATAGCGTCTAACCAACCCTTAGCTTCAAGTTCATCAGTGATATCAGCGATAGCACCCTGAGCGATAAGCTTTGTGGGCTCTGTGAACCATGATTCAAAAATTGTAGGGCAGTTTCCGGACTCTACCATAGGCATAAATGTATCGGTAGCGTATTTGTAATATGCAGGAACGCATGTTACATTGGGATGCTGCTCTTCATATGTAGCGATATATCCGTCAAATACAGCAATATCGTCTACAAGAGTGTCCTCAGGATAAATACCAAGTGTAATGGTAACCTCAGGAAGTTCTTCTGTTGCAGGAGCTTCTGCTTCTGCATCGTTGCTTTCTGTTACAGCTGCTTTGTCGTCAGCTGCAGGAGCTGCTTCTTTCTCTGCTTCTTTGCCACAACCTGCAAGTAATGCTGTAGCCATAACTGCTGTGAGAAGTAAGCTGATGAGTTTCTTCTTCATAATAAGTAACTCTCCCTTCTTTAAAATAAAATGATTGGTTTGGTTGAACGTTAAACCTTATACGCACTTAAGAATTGATTAAACATTTTCTTCAATTCTGAAAATTACCCCCAATTCAAGGCTTATTCTCCACTTTGGAAACGTAAAACCTGTCTTGTGGTGCTTCGGTTTATTCGTTTAACGTTAAACTAATAATACACCCCCTGCGATATAATGTCAATATGCTACAAAAATACACATTTCACAAATTTGTTTGGTGAATTTGTTGATTTTACGTCGGCATTTTTGTGCACTTTTGCCAAAGCGTCACAGGTTTACAAAACTAAACGCAAAACATTGACAAAACCTTCACAGGGAAAATAGTACTAGAACGTGAAAACATCATCTCCAAGGATAACAGCTTTAATTGACAAATCAGCTTTATTTAATATCAGAAAATGTGCCTTTTTACCAATCTCAATTGTGCCATAATTCCCGTCAATTCCAATTGCCTTACAGGGATTTATTGTAGCAGCTTTAATTGCACTTTCTAAAGGTATACCAAATGAAACTGCATTTTTCATACATTGATATAACGGTGTTGCACTTCCGGCCAACGTTCCGTCCGCAAGTGTTGCCAGGTTACCCTTTACATGAACCTCCTGCCCGCCGAGAGAATATACGCCGTCAGGTTTGCCGGTTGCTTCCATGCTGTCACTTATTAGCACCATCCTGTCATCTCCGAACAGTTTAAAGGTAGAACGAATTACGGCAGGGTCGATGTGAATACCGTCACAGATAAGCTCCGCATATGCCTTTGGAGTGTCTGCTGCGGCTCCGATTACTCCGGGAGCTCTGTGTGTAAAGGGTGGCATTGCATTATACAGATGCGTGCAGTGGTCAGCACCTGCTTCAAAGGCCTTTATGGCTGTATCGTAATCGCTTTCCGTGTGACCTATCGAAAATCGCACGATATCGCTGCATTCTTTAATGATTTCAATGGCGTTTTCCGTGTCCGGAGCAATTGACATTATCTTAACGAGTCCGTTTGAGTAATCTACCCATCTGCGGATTTTGCCTGCATCCGCAGTCTGAATAAATTCTGCGTTTTGTGCACCCTTTTTGTTCACGTTGATAAAAGGTCCTTCCATATGAATTCCGACCAGTTCGGAACGGCACGAATCAATTTTTCCTGCCTTCTGCTTCTTATCATATTCGGCCGCACATTTACATATATTATCAAGCCTGTCTGCTGAAATAGTCATGGTAGCAGGGCATATGCTCGTTACGCCCTGCTTTATCTCGAAAGCAGCTATTGCATCTATAGCTTCAAACGAACCGTCGCAAAAATCATGACCGTCACAGCCATGAAAATGAATATCGGTCAAGCCGGGGAGGACCAGCGAGTCAGAAGCATCGAATACATTAACGCCATTCGATTCTATATTTATATCCGTAATTCTGTCGCCATCCGTTACGACAGACAATTCTTCAAATTTACATTCCTTAGTAAAAACAAATCCATTTTTAATAATCATTTTCTATCCCTCACTTATATGCGACATGCGCAACATTGCGCACGGACAAAAAAAGGGGGAAAGATTTTATCTTTCCCCTTTAAGTAATTATTTAATGTAATCAAGAACAAGAGAGAAAGCTTCCTTATCTCCTACGATTGTACAATCGTTGTGAAGCTGTAAAACAGAAGCAGGGCACTTGGAAGAAACAGGACCAAAGAATGCATCCTTTACTGTCTGAGCCTTTCCTGCACCGTTTACAACAAGAACTATCTTCTTAGCCATCATGATGGTCTTGATTCCCATTGTGTATGCCTGCTTGGGAACATCATCATATGAAGCAAAGAATCTTGAGTTTGCGGAAATTGTGCTGTCTGTAAGGTCAACGCAGTGTGTAAGTGTTTCAAATGCAGTTCCGGGCTCGTTAAATCCGATGTGACCGTTAGGTCCGAGTCCGAGGAGCTGTAAATCTACGCTTCCGCAATCAGCTATTGTTTTGTTATATTCATCACATGCCTGATTTGAATCAGCTAAAAGACCGTTGGGAACAAAAGTACGATTCTTGTCAATGTTTACACGATCAAAGAGATGTGTGTTCATAAAGTAACGGTATGACTGGTCATGGTCCCCTGAAAGACCCTTGTACTCATCAAGGTTTACTGTTGTTACCTTAGAGAAATCAAGATCGCCCTTATTGTACCACTCTACAAGCTGGTCATAGGTTCCGATAGGTGTTGAGCCTGTTGCAAGACCGAGTACGCAGTCAGGTTTTACAATGACCTGTGTAGCGATGAGCTTTGCAGCCTGGCGGCTCATTTTCTGATAATCATCAGCTAAAATAAATTTCATTTTTTCTCCATTCCGTAATTAAAAACCTCAGTTCTCAATTCACATAAAAAGTATAGTAGTAAAGCACTCAGGCATAAATTAACTACCTAAAAACTTTCCAAAAATGAGTTTAACAACTCGAAAAAAAAATTACAAGATTTTTTTTGAATCTTAAGAAAGTCTACAAAACTTTTTAAAATTAAGCAAAAAAAATCATCATTACTTAATTTTATTTCTATATTCATTGGCTGAAAGACCGGTTTGGCGCTTAAACACACGTGAAAAATGTGCCATATCAAGGAAGCCTACCATTTCTGCAACATCTCCAATTCTAAGCGCAGGATTCTTTAATAATTCCTTTGCCTTATCTATTCGAATACTGTTAAGCAAATCGGAAAAGCTCTGCTCTTTATACTTATTAAGAAGCTTGGATAAATGCCACTGGCTTACATATACGCTGTCAGCCACATCCTGAAGCTTTAATTTCTCCGTATAATGCTCTTCCATATACCTGATGGCATTGTTAACCAAAAAGCTGGAGGCTTCAGATTCAACCTTTAATCCATCATCCTCTTCCAAGCTTTCATTCTGTTCGGCATTTCTTTTGGCCCGCACATTGCTCACCATGACGTTAACCGCCTCGTTGAGTTCTTCCATCTTGGAGGGCTTTACCAGGAATCTGGTAACCCCAAGGGTGATTGCCTTTCTGGCATATTCAAAATCCTGGAAGCCTGTAAGTATCGATACTTCCGTTTCCGGATACATGGACTTGATTGAGGCTATCATAGTAAGCCCATCCATGTTGGGCATTCTAATATCAGAGAAAATAATATCCGGGCGATATTTGGCGATTTTCTCAATCCCTTCTATCCCATTATCTGCGGATGCAACTACCTCGCAGCCCTTTTCTTCCCAATTAATACTGCGAGTCAAGCCTTCCACTATAATAGGTTCATCATCAATTATCATCACTTTTATCATGGATTTCACAGCCTTTCTCTCATTTATTTTGAGCATTTTGGTATTTATATTTGCGCAACCCCTGTTCAACCGCATTGGTTATAAGGAATCGTCCTTTAACTATATCAGGCATTCTGTCAAAGGTTGTCTCTCTGCATTCACCCTGAAACGTATCCTGAACCGCAGGCGTCAATGAGGTAACCTTGTTAAGCATTTCAAAAGCCTTTATCTGCAAAGAATTGTAATCAGCATTCTCTTCATCAACTTCAAAATCCTTAAGCACATTCGAAGTATGCTGTGCAAATATGGATATCACCTCCGTTGATGTCATGTATTCCACAAATGACACGGCTACTTTGCGCTTGTCCGGATCATCCCAGGCTTTTTTGGTAATATAATAACCCATACTCATTCCGCCTATTAAATCCGTGGCCTTACGCTTGTCCGTGGCCGGAAAAAAAGTTACGGAAAACTTTTCAAGGGCTTTGGCAGATTTACATTCCTGTGCAATAGTGCCAAGCTTCCAGCTTCCATCCAAAAGGAAGGCTGCCTTACCATCCATAAACAATTGGAAGGTTTCATCGTCTGTGGCAGAATTGGTATTGGCCGGAAAATATCCCAAATCATATAAGCTCTTAAGATTTCTGATACCCTCCACCCATTCTTTTCCGATTTCGTCATCGACTGAATCGGGAATAGTCAAATGGTCTTCCACGCCGGTATTATTAAAGATACAATACTCCCACCAATAATGTGGAATACTTCCAAGAGACGCCGCAATCGGCGTATATCCGGCCCGCTTAATTTTAGTGCAGTCACTTAGGAATTTGTCCCAGGTATAGTTTTCATCCGGCATATCTATTCCGGCTGCATTCAGCACTTCAAGGTTGACATACATTGCCTCCCAATATCCTGTTACGGGAATCGCATATATTTTACCGTCAACCAGTGATGTCGGAACTTTTTCAAGATCAATATTGTCGGCATAGTCCGGATATTCTCTCGTTATTTCTTCCAAAGAGACAACCTTACCTGCTTTTATGAAATTGTTCGCATCTACGCCGGTAAAGAAAAAAAGTACATCCGGTTCAGAGCCTGTTAAAAAGTCTCTGATTATCTTGGATTTAAATGTTTCATCCGACTGAGCAGACATGTCCGCAACGGTATTGCCTGTAATGCTCTCCCACTTCCTATAGGTATTCACATAATTCACGGCATTACCGTCTCCACCCGCAAAGGTGGTGACAACATTTAATGTAACCGTATCAGATTCAATAACCTCGTTTTTATCGCTTTGAATTTCCCTGACGGCGGCTCCCATCACTACCATTATAATCACCGCGATGGAAACCAGCGATGCAATCAATATTGCTTTAAATACTTTGCCCATATAAACCCCTGATACAAAAAGTTAAATATTAGCCTTTTCTTCTAAAGGCTCGTGCTGCATTCTGACAACTATCCTACTGACTGTTTCATTATTCTTATTACTGGTAATGGTAAGTCCGCAGTCGTCTCCGTATATAATTTTAATCCTTCGATTTACGTTTCGAATTCCTAAGCTAATATGCCTTTCATTTTCCATTTCGCTTTCGGCATTTAGCAAAAAGTCGATTTTCTCTTTGTCTTCATTTGATAACACTCCGTCGTTTATTACATCGATAGTCATTTTATCCCAATCCGATGTAATGGAGATTGCAACCATCCCGCAGCCATGTGCCTCGACGCCATGCTCTACGGCATTTTCCACTATCGGCTGAATGATGAGTAAGGGCACCTCTATATCCATTAAAGTCTCATTAATTTCCTTGTAGACCTCAAAGCGTTCTCCAAACCTCCGCCCTATAATATATAGATAGGCATCCACATACGAAAGCTCCTCAGACAAGGGAACAAATTTCCTCTTTTTTCTGTTCATGGTAGCGGATAGCATGGTTCCGAGTGCCTCAATCATGGCACTTACGGATTCATTTCCATTCATTCTGGCTTCCCAGTTAATTATCTCAAGAGTATTGTTCAAAAAATGGGGGTTGATTTGCGACTGTAATGCCATGATATTGGCATCGCGCAGCTCAATCTCTTCTTTATATATAGTATCAAACTGATACTTCAATTCCTTTGACATGGAATTAAAGCTTTGCTGCAAATATGTAAATTCATTGCTTCCGGAATCAACTCCGGTTTCATATCCGTAATTTCCCGATGTTATCTCCGTAGCTCCCTTTACCAGCTCGTTAATGGGAATCGTAACCTTTCTGTTAAAGAAGTAAAAAATGACAAAAGCCAATGGCACTACAAACAAAGCCATCAAAATAAGAATATATCGTAACATCTTCATCTCGGAAATCAGGCTTTCCCTACTGATATTAACCGCATATATCACTGTTTGATTTCCGAAGGGAGCAGACATGGTAGCATAGTATTTTCTGCCTTTCTGGAAGTAACTGCATTCGTTTGATTTTCGCCCGGCTAAGAGACTGTCATCAAAATTATCACTTATAAATACCGGCTCGCCTTCCACATACAGCTGATAATCATTTGCCCCCCACACACTTTTCAAACTTGAAAATGTAAAATCGGGGTCAAGTTCAACGACTATCATTCCGAAAGGCTCAAACATTTCATTCACAAGATTACGTATCATATACAGGTGATTGTTATGCCATACAAGTTCCACTCCGGTATCCAGGTCCTTTGAAGCCTCCAAAACATAATCCATGGTGAAGAACTTGAAATAATTTACTCTCTGAAATCCGTCATTTCCCTGATTTTTATTTGAATATGTATTGTACGAATAATACACGGTCGACAAATCACCCATGAAAAATACCATGGTCGACAACATGCTGGCATCATATCTGTATTCCTGATTAAGATAATTGGTCACATCATTGTACAGCTTCAGTGAATCAAGTCCCTCGCAATATTCATTGTAGCTGTCCGCAATTGTATTGTTATATGTAGCTTTTTTGGAGGAATTCCAAATCTCCTCCAGCTTCATATCACATATTTCAACAGCATTTTCCATTGATTCCACAATGGTTTTGCGCAATTGATTATTTAAAATGCCGGTCACCACATAGATAAGTATAAAGGTAATAATCAAAAGCGGAAGCAGCCACCCTGCTCCCAAAGTCAGAAACATGCTGTAGGTCAATGAATTTTTCTTTTTCTTTAGTTCCGCTAATTTGTGTCGTTTCATCGAAAAGGACTCCCCATCATAACAAACGAAGGCTCTGAAGTAATTTTACCACTTCAGAGCCCTAATTTATACTTTTTTATAAAACAATCATATTATAAAAAGTATAGTTATTGTTTCAGTTCAAGGAATGTCTCAAAAATATCGCTTGCTAGAGTAGCATCCTTTGGCTCGGGCATCTCGCAGAAAATACGCAGCAATGGTTCAGTACCTGAAAATCTGGCGCTTATCCAACCACCGTTTGCAAAATAAATCTTGCATCCGTCCATATAAGAAATATGGTCAATTTCGAAGGGAAGTGATGGGGTCTTCTTCTCTTCCATCAAAGCTTTATTAATTGCTGCTTTCTTTTCATAAGTAAAACGATAATCTCTTTCCTCCATAAATATGGAACCACATTCATTTTCAATATCCTTATATATCTCAGAAATCTTTTTGCCGGTCACGGCTATCATTTCAACAAGTAATGCTGCCGCATATACTCCGTCTTTTCCGTTGATATGGCCCTTTACGGTCAAGCCTCCTGAGGATTCACCACCTATAATGGCATTTGTTTCTGTCATCTTTGAGGAAACCCATTTAAAGCCCACAGGTACCTCATAACATTTCTCACCGAATTTTTCCGCTACCTTATCGAGCATATGTGTTGTTGTAAGGTTTCTGACAACAGGTCCGTGCCAGCCTTTAAACCTGACGAGATAGTAATATAGCAGCACCAAAATATCATTCGGATGAAGGAAACGTCCCGTATCATCAATTACACCGATTCTGTCGGCATCGCCGTCTGTGGCAAGTCCGATATCACAGCCGTTATCAAGTACACAATTCTGCAAAGCCCTAAGTGTGGTAGCATTGGGGGCCGGAAGCTTTCCTCCAAACAATGTATCGTGTCTGTCATGAATGGTATAAACATCACATCTTGTTGTCAAAAGAATTGTCTTTAAGGAGGTTTCGCTTACGCCATACATGGGGTCTATTGCTACACGCAGATTTGCATTTCTTATAGCCTTGGTGTCCACCGCATTCAAAATTGCATCGATATAATCGTTCAAAGGATAAATCTCTTCGATAAGTCCTTTATCCAATGCATCCTCATATTCAAGTTCTCTCACGTCTTTGGTGTCAAGCCTTGCAATGAATTTCTCCAAATCAGCCGTCTGTTTTTCATCCGCATCGCGTCCGCCCTTAGTAAACACCTTAATTCCGTTATAAAGAGCCGGATTATGGCTGGCAGTAATCATCATGCCATAATCGAATTCATGAACCATGGTGTAATACATTACCAAAGGTGTCGGTGCAGATTTATTCACCAGATAACATTTTATCCCATTGAATGCAAGCGTTTGTGCTGCCCACTGCATTGCTTCCTTTGAAAGGTATCGTTTATCATAACCTATTACTATTTGTTTTGTTACGCCCTCGGATATCATCTTATCGGCAAGGGCCTTCGCCAATAGCTGAATATTAGCTTTTGTAAAATCATCGCCTATGACGGCTCTCCAGCCGCCGGTACCGAATTTTACCATATTATTTGTCCTTTCCATATATTATTTATGCTATTTTCCCATTACAACCCTGATGTTGTGCGATTCTCCTGCAGGATAAGCAGGTATCTCTTTAACCCTGATATCATCAACAAAGATTTCCTTAACACCCTTCATTACTTTGTCTGGATTAATTACGGTTATATTATACTTAGCACCTCTCCATTCACGCACTGCGCTGAATTCATTCCAATCTGCAGGTACACAGGGGTCAATTGTAAGTGTATTAAACTCAGGTCTGATTCCCAGCATGTATCGGGTGGCTGCAAAATATGACCACCCGCCGGAGCCCGTCATAAACGGATGACGCGCACGGCCGAAAGCTGTGTGGTCCTTTCCCATAATAAACTGACAGTATGAATAAGGCTCAGCTTCACGAATTTCTATTTTGTCATTCTGATAATACGGGCAGAGTGCATTATAAAATTTCATTGCCCGGTCACCGCGACCTAATTTACATTCCGCTGCCCATGCCCAAGGATTCGGATGTGAGAAAACAGAACCGTTTTCCTTAAGTCCCGGATATACTCTGGTCACAAATCCAATATCATCATCAGGCTTTGTATAGGAGGGTGCATTCAGCATAATTCCATATGGCGTATACAGATATTTATCAACGCTGTCCATCGCCTTAATGCCTTTTTCATAATCTGCGGCACCTGATAAAACAGCCCAGGAATTAGATTCCAAATGAACCTTTCCTTCCTTGTCCTTTTGAGTTCCTATCTTTTTGCCGTTTTTGGTAATTCCTCTGATGTACCACTCGCCATCCCATAGCTCTTTATCGCATACCTCTTTAACACGGTCACGTACTGCACTGTACCTGATAACATCAGCTTCACGTCCCAAGTAGGAAGCCAGTTCAATAAAATTAACCAGTGCGAAGTAGTGAAGGAAAGAAACAAGCGCACTCTCTCCTCCGCCAAGATTTAAACAGTCATTCCAGTCAGCACGAAGTCCCTTGCATATTCCGGTTGCTCCGACCTGCTTCGTAGAAAAATCAAGAATGGTTTTCATATGGTCATAAACGGTATCCTCACCCTTATCGGCATATGTCACCGGCAAATCTGCAAAGGAAAACTCTCCTGTTTCTTTTATGTATTCAACAATGGTAGGAATCAACCACAGGGCATCGTCAGAGCATGCATCTTTAATTCCATGAATCATGGAATCCTTGTCAGGCTCAGGAATAACAGTCGGTGATTTGAAGGGTTTGACGGATTCGTCAGGTTCAAACCATTCCGGCTGGAACAAATGAAGTCCGTATCCAAAGCTTGTAAGACCTTTGAGTAATTGAACAATTCGAAGCCTGCATTTTTCGGGATTGGAATGTGGTACAGTCATCGCATCCTGTGCAGTATCCCTATACCCCAGTCCGACTCGTCCACCTACCTCGATAAACGAAGCAAATCTGGAAAACATTACATTGATTTCCGATTGATACAAGGTCCAAGTATTTATCAATGTATTCATGCCCTCATTAGGTGTATTAATCTGTAATTTATCAAATTTATCCTGCCAGAATTTGGCAAGCGCTTCATAGCAGGCATCAACCTGTTCAAAATTCGAATACTTCGCTTTTGCTATTCGGCCTTTATCACGATTTCCCTCGCCAAGCATAAAGATAAATCTTACCTCTTCGCCCGGCTTTAAGATAAAGCTTTTATGAAGGGACGCACAATGGTTGTTGCCAAGCTCGTATGAACCCGAGCATCTGCCGTTTTCCACAGCAATTGGGTTGTCTTCGGTATGATACGAACCGATGAATTTATCCCTTAAGCAGTCAAAGCTGTCGGGTTCAAAGCTGGATGCAAAATACTGAAAGCCAAATTGCTCATAAAACAAATCTTCTTCAATTATGCCATCCTCATAGGAAGAGCCGGCACAGTACATGCTCATTTGGAAATTCTGATTGTCAATCATTACATGGTGGAAGGAAAGCTCTGCATAAGAAAAAATACCAAGATTTCTTTCCTTCGTGCCATTATTCCTTACCCTTACATCCCAAAGCTCAACATCGTCTGAAAGAGGTACAGACATCTTTTGTGAGCATTTAAGTCCGTCGTATTCACACTCGTATACTGTATAGCTCATTCCATGTCTGCATGTATACTTTGCCCTGTCCAAAGGCTTGCCTACAGGTTGCCAGGATATTGAGAAGTAGTCAGCGGTATCGTTATCTCTTATATATACGTAATGTCCGGGCCTGTCCATAGGAACCGAATTGGCACGAAATCTTGTCACACGGTGATATTCGGGGGTTTTATAAAACATATACCCGCCTGCCGTATGATTGATAACCACACAGGTATTCTCTACTCCAAGATAGTTGGTCCAGGAGGTGGGTATATCCACTCTGTCTATAACATATTCTCTTTTTTCATTATCAAAATGTCCGTATTGCACCTTTATTGCCCCCATTTCTTTTATAGTAAACAAAAAGCTGTATGTGCATATGTCATGCTCATACAGCTTGATTTTACCAAATATCCGATTCGTTAATAAGTGTAATGTATGTCAGATTTTGTCATTTATTGTCTGCTCACGTTTTAAACGTTTGTTCAAATACATGCTCTTGTCAGCCTTCTTAAATGTATCGTTAAAGTCTTCTTCATCATAGGTTTCACATATTGCATATCCGCCTGAAACACTGACCTTAAAAGGCTGTCCCGAAGTGTTGTTATAATTCTCCAAATATTTCTGAATTCTTCGAATCACATTTAGGGATTCTTCTTCGGAAAGTCCTGCCGCCATCATATAGAATTCATCTCCGCCAAACCTGCATGCCTGCAAATCATCGGACAACACCTGGCTGATAGCCTGTCCAAGTACCTGAATGGCAAAGTTTCCTTCCGCATGCCCGAATTCGTCATTGATTTTCTTTAAATGGTCAAGGTCAAGCACTAAGGCCGTAACTAACAGGCCCCTTTCCCTTGCCCGGTCTAAGAATCCGGGTATATTCATCGTAAACCGCTGCAGATTAAGAAGTCCGGTCAGGGAATCATGGCTGTAAATATCCTCCAAACGATTAAGCATCAGCTGCATGTTTCGATTATTTCGAACGGATTGAAGCATGGCATTAACGTTCTGAAGCCATGTCACAAACGGGAACGGATAAGATATCCTGTTTTTTTCATATGCCTGACACAAATACCCGTATGACTTTTCGCCAAAGAACAAAGGTGTAAACACATACACACTGCTTCCGTTTTTCCGTATAAATTCAGGCAATGCGTCAGTGCGTGAAAAAATACATTCCGGCAGTCTCACATTATCCTTTATGGCCAACTTAAGTACAATTTTGTCGTTATCAAGCTCTTCCTCTGTCTGAGTAAGTCTCTTAACCTGTGAGGATATCCTGTCCCATCCGGAATAAAGGCACATATAGCATTCACGAAGTCCTTCAATTCCCTGTTCCTTTTGAATATTCCCCAAAAACTTGGAAAGAACCTCAACTCCTTCATCAATATCGGTAAGTCCCTGAAGCGAAGAGGACATTCTCATATTGGTAAGGCATATCCTTTCAAGCGCTTCTATGTGCTTTCTCTGCTTGTTGCTAAACAATATGGGCGGAATGCTTTCCGCATTGTTACAGCCGCAGGAATTTCCAAATTTAGGTATTGCCTTAACCATCGGTGTCCTGTCGCTCTTAATATCATCGAGCTTTTCGAGAAGATACATAAAAGCCTCTTCTCCCATTTCATAGGCGGGGAACGTAATAGTTGTAAGTGCGGGAGATATGTTCTGTCCGTACTCCAGATTATCTACGCCCGTTACGGCCACACGCTTTGGAATATTGATTCCCTTCGAGGCCATCTCGCTCATAACAGTGTAGGCCATACGGTCATTGTAGCATACTATAGCCTGTGGATCATAAATCAACAGCTTATCAAGTGCATCTCGTATTCCTTCATCTGAATAATCGGACTCGGTAAATAATATTTTGTCCTTAAAATCAAGCTCTATCATGGCTTTTTTGTAGAAATTAAGTCGGATATTTGAGATATATTCCTCCACTGAATTTCCAAGATAGCAGATTCGGTCAAAATGATGCTCCATGGCTAAATGCTTAATTATATCTACAATAGCTTCATTATTGTCCAAACGTACCTGTGGAAAAGGTGTCTCTATGGAATTGATATCTATAACCGGACAGTTCCAGGTTTTAAGCTCGTCAACTATCTTTCGACCCAGTTCACTTACCAGATACGTGCCGGAGCTGACTAACGCTCCGTCGTATATCTCCTTATTGGGTATCTTTAGGATTGAAAACTCACCTGTAGAATATTTGCCCAATACAACTTCGTCGTTTGAAGCGAATATATCAACGTGATAACCGTATTCCGTGGCCTTATCAATAATACCCTGGCAAACATCGCGCTGATAATCACCATAAATATGAGAAATAAACACTGCTATTCTGTGTACCCTTGACATAACAAACGCCTTTCGTCTCCCCAATACCTGCTAATATTTTATCACATTCAGGCTTTAAATGACATATTCTTTCTATACTCCGTAGGGCTTACGCCGAATGAAGTTTTAAATATTTTCATAAAATGCTTTTCGTTTTCATAGCCGACCTTCTGACTGATTTCTATTATCCTCATATCCGTATTCTCAAGCAGCTCCTTCGCCTTTTCCATACGTATATCCTTTAGATACGCCACGAAATTGGTCCCCGTATATTGCTTGAAAGCATACGAAAACAGAGAATAGTTCATGGAAATATGATTTGAAACCACCGCCATGTTCAAATCCTTATCAAAATTCTCACGAACATACATAACAGCCTGTTGGATTTTCTGCTTGTTCTTATAATCGTCGAATTGATGATTTAAGGAATTTACAAAGCTATCGAGCCATCCCATAAATTCTATTTCATACATGGCGATATTCTTGAAGGCATACAGATGCTTAAATCGCTCTAAGCTGTCGGTTTCGGTTTTGACCACCGCTTCATATATTTCTCCAAGTGATGTCATGAATTCATCAAGCTGCTCATCAAGATGAAAATGTTCTTTATCTCTTCTGGCATTCCAGAATATGCTTCTGATATTCTTTAGGGCAGTCTCAGCCTTGTCGGTGCCAAGCATCTGAAGATATGAGCTCATTGGGTCAGAGGATAGCTTTTCCTGAAATTTGACATAATAGCTTAGCTCATCAAAGTCTATTTTGTATTTTTCCTGCCAGAAGGCTTCAATTCTCGCAATCCTTGCCTCTTTATATGCATCTTTTATTTCTATAAAATCCTTGTGAAGTCTACTGATACCGATATATCTGGTGCGCCATTCCTGTAGCTTATATTTATTGAGTACATCGGCCTTTAATACATAGGCTTCAAAATCATCTAAATTGTTGACATATACATGTTCCTCATCAGCAGACATCTCTCCGTTTCTGTTATCAAGACATACCACATAATATCCGTCTGAGAAAAACGTGTCCCCATATTCACTGATAATAGCCGCCATTTCTGAATCGCTGACATTGTCATCGTAGAGCAGGTGCTTTATCTGCTGGCAACCAATGGTTTTAGTGTTTTCACTCTTTTCCGCTTTTTGATTTAATTCACTGTCCAGGGACTGCAAAACACTTTTAATTTTTTCCCTGTCGACAGGTTTTAAAATGTACTCCCTGACCCCCGCTCTAAGCATTTCCACAGCATAAGAAAACTCATCATATCCGCTTACAGCCACGGTTAAGGGTTTGTGCGGAAGCTTTTGCATTTCCTTTACAAGCGTAATACCATCCATCTTGGGCATTCGAATGTCTGTAAACATTACATCTACTTCCTGACTTTTAAGAATATCAAGAGCCATTTCACCGTTTCCACATTCCAAAATGGTATCAATTTCAACGCCGCTTCTCTGAATCATGGCTTTGATTCCCTGACGTATCATTTTTTCATCTTCAACAATCAACAACGTATGCATAGTAAAGCCTTCCTTTAATCATTACTTTCAAAATAAGTCTGTGGAACGCATATTTCTACCTTCGTATACAGTCCTGGTTTAGAATTAATGGTAAGTCCGTATTCTTCACCAAAGTTCATGTGGATTCTGTCCTGAACGTTCTTTAGGCCTATTCCGTTTCCGCCGCCCTCGCGCGAAATGTTTTTTCTTTCAATCTCATCAGCGTTTAACTCGCCATTTATTTTTTTCATGAGCTCAGCTATCTGCTCTTCGCTCATTCCTTTTCCGGCATCTGTTATTTCTATAAATACCTTCCTGTTTTCAACCTTTCCCTTTACATAGATATTGGTATCCTCAGCTATCTGCTCAATTCCATGATATATTGCATTCTCCACTATGGGTTGAAGACTCATTTTGGGAATCTCCTGCTTTAACACAATATCCTTTATATTCAGTGAAAGATATATCTCATAATCAAATCTTAGATTAATCAGGGCAAGATAGTTTTTAACATATTCCAGTTCTTCCTCTACGGTGACGGTTGCACTGGTCCAATGCATGCTGTAGCGAAGCAGTCTTCCGAGTGAAGTGACAGCATCTGAAATATCGTATTTTTCATCTATCTCTGCCATCATTTTGATGGATTCAAGTACATTATAAATAAAATGTGCATTAATCTGATTCTGTAACACCCTGATCTCGGAATTTTTCGCAAGTCGCTCTCTGGTCACATTTTCCTGTAAAAGCAGGGTGATTCTGTCTAGCATTTTGTTAATCTGTTCGCCAAGCTCTCCTACTTCATCGTTCTTCAGACCTTCAATTCTGACATCCAAATTTCCTTTCTGAACCTCTCTGATGGATTTAAGAATAGTGTAAAACTGTCTGAGCAATCCATACACAATATAGTTTATGGACCATGCCAGAATCACTGCAATTATCAGCATCACCATCAGATACATGTTACGATTTGCCTTAAGTCGTCCAAGCGCCTCCTCCATTTTGTAAACACCGACAATACTTCCGTCCAGTTCCGGTATGTATTTCGTGGTCACCAGCACTTCATCTTCATAGTCCGGAGTAAAGGGAGCCTTGTCTTCAAACCAGTTCCAGTTTTCATCCTCTTCAAGAAAGGTCCTCAGTTTTTTGACAAAATATCTGTTTTGATCGGAGCAGTAATAATGTCCGTCATTTGCCTTAAAAAACAGTACCATTTTGTCATCTGTGGAATATATGTCGGGGAACATGGTATTCATGGTAGTAGCAACCTCCATGTATCCGACCACAATACCCTCTTTGATTAAAGGCGTAATATGTGCCACATTTCGTTGTGATGCATTGAGCAGGGTTGACTTTGTATTAGTATCAATATAATTAAAGGTCCAAAAATCTTCGTTTTTTTCCTTGTACCACGGCAGTATGGTCAGCGTGTCATGGTTATAAACAATCGGCTCCATTTCGGTAATTGTCTGACTGTTAAAATATACCCTCAGTTTGTAAATATCGGGATTTGATTCAACCATTCGCTGTAACGAAACCATGTTTTCAGTATAGAAATGTGACACGGAAGAATCAAAATACTCTATATCATTATACGCAAACTTTATTAATCCTAAGAGGTTTGAATCCGTAAGCGCATAGTCTCTGGCTGCATTGACAATTTCAACCTTTTTGAGTATCTCATCATAGCTTCTGTTTACATAATAATTAAACGTGGCGGTATTCTCCTCAATGGTGTTTTTCACCATGCTTCCATAGATAAATGCTATAAATATCACTGTTGGAACCAAAACCAGCAAAAGCATTACCAATGAAAATTTCCGATTTAACTTCATGCCGTGCTTTATTCTGTTTGTCTTACTGTGTGTTTGTATTTTCATATTGTTCCCATACCCATATAGTACATTTTATCAAAATATTGTACATTTTGCCATCCTTTTCAAGTTTTCAAAGAATACAACGAAAAGCCATGTTTATCTGCCTGAAGAAGGAGATAATCATGGCTTTAAGTATATTTTTAGTTTGTGTTTACTCTGAGTGGGGCGCATATATGCTTCATCGTGTTTCTGTTACTCTTTAACTGAGCCCGCTGAAATAGAGCTGATAATATATCTGGAGAAGAAGCAAAATACTATGATGACCGGGATAAGTGACATTGAAAACAGCAGGTACCTTGCTCCATAGTTCGTATTTACAATCTCATTTGACAAAACCTTTACCATGTACGGAAGCGGGTATTTCTTCTGGTCATTCAATATAAGCATGGGAACCAGATATGAATTCCAGCTTCCAATGAAGGCTCCGATTGCCATGGTTGCGATACCGGGCATCATAATAGGAATTACAATCTTGTGGAACATGTATATTTCCTTTGCTCCGTCAATTCGGCCGGCTTCCAAAAGTGAAAGGGGCAAAACCGACAGAACGTACTGTCTTAGGAAGAATACCGTTCCGGTTGAAGCTATGGCCGGCAAAATAAGCGGTATATACGTGTTCGTAATGTGAAGCATTGCACATAAATTGTAGAAACCGATTAAGCCAAGCTGTCCGGGAATCATCATAAATATTACTATGGTGTAAAAAATAACATTTCTTCCCTTGAATTTATATACTGCTAATGCAAAGCCTGTTAATGCTGAAAAATATGAGCTAAGCAATGTGCACGGAACTGCGATAATCAAGCTGTTCCAATATCCTCGCCAAACACTTAACGGCTGGCTTGCAAGCACTGCCCAGTTTTCCGCAAGGCTATTGCCGGGCAGCCATGAGAACCCCATCATAACCTCTTTGCCCGATCTGGTTGAGTTAACCACAGTTAACCACAAAGGAATAAGACATGTAATTGCCAATACAACAAGCGCTATATATATAATTGTATAAACTATGATCTTCTTTACTTTTGCATATTTCATTGCCTAATCCTCCTTTGGATTCATCAGTTTGAACTGTACTATGGAAACTATCAAAATCAGAAGGAATATAACATAAGC
Source organism: Lachnospiraceae bacterium (assembly GCA_045627085.1). Taxonomy (GTDB): domain Bacteria; phylum Bacillota; class Clostridia; order Lachnospirales; family Lachnospiraceae; genus RGIG10340. The sequence goes on along the minus strand of JAZQNB010000023.1, from coordinate 41,587 downwards.
AATTGCTCCGGCATAACCAACCTGTTTTGTACCTGCGACGAAGCCGAATTTGTACATATACATAATCATTGTCTGTGTACTTCCGTTCGGGTTGCCACTGTAGGTATACATAAGGAATGGAAGGTCGAACATCTGCAAACCACCAATAAAGGATGTAATGGATACATACAACATAACAGGCTTTAAAAGCGGCAGTGTAATCTTGCCAAATAATGTCCATCTTCCTGCTCCATCAATGGCAGCGGCTTCATAGTAGTCACGGTTAATACCCTGAACACCGGCCATCAGCATGATAAACGAGTTACCAAACCATTGCCAGGCCGATATGATTGACACTATATAAGGCGCCGTTGAAGCCTCCCCGCACCAGTCGTGAATCAGCTTTTGCAATCCCATATTAAACAGTCCCCAGTTAACCGAACCGTAATGGTAATCCAAAAGTGTCTGGAACATAAAAGCTACAGTCGTAATGGACAAAATATTGGGAATATAATAAACAGCTCTGAAAAAAGGCAGGCCCTTTATTCTGTATTTAACATCCGAAAATACTATTGTTAATAGGAATGCCAGTCCCAATTGAAGAACAATATTTGGAACCCATATTTTCAGTGTGTTTCCAAGTGCTTTCCAGAAAAACTTATCTTTTATGGCGCGTATGTAGTTTTTGAAGCCAACAAAGCTTACTCTCCATATAAGATGTCCGTCTTCTCCCCAGGTAGAGAGTCGACCTACACCCTTAAAATCCGTAAAGCTGATCTCGAGAGTTCTCAGTACCGGATAAATGGAGAAAATAATAAAAATTATAACAAAAGGTGCTACCATGTAATATCCGGCTTTGTTGTAATCTCTTTTTTTCTTTCTTGTAGTATTCTGTGTCTGTGCCATTTATTTACCCCCATTGGTGGTGATATTTTATACGTGTCTGTGCGGTATTTTGTACCGTTTTCTGACACAAATCGAAGTGAAGGGTTATTCGCCCTCCACTTCGTAAAATAGATTGCTCTTTATATCTTTATAGATTATTCTACTTCAAGTTCGGGTATAGCAGCCTTTACAGCTTCCTTAAATGCAGCTATAGCCTCATCCTTTGTATAGTTATCTTTCTTGTATTCGCTTACAGAGTTACCGAAAGCATTTCCGATTTCTGTATCATAAGGTGTTACTACAGAGTAATCGATTCCGGGAGCCTGTGTAGCCCAGAACTGGTAAACCTTCTGTCCGCCGTAAAGCTCTGACTCGTAATCTGAAAGCTGCTCAACTGCTTTGATGTTAGATACACAGTCGCCTGCTGAATAACCATCGTTAAGCTCGTTAGGGCAAAGAGTCTGTGAGTTCTCTGTACACCACCACATAGCGTGATCAACATCACATGTAGCGAATTTGATGAACTCAAGAGCAAGTTCCTGATTCTTGGAAAGTGAAGAAACACCAATCCAAGTACCGCCGCCTGCACCATACTCAGGACCTGCACAAAGTGCCCAGTCACCGTATGTATCTTCAGGTGTTACGTGAGAACCGATTGTAAGAGCGCCCCAAGCGGGAAGACCAAATGCAACACACTCTGTCTTACCTGCTGAGTAGTTAGCTACGTGAGCATTGTAGTTCTCTGTATCCCAAACGTTAAGGTTTGTCTCACCATTTTCGTCTGTGCCCCAGTCACCCCACATTACATCTTCTGTAAGGATATCGATAGGACCTGCCATAGCCTGATTCCAAGGAGCTGTCCATGTTGCAGCGTATGCTGTATAACCGCCCTTGTAAAGCTCTTTTACAAGATCCATGTACTCAAGTCTTGTATCAGAAATCTGAAGTTTGTTATCTTTAACCCAAGCAATCTGACCTGTGAAATAGTTAAGTTCTGAGTCAGAAGCGAAGATTGAATATCCTGCTGCTTTAGCTTCTTCACCGGCTTTAATGATGTTAGCGTATGAAGAGAATTTCTTTCCGATTTCATCGGGATCATCTGTTCCCCAGATAGCCTTTGCAAGGCTTCTTCTGTAATGGAAAGCTGCTGCTGTTGTCTGATATCCGACTGCTCTCTGAACACCGTCATCATCCTGACCAACTTCAAGAACGAAGTCATAGATGTTAGCTGCGTCGTCATCAGAAAATCCAAGTGCATTGAGGTCTGCAAAATATCCTGCATCCCAGAATGCTTCAAGCATCTGAGGCTCACCGCAAATGATATCGATTGAATCATCGCCGCCTGATAATGCTGCATCAACCTTTGTAGTGTAATCAGCTGTTTCAAATTTAACATGCTCAACTTCTACATTGGGATACTTTTTCATGAATTCAAAGCTCTTAACTGCAAGGTCATTTGTCCATGACCAGATTGTAAGGTGACCGCTGAGGTCCTTTGTTTCCTCTGCAGGAGCAGCTTCATCTGATGCGCCTGCATCTGTCACTGCCGATGCGCTGTCATCTTTAGCTGCAGGAGCAGGTGTATCATTACCGCAAGCTGCAAGAGAAAGTGTCATAAGTCCGGCAAGAACAAGTGCTAAAACTTTTTTCATTTTCATAATGAAATCCTCCTTATATAATTAGGTGGCCACCCTTGTAATTCAAATTATAAATATGCTGTAAACGGTTTGTAACGTTATGTTTTTTGAAATTGGTGTCTTTTTTTTATTTTCCGGCAGTTTTTTTCGTCAAACCGGCAATATTTTAGACATAAAAAGTGCTTCCTTTACGTCATTCCAACTATAAAATCAGTAAAAGAAGCACTTTTGTTGTACATTATTTTAAAACAACAGAAATTGTATGAAGTTTCGAAGTATCAAGGCTTTCTATCACACTACGCAAAATCAGTACACGACCGTTTGTAATTTCCCCACAGGGTTTATTGTCGAGAAAACATTCAGCGACTGAATAATGTCCGTAATCCTTTCCTGACAGATTTCTGTATTCAACCTTACACATTCTTCCGGCGAACAGACTGCTTGCAGAAGCCAACCCGTTTTCATCGAACTGGTTTGCCATCAGCTTCGGTTCCAATACCAGATCACCATACTCACCTTTTATACCAAACATCTGAGTAAGTGCTGTTAACAGATACCAGCTTGCGGCTCCGGTCAGATAATGATACATTCCACGGCCTTTGTCGTCGAAGTATTCCGGGATTCCGGGATATATATCGGATTTTTTCATATTAGCTGCCTGCCTGTACAGAGTATCGAGTGCTTTATAGCCTTTAGAAGCAAACCCTCTTTTGTACAAGGCATTTCCATACATGGTCGTCATATGTGAGAAAACGGCTCCGTTCTCCTTCTGGCCATAGCCAAATCCAAACATTCGTCCAAGGTCTGTCTTTAACTCCCTGAAATTGGTATTGAGCGCATATCCTCCACGCTTTTTGTCATACAGATATTTGTCTGCATTTGAGGTAATCGAACGAATCTGAGAATCGGTTGCAGTTCCTCCCATAATGGAAAAGACCTGTCCTGTAAGCATCATTCTAATGCTGCCGTCTTCCTTTGTTCCTTCAACCCTTCCGGCGTTGTTGTCGTAATAGGAATTAAACCAGCCTTCCTCAAGCCACTCTGTCTTTCTCAAATGATCCTTCAGCCATTTTGCTTTATTATGAAGTCCTTTCGCCAAATCCTTTGTAGAAACGGATACCTGCTCTCCCGATACAAAATGTTCAACCGACTCCATATATTCCTTTAAAAGCTTGGTTTTTGCATCAATATCGTCATAAAGAGCTCTCTTATCCGAAAGAAGGGGCATAATTTCCTTAAGCAAGGTAATTTCACTTACGTCCTTATTATCTGCCAGATAATTAAGCAATACGGATAAATCCTCCAGATTTCCCGCATATGCGGCCGTAAATGCCACACTTTCTCCCCTGTCCGGTGCCATGTCAAGTGCATCATTCCAGTCAGCGCCGCGAAGTCGCATATGATTATGCTCGCCCACTTCGTAAAATGCAGTCAGATTTTGAACCAAAATATGTTCCAAAACTGTTCCTTCGTACACTTTTCCGTCAGGTGTAAGCTGCTTTGTGCCCTGTTTTTCATCAAAGGCTTTATCAGTCAAAGTGCCTCTTCCGGCCTGCTTGTCCTTAAAATATACCGCAGGTTTGAAGAGAAGCTTATAATCTCCCGTCTGATGAACATAAAGCTCGGTGGTCATATAAGGCCAAAGACCATGGTCCATCCATACACGCACAATATTGTTTCGGTCTGCAACGAACTCCCCGGGTTTGGAACCGATGATAGTGGCATTTGAGCCGTCCATACGTACACCGCAATAATTATTTAAAAGCATTTCTCCCACCTGCGTCGGATTCATCATAAGCAGTGCCAGCTGATCCTGCCACAAATCTCTCCATCCTCTTCCGCCTTTTCCGTAATCATGATGGGGCAGGAAGGAGCACCCGTAAATACGTCTTATAATGGGTTGGAAACTAATCCATTTCATGTAATTGTCAAAATTTGCATCCTTTGTATGGAAAGCAATATTGTTTTCCGATGTCCAATATTTCTTCGTTCTTTCAAATTCGGCTTCAACCTTTTTAGCTGTTCCCAGCTTAGACAACGCCTCGGACATTATTGTCTGAGCATAGCAAGAAAGCTTAGCTGTTTCCGTTTCGCTTTCTTTTATGCCTATCAGCACAATGTAAGTTGCAGATTCACCGGTTTTTAAAGTCTTTTCGGCAAAACGAATTCCACCTACAGCCTCATAGCCCTCATTTTCAAAGCCGGCTTCCTCCGCCTTTGTTAACCTTGCTACGGCTTCGGGCACTTCGTAGGAGCCGCCTTCACCTATATATTCATCCACAACGGGATAAAAGCCTTCCGGTTTTGCTCCGTTTTCATCCGCTCCTGCCACAAAATATGCCGTAAAGCTTCTCCTATGGCCCCTTTCATCAAAGGATAACACCGGCTGAACACAAACCCCGTCTTCCGTGCAGACAACCCTGTGTAAAAGGCTTGATACATGGCGGTGGTCACGTAAATTATCAGCACTTCTGCCATAAATCGGAACAGCTGCAATCGGAGTAAAGGTAACATCGTTATCCGAAGTATTGGTGAGAGTAACCATCATTACCTCACATTCCGTACCTTCAGGCACGAAGGTTAACACCTCTGTTCTCATTTTGTACTTTTTATTTTCACGGCTGATTTTCTGCCACATAAGGCCGGCAGTTACCGTAATATCCTCACTTTTTTTGCTGAATTTTTCAGCCTGCTGTAAAGCAGATACGCCGGTAGCCGAAAAATATTTCCCGCTTTCAAAACGAATCCAGAAATTTCTGGTTGATTTATTGTTATGAAGCTCCTGCGAACTGACAGGCTGTAAAAGGAAATGATTTTGGTCCGTTTTGGCATCTCCCGCAAGCTCAGGCGTAACACAGCTCTTTAGTCCTGTTCCGCTTGCAATCGGGAAATACAGATAACTGTATTCCTGCGCCTTTTTCAGTTCAAAGGTTCCGTTGTTATCAAGAAATGTAAGATTTTTCATATCAAGCTTTTCTCCAATCTGTAATTTCGAGTATCTTTTACACCCAATATATTTTGCCACTATTATAATAGATAAATACGGCCGTAAAAGAAATGAATCTTTTTTATACCGTGGTGTTATTTTTTTAGTAAATAAACTGCACGAAATTAACAAAATTAGCAATGGTTTATCAAAAATCATATGATAGAATCAAGTACATAGGGATTGACAAAAGAGAAAGGAAATAAGACAGTGAAGAAAACATTTGTAATCAGTATACTCCTTTGTGGATTATCCATGGTTTTAGGAGGTTGCAGAAAAGAAATTAAAGAAGAGGCCGTAAAGGTTCCCGATTGGGCCAAAAGCAAAGAAACCGAAGATGTGGAACCGGCGTCTGAACCCATTGAAGATTTTGTATGGGATGACCCGACACCATTAGATGAAGGCCTCAAAAATGACTCGGACTTTAAACTTATCGGCTATTTGCCCGATTGGTATGATATTAGCGTAGTCGACAAGGTTCATATCGGGAAATACACTCACATAAACTATGCCTTTGCAATACCTGACAAAGAAGGAAACATACGTCCGAATTTCAATGACGATTACGTTGAGAAAATAATAAAGCTTGCACACGAAAATCATGTAATGGTCATGCTGTCCGTAGGTGGCTGGAGCTATGAAAACATTCCTCTGGAGGATACCTTTGCAAAAGCAACTGCAACCGAAGAAGGTTGCCACAAGCTCGCGAATTCCATCCTGCAGGTTGTTCAAAAATATAATTTTGACGGTGTGGACCTGGATTGGGAATATCCGCGTCCAAGCACCCGCAGCCAATATGATATGTTGGTCAATTATCTGTATACTGCATTATCAGTTAAAAATATGCCCCTTACCGCAGCTGTAGCCTCGGGAACCGGAAACGGCTTCTCAGATGAAACCCTTGCCAAGCTTGACTGGGTAAATGTAATGGCCTATGACGGGGATGAGGGAGCCGGTCATTCTCCCATGTCCTTTGCAGTAGACAGCGTTAATTACTGGACCATGGAACGTGGTATGGATAAATCAAAGGTTAACCTCGGAGTTCCCTTCTATGAGAGACCAAACTGGGCAAGCTATGCAGATATCATTAACGCGGATCCTGAAAATGCATACAAAGATGAAACCGTCATTAACGGCAAAACCGTATACTACAATGGAATAAATCTGATGAAGGAAAAAACTGACTGGGCAATGGAAAATGCCGGTGGCATCATGATATGGGAAATTACACAGGATACAGATAATGAAGAACTGAGTCTGTTAAACACAATACTGGATGTCATGCGCACCATGTAGGTTTTAAAAAGATACGTCTGCTCACTTTTGGCAGACGTATCTTTTATAGGTTCCTGGAAGCATACCCGCAATGGGATGTATTTATTCCGGTTTTTCTAAATAAACTTTTCCGTCTTGAATTACAACACGCACTTTGTTGTCGTTAAGCCCCAGAGATTCAAGGGCTTCATGAGGTAACTGAATTCGCCCTGCGCGGTCAAGAATTGCAAATTCATCCTGCGATTCTTCTTCATGCCAATCGACAATCTGGTCCGCATTCTTTAAACGTTCTGCATAATCTTCCTTTAGAATTCGCTCACTTGAAATTTTACCATCACGAATGGCCGCAACACGGGAAACTTTTTTGGAAAGAGTAACATCATGTGTTACGATCACTATTGTTATGCCTAATTCTTCATTGAATCTTTTAAATACATCAAAAATGTAATTGGCTGTTTTGGAATCAACCGAGCCTGTCGGTTCGTCGGCCAAAAGGACCTTAGGTGAATTGGCAAGTGCAATTGCAATTGCGATTCTTTGTTGTTCTCCTCCACTCATTTCCTGCATACGGGAGTTTTTCTTATGCGAAAGGCCTACCATGTCCAGAAGCATAAGCGCACGTTCCTTTTTCTCTTTGGCATCAGTAAGCTCCATCGGCATCATAATGTTCTCCAGTGAGGACAGGTAGGGCAAAAGATTTCGTCCGTTGTTCTGCCATACAAAACCTACCGTATTACGCTTGTAATCCACCAGTTCTTTATCTGTCATTGAGAATAGGTTTCTTCCGTCTACATAAAGTTTGCCGGCAGAAGGTCTGTCCAGACCACCAATCATATTGAGGAATGTGGATTTTCCGCTACCTGAGGAACCGATAATTGCCATCATTTCTCCCTGATTTACCGAAAGGTCCAAGCCCTGCAATGCTACGACCTCAATGTCTTTCGTTTTATATATCTTTACAAGATTGTCAGCCAGTATAATCGGTGACTTTTCTTCTGTTAATTCTACATTGCTCATCCTGTCACCAGCTTTCCGTCTTCCAACTCATAAACCACATCACCCGCGCCCATAAGGGAGGTATCATGAGTGGTCATAATAATAGTAACATTTTCTTTTTCTACCATTTCCTTGAACAAGTTCATAACACTTAATGCTGTATGTGAATCAAGCTCGGCAGTCGGTTCATCGGCAAAAATCACTGAGGGGTGATGTGCAACTGCACGCGCTATGGCAACTCTTTGCTGTTCACCGCCACTCATCTCCTGTGGCATATGGTGCATACGCCCGCCAAGACCGACCATCTTTAAGCATTCCTCTACACGTTTATTTTTGTCCTTCACATTTCCTGCCATTCTAAGTGCAAATTCAACATTTTCATAAGCAGTCATCATAGGTATCAGAGAAACGGACTGGAACACAAATCCTATTTTCTCACGGCGGAGCGACTCCCGCTTGTTCTCGCTCCATTTGGTAATATCGTTACCCTCAAACAAAATGCTCCCGGATGTCGGATAATCCAGTGCTCCAAGCATATTGATAAGTGTGGTTTTTCCGGAGCCTGAACGTCCTTTCAAAATGCATAGGCTGCCTTTTGGAACCGCGATTGACACACGGTCAACTGCTCTAAAAGGTTTTTCGCCGGCAACCGGGAAGGAACGAACCAATTCATTTGTCTGTAAAATAATCTCACCCATAATCAGTCCTCCCCCAGCTTAAGTGCATTTGAAATATTCATCTTTGATACAATTCGGCCAAGTACTATCAGGCATAATGCCAATACACCGATAATGACGGCGAATAGCTGAATCATATCTCCTGCTTTTGTGATAAGTTCAAGTGGCAAAACCTGTTCACTTGCCGCATATGCCTGCTGAATCATTGGCACAAACATTTTTGAAGACAGGATTCCGATAAATCCTCCTGCTACAATTGCATAAAATCCTGAGCAAAGCTGTTCAACTATAAGCAGCCAGTTTACTTCGGTTTTTTTCATTCCCATTGCACGTAAAACACCAAATAACAGTTCTCGTGAGCGAATGGACATAATCCAGTAAATCAAGTAACCGACAACACACAAGAGTAAAATAACAATAAAGCTCATCGAAAGGATTCCATTCGTTCCCTGGAACATTGTATCCTCCACAATCTCTTCTTCTTTTTCACTCATATTTAAAAGCTTGGTCAGCTTCATACCCGGTTGATTGTCAAGCCAACTGTAGAAGCCCTTTCCTCCGTCTTCAGCCTTCATCCATACTTCATAAGGAGTTACTCCCCATTTTTTCTGCAAATATGTCAGATTCGCAACTATCATGTAATCATCTGAAGTATCGACTGAACCATCCTCGTTTAACGAATATGTCTCAGTCCTGTAGGTAGGCCAATAATTAAAGAAACCGTATACATATCCGACAGCGCCGTTTCCGTCCGAATTCTCATAGGAAATAACATCACCCAGCTTATAACCCATTTTGGTCATAAAATTCTCGGAAAGTAACACTGCCTGCGAGTCCGTCGACATTACATTCAGATAATCGGAATAATCATATGGTAACAGTCCCTCTTTCATATCCGTTACTTTGTAATACCCGGCCGGTCTGATACCGAGTAATGTAACCGTCAGCTTCTTGGAGGAGACCTTAGCCTTTGTATCCTTGAGTACCTGCGTTACTTCAGTAACACCATCTATAGTAGAAAATTTGCCATAATCAGGTTCGTAATATGCAAGTGCAAGAGAGGCATCACGGGAAAGCATGGCTTTATTGTCACCCCATTTTTCCTTGACAACAATATCTGTTCCGATTATATGCTTTGTATTGTTAACAGCGTTGGTTACAATGGTTCTGGCTATCATTGTGTCCGAAATACCTATGGACACAGTCATTATCATAAATAATATGATAAATTCCTGTTTGCCGCCTGTTCTTATGCTCCCGAGAAGGGAAGCATAAGTTGACGGTTTCAATCGCTTCTTTGAAATCTTAAATATCAATTTCAGTAACAGCGGCTGTATTCTTGCACAAAAGAGTCCCATTCCCAATATAAAGAGTGAAAAGCTTATATACAGGAGGGGGTCAAGGGACTCTCCTGTGAGAACATCCAATATCATTCTGTCCTGCGAACGGCTAAAGCTGTAATAGCCGTAAAGGGATATAGCTATAAGGATAAAATCCAAATATATGCGTTTCCACAATGATTTCTTTTCTCTGGATTTTCCCTGTTTTACATTTACAATCGAATCCCTGCTGTATGAAATAACAGGAATGGTTGTCATAATTACAGATAATATCACAGCGCCGCCGGCATACAAAATTATGTCGCCGGTAAATTTTATAGGTAAATTTCTGGTAGCCGCAAACTCTAAAAATGCCGTGGCTGAACCCAATAATTTGCAAAATACTGTAGCCAAAGGAATTCCGGGAACCAAAGAACAGACGCTTAAGAACGTACTTTGCATAAAATACAGACGAATCACCTGTTTCTTTGATGCTCCTCTTGAACGCATAAGTGAGATTTCATTTCTCTCCATCTGAAGCATTTGCCCTGCAATCATATACAGAAATGCACATAACAATATGAGCACGGGTACTTGCAAAATAAGCAATGTTGCTTCAATCCTTTTTGCTTTTTGAGAATAATCCTCCAGTATTTTCTGTGACTCAGCAAACTTAATTCTGTTTCCTAACAGAGTATCCTTATCGGTTCTTGCCATTTTATATATAAGCGAACTGACTTCGGAAATATCAAGCTTCTTGTAATCCCATATGTAAGTCCATGATGCACTCATGGAAAATTTATTTTCCTTGTCTTCTCCCCAGAAGAACTCTTTAAAATTGTCTTCTGTGGTAAATACTTCTTCCTTCAGATAATCTTTAACAGGATTCCAATATAAATCATCTATATCCTGAGCTTTAAATATGCCGACAATCTTAAGCTTAAGAGGTGTGTCATCCGCAAGCTTTACATTCTGATATATGTATTCATCGCCAATAAGAATATCCTGCGCAATCATGGCCTCATCAGAAACAATTGTCTCTATGCAGCCGTCCGCATCTAACCCGGCACTCGGAAGTCGTCCGAAGATTACTTCAATGTGATTCTCAAAATCAGATGCAGCGCCCAGGGTAATTCTTTTTTCATCCTTTTCGTCCCTTATGATGGTAGCCAGTGTCTTTTGGGTGGAAAGACGGTATTTTACTATTCTGTCAATTACCGAATATCCCATATCCTCGGTGGACTCGTCCGCTGCAATTTCCATATTTCCAAATCCGATTTTGGCTCCGCCAAACAAAGTCATATATGTCACTGTTGTTGTCGTCGGCCATTTTCCCGTTTCCTCGTAGGATGCATCAAATTCATCGGTAAGCATTCTCTGGAATGAGGAAACACGATACATCGGATAGCATGCAGCAACAGCTATAAGAAGAATATTTCCTAAGAGCAGACACAGAACCATCCATTTTTTATGCAATAATTTATGTAACATTAAAGAAAACATAGCTTTATTTTGCCTTTCTACTTATATACAATGGTCATTCCTTCTTCCAAGCCTTCCAATACCCAGTAATCAAACTGATTGGAGCCGCCCGGGATAAACTTGGTCTTTACGAAGCTTCCATCCTCACGCATAACGGTAACATAACAGTCATTCTCATCCTTTGTTACTGCCTCTTCGGGCACCTTAATAACATTCGGAATGGATACCGTATTACCGTTTAAGGTCATGGAAGAACGTCCGTCCCAGTAAAAATCAGCCACATCAGGGGTTGCCGTTATATCCAGCTTAAATACTGCTTTAGTCGGATCAAGATTGCCATAAAGTCCTGCGACACCGCCCGTAACTACGGTTGCGGGAACCTCGTTATCATTATATTTCATGGTAACCTGCATTCCATAACCGAAAAACTGTTGTTCAACATCAGTATTTGAAAACACATCCTCGGAATCTATTATGTTGCAGACGTAATCACCGTATTTTACTTTTTCTCCGGGTTTTAATCCCTTTGTCATATATACTCTTCCGGCAATCTTGGTCTTTAATTCGTATATACTTCCTACTTTGCTAATCTCGTTATAGTTTTTCTGTGCCTCGCTTATCTGATTTTCATATGAATTTACCGTTCTTTCCCAACGTAAATCCATCTGTTCCTTCAAAATCTTTGCCTTTGCAATCTGATATTCATAACAGTCATATGCATGCTCGTCGTTAAATTTCTCAACCTCTTCCTCGTGCTTAACACAGGCATCGGCATAATCTTCCTTTAATCTTTCAAGGCGAAGCTTTGCTTCGTTTATTCCGACTTCATCCACATTGGTATGGAAGGTAGCTATGGTATCTCCCACTTCAACATAATCTCCGAAATCTGCGACATAATCACCGAATTTGGCTTCATGTCCTTCGAGGTCAAAGCTCACAACCGGTGCATAATACTTTCTTTGTAAGGTCTGTCTTTGTGCCTCTCTTTCAAATGTGCTTTTCTCAAGCTTTAATATCTTATATTCATTTTTGGAAGAATTGTCATCGGAAAGAGCTTTTGTGTATAAATAGTCTTCCTTCACCGTCTTGTTCTGCTTGCTGCTTCCTGTATCGGTAACAAGAAAAGACGGAAGTGTGCAGCCTGTAAGCATCAGACTCATAGCAGTCGGCAACACTAAAAGAGAAATTGATTTCTTAATATTAATCCTGGACATAAATCACATCTCCCTCCTTAAGACCATCGGTTATTTCTACGTATAAATCATTTCGCAAATCAGTCTTTACCAATGTTTTTATTCTATTGCCGCCTTCGTCTTTATAGACATACATTTCTCCGTTTGTCGTATAAAGACAGTTTATCGGAATATATATTGCGTCTGTGTGCTCGTTCAAAATATACCTGATATAGCCCACATCGCCAAAGGACAATTCATTATTTTCGTTATTTATCTCAAATTCATCATATTGCTGTTCATTGGAATTGCGCATTTCCTGATAATAGCTGTCAGGTCTTGGAATATATTTTGCCTCATATACTTTGCCTGACTGCCATAATTCCATTCTGATGCTGTTTTTAATCAGGCTGATTCCTTCGGATATGCAACGCGCATAATATGTATTCACATCGGCAACCGCTACATAATATTTGTTTTTGTCGATATAGTCGCCGTGCTGAGAATCATAAAGAGCAACCACTACTCCATCATACGGGGATACTATTTCGCTTCCTTCAAGCTCTAAATTAAGCTTTCGCAATTGTTCATTGGCATGATTGTTTTCCAAATCAAAGGTTTCTTTGAGCTGCTTTAAATCAAGATCAAGCCTTTTAATCTGTTCATCATACTCTCCTGCTTCATAGCAAATATCTGAATAATCCGAGCTTGAAAGTGTTTCGGTATCCAGCCTTTTTCTGCAGGTATCCAATTCGAGTTGAGCCATTTGTTTGTCTAAATTGATTTCCTTTACGTTAAACTCGTATTCAGACTTAAGATTTTCAATTTCTTTTTTCTTGTTCTGAATGGAATCGCGCAGGGCTTTCGTGTCCGCCGAGGCCAAAATCTGACCTTCTTTAACCTCTTCTCCTATATCCACGGTGAAATTGTCAAAGCATCCTTCGTATTTAAACTTCAATTGCTCAATCTTTGGTCCAATGGATGATTGATAGGTACGGTAGGTTTGAATATCTCCTTTTTCGACTGTAACTGTCTGTGGGCGGTCGAAATCCGATTCCTTCAGTTCTATTATTGTTTTCTCTATATCATTCTTTCCCGCGCAACCGGACATTACCAGTATACCTGCCATCAAAAGAATGAAAAACGCATTATGTTTTTTCATGTCTGTCCTCATTTTTTAATTGCTATTATGTCATTTTCTGAAAGGCCTTCCAAAATTTCCGTTTTCTCATCGCCTTCAAGTCCAAGCTTTATGTATCTCATTTCCAGCATGCCGTCTACATCTAAATACACAAACGGTCCGCTGTCAGAAGTATGTATTGCATCATTGGGAATGCATAAAACATTGTCCTTCCTTCCGAGTTCAACATATATTGTGGCAGTTGCTCCGCTGTTAATGTTTCTGTCTGTTTCGGGAAGTATATATATTTTGCCCAGCTCTTCCCATGAATCCTTTTGCTTGGGATAGCCGATTCCTTCATAGCTTTTTCCTGAATCCTTATAGCTGAACGTTATCGGTTCATTTTCCTTGAAATAATCCGAGAATTCAGTTCCGTCTATCATAAAGAAACTGGAGGACATATCAGAAACCTTAGCTATCAATTGATTTTCCACAGAATAATTGCCCTTCTGCTTTCCATCAAGATAAATAACCTGACCGGAAATATCGGAATAAATTCTTCCTTCCTCCAATTCCTTATTAATCTGTCCAACCTTTTGCCTGCGAATGGATATGCGGTCCTCCATGTCACGAATCTGCTTTGCATATCTGTCATTGATATTCTGTATTTCTTTCTTATAAGCCTTTTGGTCTTCATCTGTTTTGCCGGAATAGGCTTCATATCGAATTCTTGCACTCTCCAAATCAAAATCCAGATTTTCATGTATCTGTTTCAATTCAAGCTCTAAATGGGATAAATTGAATTCTTCCTCATCAATTCTGTCCTCTATATCTCCCATTTCCACCTCAGCTATCAGCTGTCCTTTTTCCACAAAGTCATCAGTTTTAACATAGACATCTGTGATAAGCCTGTTGCTCATGGGGAAAGAAAGATTTTCCGTCTGTGTAGCTTCATATTTGGCGGTGAGCTTTGCATTATGAATAACAGAATCATACGCCGGAGTGCAAACACTGTAAGCAGCTTCTTCATCTTCCTTGACAATAACGGCATCCAAATCAGGTGCTTCTTCCTTATTACAGCCTGTCAAAATTGACAGCAAAGCTGCCGACATAATAATAAGCTTAATATTTCTTTTCATTTTAATACTAATGCCCTTTCCACAGCCTGCAAGCTTTGGGATGCAGGCAGAAATTGTGTAAAATATCTCTACCGATTTATCATTATAAAAAAAGGTATTGTACGATACAATACCTTTTCTTTTATTTTTGGTCTGTTTTTTTATCTGAAAACGGTGTCATTTTTTCACCCTACTGTTGCTCTTCCCTATTTTGAACAGCCAGTACGATACTCCTAAGCTCAATCTGAGGTGCACCTTTTCCCTCAATATAGTCTTTGGTAATGGTAACCGTTCCGATTGAAGAATCCTTTGGAATCTCATACATAATGTCAAGCATAAACTCCTCGATAATAGACCTGAGTGCACGGGCTCCTGTATCTCTTTCGATTGCCTTCTCAGCAATTACCGCCAAAGCCTCATCCGTAAATTCAAGCTTGACTTCATCAAGGCAGAGAAGCTTCTGATACTGCTTAAGGATTGCATTCTTGGGTTCTTTGAGTATGTCTACCATCATTTCTTTAGTAAGACCATGCATAGGACATATGATGGGCAAACGTCCGATAAACTCAGGTATCATGCCAAATTTCCTGATATCCTCAACCTTAACCTTGGAGAGTATATTTTTCTCTTTGTCGTATTTATCCTTTAATTCACTGTTAAAGCCTATTCCTGATGTCTTATTCAAACGTTCCTTGATAATCTCCTCAAGTTCAGGGAATGCACCACCACATATAAAGAGAATATTTCGGGTATTAACCGTTGCAAGGGGAACCATTGCGTTTTTGGAATTAGCTCCAACGGGAACCTCTACTTCTGCACCTTCAAGAAGCTTTAGCATTCCCTGTTGAACAGATTCGCCACTGACATCCCGCGAAGTAGTGTTCTTTTTCTTGGCAATCTTGTCTATCTCATCTATAAAAACGATACCTGATTCAGCCTTCTCGACATCATTGTCCGCTGCCGCTAATAATTTAGAAATCACGCTCTCAATATCATCACCGATATACCCGGCCTCGGTCAACGACGTGGCATCTGCTATTGAAAGCGGAACATCCAAAAGCTTTGCAAGCGTTTTAACCAGATATGTTTTTCCGCATCCTGTCGGTCCAATTAAAAGAATATTAGACTTTTCAATCTCTATCTCGTCCATTGTTCCTGTTGCAACACGTTTATAATGGTTATAAACTGCAACCGAAATCACTTTTTTGGCAAAATCCTGACCTATTACATATTCGTCAAGCTCAGCCTTGATTTTATGAGGAGCAGGAATATTGTTGATATCAATGACCGGTTTTGATGCTTCACCGGGCTTTTTCTTCTTGATCTTCTGTCTTCCCGGAATACCTTCGCCCATAAAGTCTGCCATATTGACAAATCTTATGTTCGGAAAACCGGAAAGAGGAATTTTCACTGAAGCGCTTTTGGTTTCATCTTTTTTCTCTTCACTGTCGTCATCCGTGTTTTCATCGGCTGCATCCGGATTATTGTCCTTTGAAGCTTTCTCAAAATCAGAGTTTTCCGGTGGCTGTATTCCTGCAAGATTGCTTAAAAACGGAGGCAGAGCTCCTCCAAATATACCGCTGTCTCCATAGGTTTCCACAGCATCTAAGGTTTTCTGCATACAGTCAACGCAAACGCTTGCATTCATCATAGGTAAATGAACCATTTTGCCTGCTTTGCTCTCAGGTCTGTGACATATTATACAGACATCTTCGTATTCTCTTAATTCATCATCTTTGATTTCTTCACTCATATTTTTATCCTTAAATATTATACTGTTCTACTAACTCATATTTTAATTATCACCGACAAAATATACAAGTAAAGTTTTTATAAAAAGTAACAGTCCGAACCCGCTAAGCAGATTCGGACTGTCTATTACCCTACTTTTTTGCCGAGAACCACCTGTGTCGTGTGTTCCACATATTCTCCGTTTTCCATTCTCTGATAAGTAACAGTTGCTTCATCACCTATAGAATAAAAGCTGAGCATTTGAATTAAATCGTCATAGGTTGTAATTGAACTTCCGTCAAATTTTGTAATGATATCTCCCTTTAGCAATCCCGCTTTGTCAGCTGACATATCTTCATAGACCTCGCTGATGTAAACGCCCACAGGCATTCCGTACATGGAAGCAGCGCTTTCGGAAATATCATTAACGGCAATTCCAAGATATCCACGATCTTCATCAGCTACCTTGTCACGTGTTTCTCTTTCAAGAAGCTCTGACAATATAGGGCTGGCAGATGAAATAGGAATTGCAAAGCCCATGCCTTCAACTGTTGTCCCGCCTATTTTGTTTGAATTAATACCAACCACTTCGCCTTTCATGTTCAGAAGTGCTCCGCCTGAATTTCCGGGGTTGATGGCAGCATTGGTCTGAATAAAGGTTCCGGTCGAACCGTCCTCAAGCTCGATTTCTCTGTTAAGAGCTGAAACTATTCCATTTGTTACGCTCTGCCCGTATCCCAAAGCATTGCCGACTGCAATTACGTCCTCTCCAAGTCGAAGAGAATCTGAATTTCCTATCTTTGCAATGGAAATGGCATTTAACGTTTCCTTTGACAAATCGGAAACGTTTACGGCTATGACAGCCAAGTCCATTCCGGAATCAACGCCCTTTACCTTTGCATTTGCCTCAGTATCATCAGTAAAGGTTACTATCAGTTCCTCTGCCTGATTGATAACATGATAATTTGTAGCTATCAAAAGCTCGTCATCATCTAAGGATAATATAATACCGGAGCCGCTCGAAGATGCTTCCTGTGAAAATCTTTGACCGAACCAGCTCGATACTACGGTATAGTTGTTTACTATGGATACCATTGCAGGCATAACGTCTGAAACGACATCCGACACGCTTGACTGAATCAGTTCAATGTTGTTTTTGCCGGGTGCAAATGTATAGCCTTCCTGTTCAAGAGCCCTTCTGATCTCCGGTCCGGTAAGCTCCTTTGTAACCGGAACTTCAACTTCTTTTGTGAAGTCTATAATACCTGCCGCATAAAGCCCATATAATGTTCCTCCGGCGCATGCTCCAAACAAAACACCGGTCAGAGCAGCCACGGCAATTTTCTTTAGCAGCGGATGCTCTTTCTTTACCTTGGTTTCAGGTGCAGGTGCACCGGTGTATTGTGGTTGGGAATAACCCGAATACACTCCCTGCGATGTACTGCTTTCGTTATTCACGGAATAAATATCACTTTCATACATATTAACACGACCTTTCTTATATTAAAGTCAATTATTTTTCTTTTTATATTAATGAGCATACATAATAATTGTGATAAAAATGTGTTTTATTATACAAGAATTTATGAAAAAAATAAAGCTTACATAAAGTAAGCTTTATTGGTCGTACATTTCAAAACTAAAAATTTGGGAAGTCTTTTATATCTTTTCCCCAAGAAGAACCCTGCATATCTGCAAATACATTTGTGAATAAATACAGGAATAAGATATGCTTTCTTTTGTTTAATCAAAAATTGCATGGTCTGTTTAACCAGCTTTACGCCCTCTTTTTCACTGCTTATTCCTTCAAAAAGCCATTTGTTTTGCGCCTGGGATACTCCGTTGTCAAAATTCCTGTGGAATTGCTCTTTCCCTGAATAATTATGTGAATGATATACCATAGCTTCGGCACAATAAGCAATTGTTTTGCCTTCATTAACTGCGCGTGCAGCATAAAGCATATCCTCGTTAAAAAGCGCTCTCTCCACAAATCCGCCCAATTCATCATATGTAGCACGGTCGTATGCGGCGCAGACATCCGAAAGGAAAAACGCCTTGATTCCCTTGGTTTTTATGTCTTTTCTGCTTCTTATATAGGACTCGCCCGGATAATTGAAATTTCTGATAAATTCTTCGGTAATTTCGCACTCCTTCTTGGGTAACTGCCTTGCAAAAGCGGTACAGGCACCTTTCTCTATCTCACCGGCCAAATGCTCAAGAACATACTCATCAGCCGGAACGGCATCCTGCGTCATCATTACAAATATGTCAGCATTTGACATCTCCACGCCACGTCTTCTGGTTCCGGCATGGTCAAACTGCTCCTTGCTTAAATGTGTAACGTTCACCAACGGAAATTCTGATGTAAATGAATATTTTTCATCAAATTCCTTAAATAATGCTTCTTCCGTATTCAGCACATAAATATTATCCGGTTTAAGTTTCTGAGCATACAGTGACCTGATTAACGAGATAAACTCTTCATCAGGTCTGTATGTTGGAATTATAACGTCTAATTTCATTGATTACTAATATACTCCGATGTTTCGCGTTTTATTGCATCGCTGTATTCTTCAATACGTTCCGGAACAGAATATCCGTCTTCGCCGTATAACCAGTTGTGAAGCCATACTACATTTGACTTTAAGTCCATAGGGATAACGGAGCTTCCCTTAGAACCGATTGTGGCTACTGTCTTCTCATTGGGGAAGCCTTCTGTCTCTACTATCTGATAGTTGGCGATGTTCTTTATAAGCTCAGTAATATCAGCTACTTTAATATCGGTGTAGATATCATCAACCGCTTCATCAAAGATAGACAAAAGTGTGGTTACGCTTGTCTTCTTTGCCTGCTCTTCAATTGCCTGAATTACTTCCCGCTGTCTTTCGGTACGCTTAAAATCATCACCCTTTGTATATCTGATACGGCAATAAGCAGAAGCCTGAATACCGTCAAGAAGCTGATAACCCGTATCGGTTACAGGGTTATATTTGTTCTCCTGACCAAGTGCTTTGGCAATATCTATCTGATAGTTGTTAATATGCTTTAACTCTTCACTGTCTACATCAATGTATACGCCGCCAAGTCCGTCGATTACTTTTCGGAGTCCCTGATAACCTACCGTTACGAAATTATCTATCTGAATATCAAGATTTCTCTCAAGCATGGAAACAGCCTGCTCGGCTCCGCCATAGGAATAAGCATGATTGCATTTTATATATTGGTTGCTTCCGATATTAAGGAAAGTATCACGATAAACACTGATAAGCTTTATGTCGCCGGTAGCTGTATTGATGCTGGCAACCATGGTTGCATCCGAACGGCTTCCGCTTAACAGCTGCTTTTTATTTCTTGCATCAAGTCCAAACAAGGCAATGTTCACATAACCCTCTTTCTTTTCAACATCGACCTGCAAATCATCATTGGACAGCTCTACGTTAATCTCTTCCTCTTTGATGGCAATAAGCGGTCCGCTTTCAGAATCATTAGTTTTGTCAATTATTTTTAAAATTGCAAACACCATCCCCAATATCAGCAAAATTTCGATTCCAAGCACTATTGCTCTTTTTCTTTTTTTGGCGGCCTTGCGTTTTTCTGCTGCCGCTCTTTGTTCTCTTGAAAGATTTTGATTTCCTGTAGGCATTTTCCTTCTCCTTACTAATAGGCATTTTTATTTATAAAACCGGTAAAAAAAGTCATAAATATTATTTTAATGTCAAACGAGAATGTCCAATTCTCTATATAAAAAATATCGTATTCAATTCTTTTTTTGATGGAAGTATCTCCACGCAACCCGTTAACCTGCGCCCATCCGGTAAGTCCCGGACGAACCTGATGCTTAACCATGTATCTGGGAATTTCTTCCATAAATTTCTGTACGTATTGAGGTCTTTCAGGCCGTGGGCCGACTATGCTCATGTCGCCCTTTAGTATATTGAACAACTGTGGAAGTTCATCAATGCTTGTTCGCCTGATAAATTTGCCAACCTTCGTTACCCTGGGGTCATCCTTTGTTGTCCAGCCCTTTTTCTCCTCTTCCGTATTTTGTACACGCATACTTCTGAATTTATACATGTCAAAAGACTTATTATGAAGTCCGACCCTCTCCTGTTTAAACAAAACCGGACCGGGACTTGATAGCTTTACGGCGATTGCCGTTACAATCATAACCGGGCTCGCCACTATTATCGCAAATATTGAAAAGAATATATCAAACAGCCTTTTTACAAGCACATTTCCTCCGCTGATAAGCGGAACATGACGAATGTTGATTACGGGAAGCCCCATTAAATCCTCAGTATAGGGTTTGCTGGGAATAACACTGTTGTAATCCGGAATAAACTTGGTGTGAACACCGTATTTTTCACATACGCTCACCACCTCCTCCAGATAATCGTAATCCTGCAATGATAGCGTAATTGCAATCTCATCAAGCTTGTTTTCTGGAAGTATTATCTCCAGATTTCCAAGGCTGCCCAGAACCTTAACGTTCTTAAAAGTCGTTCCCGCAGGAACATGATTATCCAAAATACCGCAAATCGAATATCCCCATTGAGGATTATCGATAATTCTCTTAATGTATTCCTCTGCCGCTCTCGAATAACCCACCAGTAGGATATGCTTTAAATTGTAGCCCATTCTTCTAAAATGTCTGAGAGTTCGGCGAAGAACAAATCTAAATGCTATACAGAGGAAGTTGTTAGTGAGATAAAACAGAACCATTACCCATCTGGAATAGTTTATCTCCTTGATAACAAGGAACATGACTATTATCAGTCCCATCATTCCGATAGTATTGGCTTTTATTATGGAAACAGATTCTGTTTTACCATGAGCAGTTCTTTTGGGAGAATACGCATCACAATAATAATAAATCAGCAGATAACCCGGTACAATAAAGGGCAAAAGTCTTACATACTCATTAAGCGGCAAAACTCCGATTCCCGGCCCTTTTTCAATAATATAAAATTTTATAAAAAAAGACAGAACCAGCGATGCTGCAATAATACACGCATCTATCAAAACCAGGAGCCGGTTCAAAAGCTTTTGATTGTCTTTTATCATTTCGGCCTCCACGCTCCATTTCGGCACAACATACTATTATGATTTTACATAACGCTGGGCGAATTTACATTAAGAAGAGTATATTTAATTCTTAAGATTTCTTAATAATTAAATATACTCTTTAGATTTTAGTGATAAACCTGAAAAGATTGATTATCATTTCTGCTTCAATCAGCAGGTAATTTGCTGTATTCTTAAAACGGTATGGGACCTTCCTTGCAAATCCCTGTTTTGAAAAGGACTTTTTAATGCCTTTTATCAGGCCTCTTAAATAAGGCTTGCCCATGCCCTTTAGCGTATAGAACAAAAGCTTTGTCAATGCGCCCAAAATGAGAAAGGGCATATTTATCAGATATTGCAGAATCGGCATGTTTTTAAAGGGTACATATACGCTGTTGGCTGCGGTAAGCTCGGCTTTAAAGGAATTATAACGGCTTCCCGAAGAAGCCGAACCATAGTGAATCACCTTCGCCGTAGGTTCATAGTAGCTTCGATACCCGTTAATCATTGCTCTGTATCCCACATCCAAATCCTCATAATATGCGAAGTGTGCCTCATCAAACAACCCGATTTCACACAGAATCCGTCTGTTGTATATTGCCGCTCCCGCGCAGGATGAAAAAAGTGTGCAGGGCTTGTTATAACGGGATGCTTTCCTTCCTTTCCCCCTTGCAAAAGACCAGCCCGCAAGATTATACAAATCTCCTGCATCGTCTAGCAGCTCCGGATTATCCCACATCAGCATTTGGGCGTTTATGCTAAAGGCCTTTTTGTGTCTTTGCATCGCATTATAAAGGCATAAAATGAAATCCTCAGCGACCTTTGTATCATTATTTAATAATATTACGTACTCTGCTTCCGATTCGGAAATTCCGGCGTTAACTCCGCCACAGAAACCGGTATTATGAGAAAGCAGTACTTTTTTTACGGGTTGCTTTATATCGTTCAGATATTCCACGCTTCCGTCATTGGAACCGTTGTCTACAACTATCAGCTCGTATGAGGGTGTGCCGGCTTTCTGATTAAGGACAGAAGAAATGCATTCCGGCAGGAAAGCTTTTCCGTTATAATTCAATACTATTACCGAAACCTGTATCAATAGCGCATTTTCTCCTTTCCCGCTTATTATCCTAAATATGTGTTTCCATCTGTCCGGGCAAATATACGAGCTTTGCATCAGGCTCAATTTCATATATTTTCTCTGCCAGCTTTACACTAAGGTCAATATAATCCGTGTTTTCATCAGTGTTAAGTTTCAGTGAAGCTAAAAGATATTCATACTTTGGATTAAGCTTAATACATCTTATATCCAACGCATATGCTCTTTGAGACAGAACAGCCCTGTGAAGATATCCTGTATATCCTTCGCGCATACCCTTATAGCGGACAGTTTTATCCTTATTTATGCAGCCGCCCACCACTCGGCCTTTACATATCACCCGGCCTCCAAAGGCAGCGACCTTCGGTCTGTCATCAAACTCATCGCCCGAATATTCAATTGCATAGAAGCCCAGGTGCTTCAAATTAACGGCTTTTGCATGAATCCCGTTACAAATCAGATAGTCGTCAAGTGCTCGGCGACCGGCATCATAAGCGTACATTTTGCTCATGGGATTAGCCGCAGTCGACGACTCATGACAGCGCCAATGATAAAGGACTTTAGCTATATGCTTTATCCTGTCGTAATCCTTTATTTCAGTTACGGCACGTAAAACAAGATCATAATCCTGTGCTCCATCATACTCTTTGCGCAAGCCCAGTTTCTTAAACAGTCCCGCTTCAAGCACCAACAGATGGCAAATATAGTTATTGGAGAGTATCAGCTCCGGGTCAAAGTCCATTTTGTAATTGGGCTCATAAAAGCAGTCGCCCTCGCTGTTGCATTTGTCTTCATCCGTATAAAGCATCAGGGTGTCTTCTTTAATGTTTGAAACGACCTCGTATAAAGCATCGGCGGTAAGTAAATCATCGTGGTCAAGAAGGCATATATAATCACCTGTTGCCAGCTTTAACGCCTCATTGGTATTTTCCGAAATGCCGCGATTTTGCTCCAATTTCCTGTATATAATACGTTCATCCCTGTATTGCTCAACCACGTCTTTGACTGATGACGAATCACCGGCATCAGCTATAATCAGTTCAAATTTTCCATAGCTCTGTGCCAATACACTGTCAATCAATTCAGTCAGATACCTTGTCGGAGTATTATATGCGGGTACCAAAATGCTGAAGGTGATTTTGTACTTATCCGCATTTTGCTCCTGCACAAAAAGCTCCTTGTTTAAAGGAGCTTTGTATGCATATTTTTCCGTATTAAACGATAGTCTTTCACGCACGGCATTTACTGTATCCTTTAGGCCGTTGCGTTTGAGATAATATATTGTTTTTCTTATATTTGAAGATATACTTAATCCCATAAAAATCTCCAAACCTTTGAAAAGGTAATTAAATTAATGCCTTTAAATTTTCGGTAAGAGCATTAAGTTCTTTTTCGGCATCCTCTAAGGACTTTCCCTTTACTCCCATATAGAATTTGAGCTTGGGCTCAGTACCTGAAGGTCTTGCACAACACCAATAATCATCAGGGAGATCGAAATACAAAACATTTGATGAAGGGAGACCGGTTTTGGTCTTTTCGCCGGTTGCCATATCCAAAACAACATCGTTCTTATAATCTCTGAATTTAAGAACCTTCCTGTCACCAAAGCTTGTAGGAGGATTGGTGCGGAGCTTATCCATTATTGCAGCAATCTGCTTGGAGCCTTCGATACCCTTAAGGGTAATAGTATATTGAGATTCCATATAATAACCATATTTCTCATAGGTTTCAAGCATCATGTCCCAAAGAGTCATATTATGTTTCTTGCAATAGGATGCAACTTCACACAGACACATTACGGCAACAACCGCATCCTTATCACGGGCATGAGTTCCTGCCAGGCATCCGTAAGACTCCTCCAAACCAAACACATAACTGTTTGAACCTGAGTTTTCAAAGAACTTAATCTGTTCGCCTATGTACTTAAAGCCTGTAAGAACCTCTATAAGCTTAACGTTGTAGGCCTTGGTGATAGCCTTTGTCATATTGGTAGTTACTATGGTAGTAACCAGTGCGGGATTTACAGGCATTGTACCTGTAGCCGTTCTTTCTCTTAAAATGTATTCAGCAATAAGCATACCGGACATGTTTCCCGTAAATGAAACATACTCTCCGGTTGATGTATCCTTTGCGAATACGCCTAAACGGTCGGAATCGGGATCGGTAGCAAGAATGATATCTGCATTCTTTTCCTTAGCCAGCTTAAGTGCACGCGCAAATGCTCTTTTATCCTCCGGATTGGGATAAGGTATTCCCGCAAAATCAGGATCAGGATTCTCTTCCTCTGGAACGACATAAACATTTTTAAAGCCAAGCTCTTTTAAAATTCTCTGAACAGGTTTGTTTCCTGCTCCGCAGAAGGGAGTATAAACTATCTTAATATCCGAGCTCATTTCCTCAATGATTTCGGGATGAATTGCCTGCTTTTTAAGTGCAGCCATATATTTGTCATCTAATTCTGCTCCGACAATTTCAAGAAGGCCTTTTGCCTTAGCCTCTTCCATGGTAACAGTCTTAACAGTGCCATAATCGTTGATGGCTTTAACTTCTTCAATTATCTGTGTATCCTTGGGAGCTGTAATCTGTGCACCATCCTCCCAATATACTTTATATCCGTTGTACTCAGGCGGATTATGGCTGGCTGTAATCATTACACCGGCAGTGCAGTGAAGCTCTCTGACTGCGAAAGACAATTCCGGTGTAGGGCGAAGTGAATCAAATAAATATGCTTTGATTCCGTTTGCTGCAAAGCACAGTGCTGTTGCTGTTGCAAATTCGCGAGACATACGTCTGTTATCGTGTGAAACAGCCACACCTTTGTCCTGTGTGCCCTGTTTTAAAATGAAGTTAGCCAATCCCTGTGTAGCCTTGGCAACCGTGTAGATATTCATTCTGTTGGTGCCTGCACCTATTACTCCGCGAAGTCCTCCGGTACCAAACTCCAACTCTCTGTAAAATCTGTCCTCTACTTCCGCTTCATCATTTCTGATAGCCAGCAACTCATTTTTAGTGTCGGCATCAAAATAATCGCTTGAAGTCCAAAACTCAAACTGTTCCCTATAATTCATGTTAATCCTCCAAATGTAAATAACTTTTTATCAAGCACTAATTGTAGCATACATTAAAAATTTTTAAAAGATTACCTTTAAGGAAAAGTCACTTCTGTCCAAAGTGAAATTAGGATTGTAATACGGGTCGCCGGCTTCAAGCACATCCTTCCACTTACTTTTAAATGCATCGGATTCTCTGTTGTATCTTTCTGCCTTTTCTCCCGAATCGTCCAAGCCTCTCGATATGGATTCATAATGAAACAGCTCTGCAAACGGGGTAAATACATTCAGGTATCCCGCCTGTCTGCATTTTAAGCAAAAATCAACATCATTCAGAGATATCTCAAAGCTTTCATCCAATCCGCCGACCTCATTATATACACTTTTTTTAACCATCAGGCACGCACCTGTTACTGCAGATACATCCTGTGCGTAGCAAAGTCGACCCATATATCCGAGATTTTGATATGACTCTTTGTGGTGGGAATGTCCTGCCGTTCTGTGTGCTCCGAGTCCCAATACCACACCGGCATGCTGTATTGTACGGTTTTGGTAGTAAAGCTTTGCCCCGACGCATGCCACATCCTGTCTTTGAGCATACATCAGCATTTCCTCTATCCAGTTGACCGTAATTACTTCGGTATCATTGTTCAGCAGAAGAACATAGTCTCCTTTTGCATGCATTACACCAAAATTATTTATTTTGGAATAATTGAAACCGCCTTCATACATAACCACGCTAATACGTTCATTTTTCTCGATTTCACGATAGTACTCACGTATTTCTTCTGTTTCGGAATTGTTTTCCACAATTACAATTTCAAAATTGTCGTAGGTGGATTTTTCCAAAATCGAATCAATACATCTTTTTAAATCATCCTTATGATCTTTATTGGGTATGATAATGGATACAAAAGGATGTTCCTTTATCTCATATCTGATTTTAAAAATAGCTGCAAAGGCCTTGGTACTTGTAATATTAAAGTTTTCAAAGCCGTGATTTCTAAGGTGTTCTGCCACTGCCCCTTTTGCCGCATTTACGGCATAAGGTTTTGCCGAGATATCACTTGCTACGCTTCCTGCATGACTTCTCCAATAGTATAAAAGCTTTGGAACATGTACTATGGTTTTAGCTCTGTCCGTAAGGCGAAGAATCATATCATGATCCTGGCTGCCGTCAAACTTTGTTCGAAACAGCTCGCTTCCGTCCAATAATTCCCGCTTGAATACACTGAAATGGCAGATATAGTTATTGGCGCGAAGATTATCCGGGGCATAATCCGGTTTAAAATGAAGCGTTATCATATGGTCAATGTTCCCGGATTTAAAGGTTGCTTCATCACAATATATATAGTCGGCTTTTTTCTCATTTATAACCTTTACATACTCAAACAGCACAGACGGGTGCAGAATATCATCCTGATCATAAAGACCTATATATTCTCCGGTTGCAAGCTTTAAACATTCATTGGTATTACCTGCAATGCCCAGATTCCTATCGAGTTTTCGGTATACGATTCTCCCGTTTGCACGTTCAGCATATGCCTTTGTTATTTCTCCAACATACGAATGAGCATCATCCGAACCGTCAGCCAGACACAGCTCCCAGTTTTTATAGGTCTGATTCATCAAAGCTTCCAGCATTTCTATTTGAAATTTCTTTTTGTTATTCCAAAGAGGAACAAGGATGGAAATCTTTGGTGAATAGTCAAAATGGAAATTTTCTTCATATTCGCGTCTTGATGCATCCGGGAAACCGGCTTTGCCATAAATTTTCATGGCCTTCTTCTCGCGAAGCTTGTATTTAATTCGGCGCCATACTCCCTTAAGGCTCCCCTGATGTCGGATTTTGTCTGCTACCCTGATCATGAA
This sequence comes from Lachnospiraceae bacterium, assembly GCA_045627085.1. Taxonomy (GTDB): domain Bacteria; phylum Bacillota; class Clostridia; order Lachnospirales; family Lachnospiraceae; genus RGIG10340. The sequence goes on along the minus strand of JAZQNB010000023.1, from coordinate 14,125 downwards.
ATTAACAGCTTTTCTAAAAGGAGCCGTTGCTTTCCAAAGGGGATTATCTTTGATATGCTCAAGCTTATATTTCAAATCGGCATTTTCATCCTCTAAAAATGCCACCTTTTCCGCCAACTGGGCAACCTTTTCCCGTTCAATTTCATAGCTTGATTTATAATCTGAATCAGGCATTTACTTACTGCCTCCTTTTAGTACTTATTTTTTGAGTTTCCTGGATACTTTTCTTACATCCATGGCCAAATCGTGTTTTAATGTTTTGGATAAATCGAATGCCACATCACCCGGAATGAACGTTACACTTGCCTCAAGTGTCACAGCATTATCTCCGGACAGGAAATTTCTGTATGGTTCAAATGCAAAATAGGGATCGGCGGTTGCAAATACCAATGTGGGTTCATACCCGTTTTCGCCGTCGCTCTTTATCAGCCTTCCGTTGGTGATAAGGCTGTTTTTTAAGCCCTCGCCAAAATCTTTTCCATTTAATGTTATTCCCTTTATCTTTACTATACACGGCGCAGTTGCGGGATCGATTCTCAGGCCCGTCACTTCATCACCAAAGTAATACTCTAACTTCAGATAATCGGGAGTGATATACGCATCTGAAACAAAACAGGAATCCTTTTCATTAAAGCCGTTTCCTTTATCCTCATATACCTGAACAACTCCGGATTTGTAATCCTCTTCCATCCTGCCCATATAGCATTCAGGATAGGCTACAAAATTATTGATTCTCTGCCCAATCAGTGCAAGAGACACATGTTCGCCGGCCACAAAGTCCTGAAAACCTTTCTCGGTATTCTCATATTCCCAAAGCATCTGCTCATCAATACCAAGTCTTTCAAATGCACCTGCCAGATTAAGCTCCTTCCTTTTATCGTTTTCCAAAAGGTATACATACAAGGCTCTGGTGGCAAGCTCTTTGACATCAATCGCTTTTCCAAAAGTCCACTCGTAATCAATTACGGTCCAGGTTTCCTTTGAAACTATGATATTGGAAAATATCAAATCAAGGTCTGCCACTTCGCTGTCGTTATTGTAACCGACCTTATTCAAATACTCATCAAATAAGTTATAAAACCCTTCCGTGTCGCCTCGTTTTATGCACTCATCCATCAATTCGGAAAGCGTTTTGCCTTCTACAAATTCAAACTGCGCATAAACCTCATCTGTGACATGAAGTGTGCATTTATTAATAAATAAACCGCTGCCTTTATATCTTTCCTTAAGGCTTTCGTATGCGACCTGCATGTTTTTGACATGTTCAAGTGCAGCAACCGTGGCAGGATATTTCCTAACGAAAATTTTGCCTTTTTCATCCTTGAAAATCTCCGTTCTTATAGAGAATTCATCGGCTCTGTCATTGGAATATTTCGCATACTTTACATCGAATCCTTTTCCGATTACAGCCATAAAGGAATTGGAAAATATAGGGAAGCAGTCATCTTCAATAATGCCGTCAAAGGCACGTTTTTCATCGAACAGACTCATTCTGTTACGGTCAAAATTCCTCGTATTCTCCCATAATTCGCCTTTATTGGGCTGATATGCGTCCGAATAAAGCTGGTCCATAAATTTATAATCCGGGTATGGATAATAAAATGTGTATTCCTTGACGGAAGCACGTTTGAATATCTTTTCAAGTCCCCTTCTCGAGAAGGTCATAATGCCATTGTTTTCGGGATAATTCTCTATTCCGGAGAAGAAAGTTCCGTAATGGTCCTCTCTGCAACCCGCGAAATATTTTAATCCGAATTTATTCTCAATGGCTATGATAATTCGGCCGGAAGATTTGAGGTGTTTTCTAAGGATTCGGATAAAGTCCTCATAGGGTGTCTCTCCTCCTATATACAATCCTCCGTATTCAAATACTCCAATCAGACATATATAATCATAATCAACGTCCAGCGAAGGCTCTATATCCTTAAAATTACCGACATGAATGGTAATATTATCCATTTCTTTGTGTCTGTATGCATTGATCAGACTTCGTTTTTTGGACAAATCCACGCAGTCAACCCGGCCTGCCTTTCTTGACAGGGCACCTGTTATGGCACCACAGCCGCTTCCTACCTCCAATACCTTATCTGAGGTTGAAAAAGGTATCCAGTCAACTATATTTTCTCTAAGCGGTGAAAAATGATACAATAGCGGCCAACTTCTGTTTTCTGCAATTGCGTCCTCAATTTCTTCCGGGCTGTATTCCTTCGCAATTCTTAAGAGTTCATCTTCAATTTCTCCGTCAGAATAGAAGTCTTCCCCGGGATAATATGTCAAATCTATATTTACTTTTCCAACAGTTTCCATGCTATCGCTGTTATTCATATCTTTCTCCATTATAAAGCGGGGTTTAATCCGTTACGGTAACCTTCGAATCCATGTCGTAAAAGCCAACCGTATCCTTGTCCGAGACCACTGTCAGGCTTAAAACATCGTAAAGCCTGTGGTACACCACAAATTTATCCTTTTCATACCCCGTTACTCCCAATGAAATCAGGTAATCTCCACCCTGCAGGGACATTTCCTGAGTAAAGGTAATTTTCTTATTGCTGCCTGCCGGCACGCAATCCAAAAACGCTCTTTCAAACATTGAATTAGTTCCGGTTATCTCGGTTCCTTTCGCATTTTTTATGGAAAATGCGAATATCGGTTCAGCAATGTCCTCTGAGAATTTCACGTTCATGCATATTGTAAATTCAGTACCTTTAAGTATTGCGTTCGTCTTATTTCCATGTGAATCCGTGACATATAAGGATTCAATCACTGCCTGTTTGGTTCCGTACTCCAGGCATCCGGATTCCTTTGCGCTCTCAACTTCACTTTCGTCACCAACGCCAACCAGAACCTGCTTGTACGCATCTATCATTTCTTTTGCCGAGCCCTCACCCAACAGCTCACCTTTATTTAATAGAAATACCTTGTCGCAATACTTACTTATGCTCGAAAGGTCATGGCTGACAAATACTATCGTTTTTCCCTGTTTTTTAAATTCTTCAAATTTGCGGTAACATTTTGCCTGAAAAAATACGTCTCCTACAGACAATGCTTCATCAACAATCAATATTTCAGGGTCAATGTTAATGGCTACGGCAAAGGCCAAACGCACAAACATACCTGAGGAATATGTTTTGACAGGCTGATAAACATAATCCCCTATATCTGCAAATTCAAGTATGTCAGGAAGTCTTTTATCAATTTCTTCCTCTGAAAAGCCCATCATTGTTCCGTTTAAATATACGTTTTCTATTCCGTTATATTCCTGGTTAAAGCCGGCTCCCAATTCAAGTAATGCGGAGATTCGTCCATCCACACTGACTTCTCCGACTGTAGGTGATAAGACACCGGTTATTATTTTAAGGATTGTGGATTTTCCGCTTCCATTTGTTCCGATAATTCCTACAGTCTGACCTCGCTCTATCTCAAAGCTGACACCCTTTAGGGCTTCATATTTTTTAATTTTATCTTTTTTTATCAGGCCGAAGGCATCCTTTATTCTGTCTGAAGGTCTGTCAAATAATTTATATACCTTCTTAACATCACGTACAGATATTGCCACGTCCTTTACATTATTTATCTCCATCTTAATTTCTCCCCGGATATTACAATACATCAGCAAAATGTACTTTCAAACGTTTAAACACCAGCGCTCCTATTCCAAAAACAACCACGGTAAAAATCCAGAAATAAGCTGTGGAGAAAAAGTCTTCGAAAAACCATTCTCTTTCATATATTGCGCTTCTGTACCCGTTTACTATATAGACCAATGGATTAAGCTTAAGAATTTTAACCCATTTAGCAGAGAGATTATCCATATTCCACATAATCGGTGTTGCCCACATGCCTATCTGCAACAAAATATTGATTATTTCTTTCAGATCCCTGAAAAATACAACCACTGCACAGGTCGTATAGCTTAAGGAAAGCACCAATACAAAAAGGCAGAAGCTGTAATACAGCAGCTGAATAGTGTAAACAGTGGGGAAATAACCGTATATTGCTGCTACAATTAATAGCACACCCATAAAGAAGAAATGAATAAATGTCGCGGCAATTGCCTTAATAATAGGTAAAATACTAATTTTAAATACTACTTTTTTAACCAGATAATTGTATTCCAGAAGTGCATTAGTAGTGCTGTTGATTGCTTCGTTAAAGAAAAACCAGGGAACAAGACCGGCTGTCAAAAACAAAACAAAAGGGACCTCTACACCCTCTCGAAGCGGTGTGGAAGCTGCCCCCATTACTTTATCAAACACTATGTAATACATCAGAACCGTTACAACAGGCTGCACAAACGCCCATAACGCACCCATGCTGGAGCCCGCATAACGTTTTTTAAAATCATTTTTTGATAATTTCATTATAAGATGACGATTCTGCCAAAGTTCCATAGGCAAAACGGTCAGTTTGTCATAAAATCTGCCAAAGCATGCACAGGCAAATACTATCATCAGACATGAAATAATCTTCTTTTGAATTTCACTTATTTTGTCAGCCAAGGGATTATTATGAAAAATAATGACCAGGCAGGCTGCCACAGCCAGACAAAACACTAATGCAATTACTGATTTCTTTTTATTCTTCACAACAAAACCCCTATTTATTGTACTTTTCTTTATATTCCTTAAAGGTTCCGAGAAGCTTATCCTTATCGGAAAAAATTAGTTCCATATCCTTTGCAATGGGCCAATCCACGCCTAAGTCGGGGTCATCATATCTGATTCCGTCCTCATCGCCGGGATGATAAAAATCAGTTACCTTATAACAAAACTCTGCATAATCGGAAACAACCAAAAAACCATGTGCAAAATTCTTGGGAACAAAAAACATTTTCTTATTCTCTTCCGACAAAAGTATTCCCTTCCATTGGCCAAAGGTAGGAGAACCCTTTCTTAAATCAACTGCGACATCATAAACCTCACCCTTAATTACTCTGACCAATTTATCCTGTGGGAACTCTTTCTGAAAATGAAGTCCGCGAAGCACTCCCCTTTTAGAGGCTGACTGATTATCCTGTACAAAAACACAGTCAATGCCGGCCTCTTTAAAATCATTATAGTTATATGTCTCCATAAAATAACCGCGGTTATCACCATGTACGGCCGAGGTGATTACCTTTAAGCCTTCAATTTCACATGTTTCTACTGTTATCTGTCCCATTATTTATGTCCTCTTTTCTTAATCTTCATACCATAAATCCAAATCCACGTTGCCTTTTATTCCGTCAATGCTGCCATGTGAAGTATACTGCCATGCATCGTAGTATCCGGAATAAAGCGGCACTGAACGATATTCAGCCAGCCAGATTCGATAATTTTCCAATTTGGATACTTCCAAATTAACATTGAACCAGTTTCTGGAAGCATATACACCGGATTCATACCCCGCATTTTTTACTGTTCGGCAGAATGCATCGCATACCAGAGTTCTGGTTGCCTTATCAAGGGCATCGGCCCTTCCGTTTCCGCCGGCACCTTCAGTGTCTATGAATACCGGATAGTCTATATTGTAATCTCCAATCAGTTTCAGTACTGCACTCGCTTCTTCTACTGCCTCAACCTCTGTTGTTGCCTGAGTAAAGAAATATATTCCCACATCTACTCCGGAAGTCTTTGCACCTTCAATGTTTGCCCGAAAGCAGGGATCTTCAACCAACGCACCTGTAACCGAGCCTCTGTATCCGGCACGAATTATTGCGAATCTGACTCCTGAATTTTTGACCTTATCCCAGTCAATCTCTCCGTTCCATTTGGATACGTCTATTCCCAATTTAGCATGTCCGACGTTCTGTGCCTGACGGATTTCAGATTTATCCGCATCATTTGCCGCTTCCCTGATGCCACTGTCTTCGGCTTCGGCATCAATCTCAGCCTCTGTTTTAATCAGTAATGAAATATCCGCAATTGCCAGATATTCAACCTTATCCTTTACCTGAATTCCTGTAGGTGAAGTAGGAACCCGATACCCGTCCAGGGCTTTAAGTGATACATAATACCTGTCCGAAGGAATATCGGCTATGTATATCAGGCCATCCTTATCCAGGTCCTTGTATTCGCCAAGGCCATCAACCTCTATCAAAAAGCTTTCGCCCTTAACCGTATTACCGTCTTTATCGACTATCTGAATTCTAAGGTCTCTTTCAACAGATGTAATTATGAGTGAAAGACGCGGAACATTATTCAGTGCCTCTTCTATAATCGAGTTGACTTCTTCATCAAAAAAAGTATTGTCATTTAAAAATCCCCGAAGGTCATCCCCAATTCTCCCATCCTCATAAACAGGAATAATATCTTCCTTTTCGTCCGATATTACGGGTGTTTGGTTCTCTCCCTCAGGCTTTTCCCGATTCACATATAAAGTTGCGAAAACTAACAGTGCGATTATCAAAATAGAAATGATAATGCTTACTCTCTTTAATCTAGAGTCCATTAGCTACCTCTTCCAAATATTTACCGTAATTGGTCTTCATTAAAGGTTTGGCCAATTCAAGGAGTTGCTCTTTGTCAATAAATCCGCGCTTGAATGCTATTTCCTCAATGCATGAAATATAAAGTCCTTGTCTCTTTTGGAAGGTTGCGACAAAATTTGAAGCATCCAAAAGCGCATCATGATTACCGGTATCCAGCCAGGCGAAACCACGTCCCATGGTTTCCACACGAAGCTTTCCGGCTTTTAAATATTCATTATTTACCGTGGTAATCTCCAATTCGCCTCTTTTTGAAGGCTTAATGGTTTTTGCAATTCTTACCACGTCATTATCATAAAAATACAATCCCGGGACAGCGTAATTACTCTTGGGGTTTTCAGGCTTTTCTTCTATGGATATAGCCTTGCCTTCGCTGTCAAATTCTACGACTCCGTATTCTCTGGGGTCACGCACATAATATCCGAAAATTGTAGCGCCTTCTTCTCTTTGAGCAGCTTCCATGAGGATTTTGGAAAAACTCTGTCCGTAAAAAATATTATCTCCCAATACTAAGGCAACTCTGTCTTTACCTATAAATTCTTCACCGATAATGAAAGCCTGCGCCAAACCGCCCGGATATTCCTGAATCGCATAGCTTATGCTCATTCCAAGCTGTTTTCCATCTCCAAGTAACTCTTCGAAAACAGGAAGGTCCCTGGGTGTGGATATAATTAACACTTCTCTGATTCCGGCAAGCATCAATGTTGACAGTGGATAATAAATCATCGGCTTATCATATACCGGCATAATCTGTTTAGATATTGCCTTGGTAAGCGGATATAATCTGGTTCCGCTTCCTCCTGCAAGAATAATTCCTTTCATGGCTGTTCCTCTCATTTTATCTGTTTTCGTACATATCGTTGTAATACTTCTGATAGTCACCGCTTGTAACATTCTTCATCCAGTCTTCATGTTCAAAAAACCATTTGATGGTTTTCTTGATTCCTTCTTTGAAACAGGTTTCAGGATACCAGCCCAAATCGGCTTTAATCTTATCGGGAGCAATGGCATAACGGCGGTCATGTCCCTTTCTGTCCTCAACATAAGTAATCAAATCTGTCGAAACCAATTTCTTTCTGGGATCGTCGTCTTGAAGCTCCTCCTGAAGTGTTTCGATAATTATGTTGATTATTTCGATATTCTGCTTTTCATTATGTCCGCCTACATTGTAGGTTTCAAAGAGCTTACCCTGCTCCTGAACCATGTCAATAGCCTTTGCATGATCTTCCACATAAAGCCAGTCGCGAACATTTTTGCCATCGCCGTAAACAGGAAGCTTTTTGCCTAAAAGCGCATTGTTTATAATCAGCGGAATCAGTTTCTCGGGAAATTGATAAGGTCCGTAATTATTGGAGCAATTGGTTATATTTGCAGGAAATTTGTAAGTGTCCATGTACGCTTTTACAAGCATATCCGAGGATGCCTTCGATGCCGAATAAGGCGAATGAGGATCATATGGTGTAGTCTCATAGAAAAATGCATTATCGTCATCCGGTAATGAACCATATACTTCGTCGGTTGAAACATGTAAGAACTTTTTGCCCGGCTTAAAGGTTCCGTCCGGAAGCTCCCAGGCTGCTTTTGCACAATTGAGCATTACTGCTGTTCCCAAAACATTTGTCTGTACAAATACCTCGGGATTTTTGATGCTTCTGTCAACATGGCTCTCGGCCGCAAAATGAACTACTCTGTCTATATCATTTTGGGCAAAAATCTGAGCGATTGCAGCTTTGTCACATATATTCGCTTTGACAAAGGTATAATTGTCTCTGTCCTCTATATCTTTAAGATTTTCCAGATTTCCGGCGTATGTAAGTGCATCCACATTGATAATTCTTATATCATTATCATACTTTTTAAACATGTAGTGAATGTAGTTTGAACCGATAAATCCGGCTCCGCCTGTTACAAGGTATGTTCTCATTTTTCTTTATCTCCTTTTGCCTGATAAATTGATTACCGGACAATCATAAATTTTATATCTGAAGAAACATTACATCAGTTTCTTAAGAATCAATTAATAACCTAAATATCCAAGGTTTAAGTCCACGTCTCCGCTTATTCCGCTGACCCTGCCGGTAGATTTGTACTGCCACATGTCATAGCGACCAGAATAACTGGGTGTGGAAGCATATTGAGCCAGCCATATCTTATAGCTTGAAAGCTCACTCACGTTCATTTTCTCAGTAAACCAATTCTTATTCGCATATATTCCGGATGTATATCCTTCGCGCTTAACGGTTTCACAAAACGTCTTGCAGACAGCGGTTCTGACGTCCTTTGATATCTTATCGGCCCTTCCTCCCGAAGACTCAACGTCCAAAAATACCGGATAAGAAATCTTATAATCCTTAATCTGTTCGAGGACGAAGGAAGCTTCCTCTATGGCCTCCACTTCATCAATTGCCTGAGTAAAGAAGTAAACGCCTACCTTCAATCCGGCTGCAAGAGCACCTTTTATATTCGAAGAATATTTGGGGTCTTCTACCAGCACTCCCTGTGATGAACCTCTGTATCCGCATCGGATAATGACAAAGGATACGCCTGAATTCTTTACAGCCTTCCAGTCAATTGAACCATTCCACTTGGATACATCAATTCCTATTGTTGCATTTCCAAGAACAAGACTGCCATCGCTTGCAAAGGTATATTTAGCTCCCTGAATAACCTGGTCACCCGTTACCTTTTCGCCATCTTTATTGAAGAAATATACTTTACCTTCCAGCGTCTGCCAGCCTGTGTACTTAGCTTCGCCCTTTACATAGAATTCGGTAAATTTATAATAATCGGCGTATACAGCCTCACGGTAATTATTTCCGTCCTTTACATACAGCTGATGCTTATCTTTATCAAGGAGTTTATGCTCGGTATCATTCTTGGGATGAGCATCTACCTTTACAAATACGTTAACCGACAGAGCCTCTTCGTCAGTCATTCCCGGCTCTTTGTATTTAATTGTTATCTTGCAGGAATCACATTTTGTAATACCCTGAAGGTAAACCTTGGTGTTCTCATATACGTATGCTTTTACTTTGCTTTCATCCTCCGATACGGCAGTAACCACAGGAGTAGCAATGGTAGGATTTGTAACAGTAGCGGAAACTACCATCATATCCTCGGTCTTGTCTGTTATAAACGCCGTTCCGGTTATATAGTCAGTAGTAAGTGTCATTCCTTCGGACACATTTACTTTGATAATTTTCTCAACTTTTTTGCTTGCTCCCGTTGCATAATCAACCGTAAGTTTAAACTGAGCCGGTGCATTTGCCGGAGTTTTTGCGACACCGACAATCGATACAAGTCCGGTGGTATTTACAGATGCAGTAGCGTAGGATGCCGCTGTGCCAACAGGCTCTATCTGATAAGTCAACGTCTTTTCAGCGGGCGCCCCGGTAACGGAAACCTGAACATTCTTGGTGACTCCCTTTCCTACCGTAACCAGATTGTCCGTATACGGAACCGCTACTGCAAACTCAGTATTTGTGGAAGGTGTAACAACCACATACACATCCTTAGTTACAAATGCAGACGTAGAAGTATCCGTGGCTGTAATTGTCACTGTTACGTTTCCCGGATTTTTTCCTTTTATCGTTAATTTACCATCCGAAATTGTCGGATTTTCTTTTAAAACATCTGCTGCCGAAAGGGTTGTGCTATAGGAAATGGTTGCCCCTGCAGCAACAGTCACATCAATGTCTGTCTGAGTTTCGAGGCCTGCTTCAACACTAATATTTTCATTTGAAACATGAATTGCCATTGCCCCGGGTGTCAGAGTAGGCGTGGGTGTCGGAGTAGGTGTGGGATCTCCCGAAGAAACACTGCTTACTCTCATAAAAGCCTTAGCCAAAGTAAGCTTGGCGGGGTTGGGTATATTCGCCGTTGGAATCTGGGTATAACTGTTCACCTTCTGGGTACTCTCAACCCATGCAACCGTATCCTTCAGTGTTGATTCAACAACCACTTCCTTAACGGCAGTGTCTTCCTTGGATGCATCTATCTCAGCCTCGGTCTTTACTTCATCCTTGACCTGAACCTTTTCATATTTAATCTCTTTCTTTACATCAACACTCGCGACATTTGTCGGTAGAGTAAATCTCGAATATTTTTCTCCTTCCAAAGGATTAAGTCTAACCTTGCAGCTTCCTGGTGCAATATCTTTTCTGTATATTATACCGTCCATATCGTCGTCGACCCAGGTTTCCTCTGTTCCGTCGCTAAAGGTAACCGTTACACTGAAGGGAACGTTTCCTATCAGCTTGCCGGTTGCTTTATTGTTGAATTTGATCTTTAAATCCTTTAAAACCGATACTGTATTTAACGAAACCGTAACCTCAGAATTATAATCATCCTCTTCATATCCAAGGAATTCTTCTTCCAAATCATAGCTAAATTTTGCCTTTGTGGCATCCGCAACAGCCAGAAGGCCCTTTTCTCCTATCGTATCTATGCCTTCAATCTGATTTCCCAATTTGGCAAAGGCAGTGCCGTCCGATTTTGCATTTCCGCCAATAATAAACGCTGCAGCAATAATAATTAAAACAGCTGCAAACGCACCGGTAAATACAATGACCTTATCCATAGCTGCCATATTTGCAAAAGCCGTAAAGAATTTTGAAGGTTTTTTCGGCGGATAATTGTCCTCGTAAGAATAATCATCCTCTTCAAAATATACAACCCCATTGTCTGCCTGCGCATTTTCCTCTGAATAATACTCGCCGTTTTCGTCTGCGTAATACTCGCCGTTTTCATCTGCGTAATACTCGCCGTTTTCATCCGCGTAATACTCGCCGTTTTCATCTGCGTAATACTCGCCGTTTTCATCTGCGTAATACTCGCCGTTTTCGTCTGCGTAATACTCGCCGTTTTCATCCGCGTAATACTCGCCGTTTTCATCCGCGTAATACTGGCCGTTTTCGTCACTGTATTGCGTTTCTCCCTCGTAATACTCTACTCCGTCAGCCGCATAGTATTCAGATTCACTTATATAACCATCCTCGTCCCCCAGAAGAGAATTTTTCAATTTGTCCATACCGCCAAAAAACTTCTTCATTGTATAAAACCTCTCAAAATAGCGTTCAAAACGCATAGTTTTCCAAATTAACAATTCCGTAACATTATACCATTCACATATGCTTATTTCAAGAAATGCGCATCATAAACACCCTTAAGTTTTTCTTAAGCCTTTTAAGTTTTAAAGCATCACCACGCCTACCGTAAAAGTGTGTTAAAAAAATTACCGAAACGCCCGTAAAGAATCGCGTTTCGGTAATTTCGGTTTAAAATAGTAAAATGATTATTTTAATATTAAATATTCACGGAATTTCTGTATTTAGTGAACCTGAGTTCCGTTCACATGATAAATCTTAAAGGTTTCCCAGGCATCGGCGGTATCTCTGTCCGCATATAATACATTTCCGTTATTTTGGTCGGAGCATACATATTTGCCGTTTGCAATCGACTTTAGAGCAAAGCTTCCGTCAGAAATTTTCTCGAGATAATACTTTTCCCAGGTATCAATCTTTGAACTTCTTGCCAACAATTGATTATCTTCATCAATAACTGCACACACATACTTATCATTCGCCATGGATTTTAAGGATATGGTTCCGTCGCTGTTATTTACAATATAGAAGGTTTCCCAGGCTCCCGCACATGAAGTTCTGTTTCCGACAAGCGGATCATTACCTGTATTTTCCGCACATACTATCATATTCTGACTGTCAGCAAAATAGTACTCTCCATCTGTAACAATACCTCTTTCCCGAACAGTATCCTCACTTTCCGAAGAAGCATCTTCAGAATCGACAGTATTAATGTTTTTTAATCCGGCGAAATCTCCGAGACTGTCTGCAAATATCACATTGCTCTTTCTGTAAAATTCGACAAAGTTATCTGCCATCTCATGCTTGTCGCCATATCCGTTATTATACGGTACCCAGAAATGTGTCTTGTCCTGATTGCGCCATGTCATCATATATGCAATCTGCTTGGCACTTTTGTCATTCATGAGAGTATCATATAAACGCGTATACCAATCCTTCATAGTATTGTTATATACTGCCAGACCATCGCTGCCATTGTATCTTAACCCTACCTCGGTAAGTGCAGGAATCTTGCCTCTGTCGTTCGCAATTGAAACCACAATACAAGCATCTTTTAAGGTCATCTGCATCCAATTGTCACTGTAGGAAGGATAATCATGATACATATCAAAGCCTATAATATCCACATAATCATCGCCGGGATATCTGCTTAAATAATCTGCCTCATTTGAAAAATGGCCATTGGGAGAATATGCATACAGTAAATTATGAACTCCCTTTTGGTCTCTCAAATATTCCACTGTAAAGCGCCACAAATTCACAAACTGATCCTTTGTAAGTGATGTACCCCACTAAAACCAGTTGCCGGAGTTCTCATGAAAAGGTCTGTAAATGATAGGAATTAAGTTCCCCTTGTCATCAACACACGATAACGCAAATTCGGCTGTACTGTTCAAACGGTCTAAAAACTTGGAATGATCTCTGCCTCCCGGCATAATATCAGCATAAGTATTTCCGCTTGAAGAGAAATTCGGCATATGGTCGCAAAGTGTCGGAATACTGTTATTCCTATATGCCTGTTTGACCAAATCCGAATAATAGCTTGGATTGTTTACGGCATATGACATTTCAAATCCGGTAATTGCAGGATATGCTCCGACAGTGTGATATGTGTCAGAAACAATACCATTGGTTTTTACAATAGCTTCCGAATTATCATTCTGGTGGCCAAAAAGAAGGTTATTTTTTCCAACCTCTTTCAGATAAACAAACAGTGATTTTGCAGTATCCACAGCATTAGGGTCTACAATTTTTATATCTTGTACTTCATTATTCTCATTATATTTCTCTTCCTGTCCAAAAATTTCAAGCTCATATAAAGAGAATCCGTATTGTGTTGCACGTTTCATACAATATACCTTCACATATCTGGCTTTCGCATTAAAATTAATGCTTTCTGTTCCGCCTTTAGCATTATAATTTGAATATACAGTCGTCCAGTTGTTATAGTCGCTTGACGTCTGTACCTGATAGCTGCCGGCATAGGCTGCTTCCCATGCCAGCTTTACACCCGTTATTTCCTTTCCTACTCCCAAATCAACAATAATATACTGATTATCTGCATATGCAGAAGACCATCTTGTAGAATTGTCTCCATCTACAGCTTTATAACCGCTGTATTCGGATGACTCCGTTGACGAAACCTCGACAGATTTCTGATAAGCAATATTATCCGTCGCCGTTCCTACAGTCGCAGCATTTACATTTTCCGCCTTCAATAAGCAGCAAAACATAAACAACAAAACAGGTAAAAAAATCTTAATTGATTTTTTCATGGTGATTTTTCCTCCTTTCTTTATTTTCCCGGGAAAAATACACTTTTATTATAAAAACGTTTTTATTGTATAATACAGCTTATATTTGGGTTTCTATGCAAGTCTTTGGATTTTTCAGCAGAATGACTCCTCACTTTAAGTTGTTTTTTGCAACAACTTTTTGGACAAAGTTGCAAACCATTTTTGGACATTGTTGCATGTCCAAATTGGACAAAGTTGCAAAGGCCTCGGCTGGCAGTTTAATACCAGCCGGATAACCATTGCAGACATTTAATTCATTG
>JAZQNB010000022.1:0-2919 GCA_045627085.1 Lachnospiraceae bacterium | reverse complement strand
AAATCCAGGGATAACTTGGATATCACTGAAAACTGTTTACCTTTGCCGGTGTGTCAGGGGTCTCCTTCCGGCCTACGGCCTCCAGTCAACCCCTGACAGTGATAAGACTCGGATGGTAAACCCATCTCAGGGATAACGACGGATAGTCAACTTATACCAGTAATAAATCTATAAACCGAGTCAACCAAAATCAGGAAAGGACAGTTTTCGTTAAAATCCCGCCACGAAACCGAATAATCTCCCGCTTTCTGCCTTTCGTGACCAGCAATCTTCCAAAACCGCCAGACTGTTAGAGGTTTCCTATTCCAATCCAAAAGCATCGTCCGCCAGATTTTTTGCCAATGTCGCTGCTGCTATATAAGGCAGAGTAAAATGACCGGCATTTATAAAAGCTATAAACTAAATGTTGCGTCAAGCAATTATTGCTGAGTCGGTTAATAGGATTCTTTCATTTTTGTTAATAACTATTCATCGAAAATTTATTGACGTATTCGTTATTTTTATAACTTTGCACTGAAACAAAATACCTAAAGAGCTAGCTTCTTGTAGGTTTTAGAAACCAGGGCAAAGGAACGGCATAACTCAAGCAGGGATGCGACCGGTGAACTGGGTACAAATCGAAAACTCGTTCGAGTAGAGTTAAACGGTGTGATCGACCGGGTAACCTATCAGCAAAACCACCAAATGTAAACTCGTGCATAGATGATATGCATTAGTATTTTTGAGGTGTCGTCTTCGCCTTTGAAAGAAGGACGTAGCTATACCGGAACCAAGAGAAACGGTTAAACGTAAAACTAATAAAGTATGGCAAAAGATTCAGCTGGACGAAAGTTCAATCGAATTCCTGCATATGATAGAGTACAGGACGGAAAAGTAATTCATGTACCTGCTCATATCCGCAGTAATCGTACAGATAGCACAGGAAAGAAGGACAAGTAGTCTGCATTTTTTCTATCCCATTGCATTATCACACTATGTGATATGTTGATAAGTGCTTGTTAATTATTGAATTCCACTATAGAAGGCTACTTCCTAGAATTGATATTGGCAAGGCACTTTTCCTGGATTAAATCAAAGTCAGAGTGGGCGTGCCCACTCTGACTGAAATATTGATATATTTACAAATCATACAAAGTTGCTAGACCAGAGCTTATTATTATGATGAAACAGTCTCCAATATTATCTATGTACACCTTTACTTTTATTAGCATTTCTGAACCTTCCATCTTGTATATGTCCTTTGCAAGAAGGATAAACGAGATTTCTCTTTTTCTGAATGTGATTAATGGAACCGATAGAGTTAAAAATGTTAACAGTGTTCAAGAAATGACTTATGCACTAAAGGATCGCCTATCTCTTTTTGATGTTTTGGGTAAAAAGGCATATAATGTAAAAAGATATCTAGAGTCAATACCTGTAGGCCAGAAATTTCTTATTATTTCAGGATTTATTGAGGATCAAATTCTACTTCATAGATGTGAAAGTTATCTATTTGATATCAATAATCTATCAAATGACAACCCGCTTATGGACCGTATCTGTAATAGCCTAGAGGAGCATTATGAGGTGAAACTATATAGCGGAAGTGAGCGATATCGGATTGGTGTTGAGAAAAAAGAAAATCGCATCTGCAGGTTTTGTGGTAGATCTCTTCCTGAAGTACATTTTAAGAACAAGTCCCATGCAATTTCGGAATCCCTAGGAAACAAGGGCTTAGTATGTCTTGAAGAATGCGATGAGTGTAATAAACGCTTCAACGAAACTATTGAGCAGGACATTTCGCACATGTTTGCTAATAATTTGCTATTGTGCGGCGTCTCAGGAAAGAAAGGGGTTCCAACAATCAAAGGAGACGGCATTTCTATTAAATTGGATACAAGTAGCAATACTACACTTGGGCGTGATACTATTGTTCTATCTATGCTAGATATGCCGAATAGTAGCGATCTTAATGAGATTTTTAATGGAATAAACAAAGTATACGAATTGCATCAACACTATGTTCCTCAGAATGTATATAAGTGCTTTTGCAAATATGTGTTAAGTATTGTAGATTCCTCTGAATTGCCATATTTCAAAGATACTATCAAATGGATAAATGAACCTATATCAATGCATAAACTTCCACCTGTATGGCAATATTTCGCCCCATCAGGTAGCGAATGCAAGAAGTCACCCTCCATTTCCATTTTTAGAAGGAAGCATAATGCAAAGGAGTTACCATACTGCTGGGCTATTATCTATATTGCTGGTGTGTTTACTCTTTTCATTATTCCTTTCAGCATAAGGGACAAATATAGATTTGTCGGAAAGGCTCGTCAGGATTTCTTTATTAATGGGCTGAAAGAAACTATTTTTGATAAAGTTGAATTATGCCCAATGAAATTGAGTGGCATTAATCCAATTAATATGAAGATACGTCCATCTTTCACGATTTCTCCTGATTGTATAGAAGGGCGTGATTATTATTTTGTTGATTCCGCAGATATGATTTGGCATAATAGTACAAATCAATAAACATTATTGCCGGAAATGCGGATAGGGGAGTGCCGGCTGAGCACTAGAGCTTTCCTGTATCGAAAAGACCTTTGCGAAAAGATGTCGAAGATTCCAGTGGCCGAGCGCCATCGACATCCATGGCCGGCCCTATGCCGGCACACCTATTACATCCAATAATACCTGCCCAACAATATCTACCCTATGACAAATCGCCCAGCCCCGCCGCCGCCCTGCCGCACCTTCCGCACCGCGGAATTTTCTTTTTTCCGTGAAAAAGCTTAACTTTAGCAGTCGTTTACGGCGGCAGTCAGGACCAGCTGTAAATTTCGCGCGCGGCGCTTCCACCAGCCTCGCAACCGCACCGCGGTCTACCGGCTCCACAACTGCATCCCGGCCTAACAGCCTCGCAGCCACGTCCCA
>JAZQNB010000021.1:0-159551 GCA_045627085.1 Lachnospiraceae bacterium | reverse complement strand
CTTTTACTATCTGATTTCATCGCATACATTGAATATTATATCATTTTTATATGTAAATAAGCAATAAGACGTGCCGAAAATCGACACGTCTTAATCTTAATTTTTTATGTATTTATCTGCTTTTTATGCTTCGTAGCCTTTTGCTTTAATCATTTCAACCAATTCATTCACATACTTCTCGCAGGTTTCTTTTCGGGAAGCCTCACTCATTACACGAATGACTGGCTCTGTTCCGCTCTTACGAAGAAGTACACGGCCGTCTGAACCCATTTCCTTATTGATGGCATCCACGCGATTCATGATATCAGCATCACCGATTACGGCTGCCTTGTCTTTAACGCGGACGTTTACAAGCACCTGAGGATAAATCTTATAAGGAGCAGCAAGCTCTGAAAGAGTCATCTTCTTTTCAAGCATTACCTCCATCATCTTGATGGCTGTAAGGATTCCGTCACCTGTAGTTGCATATTTTTTGAAAATAATATGTCCGGACTGTTCTCCGCCGAGTCTATAGCCGTTTGCAGCCATATTCTCCCAAACATACTTGTCGCCTACATCAGTCTTCTCATACTCTATTCCCTTGTCATCAAGAGCCTTGTAGAGACCGAAATTACTCATAATGGTCGTAACAACCTTATTGCCGAGAAGCTTGCCGCGGTCCTTTAAGTAGCAACCGTATATGTATATAATGGCATCACCGTCTACGACATTGCCCTTTTCGTCAACACATAAGCATCTGTCAGCATCTCCGTCAAATGCAAAGCCGACATCACATCCGTTGTCTATTACGTATTTCTGAAGTCCCTCTATGTGAGTAGAACCTGCATTCATATTGATATTAAGGCCGTCAGGATTGTTATTAATTACATAAGTCTTTGCTCCAAGCGCATCAAAAACGCTCTTTGCTATCATCCATGAGCTGCCGTTTGCACAATCGAGCGCAACCTTTTTCTCTTTATATGAACGGGTCGCCAATGAAATAAGATATCCGATGTAACGGTTACGTCCTGCAGAATGATCTACCGTACAGCCTATAGCATCGCGCTCTGCGAAATGAACCTCGGGGCCCTTTCCGTCCAGGAAATCCTCGATTTTAAGAATTGTTTCCTCATCCATCTTTTCGCCGTCACCGTTTAAAAGCTTTATTCCATTGTCATAGAATGGATTATGGCTGGCTGAAATCATAATACCGCAGTCAAAGCCTTCCGTACGTGCCACATAAGACACTGAAGGGGTTGTAGTTACGTGAAGCAGATAAACGTCTGCTCCCGATGCGGTAATACCTGCCGCCAAAGCATATTCAAACATATAAGAGGAACGTCTTGTATCTTTTCCGATAACGATGCGGGAACGTTCATCTGAATTCTCATGTCTGTAATACCAACCTAAAAACCTTCCGATTTTGTAAGCATGGTCTGCCGTAAGTCCTTTGTTAGCCTCACCTCGAAAGCCGTCTGTACCAAAATACTTGCCCATTTAATTTTCCTCTTTCGTATAAGATTTAATTGCATATCTTGTGAAAGCTTGATGTTTCTTGTTATTTTCATTCAAAATTATACACAATTCATTGCAAATTTCAATCTCATTTTTTTAAAATATCGAAAAGGAAATCGAAAGAAAATATTATTTTTTCAAAATTCCGCTCTTATCTTCACACTCTATATCAACTATAAAAGGATATAAAAGAACCGTCAAAAACATAATACTTGCGGGAGCCGGAAGTATAAACTCAGCGCTTTCAAAACACCATATGCTTAAAAATACAATAAGCCACATGGATATTAGCAAATCGTAATTTCTGTGGTTATTGCGATACGCCTTTAATCTGTCTGCAAGCACCAAAAATCTAAATAAGATATACAGCCCGCCGGTCACCCAACCATATTGATACAGAGTCTGGATATATTTGTTATGAGCATCAAAAGCAAAATAATCGTCCACCGGAATTCCGTACGTGCCCTGAGGCTCAAAGGCGGTATTTTGTATAAATGACCTCCAAATATTAAGTCGTCCCGAGCTCATCAAATCAATCCGGCCCCAAATACCGGTAAAAGGAGTGGGCATAACATTATCCGCAATAGGTTTAGCCCCAAGGCCCTCAAACAGATGACACATGGAATTAGATATTATCCTTTTAATGCCTGCGCCTTCGTAGGACTGAACCGTCCAGTAATAATACAACTCCTCCGCATGTTTTGACAATAATACAAGTGTAACCGTACCTGCAATCGCCAAACCGATAATTACCGATAAAAATATAATATTAAACCTGTGTGACAGTTTTTTCCTTATTTGAAGTAAAAAGACAATAATTAATACTGCAAATCCGACAAACATTGCTCTGTCCTGAATAAAAAATGAAAAAATAATGCACAAAGAAAGCCAAACCGCACTTATGATAAAAATCGGATTTTTAAAATCACCTTTTTTATAATGTGTCATCATTCCGTATATGCATATCAGGATACAACAGGTTATTACAACCCCGGCTGATGCAGGCATTGAAAAGCATCCGGAATATCTTCCTCTGTAAGTATTTTCCGAATACGGAAATCTGATGAGTGAATCTGCCGTAAAATAAATAAATGCCAAAAAGAAGCTGTTACAAAAGCACCTTATCAGCTCCTCATACTGTTCCTGACTCATGGAAATCAGAAGGAACATGCCTATCGGCACCAGAGTATAAAAACCGTCCTTGCCGGTAACTCCATGCACAATCATAAGAAGTGACAGGACCAAAAAGAGGAAAAGCCGCACGGGCTTATATTTAGGGAAATTCTTATACCTTTCATGCACAAAAATATCAGTCACTGTCATTAGCACAAACCATTGCGTTAGGGCATTAACCAATATGCTTGGAAACAAATCCGGTGAAAGCACGAATCTGCGCGCATATAAATATGCAACGGGCAAATAGATTAATGTTACCGCCAGTGACTGCAGGTTGATAATATTGACCTTACACAGTATAAATACTACAATTATCAGCGCCAAAAACTCTTT
Source organism: Lachnospiraceae bacterium (assembly GCA_045627085.1). Classification (GTDB taxonomy): domain Bacteria; phylum Bacillota; class Clostridia; order Lachnospirales; family Lachnospiraceae; genus RGIG10340. The sequence continues at coordinate 156,548 of JAZQNB010000021.1, read as the reverse complement.
TGACAGAGCCTGGTCCTTTATGGACTGATACTCTGCCAATTCATAGTTTCTGCCACATATTATCACGTAACAAAACAGAAGGCTTATCAACAGCCTTACTATACCTTCAATTGTAATTTTACTTTTTATTTCATTGAATATCTTTGTTATATATTGCATCCTTTAATACCCATTTCCCGGTCTCATCCTTGTAGAAAATATCCCTGTTATACAGTTTATCAACAATTGCATAAAACTCTTCCTGCGTGTATCCGCAAAATTCGCAGAAATCTCGGACACAGAGAGGGTCCAAAGCATGGTCTCTTTCTTTGACAAGCTCAATCGCTTCCTCTCTGCTCATCATACCGTAACGGATATATCGTGAAGTGTAATCCGTTGCGGCAGCATGCCCAAACTTGGGATATTTAAGCCAGGAATGAACCAGATAGGCTCTGGAATCAATCTGATCATAATTTTCCACATGGTGAGTTCTGTCCCATTCTCCGGACAAATCATGGAATCCCCTGCTTTTGGCAAACTCATAATTTTTGACTGAATTCCACTGTAAAAAATAACTTAAATATATAGGATCAAGTCTTTCCAAATCCTCCTTGTCGGGAGCCTGTGTCATAGCCAGGTCCTCCTTCGATACGCCAAAGCTTAACATCTCCTCTTCACTTATGCCGCCCGCAACTCCATTGCTAAGCTGATCGCGCGCCGAATATGATTCTTCGCCCGCACTTCCACCGTATTCATAGCTGACATTCTCGCCATATACCAATAGCATTGTGTTGAATTTGAGTGCCATATGTAACGGGAAGGTATATATATATCTGTCCAGATACCAGGTGGCCTTTCCGTATTTTTCAAACATGGCACGCATAAGTATCTTCTGAGCCTTAATGTTGGGTTTGTAAGAAATAATGGGGCAGCCGAACTGCTCACTGATATTCTTAATATTATGCTGTCCTGCCTCGGTCATGGGGAAATTATCCTCCACGGAAAACAAAATCGGGTTCATATGCATTACTTCCTTCATGATATAAACCTGAAAATGGGAATCCTTTCCTCCCGATACGGCAACAGCGCAATCATATTGTCCGGGTCCGTTACACCCTCTGTATTTATCGCAAAGGGCCTCTAACTCCTTCCATCTTGCAGCCCAATCAACCCTATTTCGTGCTTCATAATGGTTGCATGCACAGCAAACTCCATTTTCATCAAAAGTAATTCCCGGGCGTGTATCAGGCATGGTGCATTTCACACAATATCTCATTTGTATCCTCCGAGGTTAAGAAATTATAGTCTGAACAAAGCAACAAATAGCTAAAACGGTTTCCATATGACGTCAAAATGCTCATTCAATTCTTCAGCACTTCTTTTTTTAATCACAATATTCTTCGAACTGCCAAACACCATCGAATTATCCGGTATATCACAATTTACTATATGCGTGTTGGCTGTTACAATTACATTATTTCCTATGCTGCAATCTCCTATTATTGAAGAGTTTGCATACATTAGTATTCTGTTTCCGAGACGGGGATATATGGTATCACCATTTTTTATTACCCCTCCAACTGTTACTCCCTGGTATATATAGAAAAAGTCTCCGTATTTGGCTCTACCTAAAACCGAGCCCAGCGGGTGCTCTGCGCAAAAGTGAACCGGAAGCTCAATTCCGTGATACCAGTCAACCGAATTCATTATCTTATTTAAATAATAAAGCATATCCGCTTCTTCGGTTGCCCCGTCATTTGCACACAGCTTTGACAGTCTGTGCAAAAATACTGCCCAGGTGCAGGAAAACAACGGTGAAAAAATAGCCTTCCCGTCTTTGTTTTTCCTTATGTCCGCGCTGCTTAAATAATTTTCTTCCATCATATCTAAAGCTATCGGAACATTTTTCCTTATGACATCGCTGTTAAAATCAATAAAAAAACTGCTCAGCTGATGCTCCACAAGCTTATGACATTTATCTGCATCATAAATCATATCGTTACTCTCTTCACTTAATATTCTGATATACTTCTCTGAATTCTTCTTTTCTGTCAATTAAATAAGCGGATATTATTTCCATTAGCTCAAAATCATTCTCATGGTCCAAATCAAGTATTCCCGTATCATACATTTCAATGCACTCTACATAGCCTTCAAGCACTCCCTTGCCGGTTTTCAGGTATTCGGGCTTATAAGCATACAACGAAGCATTCATATCGAATATCTCAGGTGCCTGCTGCCTTGCGGTATAATTTGACTCAATAACCTTTTTATAGCCGTGCGAGGTTTTCATGACCTGATTGAAATACGGATTTCTTCTCGCGGTAGCCACCGAGGTGGTAACATCCGCTCCTTTTTCCATATGAGTTTTAATAAGGCCTTCCAAATCAGCTACCGTTCGAAGCGGAGATGTTATATCCAAATCAACTACCATATCGTAATGAGTCCTCCTTCTTTCCTCCATCTGATTAAGGCAGTCCAAGATAACAGCTATTTTACCGACGCTGTCTCCACCAAGCTTTTCATCTCTTTCTATGATATCCACATCACGAAGATTGTTTTTCTTCATTATGTCCATTAATTCCTTACTGTCGGTGTTAACCACGATATCATATGAAATATTAAGCGTTGTTCTTTTTAGGAACAAATCAATAACTGAAATGCTGTAATAGGGCAAAAGCTTTCCATTAAATTCCCTGATATTTTTATTTTTAATTCCCTTAGAGCCTGCCCTTCCGCATATGGTAAACAATATATTCATTACAATTCTCCCTGAGTTAATCTAAGTACATCTATTGCATGCTGAATTCCGCAGCTTTCATCCTCTTTATTTCCGATAAGTCCTAAAAAGTATTCCAGATCACGTATCTGATAATCGTCACGTTCTTCGTTAAATTCAATGGTTTTGCCGGATTTTAAGAAATGTATTTTATTCCCCGCAATATCTCCGACAATAGTATCATCCTTTGTATAAAGCGTTACTTCTCTGATAGTCTTGCGCCCAAAATAATCCAAATGAAGCTCCAATGTCTTATCCGGATATTTTGCCATATAAAGTGCATAATCATCACTGTCAATTTCCAAATCGGATATTTTGCCCCCCATATATTCTACGCTTAAAGGCTTTCCAAACAGATAGGTTAAATAATCCCATTCATGAATAAGGTCGATGGATACTCCCCCGCCCAAATCCCTGTGAGCACTGTAGGTATCCCTGTAATCCTGCCCCGGTCTCCAGTCCGGCAGATAACTCGAGGAAATTGCCCTTACTGAAAATACGTCCTCCGGCTTTACATTGTCCTTAATATATTGAATAACTGCATTATATCTGAGCGGACAGGCAACGTAATATACAACCCCCGGCTTCTGTTTAAAGTCTGCTGCTGCCTCCAGCTGATTCATGGAGGCTACCGGTTTTTCAATAAAAAAATTCTTTCCGAAGGGTGCCGCATTAATCAATGTATCAATGTGGCATTTTGTTGGATTGGTTATAAAAACAGCGTCATAGCTATCCGTAATCTCTAAAAAAGAGCTGTATACGTGATCTATTCTGTCGAATACAGGCTCATTTCCTAACACAGGAGTTCGCCTTATGACATCAGTCTGCAATTTTATTTTTTCCCTGTCACATATGGTGCATAAGTTCTTTATGTGCCTTTTGGCTATAGAACCTACACCTATAAAACATACCTTTAAACTGTCCAAGCCTTACGCCTCCACTCGGTCGATGAGTCTCAAAACCTTTAAATCCTCAGAAAAACCGTAAACCTGTTCTTTGCCTTTTAATACTACATCCATAAATTCACGTATCTCATTTTTATACGCATTCTCTACTACAAAGGCCCTGTATCCGTCCTTATGCTCTTCCTTCTCGTTTAGTGAAACAGCTACAAGCTTATCCTGTTCTTTGTCATATTCGCACAAAGAGTCGGGTGTTCCTGACCACTGCAAATACTTTTCCTCTGCATACACTTCAAGTCTTCTGACAGCCACCGGTGAAACTACATCCACTACAAGTGTTCCCTTGTTTCCGTTTGAATGTGTCAGTGAAATCATGTAGTTGTCATTATAGTCTATCTTAAGCCCGGTCATTTTGTCAGATATTACTTTGATGTCAGTAACATCGCCGAAGGTCTTTGTAATCCAGGGAAGTTCGATTGCCATTATCTCGCGGCAGCCATTTGTTCTTTTGTCGCCGACAAAGAAATCCTTATAATTTTCCCAGGGATGCCAATCGGGAAGATACTGTCCGATATGATAGATGTAATTCCATTTTCTGCCGTTATCAACCTTACTTCTTATATATCTGATCTCTTCTCTGTAAAAGAATGTTGAAGAAAGGAACAGAACGCATCCGTTTTGTTTTGCAAGAGCGATATTTTCTTCATATCCGTCCTCCACAAGATTGAGCTCGGTAAATACATTCCACTTATGCTCCAGACATTCCTTTATAATTGCATTATGAGACAAAGGCGATGTACATACAAAAGCCGAATCTATATCATATCTTTGTGCTGCTTCACTTATTGAAGCAACACACTCCATGCCAAATTTTACAGCTGCTTCATTTCTTCTGTCTTCTCTTCCGTCTACACCGTATAGCCCGGTTTCCGGGAACATATCCTTTATCAGGCCTATTCTTCGTTTGCCCATTGAGCCAAGGCCAATCACCAAAATATTCATTAATTACGCCTCATAATCATAGAATTTTTTCTTTAAATCAATCGAACCGCCAAGAACGATTTCAACAATCTTTTTTGCTGTATTTTCTGCAGCATGCCCGTCTCCGTAGGGACTTACCACCTTTAGGCATCTATCTTTAAAAGCTTTGTCAAGTGCATTTGAAATAGCGGATACTATGCCCGCCTTGTCAGGTTCGCAGTTAATTATGCTCTCACTCTGCAATCTTCCGCGCTGTCTGTCCCCGATATTTACCGTCGGAATCTTAAAGGCCGGAGTCTCAATTATCCCGCTGGAGGAATTGCCTAAAACAAACTCCGCGCTTTTCATAAGTGATAGGTAGCGCTCTACTCCAAGTGAAGTAAATACATGGAGGTTATCCACCGTCTTTTCGGCTTCATCCAGGATTTCATTTATTCTTGCTCCGCCACAATCGGCGTTTGACTTTGTCACTATGAATTGAATATCCGGAAATGCTTTTATAGCCTCAACAAATTCGAATATGTCACGGTCCACATCTCCTTTTTCCATCGTAACAGGATGATATGTGCATATCGCATAGCGGCAATCCGACAAACCGATGTCTGAAAGTGCTTCGGCTTTAGTCTTTTTCGCTCTGTTTAAAATATTATCTATGCTTGTCGAGCCATAATTAAATACGCGTTCCGGTGCTTCTCCGAGCTGTATTATCCTTTTTCTGCTTTCCTCATTAGTAGGAAAATGAAGATAACTCATCTTGGTAATGGAATGTCTGATCCATTCGTCCATTGCGCCTTCCGTAGTATCGCCGCCACACAAATGGAATATTGGTGTGTGAGTGTTTCCTGCAGCAATTGCCACACACAGCATTTCATAGCGGTCTCCCAAAATCACAATGCCGTCATATTTCTTATCGGCAAACAATCTTGTGAATTTCACTAAAGTATCCGCCTGATTTACGGAAATATCACATGCATTCTCTGAATCAACAGGAATTTTAATTTGCTCATCCACTCTGATTCCGGATCTGTTTATTTCATCAATGGTATAGCCATATTCATGTGACAAATGAGTACCCGTTACTATAACCTCAATATTCAGTTTTTCATTCTCATATTTTCTCAACTCCAAAATCACCGGTAAAAGCAAACCGAATTCTGCTCTTGTTGAGGTCACAACCGCTATTTTCTTCATAATCTACATCTCAATCAATTCATCTTGGGCAAAATCTCTTTGTGCCGTCTTTCCCAACACTTCATGCCAAAGCATTGGCGACATGCCGTTTCCGGGGCGCTTTGTCGTAAGATTTTGGTCTGTGAATATTTCACCCTTTTTGATATCTGTTTTGGCAACAATACTCTTTCTTGCCACAGCTTTATTTGCTATTTCGGAAGGAACAGGTTTCTTTATTCCATCCCCGAAAGCATTTTCAATGTTCCTAATAGAGTCAACCATTGCTTTCAATTCATCAGGTTCAAGGCTGGCCTTATGGTCAGGGCCTTCCATATTTTTGTCAAGCGTAAAGTGTTTTTCTATCACTTTTGCTCCCATGGCCACGGCAGCAATCGGTATCTCTATTCCTTTCGTGTGGTCGGAATAACCCACCGGGCAGCCAAAGGTATCCTTAAGCGTAAGCATTGCGTTCAAATTGACATCGCTGTAAGGAGTCGGATATTGTGTAGTGCAATGAAGCAGCGTTATATTGCCGCATCCGTTTTCCCGCAATACCTTTATGGCATCGACAACCTCCGGCAGTTCACACATTCCCGTCGACAAAATGATATCCTTATGCGTTGCCGCAATTCTCTCAAGATATGGCAGATTGGTTATCTCGCCGGAAGGTATCTTCCAAATGTCGCAGCCTAAGCCTTCCAAGAATTCAATACTCTCAATATCAAACGGAGTGGACAAAAACTTAATTCCGATATTTTTACAATACTCGCTTAATTCCACAAAATCTTCATATGAAAGTAAAAGCTTGGAAAGCATCTCCCTTTGGCTCATTTCTTTGCCTATGTTGTCCTTTTGGTATTCGGCCATTTCGGCAAATTTTGATACCAACGCTTCAAGCTTGGCTGTCTGAAATTTAACTATATCCGCGCCGCATTCTTTAGCAGTAAGTGCCAGACGCTTTGCAATTCCCAAATCTCCGTTATGATTTACGCCTGCTTCGGCAATAATTAACGTCCTACTCCCTGACAAGTCCATACCTCACTTCATTATCATTAACATTATGTATTACTGTTGATCCTGCTCCTATTACAACCTCTCTGCCGAGGGTAATGCCATGTATTATCGTAGCGTTTGCACCTACGAAGCTATTGTCGCCAACACTGACCATTCCGCTAAGTACGGCTCTTACGGCAATATGGCAGAAATCTCCTATCTTATTGTCATGCTCTATCAGTGCACCCGTATTGATTATACACATTCTTCCAATACTTGCATTGCTGTTAATAATTGTCCCTTTTCCAATAAAAGTACCCTCACTTATGTGCGCACTTTCCGCTATAATTGCGGATGGATCAGCAATTATCGGAAGCCGAAATCCAATGGTTTTGAGCTGCTCGTATATCTTGTGCCGATTGACATCGGTTCCTATCTGACCTATGGTCACAACAGCGTTTTCAACACCACTTTCAAATATAGCCTTCAATTCTTTGTCGGTTCCAAGATATGCATAGCCGTTGTCCGCATCCGACTTATTTATATCTGTATAGCCTGCAATATCGTATTTACCCATACGCGTGATACAGTCTGCTACACTTCTTGCATGACCGCCAAAACCGATAAGCACTATCTTTTCCATTCTCTGCTCCCTTTTAAATTAATTGGGTCTGTCCTGATCTCCATCTGCCTTAAAGAAAAGGCTTCTTCTGTCTTTATTTGAACAATCTACATAAATATCAACATTAGTCTGTTCGTACGGATTAAAATAGTCGGGAATAATGTTTGAGCTGTCATCTGTACTTAACATTCCCGCTTCTTTAAGCAAATTTTCATCTATTCCGTCAAAATAAAAGTCGATATATTCATTCTCTTTTAAGAAAGAATCAAAGAAAGAACCGGCATCCGCCAATATATCCTCTTTTCCAATAAAATCCACAATTCTAATGGCACTGTTGCCATTGCAGACCTGCTTTCTTGTAACGATAACTGCCCTGTCGTTTCCCCGTTCAAGTCCCCATACGCAATAACTGTATATAGGATGCTTATAAAACCTCTTATTATAGTACCAAAAGTCCTTGTAAGGAAGTGTCTGCGGTTCTTTACTAAAATCGTAAAAGGCCTTTAATTCATCAGCTTTTTTCAATTCCGACACTTCGATGGGATTTATATTTTTGTAGCTTGGAATAAGTGGGTTATCTACTTTGGCTATTGAATAATCCTTCCTGTCAGCTAATCTGTAATAATGCTTCATCCTGGCAGTATAGTAATGATATATTCTTCCAAGCAACGGAACAGAAGTGCCTGAATTTGCACCGACACCCAAATCTGTTCTGGCACCGGTAATAAGCATCAGTCTCTTCTTTAATTCCATTCCCAGCATCGGCATTGCACCCGGTATTGTCTTCCAGATAACGCCCCAGATATCCAGCTTTTCTTTGTCCTCGGAGCAGGGCAGGAAGCCCAAAACACCTTCAATCACTCCCGTATCAAGAGTCCTTGCGATCAGGAAATTTACTTTTCCGTCAACAACCATCTCATACTCAAAAAAGTCTCTGTTAACAGCTAAAATATGTCCCTTTCTCCAATAGGTGTCAATAAATTCCATTATCATCGGAATTTCATCATATTTAGCAAGCCTGATGTCGTATTTATCATCAAATCTGTTACCCAATAGTCCGTCCATCCCTGTCAATAATTTAATATTCTTCTAAAGTTGCAATCAGTCCGCTTAACGTAAACATTTCATCATTAGCAAAATCATCATCATTAAACGAAATACCCAATTGTTCTTCACAGGCTGAAATCAATTCCAAAAAGCCGAATGAATCTATCAGTCCTTCTTCCAAATAATTTATCTCTAAATTATTTTCCAATTCTTCACGTGTCATGGTGCTGTTTTTTTCAAACCATTCAAGTACAAATTCTTTTTTCATATAAATTAAATCTCCTTTATCAACACTCTGGCCGGGCTGCCGTCAGAGCCCTTTACTTTTAACGGCAAAGAAATCATCTCATATTCCTTCCCGCCAACTAATACATCGGTATTGCACAGATATTCAATTACAAAAGCTTTGCTTTTTAATAGCATCAAATGATTGGGAGAATCACACTCGCCAATAACCTTTATCGCATTTCCATTGTCCGGCGAAGGTGTATCCATAGCCATAACCTTCATTCCGCCATTCAACAAATACTTGACAGCATCAGTTTCAAAATACGGAAAGTCCTTGTAAAAATCGTCGGTCTTCCAATTGTGATACCAGCCAAAAACAAAAAGAAGTCTTTCCTTTACCTCTATTTTCTTTACATCATCAAGCGTAACCACATCGCCCTGACGTTTATTTCGAAAATCAACTACGGTGATGTTACCCCACATCAGGTTAATGTCCAAAGCCTCCATGGTAATTCCGTCTTCAATAAAATGATATGGTGCATCCATGTGAGTTCCCGTATGAGAGCCAAGTACTATCCTTTGAGTATTTCTTCCAACTGTATCTATCTTACCTAAATGGGTTATTTCCACTTTCTGATGCCACGGTGTACCGCAGGTAGGCATATTCTCTTCTATATTGTATGACAAATCATATATCATCTCTATTTTGTCCTTCCCGTAACAGTTTACTTACTAATTTTGAGCTATTTTTATAATTTCAAAAATTATATTTGTATATAAAGATTTGGCAAAGCATATCTCCAACTGCTTTCCGTTTACAACCAATGCCTCTTTTTGTGTATATATACAGCCATCAGGAAAGCTTTTAGGTTCCGAATTTACCAAAACCGTCACAATTCCGTATCCCTCGTCATCCAGATAGGGTTCTGCCAGATTATCCGAATATTCAAGAACAAGCGGGTAATCCCTTGAGTCCAAAACACCCTTCATATTGCATTTGAGCAATTCACCGTCCTCGCTGACCTTTTTACCGAAAAGCGCTGTCAGGAAGGCTTTGGCCTGTTCTATGTCGGAATAGCTTCCGTAAATGACATTATCCTCTTTTTGAATAGTACTTACTCCATTAACCTCATCATAAAAAATGTATTCCGTGGGATAATCACCCTCAAAGAAATACAAATCGTGAGAATCAAAAAAAGAATGCATCAATTGCTTTTTAATACTTATATTCTCTAAATCAATTTCCGAAAAAACAGGTTCACCCAACGAGTTCAACACATCCTGCTTTTTTCTTTTGTCTAACACATACGAAATATGATCAAACTTAATAACCATCCAAATTGCCCTTTTCTAATTCTTCTGTTCGCTTCCGATATACTCATTGAATCCAAATTCCGTCATATTGCAATTTTCGTCTTTTTCCATTCCTGTTGCAATCTCGCAAAGCTTATTTTCATCCATGTTTACCTTATCATATTCGGAATATTTAAGTATTAAATCCAAAGGATTAACATGGTATTTCGTTGCATATTTCTGAATGTATTTAATGTAGCTTGTATGAAACTGCGCTATTCCGCAATACAAATCAAGCGCATTTGCTTTATGCTTCCACAAAGGGCGCACATATTTTTCGGCGCAGTCGAGAAGCTTCTTTAAATCATACTGCTTTCCTTCTCCTTCGCGCATAAGATTGCCTAACAAAAGCTCTGTCGCGGCATTTCCTGCACTTCTTCCCATTCCCAAAAGTGATGCATCCACCATATCAAAACCAAGCTCAAGTGCATATAATGAATTTGCTACTGCCAAACCTAAGTTATTATGCCCGTGAAAACCTATTTTGATATTGCTCACTTTCTTTACAGCCTCAAAATAACTTTCTATCTCTCTTCTTCCCATGCTGCCGGCTGAATCAACTATGTATACGACATCCGCCCCATAGCTTTCTGATTTCCTAACATTCTCTGCAAACTCATCGGGAGATACAACATACGATTTCATGTAATTAGCCATTACCTCAAGCCCCAACGCTTTTGCTTTGGCTATATACTTTTGAGTTGATTCAACTTCGGTGACATTTGAGCCGACCCTTACAAATGATGCTCCATATTCCTTCAGTTTATCTAATGAATCCAATTTAGCATAAGTCGGGATACAAAACATTCCGTACTTTGCATCCGGTACGCTTCTCTTTGCTGCCGCAAGATATTCTTCATCCGAACAAAGTGCAATGCCATTTTGGGTAGAACTTCCATCCAATCCGACACCATGTCCAATTTCAATGTATTCCATTCCTGCTTCATAAAGCTTTGTGCATATATTTTCCGTATCGTATTCCGAATATTGAAAGTTTATGGCATAGCTGCCGTCCCGCAGAGTAACATCCATTATTTTTTGGTTATTTGGCATATTGCGTCTCCCACATTTGTCTTAAGACATTCTTATCTGTTTTTCCGTTTATATTTCTTGGAATTTCTTTAAGCTTCCATAGATAGTCAACAGAATAGTTTTTTCCAAGTTCCTCTAAAACCTGTTTTTTTAATCCTGCTTCAAGTTCGCTTATTTCATCCGATTCATCCTTGAGCACGTAAAAACAACATATTTTCTCTTCACCTGTCTCATCCTTTACACCAACCACTACATTTTCAAGGATTTTTTGATTTTTATATATTACATTTTCTATAAGTATCGGGCTGATATTCATTCCACCCTTGATTATCAAATCCTTGCTTCTCCCGGTAATATATAAACAATCATTTTCGATTTTAGCAAGGTCACCCGATTTGTAATATTCTCCGTCAAAATATTCGTCAGTATTCTCATTTGTATATCCCAAATACATCCAGGGAACGCGTATATACATTTCTCCGCTGCCCGAAAATCTGAATTCTACCCCCGGTAAGAGTTCACCCACACAGTTTACTACTGATTTTTTCTTGGATTCTTTCGTTTCTACGGAAACGAACAGTGTTTCAGACAAGCCGTAACTGGCTGAAACATTTACCCCGTATCTTGTGTTAAATTTCATTCTCAGTTCGTTTGTTAACGGCGCCGTACCTATGAGGAATGTCATTTCATGCTCCCTGCAATAGTTCTCTCCGTCATTCTTACGGTCCATCCTGTCAATCATCATTAACATGGCAGGCGACAGCCAGAACAAATCGATTCCGTATCTGATTACCTTAGTCCAAAAATTTCTGGCAGAAAAAATAGAAAACCTGGCGGTAATTATTATCCTGTCTCCAATGATAAAGGGATATATCAACGAGTTTAATATGCCCGCCATATATGTCATAGGCATGACGTGCAAAAAGCTGCCACCATTTACACCCACCCTTTCTTCCAATGCAAGAGCAGTCAAAAAGAGATTATCTGCGGTATGCTCTACCCCCTTCGTAACTCCGCTGGTACCCGATGTAAAGGTCACCAGATAGGGGCTGTTTTCATCACGCATTTTAAGGCCTGAAATAACCATATCCTTTATATTTTCACAATCAAAAACATTTCCGTTTATATCAGGATAAATCAGTCTCTTATGGGGATTTGTTCCTTCAGGCAAAAGCTCCTCATCATAAAAAATACATGTGGGCTCAATTTCACATAATATGGAACATATCTCGTCCTTACCCTTTTGTGGGTCAATGACCATTATTCTCTTGTCCGTAAACATTACTGCGAAATACAATAACGCCAAATTAAAGGAATTTTCCATCACCGCAATAATGCTTTTACCCGTTACATGCTCATTAATATACTTTGACATTGCTAACGCTTTATCAAAAAACTCGTTATAGCTGTAATTATGGCTTAATATATCATCGACAATAAACTCTTTTGAAAAATCAAGCTCTTGAATTCTGTTGATTATGTCACTCGTCATAAGCAAATCCTTCTGTTACATTTTCTTATAATTCTCACTCTTGGGAGGGAAATCATTACAGTCAAGTCTGGGCAATGTCAAAGCATTGTGTTTACCAAGGTCAGCAATTTCAACCTCTGTTGTAAAACCTATACATGCGCCCTGTTTCTTAATATATTTAAGCACTTCATCATTGTAATTGCCGTAAGGATATGCTATTGCCCATTGCCTCCTGTCAATAATTCCGTCCAATGCTTCCAAAGACTGAGCAATGTCTTCCTTCATTTTCTGTGTGGGAAGATTTGCAAGCCAGTAATGGTCATATCCGTGAATACCTATATGCATACCTCTTCTCTTCATGCTTTTTATCTGGTCTTCTGTCAGATACAGTTCATATGCCAAATGTTCTTCGGATATTCCGACATATTTCTCAAACAGTTCTTCGGCTATTTTAATTTGAAGTTCTTCCGGCAAAACCGTTTGTAGCATTCTCTTAATAAAAACAATGTCTTTTCCGTCAAATCTGGAAGCTGTCGCATATTTATTCCATAGCTCCTGTGTGCTCGGATAATCAAACTCACTGCCCCTGTAATAATCCATGCGTTCCAAGACGTCCTTAAGTAATCGACTCGAATCCGCACATGCAAGAATATAATGAACTCTGTTAACATTTAATAATTTGTGTGCGGTAAATGTCTTAACGGGAATAAAGAAGGAGCCCTGCACTCCGAATTCTTCCAGTATCGGCAATGCAAAAGTATAATTATCTGCATAGCCATCGTCAAACGTAAGCAACAGTGCATTGTCCGGTAGATCACATTTGCCTTCGGTTGCAGCCATAACCTGCTCCATCGTAACAATATTAAAATGACTGCTCATGTATTCAATCTGCTCCCGAAACAAAGGTAAATCCAAGGCTTTTATCCTCGGATACCTGCTCTTTGATAAATCTCTTGTATAGTGATACATTGCTACATAAAGTCTTTTCATTTCTACCTCAATACTCACTCCGTTACAATATGGAGTTTTTCTTCCATTCGTCTCATTTCTTTTAATTCGCCCATATCGAGGAAGGAATCCTCCGATATAGGATACATGCCAACCTTATCACCTTTTTGCATAACCTTTTCGACAAGCTGTGTCATATGAAACATCTCATCATCCGGTATAAGTTCAATAACCTCGGGATTTATCACATACATTCCTGTATTAATAAAATACGAAAGCGTCGGCTTTTCCTCCATGGAAATCACTTCTCCGTCTTCGCCACTATGTAATACTCCATAGGGAACAGTCACATTTTTCAGGGCTGAAACAATTGTAACCGCATTGCCTGTTTTACGGTGATAGTCATAAATATTCCCGTAGTCTGCAATAATTAGCGCATCACAATTAGTGACAAATAACGGTCTGTCGAATTTCTCCTCTATCAGCTTAATGCTTCCGCCTGTACCTAAGGGTTTGTTTTCTTCGATATACGTTATCTCATAATCAGGGGCAAGATCCGAAAAATATGAACGAATCATTCCCTTCTTATAATTGACCGTCATATAAAAATGGTCTATCTCGTATTTACAATACTCATCAATTACACGTTCGATTATCGGTGTATCGCCAATGGGGATGAGAGGTTTTGGGAGAATTTTGGTATAGGGATATAATCTTGTTCCTTTCCCGCCCGCCATGACAACAACGGGAATACCTTTAAGATTGTCGTGGCATTTAACCTTTTGAACCTGCTCTGTATCTGACAGGACAATAATATCGCATATCCGCCCCTCTTCATCTACAATGGGCATTGCAGTTACCGTATTCTCTACCATAACTGCCTCTGCACGGCCTGCATCCTTTTTTGACAGATATAACGGCTTTGAAGACATTGCTTTCGTAATGGTAGCCGTCAGGTCACCGGTTTTTAAAAGCCATCTTCTGATATCTCCATCCGTAACACAGCCTGCAAGCTTTCCTTTGCTGTCCGTGATAAATAAAATGCCCCCGGAATTTACGTCAATTTTGCTCATGGCATCTACTACGGTAATACTGTCATTTCCTGTGAATTTATCGATTCTTTCTCTATCCACGGCAAACTCCTTTATTTTCTGTAATACTCCACTACCTTCTTAACAGCTCTGATAACATCCTCTACATCCTCATCCGTAAGTGAAGGATAAAGAGGAATACTCATACTGGTCATATAATAATCCTCCGCATTTTTGCACAACCCCTTCCTGTAACCCAGGGATTCATAATACGAATGCCAATAAACCGGAAGATAATGCACCTGAGGGCAGGTATTTTCTGCGTATAATGCGTCAAAGAACTGTCGGCGGTCGCAGTTTAGCTTGTCAAGCCTAAGCCTGATAACATAAAGATGCCTTGTTGTATCTGATTTGTCTATCTCACGCTGAACCTGTAACTCAGGCATCTTTGAAAAGACTTCGTCGTATTTTTTAACAATTTCCTTGCGTCGTGCCGAAAACCTCTCAAGCTTTCCAAGCTGACTTATCAATAAAGCGGCCTGAAAATCGGTCATTCTGTAATTATATCCAAGCATCACCTGCTCGTTATACCATAAGGCATCGGTTTTATTAACCATTTCATCGATGTTTCGTGTTATACCGTGAGAGCGAAGTAGCAAAAGCTTCTTATACATTGCATCATCGTTTGTGGTAATCGCTCCACCTTCACCCGCGGTAACAGTCTTAACGGGATGAAACGAGAAGGTTGTCATGTCTGCAATGCTTCCGACCGGTTTTCCATCATATTTTGTACCGATTGAATGTGCCGCATCCTCAATGAGAACAAGATTATATTCCCTTGCTATGGCACGGATTTCATCCAGCTCCGCAGCCTGCCCCGTAAAATCGACGGCAACTATGCCCTTAGTTTTGTCCGTTATATGTTCACGTATTGATTTAGGGTCTACATTGTAGGTTTCAGGATTAATATCTGCAAAAACCGGAGTCGCACCGCAATACAATACGCAATTTGCTGAAGCCGCAAAGGTAATCGAGCTTACAATTACTTCATCTCCGGGTCCAAAGCTCGCAGTCATTGCTGCCAGATGAAGTGCAGCGGTACCGTTTGAAACCACAACGGCGTGCTTTGCGCCCGTCACCTCGCAAAGCTTTTTCTCAAGCTCTAAGACCTTCGGTCCGCAGGTAATAAAATCGCTTAACAGAGTTTCGCGAACTGCTGCGACATCGCTTTCATCTATGAATTGACGTCCGTAGTATATTTTTTCTTTTCTAACCGGTTCTCCACCAAAAATGGCCAATTTACTCATAACCGTTTTCTTCCTTTTCCAAAATTTAGTACCTAAACACAAATATTATAATACAACAAAAACCCTTAAACAATTAGCAATTACTTAAGGGTTTCTTAATTACATTTTGCTGTCTAAGGATTTTCCTGCCTCAATGTGTTCAAAATTGGGAAGGTAATTTGCTATGATGTCGATTACTTCTTCTTTTGTTGCTGTATCCTTCTCAAATTCCTCTTCCAACGCCTTAAACAATTTATCTACCCCTGCTTTGTCGGGAATTTCTTTTCCTGTCACAACACCCAAAGCATTTAGTCGCTTTAGATCAACTGTTTCCATGTCTGTATAGAATTCCTCATATTGCTTTTCGCCCGATGTATTCGAAGCAGAAAAATGAACAGGATAAATTTTATTCCCCTTTTTCAATTCCGCGGCTGCATCGATAGCTTCCTCATCGGAACCGCATTCACGTATTTCAAATCCATGCTCCTTTAATAAGGCAACGGCAATCTTATCAAAGGTCATCATCTGTTCTTCTTCCAATCTCGGGAAAAATATCTCTCTGTTATTGCCCAACATACATGCAAGCATACATATCTGCCCACTCTCCTTGGGTGAAACAAAATATCTTTTAACATCAGAAGGTGCGCTTATCGGCTGAAGCTTTTGAATTCGTGCCAAAAAGCCTGCCGGGAGTGAACCGTTTGAAAATGCCACATTTGCGAATCTTGCTGTCTTAACCGGAAATCTGTCCGAATAAGTAAAAATGACATCCTCCATTATTCGCTTGCTCGCGCCCATGATATTCACCGGATTGGCCGCCTTATCCGTTGATACACAAAAATATTCCTCCGGGGGATATTCTGCAAGTAAATCCAACAGTTTTTTGGCATGCAATACATTATTCTGAAGCAGCGCTTCCACGGAATAAATGTCTTTTTCAGAGCGCACGTGCTTATGCGCAGAAAAATTGCCGACAATGTCAAAGCCACCGTGCTTCTTAAACATTTTCTCAAAAACAGGTGAAGCAAAATCCATAGGGTAAGGCAGATACTCATCCGGCATGTACATCCCTTTGGTAGACCTTAAATCTCTGGTCAGCTCTGCTAATGCATTTTCATTATAGTCTGCAACCACAAGTGAAGCCGGTTTAAACGGCAGTATTGCTCTGATAAAGGATGAGCCTATTGAACCGGCTCCGCCTATAACCAGCACGGTCTTGCCCTTTATCTTTTCAGACAGAATATCTGCATTTTCTTCGATATCCCTGTCAAACATACTTTTTTCTCTTTTGGTGACATATTGTCCGATGAATTTGTCCAAATCAAACATTTATATTAATTGCTCCCTTATGCTAATCTTTAATTAATTTGCAAATAAAGTTAATACCTCTTTGACCTTTTCTGCCACATATCTGATTTCTTCTTCGGTAATCTGTGTACTCGAAGGAATATTTAATATACGCTCGGCATAATAAGGTGCTTTCTCAAGCTTATAGCATTCTTCCATCAGATACGGCTTCTGCTCGTTGATAAGTCCCCAGATGGCTCTGGTCTGGATTCCTCTCTTATCCAACTCATTAATTATTTCTCTCATTGAAGCTTTGATCTTTTCCCTGTTAAGCAGCAGTGAATAAAACCACTTGTTGGAGCATGTTCCCTCTCTGAAGGGAAGTACGCTGCATAGTTCATAATCTGAAAACAGTTCTTTGTACAGCTCGTAGTTTCTCTGCTTCCTAAGAATAAACTCAGGCAGCTCTTCCATCTGAGCCACTCCAAGTGCCGCCTGAAGATTGGTCATTCTGTAATTATAGCCCACTTCGTCGTGTATATAAAAATGAGCATCCGTCTTTGCCTGTGTGGACAAAAATCTCAAGTGGTCAACATCCTCTTTTGTATTGGCTGTTACCGCTCCGCCGCCGCCTGTCGTAATGATTTTATTGCCGTTAAAGGAATATGCTCCGTAATCGCCGATGGTTCCGGCGTATTTACCGGCATATTTACCATGTGTATAATGCGTTCCAAGTGCTTCCGTTGCATCCTCAATAACCTTTAAATTGAAGGTTAAGGCCACCTTCATGATGGCTTCCATATCGGCCATGTTTCCAAAGACATGTACCACCACTACAGCCGCTACACGTCCGCCCTTGTAATACAATGTGCCATCCTTTTGTTCACATTCGTTTCTGCAAAAGCTCTCAAGCTTGACCGGGTCCATACAAAGGGAATCGTCACAGTCTATAAAAACAGGAGTTGCAAACTGATACTTAACGGGATTCACTGCTGCAATAAACGTAACCGGCGGTACCAATACAACATCGCCGGGATTTACCTTTGCATTAACCATGGACAAATGCAGTGCGGAGGTTCCGCTTTGACAGGCTGAAACGCTATGAGTATGCAAAAACTCCGCAAGCTCTTCTTCCAGCTTTGTAATATATGCTCCTCCGGTGGATACCCATCCCTGTTCCAAAGCATCATCCACATATTTTCTTTCATTCCCTTCAAAATTGGGAATTGACAAAGGAATATATTTATTCATAATCTGTCCTCACCTGATTCCTAATAATATCTTTCTAACTATAGGGATTTTACGAATAACTGCAATTATAACCATCGATACCGTCAAAATAACTACAGCTTATCCCAAACATATTAACAAATTGAAATCCTTAACAAAAACCGCTGTTTTCTTTAATACGGCATTTAAATACGTTGAAACAATATATATGCCCAGCGTATTTGAGCCAAGCAGACTTAACAATCTGAATTCTCTTGATTTATTCTGTACCAGATACATGCAAAACACTATTATCAATGTACTTCCAAGTATCCCGATAACTGTACGGTAAGCATCACAATAAAGGCAATAACCGGCCTCGGATATACTGCTTCGCAACAAGGTCCAGCCTGTATTATAGATGTATTTATCATAATCAAAAAACAAAAACAAAACTATATACAGCATACTGCTCATTATAAGAACAATCGGTTTTTTAATTGCGTTGTAAGCCTTTGAAAACAAATCATATTTTGCAGCATAATATCCAAATATAAAGCATACATACATAAATTTGCAGCAATGCGAATTCTTTAAATCAGGTGTGACAAAAGTCGCAATACCTCCTAAAATAACGGCATAGACACGCATTTTTTCGGGAAGGCTCAGAACCAAACACATATATGCACCAGACAGTATAACTGCCCACAGAAACCAAAAGGAGGATATAGTTCCGTCAGCTATTTCTTTAATGACCGTATAGACAGGCTTATTTACGAAATGCCATGAATGTGTCAAAAAAACCCATGCAAATATAGGGACACCGATGGATATTATTTTCCCGCAAAAAAGCTCAAGCGGTTTTTTCTTTTGTGATGAATGTTCAAAGAAATAACCGCTTATTATCATTAAAAGCGGCATATGAACCGTATAAATCAATCTGTAAACGAAATTGTCAAAAAAGGCCAAGGACTGGTAGTATGCATCTCCGCTTCCCAGCTGTATACAATGCCCTATTACTACCATCACTATTGCTATGGCCTTTGCTATATCAAATTCTTTTTCTCTTGCAATATTTCCCATTTAATGTTTTCCCGCATTTTCAAGTATGGCATTTATCTTATCGGAATTGCCCCATATGGCCTTTGAATCATAAGCTCTTTCAGGGAATACACCATATTCCAATTTGATTTTGAAATTATTATCCTTAATAAAGCTTTCAACGCGACTTCCCAGGCTCTCGGACTTTCCGCTACAGATATTGATTATTCCCGTAATCTCATCCTGAGTTGCCGCCTTGGCAACCATATTGCAAAACTCGTCGTACGCAAGGAAATCATACTCACATTTGCCCGTTGTAAAGGGAAATTTTTCTTCTCCTCTTTTCTCGGCTGCTACCAGCTTTGAAAAGATTGAGGAGCCATGCTCAGAGTTGCCTACAATATAGTATCCTCTCAACCATAAAAAAGTAACATTTGATTTTTCGCAAAGACCCTTTACTATCTCACGAAGAGCGTTTTTACTGATTCCGTACAGTGAAAGAGGGTTGGTGGGAGTATTCTCATCCACCTCCCCCTCGTAAAAGCCAATCTCATGCATTGAGCCAAGCACAGCCACCTGCTTTACTCCGCCTTCAATCATCTTGGAAATAAAGTGCATATGCTTAGGCAAATCATCTATATGTGCCTCTGATGCATGCTTAAAGCCGTCGCGCCAGGCAAGATGCAAAAGCACCTCCGGGCAATCCAGCTTTTTATACGGATTTTCTTCAGAAAAGAGATTGCTGTTAATCTTCTTAGCTCTGACATCAACATAGCCCGTATCTATATCTGCCGCGATTACATCATGACCGTCATCGAGCAATTGTTTTACAATTCCCACTCCTAAATAACCATTCGCTCCTGTTACCGCAATTCTCATTTCTACTGTTCTCCTCTACGGAAGCTCTTTAATAATCTGAAACATTTTCTTTCAAACACACCAATATAGTATACCATTTTATATAAGGCTATTAAAGGCTTGCCAACCTTTAGACATTCCTCCAGGTAGACCACACTGCTGTCAAGCATAATCTTACTCTTACTCTCCCAGTTCTTTACTGATTTATTCATGGACGTACAGCCCAAATGAACAATCTGCTTCTGCGGTAAAACCGCCAATTTATAACCTGCCTTGTGTAAATTAAAGGCATATATATCTTCCTCATGGTAAAGAAATGTTTTTTCCAGAAAGCCACCAACCTTTTCAAAGGCTGAGACCGATGTCATAATAAAACAGCTGATAATAACATCAGCATCAAACACCTCGGTTTTTATCGCTTCATCGGTATCATAAAACCACAAATACGGATGCTGACGCTTTTGGTTTATGTTTACCCAAATAGGCATAACACTCTTTACTGTCTGCGAATATGTAGGCATATGCCATGCGAAATCCTTTGCCAAAGTCCTTTCTTTGGTAAGCTCCATGGGGCACACTGCTCCGTACTCTTTGTTTGATGAAAGGAAATCAATCATTGAGATGACACTGTCTTCGTTTACAATGACATCCGGATTTGAGAAGAGCAGATAATCCAAATCCGGAATAAGCTTCATGGCATATCCTGCGCCGAAATTGTTACCCTTTGCAATTCCTTCATTGGCATCCGTTTTAATTACCTTTATCAGTTCATTTTCATAAGGCTTTACCTGTTCATATGAATTGTTTGTCGAGCAATTGTCGACCACAATTATATTAGTTAATGACTTATAATCCTTCATGGATTCTATGAGTGATATTGTTGATTCATAGTCATTAAACATCAGTATTATTACAGCACATTTTTTCAATCTTACAATTTCTCCTTTTTAAGTCCCGACAATACTTCATCCACATTTTCTTCAGTGATATGTATCTTGGAATACTTCTTATATTCGTCATAGGATAAGCTGTTCAAATCAAAATCAGACAGCTTATTAATAATCTCTTCTGAAAATCTCTTCTTGGCAGGCTTATTTCCAATCCATATGGTATACGGTTCAACATTCTTGGTTACTACACTCCTCGCAGCTATAACACTGCCCTTGCCTATCGTAACTCCGGACAAAATAACAGCACCGTATCCAATCCAGACGTCATCCTCAACCACGATGGGGCCTCTGCAGACACCGTCGTACTCCTCGTGATAAATCCGTTCCGGAAAAGGAAAGGAAGTAAGTCTTTCGTAATCATGATTGCCTCCGAGTATAAAATGAACCTCGTCGGCTATTGAGCAGAAATTCCCTATATGAAGTGCCTCCTCAGGCTTTCCATACCAATGCGCATTTATTTTCCCATACGTTTCCCTGCCCACAGTGACCACGTCAATAGGACAATACTCATTAACCGTTGTAGCATTATGAGTATTTTTCTTTCTCCAGGCTGCAAGCTTTTTGGCATACAAAAGCCTTGCCTTTATTGGAGATAAAAAGGTCGAAAGAAACACATTTTTAGCCATTTGTTCATCCTCTTTTTACAATCTGTCCATCACACCCAGCATAACCTCCCCGAATTTCCTGTCCTTGTTCGGATGGTTATTCGGAAGATGTACTCTGTTTGCTACCATTGAATATTTTGTCTTTGCAGCTTCTAATTCGAAAGCAATCATTGCCTTTAAGGTATCCTCATCAATCGGCTCGGAAATATTGATAAAGCTTCTGTTAATGCTTTTAGCCATGATGTCATTGCTCTCTTTTTGTCCCTTGTTAACATTCATTCCGTCAGTAGTAACAAGTAAAAGCGGCTTTTCAAAAAAGATACAATAATTGACGGAAAGACTGAAATGCGATACTACCAGCTTAGCATTTTTGACAAGCTCTGCAGACTTAAACTTAATCACACTAAAGTCAGAAAAGCATTCGGGATGTTCATGCTCATAATCAGCCTTGGGATGTGCAGCAACTATTACCTTTAAGCCGGTGATGCTGCTCACCCTGTGCAAAAAGCTATTGATTTCTTCGTAATACTTTAAAGGCTCTAATCTGTAACCGGCCTCTAAACCGTCAGGATGATAGGGAAGATACTGATCCAAAAATACCAGATAATCCTCTTTGTTTTCCGTAAAATCCGCGCCAAGCCTTTTAATGCATTCCATATAATCAATCGTATTGGTAAAATCCAAAATCGTATTTTTACCATAGCTTGTAATCAGACTCTCCTGCTTAATTAACTCCTCGGAATATGTGATAACGGCATCGGCATCCCTAAGTCCATATAGTCTGTGGGGGATTCTCGTAAGCATAAACGCATTAATCTTTGCAAGAGAAAATTTGTTATAATATACTGATGTTTTCATTCTGTTAAAAGACAGTGGATAATAGTCAACATTACATATAAATCCGTAACGATGTCTGCTCATACATCTTATACACCACATATACTCCGGCGTGAGCTGAAAGGTCATCCAGTAAAAAGCTTCGGGATTGTTCTTTACAAATTCCCTCAATTCTTTTTTCTCCGAAAACTGAATATATTTCAGGCTGTCGCAGTCCTCTATCAATTGCTCACTATCTGACTCTTCATATTGACCGGGATGAAAAAGCAGGGATAAATCAAGGAGTACTACCTTCATCCCTCTTTTTTCAAATAAAGCAAAATCGTATCTGCTGTAATAGCTTTTCACTATCGGTATTTCAAATGCAAAACATACTGTTTCAAATTTCATCAGTTCATTAATCCTTTTACTATATCTTTAATGCTTTCCTTTCTTACTGCCGCTATTGCAAACACAATAAAAGCATTTATTACCACATAAATTATGCCGGTTAATAAGAACTGAAGTCTGATATATAGCAGTCCCTCGCCAAACAGGCAAAATTTCCCAATAAATTTACTGACAAACGCCATTCCCGAAAAAAACGCAACCGAAAGTAACGGCATAATAAATGTCCTTATCAAATTCAACTTCATATACCTGCTGTTAGCTATGCTCAATAACATTACGGATATAATGTTTGTCGTTACCATCTGCAGACCCATACCCATGGAGCCAAGTCCCTCGGGCCAGATACCGTTTGGAATCTGAAAAATAAAAATACATACGAAAGTGATTACCTGCATGACAATGGAAAGTGTTGCATATATCTTCGTTCTTTCGGTAGCCGTAAACAATGCCCCGTTTACCTGCCCCCAGGCCTGAAAGACCGTATATATCATTATCAATTGTGTAATGACAACTGCACCCAGATATTTATCACCATACAAGGCCTGTAGTGTCAAGCGGGAATTAACCAGGATAAAGCTTGCAAAAAAGGATACAATGACTATGGTAAGAATCATAATCTTCTCATAGAATCTGCTAAGAATTTCCGGCTTGCCCGCACGTATGGCATATTCTCTCCTTAAAAGTGCAATAATCGGTGTAAATGTATATACTATCAACGTGTTAAGCTGCCATGCCACACCGTAATAAGCCTCTTCGGAGTTTCCTCCATATTTCTTCAAAACATAATTTGACACAATCATTATCAAATTGGCTACGATGGTGGATACTATCATCGGGCGGCAAAATTCCACAAACTCCGGAATATATGGTCTGCTTTTTACCTTGGAAAACCCTGAAAAAAGCTTGGCGTTTCGCTTTACAAATATACCAATCATAACGACAACAAAAATTACTATCATCATTATCTGAACCACATAGAAGCTGGTTAAATTTAATATATTCAGCCAGTAAAGCAACAATATTGCAGTTGTAAACGACACCTTCTGTATAACATAAGCGGTCTCTGAAATTCTTGTAAGGGCATAGCAATCGTAAAGCGATATTACTTCCTGTATTATCTTTAATGAAAACGCGGCATTAATTGCCAACAATACCGTTTTTCCACCTTGATTTATCAGCCAATTGTCACTTAAGTCGGAGCATAGAACAACCGCCACACCGACATTTAATACCATTAATACAAGCAAAATGTATTTCCCGTACAGCTTGATAATTCCGACTTCCTCAATCCTTTTGGAAATCTTTGCGGCAAAGGCTCCGTCCATTGACAAAAAAGCAATGGATACAACAGCCGTAAATACATTCAGATTAAAGGTGTAATCCGCATATTCTTCCGTGGTAAATGCCATGGGAAGTACTATCGGGAGTATAGCTCCTACCACAGTTGTAATAATGGTACTGATTAACTTAATTATATATCTCTTACTTAATGACTCTACCGAGCCGTTATTATCCAAAGCCATCCGATAAAGCTCCACTCATTATTATTTGATTACTTTGATTTTTCCTTTAATGCCAAGACCCGGAATGCGTCGAAGCACCCTTTCAGCCACATAAAAAGCCACTATGCTGATAAGCATTCTCAAAATGTCTCTGGTAAGCATTACCCAGTCAAAATAATCGAGTAAATTAGCCAGAATTACCGTTGAGCCTATAATCCCAAACATCTTTAGCTTTGGGACACAGGTCGATAACAGAAACAGTAACAGTAACAGACTAACCGTAAATACGATTGAAAGAATAAATCCGTACTTAATATACAAATACCCCGAAAGAGACAAATTAATCGAGGTATACGCATTCTTACAGGCCTCCTCCGAATATCCCATAAAAATAGCTCTGTAATACTGATTGGGATTTACATCTCCGGGGAATAAATCGCCCGGAAGAATTGTATTAACCGCCTGCTTAAACTGATTGTCCAATGAATATTTGTCTCTAAATATTTCTTCCTCCCACTCATCCTGATCGGCCTGATACAATGCTCCGCCCAAGGTTTCAAGATATGAGCATCTGCCAACTATCATATCCATCAGCTGCGTGGTGTTTTGTACTCCCTTGCCTCTTTGCAAGGTGGTAACCCTAAATACAATCGGCGCCATAATACAGCAAATAAGTATCAATAAGAAAAAGGCCTTCCTTGCTTTAAGATATTTGCGTGTCACCATGAGCATTAAAGCAAGACTCCATACTACCGTTAACAGTCCCGACCTCGAAGATGCCACAAAGGTAACCAGGAAAAATGCACCTATTTCAAAAACAATATTAATGGTTTCCTTCTCCAAAAATATAACCAAAAGAAACGCTACCTGAATATCAAACAGCAGTCCCAGATATGACCATACGGAAGCTCCGGATGTAAGTGCCTTGGAATAATCGCCCATGACAATAATCTTTACAATATTAAATGCAACGACTATGTAATAATAAATTTCCACACGTTTAACCATGTATGGTTCAACATATCTATCCTTATACTTTCCGCCTATCAGTAAAGCAAGCAATAAGAATATAAGCAGTGGAATTGTGATGATTGCTGCAGCCTTCCATATATATGCATCTGGGCAGTTAAGACCATATAAAAACACATAACGGCCTCTAAAAACATAAAAATATATCAAAGGAAGGAAAACGCAAAGCGCCCACCGATATACAATATACAATGTAAATAATCTCTTCATGTTCTCCCCTTCTACAAGCTTAGGTAGTCAGCTATTTGAGCCCGCATTACATCAGTGACGTCTTTTCCTTTATTCCACATAAGATACCATTCAACCGTCTTCTCAACAGCCTTCTTCGCATCCCAATTCGGTTTCCAGTTAAGCTTGTTTTTGATGTGTGAGCAATCCAGCTTTAAATAGTTGGCCTCATGAGGGCCCTTATCATCAAGGCTTTCCCATTTGGCTTCAGTACCGGCCTGTTTTTCCCATTCCTCACAGAAAAGCACTGCCAATTCTTTCGTTGTCAGGCTGTCCTTTTCATCGGGACCGACATTGTAATTTCCGGCTATGCTTCTGTCTGTGTATTGAAGCATGGCTATCAGTAAATATGCAGTAACCGGCTCAAGCACATGCTGGTACGGTCTTGTAGAATTCGGATTGCGAAGCTGCACGGGTTTTCCTGCTGTCACACTTCTGACGCAATCCGGTATAATTCTGTCGGTGGCAAAATCTCCTCCGCCTATTACATTTCCCGCACGTGCAGTTGAAACAGCTGTTGCCAAGTCGCAAAAGAAGGATTTTACATAGCTTTGCGTTACAAGCTCCGAGCAGGATTTCGAATTGGAATATGGGTCATAGCCGTTTAATTCTTCATTTTCACGATATCCCCATTCCCATTCTTTATTCTTATATACCTTGTCGGTTGTAACATTTACAAAGGATTTAACACAAGAATGCGTTCTCACGCACTCGAGAACATTTACGGTTCCCATCACATTTACGTCATATGTATAGACAGGCTTGTCATAGGATTCACGCACCAGTGGCTGAGCAGCCATATGTATTACAATTTCAGGCTGTTCTTTATCAAAGACCTTCATAAGGCTGTCTAAATCTCTAATATCGCCTTCGTAGGTTGTCACTTCTTTATCCATACCGGATAATTTAAACAACCGGTTTTCTTCCGTTACAGGCAAGGAATATCCTGCGACTTTACTTCCAAGCATGGTAAGCTCCTTACACATCCACGAGCCCTTAAATCCTGTATGTCCTGTAATCAGTACTTTTTTACCCTTATAGAAAGACAAGTCCATAGTTAATTTCCTAACCTTTCTTTAAACTCCTTAAACGATTGAAGATTCTTATCCTTGTCAGACAAGATTACCTCTGTTCCTTTAGGTATCGGCCATTTGACATTAATATCGGCATCATTCCAAATAATGCCGTCGTCATATTCGCCATAGAATTTTTCCGCACACTTATATGCTACTATTGAAGGCTCCATCACATAATACCCATGGCCAAAATGCTCGGGCACCAGTATTTCCATATGATTTTCCTCTGAAAGCTCAAAGCCCTGCCACTTTCCGAAGGTAGGCGAATTTGGTCTCAAATCCACGATAACATCATATACCTTCCCGCTTACGCATCTGACTAGCTTTGCCTGTTCCTTCACTCTTTGGAAATGAATGGCGCGAATTACACCCTTTTTGGAATAAGTGTAAAATACTTCCTTCAAATCATGCTCTATTCCGTTAGCATTAAACACTTCTTTAGAATAATCCTTGACAAAAGCACCTCTGAGATCCTCAGCCACGAAGGGTCTGATAAGATAAGCCCCATCAAATTCTGTTTTGTTAAACTCAAATCCTGCCATTTTATTACCTTTGTTCCTTCATCCAATCTATAGTCTTTTTAATTCCTGCTTCAAATTCCACATCGGGCACAAAACCGGTATCCTCATACAGCTTTGAAGTATCAAATGCCTCCTTAGGCAGACTGACTCCATTAAAAGGTACCTCACCCAAATGCAGTTCAATGTTCGGGTCAATAGTGTCTCTTAATATATATATATATTGCTTTAATTCCCTGGGTTTCCCCGAGCCTAAATAATAGCTGCAATTGCTTTTCCCGGATATTCCCGCCATCATAAGAGCTTTGACCGTATCATCAACATACATAAAATCATACATCTGCTTTGCCTCAGTAAAGGCTGCTCTCTGACCCGAAAGCATAACCTTGGAAGCAAAATTGATAAAATTACCCGTAGTATTGCCTTCACCGTAAGTATTTGAAAGCCTGCACCATACATGCCCGATTCCAAGTCTGTTGCACTCTGTTTTTGTAAAATAGAAGGCAGACATTTTGGCAATAGCGTATTCCGCCGTAATATTCGGAGTTGCACCATCCTTTGGAATATATGCTTCAATATCATACTCTGCAAGAGTTCCCACTCCCACAAATCTCTTACAATTTATCTCTTTTAGGAAATTGAGCCATTTTACGGACATATTTATATTATTCAGCTGTAATTCAAAGCTTCCTCGCCCGTCTCCACTGTTGCCGGCCCATGCCAAATGGAAACAAACATCTGCATCCTGTAACAATTCCCTGTAATCAGACGCCTTTTCCAGGCTGCCTGTTATCCACTCAACGTTTCCTTTTATTGCATCCGGCTTTTCACATATATCAATTCCTATGACCTCATGGCCATTAGCGGTCAAAAGATTTACCAGCTTTTTACCGATAAAACCTGCTGCCCCTGTAACTACTATCTTCATATCTGTCTCCAAATCATTTATTGCCATTTTTTCCAGGGCGCTTTTCCTTCCGCCCACAAATGCTCCAGCTTTTCTTTATCGCGAAGAGTATCCATGCACTGCCAAAAGCCCTCATGCTTATAACAATTTAACTGTCCGTCTGCGGCAAGCTTCTCCATAGGTTCCCGTTCAAACATCTCACTGTCGCCGGAAATATAATCCATAACGCCCGGCTCTAAAACCATGAAGCCACCGTTTATCCAACCCATGTCAGCCTGGCTCTTCTCTCTGAAGGCTGTTATATCATTGTTGTTCAAATCCATGATTCCGAATCGGCCCTCTGCCCGAATGGCAGTAAGTGTGGCCAGCTTCTTCTCTTTGTTATGGAACTTAATCAATTCATCAATATTTACGTCAGATACACCATCGCCGTAAGTCATGATAAAAGGCTCATCTCCAACATAATCCTTAACTCGCTTGATTCTGCCGCCGGTCATGGTATTAAGACCCGTGTCGATAATGGTAACCTTCCAAGGCTCCGAAAATTTATTGTGCACGGTCATCATATGTTCCCTGGTAAAATCAAAGGTGACGTCACTGGTGTATAAAAAATAATTGGCAAACCAGTCCTTAATCACGAACTGCTTGTAACCCGCACAAATAATAAACTCATTAATTCCGTAATGAGACAGGCTCTTCATTATGTGCCATAGAATCGGCATATCGCCAATTTCTATCATAGGCTTTGGTTTTAAATGGCTTTCTTCCGATATACGTGTACCATATCCACCTGCAAGTATAACTGCTTTCATTTATATTCTCCTCGCCTTTATTCTCGAAACATAGGTCTCTGAAAATCCAGATTATGATTATAATAATACAACAACGTTATAAACTTAAACCACTTCTGTTTTAGCTTATTTACACGCGGCGGATTTAAACCACGGCTTTCAAGTTCTCTTTTGATTTCCTCAGGCCACTGCACAAATGTTGTGCATATCAGTTCATTTTTATAACGCTTTAAAAAACCTGTGCCAATATTGTTTTGCTCCAAAAATTCAAGAAATTTTGTGCTCTGATAATCAAAGAAATCATACTTTACCGAATCTTTCATTGATGCATTCACTCCAATTCTATAAACGGCATGGGGCTCATAATCCGCGATAATCGGATATTTTAAATTAAAATTCAGGAAGAAATCCCAATCCCAGGCATATAAAATCGAGGTCTCAAAGCCTCCCACCTCAAAAAAGGACTCACGTTCCATAAATGTTCCGCAGGACGGAGACAAATACATATTGGCCGAGATTTTCAAGCTGTCTTCAATCTTCAGATACTTATATTTCTTTCGCCCTATATCAGGCAAAAAATACAGATTTCTGATTTTCTGTTTTCTGACGGCCTTTCTATATGCATCACAATCATTCTCGTATTGAACCAGTCTGCCGGTAACAAAGCATTTTATTTCAGGCTTTTCAGAAATGGCTCTTTTTACATATCCGATATAATTGGGTAACAAATAATCATCGTCATGCAGATATGCAATATATTTTCCCCTGGCCAACTCGGCGCATCTGTTGGAATTACCAACCATCCCTATGTTCTCACGATTTCGATATAAGTAAAAATTATCTGTATCCTTATACCTCTCAATTACGCCTTCCAGGGAATCATCAGGATCATTTGATACTACTATAATCTCGTATTCTAAATCTTTATTATCCTGGTTTATGGCACTGTCGATTGCCTGATAAAGATAATCTGCTCTGCCATAAGTAGGAATTAATATGCTTAAAATAGGGCTTTTATTTTGTGAATCCCGGCCCATTAGCAATTCACTTTCAATCATGCTTCTGCAATACAACCTTTCTAATCACTTCGTGTTCAACTGTCTGCTTAATAACAAAGCTTCTACTTCTTCCCATGTGTTTTTTTCCGTCAACCTGCTATTGGGTCCTTTTATATATTTCTTTTCAAAAGTATTTTTAATACAATTGAACATACCTTCAAGATCATGAGGATTATACAATTCGACATTTTCATAATTCGACAGTATATCCTCTGCATAATCATAGCCTGCCGATATAATAGCGCCGCCCGCATAATCGGCCTCTAAATATAACAACGGATAAGATTCCATTTCAGAATTAACAAACAAACAATGCGTTTTATATATTTCCAGAATGTCATTTCTTGAACGGTAACCAATCAATCTGACAGGAGGCACATCCTTTGCCTTATCAAAAATCCTCTTTGCATACTCATTCTCATCACCCTTTATTGTGATTAAAACCTCAAAGTCATTTTCCATAAACCATTCAACATTTGCTTTTACACAATCAATCAGTTCCTCAAACTGCTTGAACGGAACAGCAGCAGCCGGATATATGATACCTTTAATTCTATTGCAATAATGGTCTGTTTTGTCGGATATGCTGACATTGGGTCTTATTACACGTATATTATTGTGATTAATAATTGCATTAATTCTATCTTTTGCAACATTAGTTTGTGTTATAATACAGTCCGCTTTTTTTAAGCTCTTCATGGTATATGGTGCAATCAGCCTTGTATATACTGCATATTTTCGCTCGGCTCTGTCAAACAGGGAATACTTTCCTTTATCCTGCAAAAGCAACACATTATGAAAATAAACCGTTTGTGGTATATCAGTATGAAAAAAACCTGTATTTTGTAATGAGATAATCCTATCAATGCTATATTCTCTAAATAATTTATATGCAGTAAAATGTTCCCATTTTAATCTTTCAAGCCAGGACCTTTTAATACTACTGCAAACAATATTAACCAGATGCGCACCGTTTACATGAAGCGGAATAGTAGTAAATATAAACCATTTGTGATTTTTGGCATCATCAGACTGTTCTATATAGTTTACAAAATCCGTTAATACAGACAATGCCCCACCACTTTTTGCAGCGACATCCACAATTGCCACATTCATCTCGTATTTTTTCTCCTATTATGGTTTTGCTGATATTATTTTCTCCAAACCATTTTATTAATAATGCCCACATAACTCTGAATAATCTTTACAACCTTGGTGGATACATTATCATCCGTATATGCCGCAACTTCACTTGCATCGTCTCCGTTTGCATGCATACTCACTGCAAGATCAACAGCCTGTAAAACCTGTTCAGAAGTAATTGAGCCCACTGTGAACACACCCTTTTCCATTGCTTCCGGTCTCTCGGTTGATGTTCTGAGAGAAACCGCAGGAAAATGAAAATATGCAGCTTCTTCCGGCACTGTTCCGCTATCGGAAACTACACAAAAAGCATTTTGTTGGAGCTTATTATAGTCAAAGAAGCCTAAGGGTTGATGCTGAATTACACGTTTATCAAATTTGAAGCCCCTAAGCTCAATATATTTTTTGCTTCGCGGATGGCAGGAATACAAAATCGGCATATCATACGTTTCTGCCATTGTATTTACCGCATTCATAAGGGAAAAGAAATTGCTTTCAATGTCAATATTTTCTTCCCTGTGAGCAGAAAGCAAAATATACTTACCGGGCTCTAAGCCTAAATCCTCAAGCACTGTACTGTTATTAATATTATCAATATTCTTACTTAATACTTCCGCCATGGGAGAACCCACCACATATGTGTATTCAGGTTTTACTCCGGTATCCAAAATATATTTTCTTGCATTCTCTGAATAGCAAAGATTTACATCGCTTGTAACATCCACGATACGACGAATTACTTCCTCCGGAAGATTTTCATCCTTGCATCTGTTACCGGCTTCCATATGAAATACCGTTATTTTTAACCGTTTTGCAGACAGAACTGACAGACAGGAGTTCGTATCGCCAAGGACTATAATGGCATCCGGTTTTACCTCTGCCATAAGCTCATAGGACTTAGCTATAACATTACCCATCGTCTGTCCGATATTTTCACCGACAACTCCAAGATAATAATCCGGAGCACGAAGTCCTAATTCCTTAAAGAACACTTCATTTAATGAATAGTCATAATTCTGTCCGGTATGAACCATAATATGTTCAAAATACTTATCACATTTTTTAATTATTTCTGACATTTTAATTATTTCAGGTCTGGTTCCCACAATAGTCATAACACGTAATTTTTTCACCTGGTTCATTGCAAATCTCCAATTTCTTTTATACTAATTTTTTGAATGTATCGTTCCCGGATTTCCAATTACAACGCAATCGCTCGGTACTGAAAAATCAACAAAACTGTTTCCGGCAATAACTGTTCTTTCGCCAATAGTTACTCCGCCTACAATTACTGCCCCCGGCCCGATAACCACGTCGTCTTTTATCGTCGGAACGCCTTTTCTTTTTCCGGATTCAACAATTCCTATTGTTACTCCCTGATAAATCGTCACATTATCTCCCACAATCGCATTTTCATTAATAATAATATTTAAAAGATGCGGAAACTTCACATTTTTTCCTATATTGTTCCAATTATCAATACCGCAGCAACGCTTATTTCCAATTTTCCTTAATTTGATTTGTAATAGTTGCTTTTTAAAACCGTGTGACGCAGCAACCGCTCTTCCCACATCACAATATTCATCGGCGGTATAAATACCGATAAAATGTCCGAATACACGCATTACTTTCTCAATTATTTTATTACTATGGGATAATTCAAAAATTGTCATTTCTTTACCTTTATAGTTCATAGTGAGGATACAGTTCTCTGTGTGACCGCATCCATTCGCCCAATTCTTTTATCATTGCCTCATATCCGGGAATTTGGTAATCAAATCCCTCGTATCTGGTTCTGATAAGAGATTTATCCGTAACAAATTCATCCTTGGGATTAATTTCTATTTCCTGTTTTCTGATATACGTATTAAAAAGTTTTAAAAGCTCATACTTATTAATTGACTCATCAGGCACGGTATTATATAAGCCAAAGGCCCTTCTCTTTGCAGCTTCTTCCATTGTCTTTGCAAGCTGTAAGGTAGTCTGTCCTGTCCAAATTGCACCTCGAAAACCGTTAACAGGTCCTTTCTGCTTCATAAACCAGTTAAGCAAACCAATCCCTGCTTCATTTATGTCGGGCCCGATAATCGAATTACGGAGGGTTATATTCTTCTCATCGATTAATTCGCCAATTGCCTTTGATTTATCATAAAATAAAGTGCCGTCGGGAACAGAATCCTCTGTGTATCCGCCGGTTTTCCCCGAGAATACACAATCAGTACTCATATGGACAATCTGAATATCCGTATCCTTCGTAATTTTGGCCAGGTAATGCGGCAAATATCCGTTTAGCAGGACTGCTGCTGCAGGATCGTTTTCGGCAAAGTTCTTTAAAATTCCTACACAATTTATTACCGAATCGTACCCGCCTGATAAAACAGACTTTTTTAACAGTTCAAAATCGCTCGCATCGCCTACGATGGTGTTAATAAATCTGGATTTTTCTCTGGCATACCCGGTCACTTCATGTCCCTGTTCTTTTAGATAAATAGAAATAAGATGCCCGGCCATCCCATTACAGCCAATTATCAAAAACTTCATTACTTCTTCTCCCAAGTTGCAAGTTCCTGTTGAATATATTCGAGTGTAAGAAGCTTTTCTTTAACCTCTTCAACAGTCATAAGCTTAGTATTATTAGAATTAAATTCGGTAAGTGTATTTCTGTCCGCTTCACCTTTGGTGAAATATTTGTCATAGTTTAATCCTCGTTTATCACAAGGTACACGGTAAAAATTACCCATATCGTATGCATGTGCGCATTCCTCATTGGTAAGAAGCGTTTCATACATCTTTTCTCCATGACGGATACCGATTATACGAATCTCATGTCCGGGATCAAACAATTCTACAGTAGCCCTTGCAAGAGTCTCAATGGTACATGCAGGAGCTTTCTGTACAAGGATATCTCCGGATTCTCCTTTTTCAAACGCAAACAGGACCAAATCAACCGCTTCCGGCAGACTCATGACAAATCTGGTCATCTCTGGTGCCGTTATTGTAATTGGCTTGCCTTCTTTAATCTGTTCAATCCATAAAGGAACGACGGAACCTCTTGAACACAGCACATTGCCGTATCTCGTACAGCATATCTTAGTTTTAGAGGTTGTACGGCTCTTGGCTACTATTACCTTTTCCATCATGGCCTTTGAAGTGCCCATGGCATTTACGGGATATGCCGCTTTGTCCGTTGAAAGACATATTATGGTCTTAACGCCTTCTTCAATTGCGGCATTAAGTACATTCTCTGTTCCGAGGACATTAGTCTTTACTGCTTCTATAGGGAAAAATTCGCAAGACGGAACCTGTTTTAATGCTGCAGCGTGAAAAATATAATCTACACCATGCATTGCATTTTTTATGGACTGAGGGTCTCTTACATCTCCAATATAGAATTGAATCTTATCTGCATACTCCGGAAATTTTGCCTGATATTCATGACGCATGTCGTCCTGCTTTTTCTCATCACGTGAGAAAATTCTGATTTCCTTTACATCAGATTTAAGGAATCCGTTTAATACGGCATTGCCAAATGAACCGGTTCCTCCTGTAATCATTAACACTTTTTCACTCAAAAGACTCATAACTTATCTCTCCTGTATACTTTCCGTGAACAATTTTTCCAAATGCCCAATCATAATTTCTTTACTGAAATTTTCTATAAAATAGTTTCTGCCATTTTCACCGCATTCACTATATTTTTGTCCGTTTACAATAAACTCCTTCATGGCATTTGCAAAGCCTGAAACATCTCCGGCCGAAACGCATAATCCGCATTTTGCAGCCTCTATTACCTCTTTTGCCGAGCCGTCAATCATTCCTATAATAGGTTTTCCTGCAGCCATATAACCCTGCACCTTAGACGGCAGCGTATATCCCGTCTCATTATCTGCTTTAAGCGAAACCATGCATACATCTGCAATTCTGTAGAATTTAGGCATTTCAGTTACAGGTCTTCGTCCGTAGAAGCATACTATATCTCCCAGCTTATGCTCTTCCACAAATGCTTTAATCTCCTCAAGACAGGAGCCGTCACCGACGAAATGCACCTTAAACCCGGGAACATCTTTAATCATTTCCACAGCCGAAAGCACGGCTGTCAGATTCTGAGCTATTCCGAGATTGCCCATGAAAACAAAATCCACAGTGTCATCCTTGGTCCTAAAATCCTCTTTTAGATACGCTTCATCGGCAAATGCCGGCAGATAAACAAGCTTACTTTCGTTCAAGCCGTGCGTTCTTTTTAAATAGGGCAGAAAGCTTGAAGACTGACCGATTACAATATCAGCCCTTCTATATATCCTTGTACTCAGGCCCTTTATCATCTTAAATAACGGATTATTCTCATTTTTGATGTACATCTTCATGGATTCCGGCCATAGGTCGCAGCAGTACAATACCAGAGGTGTCTTATGCTTTTTGGCATATTTGATGCCCGGAACGGCCATTAATACCGGAGACAGCTGATATACAAAAACCAAATCAAATTCTTCCTTAATTCGTCCGGCCTTTCTGCGAGCCGAAGCCATAAAGCTTACATAGTTAAGACCGAGTTTTACAGCCCCTTTAGCCCTCGGTATTTCATGGCAACGTATAACATGCACACCGTTAACATATTCGTCACGGTGGCCTTTTTTGTACTCATCCGGAATTATTCCTGTCGGATAGTTCGGAAGTCCGGTAAGGACCGTCACTTCATGCCCGTCACTTACCAATTGCTCACATATCGGAGTAATTTGAAAATTCTCCGGATAATAATATTGGCATACAACTAAAATCCTTTTGCATTCACTCATCAATCGTCCCTCTTTGAAGCAGTTTTTCCTTCTATTACGCTTTCATCTTTGGCAAAAACATGAATGCTTCCAAAAAAGACCTTCATATCCATGGCAAGCCCTATATTTTTCGCATATTCACCGTCAAGCTCTGCTTTTTCGGTAATAGACAGTTCATCGCGCCCATTTATCTGAGCCCATCCGGTAAGTCCCGGTTTAATATCATTAGCGCCATATTTATCCCGTTCTGCAATAAGTACATCCTGATTCCACAGGGCAGGTCGCGGTCCTATAACGGACATATTACCCACAAAAATATCCCAAATCTGCGGCAGCTCATCCAGTGAATGAGCTCGTATAAATTTACCGACCTTCGTGATGTAGAACTCCGGGTTATCTAACATATGGGTAGGTACGTCATGCGGCGTACACATTTTCATGCTTCTGAATTTATGAA
Source organism: Lachnospiraceae bacterium (assembly GCA_045627085.1). Lineage (GTDB taxonomy): Bacteria > Bacillota > Clostridia > Lachnospirales > Lachnospiraceae > RGIG10340. Next base: position 120,068 of record JAZQNB010000021.1, on the reverse strand, counting down.
GTTTAAAATATTTCTTATTCTGTCCAATCCTTTTTTGTGTAAACACAACCGAACCGGGGTCATCTGCCAAAATGGCAACTGTAATTATCAAAAACAGCGGGCTCAACAAAACAAGACCAAAAAAAGACAGAATAATGTCTGCTGCTCTTTTAATTATTTTTACATAAAATGAAAGGTGTATTTCTCTGTCTGCAACTGCTTCCAAATGACCACGCACTCCGTCTGCATTTTCAGCCTCCGCTGAATTTTCAACAAAGACAACTGTTTTGCCTTCCATAGGGTTATTCATTATTTGTTCTCTCATTTTTCTTGATTTCCATAAACGCAAAGTAGGGCAAAGAAGTATTCTTTCTTTACCCTTTTCTGCTTATTTTTTTTTGATAGAATATGAATAAGTGCTGACTATTTCCTTTACATCAGCTCTTATATCCGCATCCTCGTTTTTGGCATCCTCTTCAAGCTTTGCCAATTGCTTTTCAAATTCGGCAACACTGAATTCAATCGGCTTTCCTATAAATATCATTTCGTTTGAGGTTTTCTTGAGTCCCTCCTCACTCATAAGGAGCTCCTCATACATTTTCTCACCGGGGCGCAGGCCCGTAAATTTAATATCTATATCCTCGCCAACCTTATATCCGGACAGCTTTATAAGATTCTTTGCCAAATCCAAAATCTTAACCGGCTCGCCCATATCAAGTACGAATATCTCTCCGCCTTTTGCAAATACAGATGCCTGAAGCACAAGGCTTACAGCTTCGGGAATTGTCATAAAATATCTGATAATATTAGGGTCTGTCACAGTTACCGGTCCGCCTTCGGCAATCTGTTTCTTAAACAGTGGAATAACCGAGCCGTTTGAACCGAGGACATTTCCAAAACGAACCGCCACAAAGGAGGTCTTGGATTTCTCATTCATCATCTGAACCACCATTTCGCATATACGCTTGGAGGCGCCCATGATATTTGTAGGATTGACCGCCTTATCGGTAGAAATAAGGATAAATTTTTCTGCTCCGTATTTGTCCGCCGCTTTTGCGGTTTTATATGTTCCGAACACATTGTTCTTTATCGCCTCATTCGGACTTGTCTCCATAAGCGGAACATGCTTATGTGCCGCAGCGTGGAAAACCACCTCGGGTCGATAGGTTTCAAATATCTTCTCCATTCTGAGTGTATTTCGAACGGAAGCAATGAGTACCGTAAGATTCAGATACGGATATTTTCTGATAAGCTCCTGCTGAATCTCATAAGCATTGTTTTCGTATATATCTACTATAATAAGGTTCTTGGGGTCATGTGTGGCAATCTGTCTGCATAATTCGCTTCCGATTGAGCCGCCTCCGCCCGTTACCATAATAGTCTTGCCCGTTAGATTTTCGAAGACCTCTTCATTGTCTATCCTGATAGGCTCTCTTCCAAGCAAATCCTCGATTTCGACATCTCTAAGCTTTGATACGGCAACATCTCCGTTTATCAGCTGATATATGCCGGGCAATGTACGAAGTGTACAGCCGGTACCGGTGCATATGTCAAGAATCTCTCTCTTTACCTTAGCCGTTGCGGAAGGAATAGCGAAAATAATCTCATTGATATTGTATTCCGCCACCTTTTCGGGAATGCTGTCACGTTTTCCCACAATAGGAATTCCCCTTAAAAATTTACCCTGGCAGCCCTCGCCGTCATCTACGATACAGCATACGTTAAGCGCAATATAATTGCTGGATTCTATTTCTTTGATTATGGAATTGGCTGCTGCGCCGGCTCCGATAATCATCACATTAATTTTGCCCTTTTTGTTGGCATGTTCAGAATGCTTGGCCGACAGAATTCTCATTGCTCTGTAGCTGAAACGAATGCCGGTTGTAAGTAGCATTAAAAATGCCCAGTAATTTGCGTAAAAGCTTCTTGGCATATCGACACTAAAAGCAAAAGCGAAGCCATATTGTGCCACTGCAGCAATCGTAGAAGCCAAAACTATATTGATGAATTCATTGGAACCCGCATATCTCCAAACGGAAACATAGAGCTTGAATATCCAGTATAAAATATAGGTTGAAATTATATTGAAAGTAATCAGAATCGGCAGATTTTCCAAATATCCGGGTTCGATTTTGGAGAAGCTGAAGTCAAATCGGATATACAAAGACATAAAAGATGCCAGCATGATGGAAAATGCATCCAAAATCATCACTGCAAATATTCGATTGATTGGAAATTTTACTTTTTTTAAATTCTTACTCATAAATCTAATCCCTTATAAAATATTCCCCGCAATCCCCTCATAGTATATCACACTAAAGTAATAAATCAAATTATTTTCTACAAAATCCGCTTTCTGTAAACGTTTCTTCCCATAGAAATGATAGTAAATATCGTAGTAATGTTAATGGCTGTTTCAAAGCTCACGATATTATTTAACATATACCCCAACAGGCACAATGCACACGCACTCGCAAAGCCGTTTTGCTTATCGGACAGATACTCTCTGATAATGCAAATCTGAAAGCCGATAAATGTTACTAATCCACAAATTCCCGTATTCAATAGGAGTGTAAAATACTCGCTGTGACAATTTGTAAGAGTTGCCTCTCCAAAAAGACTCTTTACCATATTAACTGTCTCCGGGAAATTTCCCTGATACAGCGCCGGTGCGAACATGTCCGGTCCCACGCCGAAAAGTCTGTGAAAAGCATTCTGATTCATAAACACCTGTATACCTGCTCTCCATATTCCTCCTCTTTTGGAGCCCCACATCCAATCAAAATAGAAGATCGGATAATTGTTTAAGACCGGAAATCTGCCGGGATTTTTTGTGTTCACAATAATCAAAGCGACAAAACCGGCCACGGAAATTATTGACAGTGCGAGGATAGCATATGACACTATCGTCATAAGTTTCGCCGGATATTTATTTCTTTTATCCATCCTTATGCATAAAACAAGCCAGATTACGGTTGCTGCAAAAAATATAATTGTAAATACCGAAAAGGTAAGCATATCCACAATTCTGTCATTGATAAAATTAAAATACCCCGGAAAAGCATGCCTTAATATGTATGTTATCATGCATCCCGTGGAAAACATGCACAGGCAGAGGGCATAGCCCTTCATCCTTGCAGCTTCCTTTGCCGACAGAACAAAGCCGAAAATAATGATGCCTGCGGTTGCCAAATATCCGCTTAACGAACCCTGCCCTACCAGTATCATGCTGCCGAGAATCACATACAGCGAAGTTAAATATCTGTTGCCTATACCGGCCCACAGCAGATATACCCCGATAAAGAACGTTGCTGTTATATATCCGCAGAACCAATTGATATTTCCTATGGTCGATATAAAGCTCGGTGTTTCTATCTTCATATCAATAGGGAAAACCGTAAATCTGTTAAGTATTCCAAGTCCGTATGTAAAAGACGTAACCAAAAGAAAGGCTGTTATAAAGAGCCTGTTTACCGTAACAAATCGCGAAATCAGATAAAAAAACAGAATCAATATCATATGAGTCATGTATCCCATATGCCAGCCTTCATACCCCCATAGCAATTCTTTACTTTTATAATCCGATCCAAAGTAAGAAATTGTAATGCTGATTCCGTACAAAGCCAAAAACAAATCAGACCTGCGAGCATTGGTCCATGCCGCTTTTAATACCTGCTTTGTGTTTTTCTCCTCTATAAGATAAATTATCAAATATAATGTCAGAAAGGAAAAACTGATATACAAAAACGGAACCGATATCTTCTTAAAATAGTCAAATTTATCAGAACCGATATGAAGTAAACCATCAGTAAAATAAAGAGGCAGTATCAACATAATATTGGCGACATATAGCCACAGTGTGCACTGCAAAAACAGCTTAAAAATGTCCGATACCTGATTCTTATTCTTTATTCTTTCTTTGTTTTTTGCAATTTTGCTCATAAGCTACCCCATAATTTACAGTAAATCTTCAGACCACCCTGCTTCTGGTTCCGCCACCTCGGGTGTAGGCACAGGTGTAGGTGCCTGCGTAGGTTGTGGTTCAGGCTCATATACCGGAGTCTCAACGGGAGCCGGTGTCGGTGTAGGCGTAGGTGCCTTTGTTGGCGTCTTTGTAGGCGTTTTCGTCGGTGTCTTTGTCGGTGCTTTAGTTGGCTCCTTTGTAGGCTCAGGCTCCTGTGTGGGTACAGGAGTTGTATCAGGCAAAGTCACAGACTCCTCTATATCTATGTCTGCTTTTTTTGCTATATCATCGATAAGAGCCTGGGCATATCCCTCTATGGAAGGGTCATTTAAAATATAGTCTGATATTTCCCCCATATTTTCCCAGCTTCCGCCAATTTTTACCTCAAGGTATCCGTCGCTTACCCTGATATCCTCCGCCTTCAGGCTGATGTCCTCCGCAATTATGACCGAAGGGCTTTGTTCTTCCAATTTATCCGTCAGGCTGACTACTTCACAGCCGGTTGCCACTAAGGTCAGGCTGCATATTATTCCGATAAATATATTCTTTCTCTTCATCTCTATAATCCATCCGCATCGTTAATTATTTTTTGTAAAAACATTCCCGAAGCAGAGCCCGGTGAATAAGAACCGGCATTTACAAGTCTCCGAGACAGGTCGTATATACTGTTATTCATGACCGGTCCGTATACAACCGTATCTGTTCCACCCTTGCTTAATACAGCATATCCTCTGAAGGAGAATTGTGTTTTATATTGAGCTACAGGCAGTCCCACCAAAACCGATGTATATACATATCTGCCCGAAACAGTATCAAACACGTAATCATATAAGGTGCCGTTTGACTGCATTCCGTAGGCCATGCTTGTGATAACCTTCTGACCGTTTCGAATCATAGGATAGGTTCCCCTGTTAGAATTAATCATTACAAGTGTGCCGTATTCCTTCAAGGTATATCCGTCCACGCCCGAAGTCAAAAGAGTATATCTCAATGAAGCATCTATACTGCTCTTAAATCGTATTCCGCTGTTTCCCGTAATTCTGACGGAAAAGCCGTGATATCCTATAAGGTTTTCCAGTAAAGGCTCCTCAGTCGCGATATAACCTCCATTCGTGTAAGTTAACATATAAACCTTCATTCCCACCGGAACTGTTCCACTGTATTTCATCACAACGGCGGTTTTAGCAGTAGTTACACCTGCATCTGCCACACAATAACCGTTTCTGGTCACACAGGGTACTGCTGTTCCGTCTATCCATATAGCACTTCTGTCATAATCCGAAGGTATATTTATCGCTACATTGGAAGAAGAAACCGGCTTGGTGCAAACAGCCTCAGGCATATTGGAATATACGGGGATTCTGAAAACCAACGGGATATCAAGAGCTCCCGCGCCTGCATATATATTCCTTGTTTTGGAGCTTTCCGATGAAGGTGCGGCAATGTTTTGCATATATTGGTGAGTATATCTTGCATGCTGTGAACGGGGCGCAACATTAAATTTTTCATAGTAAAGAGTATCCTGTCCCTTTGCTATATAATTTTGCGATATTGCGGCAGTTCCGCCGTCTATTGAAGCATACACCGTATTCCATCCATGATCCCTTGCATAATTTAATCCGTTTAGAATTATTTGTGAATTTGTTGAACCGGATGCAGAAATATTAAAATAATTATATATATTCTCATATCCGGGATAAGTTCCCGATATAAGCGGGCTTGTTCCGTTTCCCTGCTCCTGCAATATTCTTGATGCAATATGAAAAGGACTTACCTGATAATACTCGGCAAAGGCTTTCAGGAAATAGGCATAGCTGTAGTCGCAGTTTACTGTTGTTGTATACGGCATATTACCGTTAGCCGAGCTCATGAAGGTTGTGCTTAAGTAATTTTCCAAAGCCTCCAGGGTCTGTGCCTCGTTATAGGAAAGAAGCTCAAACTGAAAAATTCCGGTTTCCGTAAGATGATTCCTCGGGTCCATATAATAAGCCACGGCATTCGGAGAAGCATAATACCAGTTAGTACCCTGTAAAAGTTCTTTGCAGGCGTTATTATTGGTAAAATAAATCAAGCTTTTCGCTCCCGTGCTTTCCGCATTTACCGCAGTCCAAAAATCAAGTCCCGTAAAATCCGCTTCAAAAGTCCAATTTGGATGAACTGCGCGAAGTGCCAAAAGTGCCGCTCTATAGCTTTCCGGGAATGCATTTATATCTGCATTCGCTTCTACCGGCGGTTCTTCCGGAATATTTCCGCCGGACACATCTCCTCCGGATACATCCCCACCGGACACATCCCCACCGGATACATCTCCTCCGGATACATCTCCTCCGGATACCATACCGGATAAAGGGTCCCCTCTGGACACTGTATCCGCATATGAAACAAATGACCCAAAACACGAAAAAGCCATAGCAAAAATTAATACCATGGCTATGAATCCTCTATAAACAAGTCTCAATTCAAATAAGTTCTTCATCTTCAAATCTATAAACCTCTGATTTTTTTATGAATTACCCTTATCCCCTTTGGTGCAATGGCAAACAATGTCAGGTACACCTTGTTTTTTGCATTCAGAAATTTATTACTTATCTCAGAAAAATAGTTTCTCCTCACCCATTTGACAACATTTACGTAATCCTTGTTTGAACGCACCATCTGAGCTACCGGAATATGCAGCAAATACTCTAAGCGCTGATATGCGCCAAATCTGAGTGCAACCTTCTTAAGCTGCGGGAATTTGTCTGAAACGATATCCCCCACGACATCGGCATTATCCACACAGTCTTTAAATACTCTTGAAAACTGCTCCGTGCTTTTCTTCCTGGAATTTGAACCTATGCGATAGAAAACATGGTATCCGAGAGAGCTTACAGACAATATCCTTTCACCGCGTGAAAGCATATTTATCAGCAAATAGAAGTCTTCATTCAGTCGGCCTTCAGGAAAACCCATTTCCCCAAAGAGTTCTTTTTTCACTAGTTTTGTACAAAATGAGCAATCGCCTCTGTGCATCAAAAGCTCATGCATAAAGTCTGCTGCCTCTGACAAAGTATCCTCCAAGGGAATATCGCATATGGACGGCAGTTGTTTTCCGTTAGCATCAATCTCGTCACGCCCTATCTGTGCAATATTTACTTTGTACTTATTTATTCCCATTAGAAGCTTTTCATACATATCCGGTTCAATATAATCATCGCTGTCCACGAACCCCAAATACTCACCAAATGCATTTTGTATTCCCAAATTTCGTGCCGATGATGAACCACCGTTTTCTTTATGAAAAACCCTTATTCTGTCATCACGCTCAGCCAGTGTATCAACAAGAAATTGAGTTCCGTCGGTCGAGCCGTCATCAACCAGAATTATATCTAAATTGCGATACGTCTGTGAGATAATGGAATCAACACATTTCTCCAGACAATCCATTATGTTATATACCGGTACTATTACCGTTATCAAAGTTTCGTCCATCATTTCTCCTTGGAACAGGGTCCGTCCGCATAAACCTTTGGCATTACACCAAAGCTTCCTTTCGCGGTAGCTTTACCCCCACATAATTTATCCATTTCCTCAATTAAGCGCATAATTCTTTTCGCAGCTTCCTCGGCATTCCATTTCTCCACAATGGTTTTATATGCGTTTTGTCCGAGTTCTTTTCGCAATTCTGCCTCAGTTATCAAGGTCTTTACGTAACGAACGAGTGCCCGGAAATCCCCGTTTCTATAGTAATATCCGTTTTGACCGTTTTCGATTAGGTACAAAGCTGCCCCTTCCATAACATTTGCTACCACGGCGCATCCACTGTTCATCGCCTCATTAATAACAGCGCCCCAGCCTTCTCCCTTGTCTGAAGTCTGAACAAACACATCAGCCTTTTCCATGTAGGAACGAACGGTTTCGGGTTTGACAAACCCCGGAAGTTCAATTTTGTCGCCAAGTCCGAGTCTCTCTATTTCATTTCGGGTGCAGTCAAACAGTTCACCGCCACCAATCATTATTACCTTAAAATTACAGCCTTCTTTATTAAGCTCATTTGCCAGCTTAACCATTATCTCCGGGTGCTTAACGGGAATAAATCGTCCTGCCCATAAAATGGTTGGCGTTTTGGTCATTTGAGCGTTCTTTTCATTATACAGGCTTTCAAAATCATAGTGCTTCGTCTCCGGGAAATATCCAAACCTAAATCTGTTATGCTCATATGCTCTTATCAGTTTAAAATCCCCGGCTGTATATGCGCCTGAGCAAAGCAGTATTACCGGGTCCTTCTGATGACGCGTATGGTCATGATATTTTCTTACAAGCCCGCGAGGTGATATAAATTTCCATCTTCCCTCACGATATAACCTTTCGGAATATCTGATAACCTTACGCCCTTCATCAAGTCGCTTTGCGATATATTTTTCATCCTCCACACCGCCAAAAATAACTACCTCAGCATTGTCAATCATCTCCTGATATTTCACGGGGTTTTCATAATATCGGTATAGATAAGGATACTCAAGATTATCCTGCCACCCCATATTGACACGCTCAGCGGCCATTTTTTCTATCTGAACAAAGGCATAATCTCCGCCACATTCATCAAAAAGTGCATTGCTTAAAGGTATCTGATGATGATTTAAATAATTAGATACAAATAATAATTTCATATGTCACCTGTTTATAATCGATTCATATATTTCCAATAACCTTTGATAATTTTTCTCTCCATCATGCGTTTTAAGGGCATGCTCTCTTGCCGATTCACAATAACCCGATACTGTTTCATCATCCAGTTCCCACATGTTTATAACAGCATTGGCCAGTCGCTGCGCTATCTCCTCAACGCTATCCTCCGGTCTGTAGCCTTCAAACATTATGCCGTCCTTATCTGCATCAAACATTGTAGTAATTCCGCCAACGTCCGCCGTTACTATGGGCATTCCCAAAAGCATTGCCTCACCAAGCGAATTCGGCGAATTTTCACTTGAAGAAGGAAAAACAAAAAGTGAAGCCGACAAATACATGCCCTTCATCTCGTTTTCATTTTTTCTGCCGACAAATATTACTTTATCTCGCAAATTGTATTTATCAAGAAGCTTTTCAATATATTTACCGTATGCGGATACCTTCAGCCTTCCCTTTAGTGATTTGTCACGTATTATAGGATTGCCCGCCACTTTAAGTACCGCATCGGGATATTTATCAAGAATCGCAGGCATAGCTGACAATATGTAATGCAAGCCCTTTAGCGGATAATCTCCCTGGCTTAAAAACATAGAATGTTCCACTGAATTTTCTTTTTCCCATCTGCCCTCATAAAAGCCTGTACGCAGAGTTTCATTCATAAAGAAATATAAAGCATCCGGGTTTATTTCTTTTGCTGCATTTTTATCAAACGCAGTCCTGCCTGTCAGGTTACCGGTTTTTTTGATAGCCGATATTTCATTTTTGCCGCGAAGATAAAACTTGTGTTGCTGTTTTAATAATGTGTCATGCTTCACCACATCCCTAAAGGTAACAGACTTACGAATCTTTTCGGGAAGGGATGCCATATAGCTATCCGTATACATACTTATAATTCCCTGAAATCCTATAAGCACCCTTTTTTTATTGTCTGCCGCCTTAACAGCTGCCAGTGCATGAGGATATTCTGTTCCGAAAATATGAATAACTTCGGGGCAAAAGGTTTTGTATATATCCTTAAAATTCTTTTCAAGCCAAGGGGAATATCTTTCGGGGTGGCGGTTATCTTCGTAAAAACCTATTGCCTCGAAATGTGCCGATTTGACGTGAATATTTTCTCTGAAATCATGAATCTCCTTAATCACCGGGAAAGCCACACATAGCTCCAGCCTTCCGTTGGCAAGGTCACCCATACTTCTGGAAAGCAGACCGTCAATCCATCCTTCTTTATTGGAACCTTCCATTCCCAAATATGCGGCAACTGCCTGAGGCATTTTATTTAAAATCCACAATACTCGCATTTTTTCAGCCTTTCCGATATATCCTTCCTTTAATCTTCTGGTATAACTTTGAAAAGTTTTTGCTTTCTGCCAATCTTGTGCGAAGCGGTGCAAGCGTTATGCCCAGAATAAATTTATATTTCCTAATCTGCTTTTTATCCATATACATTGCCGTAATCTCAGCATGCTCTTTTGTGGAACGCTTCAGATTTTCTGTTGTTTCGGAAAATCCGCCGCCTTTATAAGCTGCAATTATCACGTCCATATATTCCGTAACGGCATTCGCCCTGTAAACACTGTAAAGGAAATGCTCATAATCTGCACGAACAGAATATTTCGTATTATAAGCGCGTTTCTCAAACAGCACCCGGTCATAAAAGCACACCTGATGGCACGGAACATTTCTGTAAAGAGCAAATCCGTCAAGCCTGGGATTTGATGAAATTCTGGTTTTGCGCAAAGAATCAAAAATATCTCCATAAAAACAAGCCGGTCTGTTTTCGATGATTTCGCGTGTTGAAATAGCTTCTGCCACCTTATTAAGTACCGACTCATCATAGAAAAGATCTCCGCAATTCAAAAAGAAAACATAATCACCGCTTACATAAGAAAGCGCCTGATTCATTGCATCATATATTCCTGCATCCTTTTTCTCAACAATGGTTATTTTTCCATTCAGTATACCGTTATTTCTAACGAAGGTCACTGAACCGTCAGTAGACAGCCCGTCCTTTAATATTACCTCGTAATCGTTATACGTCTGCTTATTGATACTTTCAAGTGTATCGTATAAATCCGTTCCGGAATTCAGGCAGACGACCACAATGGAAAACCTGATATCTCTATTCTTCATCTGCCTGTCTGATTCCCTTCCTAAGCAATCGATGTGCATCCCTAAAGAACATGTCATCTTCGTAATTACGCTTTGTCTTTAATAAAAATCTCAATCCCATCACTCCCGCAAGAGCGCCGTAGAGATATCGGTATAAAACGCCTCTGTCATAAAAGTATTTGTCATTATATCCGCTAAACCAGGTGGATTCTCCCTCTCTTTTCTCTGTTCCGATAAGCTGAGGCTCCTTATAGCATTTCATCCCTTTCTTCAGGCAATCGGATATAAACAGGCTGTCTTCTCCATTTGAATATTTTGCTCCGCCTCCAAAAAGCAGTGAAAAAAACACATTGGCTTTTCTGACACTGTCAAGTCGTACGGCCATGGAATATGCGGAATATCTTCCGCAGTTATACAGCCTGACTCTTCCGCGCTTTTCGATATGATATGTTTCTCTGCCATTTGACTGATTAACATTAAACATTATCATATCAGCCTTCGGATTTTTCTTAAACGCATTCAAAACAATTGATTTATAACCGGATTCATAGACAATATCCTCATCAGCAAACAACACAATATCTGCAGAAGCTTCTATAAGGCAATTGTTTCTGGAACATCCGACGCCCTTTTGTTCCATGGAAATAAATCTGATGGTATTTCCATCATAAGCCTTCTCTTCATAATCATAGTGGTCCGTCTGATTGACAACCACAGCGTCAGAATCAATATGCATGGTTTCAACCAGTTTCCCCGGCTCTGCGTTCATACATGATACTAACAATTCAAAAGACTCTTCCATTGTTTTCTCCCTTATTGCTTTTCATTCTGTCTTGCCTTTGCCACCTCTCTGAGTGCTTCAATAGACTGAGCTTCAACACCTTCGGTAGCATCGGGCCAGAACAGTATTTTCAATGTGATAAGCATAAGCTTTAAGTCCATCACTACGGAATAATTTTCTATATAACACAAATCAAGCTTCAATTTGTCATAAGGTGAAGTATTATATTTGCCATATACCTGTGCAAATCCCGCCAAGCCGGCTTTTACATTCATTCTGTAAACAAACTCGGGCATTACCTCTAAGTACTGTGCTATTATTTCAGGCCTTTCCGGTCTGGGGCCAATAAAAGACATGTCACCCTTTAATATATTGATAAGCTGAGGTAATTCATCCAGTCTGCACTTACGAATAAAGCGCCCCACCGGAGTAATTCGGGGATCATCCTTTGTGGAAAGCTGTGCGCCTCCCACTTTTTCGGCATCCACACGCATACTTCTAAACTTTAATATCTTAAATTCTCTTCTGCCTCTGGTACATCTGACCTGCTTATACAGTACAGGGCCGCCATCATATAGCTTTATGGCTAATGCTGTTATAAGCATAAATGGCGAAGCTATTATTAACAGCAGAAGTGCAAAAATAATATCGATACTTCTTTTGATAAATCTCTGCTCCATGGTAAGCTTGTACTCTCTTGTCAGCAGTAATGGTGTATCAAATACATGCAGTTGCTCTGCACCCGTCAAAATAACATCTGTTATCTTGGGTAAGAGATATACTCTTATCATTTTTTCATAACAATACTTAAACAGGGTATTCCTTTTTTTAACGGGAATATCCCCAAGAACTATCGCATTAAATCTGCCTTCCTCATACCCTGCTAAAATATATTCGCATATTTCTTCGACAGGCATGTCAAGACCGATTTTCTCGACAACACTATATTTATCCTTTCGAAGTTCAAATTTGCTTTCTAAATCTATTGAAGAGTTTTCATTATGTATAAGAAGCAGTTTTCTCGGTGGAAATATCTTTCTGTATATGGCATTCGCAATATTAATGTAAATAATGTCTATGACTATCTGCATTCCCAGCATTTCAAAAAACATTTTAGGGACAAACAATTGAGTTGCCATAAGTGACAATTCTGCATAAATGAAAAAGTCCGCCAGGATTGTAGCAAAAACCTTCGAGAATATAATCTCGGAATTTTTAAGATATCCGAGTCTCAAGCCTCCATACATTGCAGACAATACGGCTAATATAACTCCGTATATTGCTATCTCCAGCAAATCTGCCTTAAAGAACAGATTATATCGAAGCTGTTCCGCAATATTCAGTTTAAAATAAGTAATCCACAAATATCCGAAAATCGCAATCTCCAGGCAAAGCCCCACCGCTGTCAGTCCCAGATTGATAAGCCTCTTGAACGATTCCGTTCTTTGCAATTTTTTCTCGTTAGTACTGTCTTTCATTATCTGAATCCTCTTCGTTTCAAGGTATTGATTGTCCAAATCACAAAATAAAACATTGCCTGAAATATATTCAAGCCTGCTATTTTACGATACAGCCTCCATATGCGTCTTAATGCTTCAACCTTACCGGAGGAAAGGCTTTTTGAAGGTCTTCTGTATATTACCAAATTTTCATTGATTCCGTATGCCGTAACACCGCTTGACAGAATTGTCCACCAAAGGGCTGTATCCTCGCTCTTAATTAAGGGCATTTTAATTTGGGACTTATCAATAAGCTGTGTATCAAACATAACTGTACTGGTGAAGATAGTGGTTTTGGTAAGTGCTTTTTTAAAGGTCAGTTTGTCCGGCACATGCACTATTTTGCCGGTTGGCTTTGCCGATTCATCTCCGAATTCATAGTCGGAAAAAACAAATCCAACTTTATTTTGACTGATAAACTCTATCTCCTTTTTAAGCTTATCGCACCGCCAAATATCATCCGAATCAATAAAAGCAATATATCTTCCTTTAGCGGCCTCTACTCCCATATTTCTGGCATAAGCCGCAGATTTGTTTTCCGGAAGTTTAATTATCCTCAATCTGGGATCGTTTAACGCATAAATAAAGGCCTCTATAAATTCTGCCGAGCCATCCGTCGAGCCATCATCAACCATAATCATTTCCCATTCGGTATAGGTTTGATTGAGCACACTGTTAATGGTATCTTCTATGTAATTTTTGGCATTATATACCGGTGTAATAATGCTGACCAGATTGTTTTCCATTGATTAATCCTTATTTACGTCCAAATATAGAACGTATCCGTCCGTTTCATATTTTGTGTATCCGTTTTGCAGGTTCATTCTGCGTATTACCGACTCCGGTGCAGTCTCCTTTATGAGTATTGCATTTACGCCCTCATTTCTCATACCATCCGTCAGGCCGGACAAATCCATTTCTGACATTCGGTTGTATTTTTCTTCGCCATAGCAGGTCAGATATTCATATTCGGAATGTGCATAGTGCATAAATTCATATACTGATAAAGCATTTTCGTTATACTCGTTATAGGAAAACGCCCGAAGCGCGGGATTATAAATATCTCGCCCATACAGCAACCTGATTCTGCCGTCACAGGCTCTCGCATACTCAATTATTTCCTCGTCTGCAACCAGTTTAATATCTTCAATACCATTTTGCTTTGCAATATCAGTTACAAAGGATAAAACCTCTTTTGCCGCCTCATATCCCTTTCTGTCCGATGAGGTATTAGTATATGAGTTTCCCCAGATTCTTCCCGAACCCGTAAAAAGTAATACTATTACCGCACTAACGATAACGGCAGTCTTCTTAGCGGTTCCGTTCACGTTAAACTTCTCCAAAGCGAGGACTGCGGCTGTGGCAATAAAACAATTCATTGGGGCAAGTCCAAACAGATACCTGTAATCATAAAACATTGTCTGATAGCGCATAAGCAATGCTCCCGTCAAGGGACACAACACAAGAGCCGCCATGAAGACACAAGCTTTAAAGAAAACGGTTTTTTTCTTGGACACTGCCAAAAACAAAGCTACCGCCAGCAGAAACAAAAGCAGCTGTTTTCCGTCATATATATACTCTTTAATTCCCAGCAAAGCCCGACTAATCATTTCCATAATTTCCCGCCTTTGCTCTGATATTCATGAGGTTCAAGCATAGAATAACAATCGTTATTATAAAGCAGTACCCTATGCCCCATCCTGTCCATACCGTGACCGTTTCCAAAGCCATACACATTAAACAATGCAAATATCTTTTTCGTAATGCAAAGCCCATGCAAAGCGGTACTAATATACACATTCGCACTGTTGTCCCCTGCCATCCTGCATACAAAAGTGAAAATCCCCAAACACCGGGGCCATATGCTCCGAAAAGATTGAGGCAGGATACTATCACCATGTACATCCACAGGTTATTCTTCTCTGTAAAAATTGCTTTACCCAAATAAAACACAGCCAGATAAGATAACGTCAAAACCACCAGCGGCGCAATCACAAAAATAACAGTATTAGGCATAATACCGGTGATTTTTGATACAAACGCAAAGATATAAGGCAAAACCAATATTTTCAGTCTGTCCGGTATTTCGACAGCCTCTCCGGTCAAGGCATTCATTTTGTAAAAAGTACCCGTTTCAAGCATGGTATTAACAGTTTCGCAGGTAATATCATTTGAAACAAAACCGCCCCGGTTTACGATAATAAAGGTTGCCTGAATCAAAAGTAAAACGGCAAAGACTGTTATTAGAATATTCAGTTTACTCTTTCCGTTTTGCTCCGTCATTTTTATTTTTCTTCCTTAACAAGATAAATAGGTCTGTTTTTTACTTCCAAATAAGTTTTCGCAAGGTATTGTCCCAAAATTCCCGTGCAGAAAAACTGAACTCCGCTGGTTAAAAGAATAATACATACAAGTGACGGCCAACCGGATGTCGGGTCGCCAAACACCAATTTTCTTATAATGGTTACAATTATAAGCACAAAGGCCAGGAAACAGAACAAAACGCCCATAACCGAAGAAATCATAAGCGGTTTGGTGGAAAATGCGGTAATTCCTTCTATGGAATATGCAAACAGCTTCCAGAAGCTCCACTTTGTTTCGCCATAAATTCTGTTTACATTTTCAAATTCAACCCATTTGGTATTAAAGCCTACCCATCCGAAAATACCTTTCGTAAAACGATTGTATTCAGGCATGGACAAAATGGCATCAACCATTTGTCTGGTCATAAGTCTGTAATCTCTCGCCCCATCCACAAATTCTGTGGAGGAAAGCTTTTTCATTAATTTATAAAAGCATCTGGCAAAGAAGCTCCTTATCGGCGGTTCGCCTTTTCGATTTACTCTCCTGGTTGCGACAGAATCATAACCTTCCTTCAGATAGCCAAACATTTCAGGTAAAAGTGAAGGCGGATCCTGCAAATCGGAATCCATGATTACAACATAATCGCCGGTGGATTTTTCCAACCCGGCATACATTGCAGCCTCTTTTCCAAAATTTCTTGAGAAAGAAATATATCTGACATTTTCCTTCTCTTTACTCAAAGCTTTTATTTCTTTTAATGTATTGTCTCTTGAGCCGTCATCGACATATATGATTTCAAAGCCAATGCTTTTCTCATCAAAAAAGCTTTTCGTATTCATTAATTCTTCATAAAACGGAAGAACATTTGCCTCTTCGTTATAGCACGGAACTATGACACTTAATATCTCCATTATTTTTCCCCTCATAATATGATTTTAGGGCAGACACACCCTTTATAAGAATAACATTTTCTATATTTACGTGCAATTAATTACACTGTATTTTCGATTATATTAAGAAAAAAATAACTAATGGGTAGTGCATTAAGCACTACCCATCTAATGTTTTTTATTCACCTAATCCGCTGTCTACTGCAGCTATCAAAGCCACCAGAGCATCCTCTTCATCTTCGCCGTCACAGAAGAATTCAATTTCGTCTCCACATTTGACACAAGCGCCAAGTACGCTTAAAACACTTTTCGCATTCGCAGTGCTGTCTCTGAACGAAAAAGTAATCAGTGACTTAAACTGCATTGCTTCCTTACATAGGATTCCAGCTGGTCTCAAATGTAAGCCGGTAGGATTTTTAATCACTACTTTCTGACTGACCATATTAACAATACCTCCAATTCTTTTAGCTGCCAAAAAAATGGTCTGACACTAATAATAATATATCAGAAATATTTACCAATAACAAGGGAGAAATTTAGCTATTTTTCAGTAATATTTACCTTAATTCTT
The DNA here is from genome assembly GCA_045627085.1 of Lachnospiraceae bacterium. Classification (GTDB taxonomy): domain Bacteria; phylum Bacillota; class Clostridia; order Lachnospirales; family Lachnospiraceae; genus RGIG10340. Next base: position 103,303 of record JAZQNB010000021.1, on the reverse strand, counting down.
GTCTTATCTTCGTAATTTACATTATCTCCAAGCTTAAAGGATACATACATGTCCATATTTCCCTTTTTGAGTGCAGAAACATCATTCTCTTCCATCCACTCCTCCACGTTCACTGTAGCCTTTATGGAAGCTTCATTCACCGCATCGACAGAATTAGCCAATCCCGTAATGACTAATGTAACCTCAAAGTCATCCTGTAATTCTATCTTGTAGCCTTCAGGTATATTATCAAATGATATGTTCTCGCCGGGAATATGTAATTCCTTTTGTTTTTGTTTTTCTATATACACATAGGTTGTTACTTTGGTGATATTGTCAACACCTGCAAGCTTAACATTTTCCGGAAGTAAATCCTTCATCGGAATTACTGTTTTCACATTCTCTGTTGCTTCTGAAATGTCAATCATATTATCAGGAATTTTTATGCCTGCTATCGATGCAAGAGTTGAAGGCGTACCTGCTATCACAATTGATGAAGGTTCACAATTTGTCTGGCCGGTTGCAAGATATCCTTCAGCCGGAGTACCTGTATATTGCAGTTCGAAGGGAACCGTCTTCGTTGCCAGCACCTCTACATCCATATGAATGTAATCAACATTCTTGGTTACATTCTGGGCATCAACCATTTGGCCTTCCAAATCCATAAAATTCATCTCGACATTCGCCGATAAGCTGCTGGAAGCTTCGGACACATCAAGGCTCACATGCGCATAACTGATTTCTTCCACAACAGACTCCGGTCCCGCTATTTCTACCATGGTCTGGTCGGGAGTAACAGAAGAAATTACATAATTATCAGCCACGTCGCCTAATATATCGTATTTAACCTTAACCCATTTCGTCTTTTTGTTTTCGACATTTAATTTAACGAAATCATGATTGCCTTTAATAGTGTAATCGACATCTACGTTTGATACGGTATAATTTATACCTATCGTGGATATCTCTGTAATCTTATTGACATCCGCTTCAGCGCTTATATCTGAGGCGCGCATTTGGGAGATAATACTCTTTGGTGCATGAACGGTAACAGAGACGACATCGGTTCCATCCAAAATTTCATATACCTTATCCTGATTCTCCAGAAGATCCGTATTTGTCAGTTTTACCTTTATATTGGAAAAAGTTTTTGTATCCTGGGGATCATCAATCTGTACAACCAAAAACCATAAAAGCATTGCCAGGAGCACAGACACTATTTTCAGACCCGGATTTCTAAGTAATTTTCTAATCATTTTTTGCTCCGGCTCCTTCCCCATTTGTGATTCTTATTTTCTTCTTCACCAATGTTGAATATCTGCATCAATCTGTTTTGCAATTTTTCTGAATCAAAATTTCTTTCCAGCTTTCCTTCATAGGCAAGACTTACTTTTCCTGTTTCTTCAGATACAATTACCACAGCCGCATCCGTCGATTCACTCATTCCAAGTCCTGCTCTGTGTCTTGTTCCGAGTTCCTTGCTCAAATCAGTTGCATCCGAAAGCGGAAGATAGCATGTTGCGGAATTAACTCTGTTTCCTTTTATTATGACTGCTCCGTCATGAAGCGGAGTATTATGCTCAAATATATTTATCAAAAGCTGGCTGCTTACTTTGCCGTCTATTTCTATTCCCGTGCGCTCATAATCCGAAAGGCCAACCTGCTTCTCGATAACAATTAAAGCTCCCGTTCTGGCACGTCCCATCTCGGCGCTGGCGCGAACTATCTCTTCAATCGTTTTCTCGGAAAATCCATCGTCATGTCTTGCCGATTCAAACGGCAGTATTCCCATCAGCAGATTTCTCTTACCCAATTCTTCCAAGGCTTTCCTTAATTCGGGTTGCAATACAACAACCAAACTTAAAAGTGCAAAGCTTAGTACGTTTTGAGCAATCCACAGTATGGTCGTCATTTTGAAAAGATATGCGAACAGCAAAAAAACTCCGATGACGATAAGTCCTTTCATCAGAGCCCAAGCTCTTGTTGTCTTCATCCACACCAGAATATAATACAAAATTACGGCTATAATAAGGATTTCTATAACATCCCATATATCCATCGTCATTCTGTAGATATTAAATTTGCCCAGCGATTCTATCGCTTTGTCAAACCAATTCATTTGCTGTTTCCTTATATATAGATTTTAGAAAAAATCTTCCTCATTTTCTTCTTCGTTATAGTCCATTGCCGATGAATTAACCGAAACGCTTCTTCCCCTGTTAATTTCGTTTCTGTCAAAGCCTCTTTCCCTGCTGCTCATCGGTGCTGTTCTTTCCGTAACGACCTGTCTGTCGGAAGTCATCTGGCGATTTATTTTTTTGACGCTCTTGGAAACTTCCGGCACTGTCATCTTCGGTACCGCTTTTACATAATAGTAGTATTCATCATCCTCAAACTGAACCTTCTCAGTTCTTCGGTAATCAACACAGAAATTGAAAAATTCAAGAATTTTGCCAACTGCAATAGCTAATACTGCCCCCAAAAATATAGCCGCCAGTGAGATATTTGTATCGAAAATCAAATCTCCCAAAAGTAGTATTATCATATCAAGCACAGCACCTGCTATCATGGCAATCGTCCAGGAATGATCTATGGACATCCTTCTTAACAGATATACAATCAAAACAGTAATGGCGAAAGCCACCGCCATGACAAACATTGTTTTATCACTGACGAAGGAATCAATCAAAAAGCGGACACGATTCAATATTTCATCACTTCCCATTGTTGAAAGAGTTGTTGCACATTCTGTCACGGTGTTCATGAAATAATAAACAATAACTCCGCAGGAAACCGCAACCGCCGAAGCCGGTCCTCCGATAAGACCTACGGCAACAGGTACCACAAAGGGCATCCTCCAAACAAACAATAGCGGTGTTATTAAAAGTATCAGCGACTCCTTGGTATTAAACCGAAGGAAGAGAATAAACACAACCAAATACACGCACAGCCCCAGCACAAGGGTTTCAAGTGAAAGTGAATACATATGTGCAAGACTGATACAGGCCGCAAAAAACAATGTGGTTCCCATTGGTAAAAACGAGCACAATGCCGCAAGCGCAACAGCTATCATGGCATTGTCTATAAGGGCCATATATCCGAGATGGCTGTTGATGGTATTAAATACAATCAAAGCCAGGAAAAACTTAGCCAAAGGCTTTATTGCCAATTCATTCTTTACGTATATTCTCTTTAATATCTCACGTATTTCCAATAACTTAGTCATTTATTAATTCTCCGACTTAATTAATTTCTGTTATCTGCTTCACCATACAGGCTTGAAAGTTTTTTAAGATTATGCTTGTAAAGGCGAAGACTCTTTTTGGTTTTGGCATAGCGTATGGTAAACCAAATATATGCCAAAGCTCCATATGTCACAACCGTAACTATATAATATTTAAGGATTCCAAGTCCAAAGCTCAACAAATCTATCTTGTAGATATTTGCCATAAAATTCTCCAAATCATAGAGAATATAGAGTGCAAATATCAAGACAAAAGCAATCGTGGCAGAAATGACCGCCTTGAGTACTTCAACCAATATATAATCACTGCGGAAATAATTACCGCGTCTCATATTCTTTTTTCCTTCGTTTTGTTCATATGACGCCATTCGCGTCATAAGAATTACCCGTTCTTTGTTTAACATAAAAACCCCAATTATAAATATCTCATTTGTGCGTTGTCGCGTCTGTCTTTAGTGACTGTAGGCTCCTGTTTGGGCTGAAGCTGTCTCTGTGCCTGACGGAAACCGTTTGTCATACTGTTTTTACACTTGATGCAATATTTTCCGCATCGAATGCTGGCACCACATCCTTCACAATTCAAATAAATAGGTGATGCCTCCGTTACTTCAAGTCTCTCCTCACGAAGCCACTGTTGAATTTGTTGAGGATCAACATCACACTCCTCTGAAACAGTCTTAATACCCACTCCCGGGTTAGCACGAATATATTCCTTAACCTCCTGGAACTTAACCTCCATTTTGTCACGGCAGGCCGGACATAAAATAGATCCGTTGACATAGTTGAAAATTCTTCCGCATCCTCTACAGTTTCTGACATCCATAATAAAAACCTCACCTTTCCAATCCTACCCCTCCCCGGCGCAGGATACAGTCATAAAATAAACTTTTGTGGTTCCATTTTTCAAAAGTGTTGATGAAATCCCGTCAATTGTACTGCCCGTAGTATATATGTCATCAACAACTATAATCGTCTTTAATTTTACAACATTTTGGTCTATAATAAAAGCCTTTTTCAAATTATTTTGGCGTTCCGCGGGGGTCATCATTTTAAGTGGAAGCGTAGGTTTTATCCTCTTTACATAATTTTTGTAAACCGGAATGCCGTTTGCCCTTCCAAGCGCTTTTGCAATGCAAAATGCCTGATTGTAACCACGTTTATTTTCCCTTGTTTTATGAAGTGGAACCGGTATTATCGCATCCGGTTTTACTTCATCGATAAAGCCCTTCAGATATACAGCCATCTGTTGTCCGTAATAGTCTCCGAATTCCGCACGTCCTTTGTATTTCATTTTGAATATGCCTTCAAATGACGTCTTATATTCGTACAGGCTTCTGCCTCTGATATACTTTGTATTTTTCCCACGGCAGTCCTTACACAGCTTATCGGTGGAATGTAATTTTTTGCCGCACTTTAAGCAAAACGGTGGGAGATTCAGTTTAATCTTATCCCTGCAGTCATCACATATTTTCTGTCCGAACGGAGTTACCACATCGTCGCATACCGGGCAATGCCTCGGAAACAGGAAATCCATCAGCAAATCTCTGTCCATATCAAATTCCTTTCGCCTTCTCCGCAAAAGAAACCTTAATTCGTCATTTCGGTAATTCTGGCAGTAAAATCAGTATAACGTCTGTTTTCATTCTCATTATTAATCATATCTTCCACAACCCTTCTGCTTCCCAATATTACTACGCTTTTTTTAGCTCTGGTAACACCGGTGTACAAAAGGTTTCTGTTAAGCAACATTCTCGGCCCTCCAAGTAAAGGCATAATAACAGCCGGATATTCGCTTCCCTGCGCCTTATGAATGGTCACTGCATAGGCACTCTCAAGTTCATCCAATCCACTAAACGGATATGAGACAATTCTGTTTTCATCAAATTCAACAGTCATGGTTGAGGATTGTTCATCTATCCCCTTCACTATTCCCATATCGCCGTTAAATATTCCCAATCCACGGTCTATCACAATATTATATTTGCCATAAATTTCCCACTCGAGCTTATAATTATTCTTTATCTGCATAACCTTATCGCCCACGCGGAAAAGTTTATCTCCTACTCTGTGCTCGGTCTTATCCTTTGCCGGCGGGTTAATATATTCCTGCAGAACTCTATTCAGCGTTTCACACCCCAACGGTCCCTTTCTCATAGGTGTAAGAACCTGAATTTCAAAGGGAGTGGCATCCACATATCCGGGCAGCTTATCATTGATCAGCATAACAAGATTTTTATAAATCAAATTGATTTCACTTCTTTCAAGTAAAAAGAAATCCTTTGATTTGTTATCTGCAACAATCGGCAGTCCCTGATTTATTTTGTGAGCGTTGACTATTATATCGCTCCCCTGTGACTGCCTGAATATTCGGTTCAGGGTCACCATCGGAAACGAATTGCTCTCCATCAGGTCCGCCAAAACCCGGCCCGGTCCCACACTTGGAAGCTGATTGACATCACCCACCAAAATAAGTCTGGTTCCCGGCATAACAGCCTTAAGCAAAGCATAAAAAAGCTGTATGTCAACCATACTCATCTCATCAATAATAAGGACATCCGTCTCGAGCGGATTGTCTGCGTTTCGTTCAAACCTTAATTTTCTTGTATCATCATCCGACATAGACGGGTTTAATTCTAACAGTCTGTGAATGGTTTTTGCCTCATAGCCGGTTGCTTCCGTCATCCTCTTGGCAGCACGGCCTGTAGGTGCTGCGAGCATAATATCCAAACCTGCTTCTTCAAAATAACGAATGATCAGATTTATTGTCGTCGTCTTTCCTGTTCCCGGCCCGCCGGAGAGAATAAACACTCCGTTTACAACCGCCATCTGTGCAGCCTGAATCTGAAATTCATCCGGTTCCATTTTGTGATTTTGGGCAATCATGGCAAGCTTGTCTGCCAAAGCTTTATTCGAAGCATTGTCTCCTTTATACTCCGGCATTTTGATATTCAATTGAGACAGCATGGCGGCACAGTTTAATTCTGCATAATAAAAATAAGACAGAAAAAGTTTGTCGCCTTTTCTCACAATCTTCCTGTCCATAACAAGATTGTCAAACTCTGGTTTGATTTCATCTTGAGAAATAGTCAAAATCTCCGAAGCCCGGTTAAGAAGCTCTTCTTCCGGAAGATATACATGTCCTTCCGAAACAGCACATGACAATGCATATATTATTCCGCATTTGATTCTAAACTGTGAATCAGCGCTGATTCCGGCCTTTGTGGCTATCTCATCTGCTCTTTTGAATCCGACACCGCTTATATCTTCCGCCAGGCGATAGGGATTTTCCCTGAGAACATTGTACATTTCCTGACCATAGCACTCATATATCTTAACAGCCAGGTTATTAGATATGCCATATTGCTGAAGGAATATCATCGCCTCACGCATGTCTTTTTTTTCTTCGACCTGCATTGCAATTTCCTGTGCTATTCTCATGCTGATACCTTTTACTTCGGCAAGGCGTTCGGGTTCCTCTTCGATAATTCGAATAGTATCCTCCCCGAATTTTTTGATAATGCTTTTCGCACGGGAGGCGCCAATTCCTTTTATAGCCCCACTGGAAAGATATCTCTCAATATTTACTGCGTCTTTGGGAATAATTTGAGAATAATCGGTGACTTTGATTTGTTCACCATAGACATGATGCTCGGTCTTTTCCCCCTCCGCCCGTATAGTCATCCCGACCGATATGCCGGGCATAATACCGACAAGGGTGATTTCATCTTCACCTGTGTCAAGATTTAAAACCGTGTATCCGTTTTCTTGATTTTGATATACTATATGTTCAACGTATCCTTCGATTTTTTCCATCAATCGTCAGCTCCGGTGAGATTATTCAAGTCCTCCGCAGTCAGGGTTGTTCTCTTCATCTGTTCATAAAGAGTCTGTGCCAATCCAAGAGAACTGCTTTCAGTAGTCTGTGATGCTATCGTCTGAACGAATTGGTCCTTATAATAATCCATCAATGTGGATTGTGAAGCGCTTGATTTCTCGCTTTCCGGAATAGTCTTTAACATCTCCTTGTAAACCTGTTCAACAAAATAGCTTTCGAACTGTTTGCAGACATCCATCAGCTCCTCATCAGTCGCTCCCGTATAATCCGATTTGATGTTTTTTTCCAAATTGGTAGCAGTGACATCCGGATTTGAGTTATATAAAGTTGAATACATTGAAGAAATATTGTTAATATCCATGAAAATTACCTTTGCTAATATGCAATGAATCACTAACGAAGTTGATTTGCCTGCTGCATCATTTCGTCTGTCGTCGTAATGGCCTTTGAGCTTAATTCATATGCTCTTTGCGCCACTATCAAATTGACCATTTCATCAACAACCTGTACATTAGAAGCCTCCAAATATCCCTGTACTACAGAGCTCTTATCTACAGTCGTACTCGTTGCTTCATTAATCGGCTGTCCGCTGGCGGCCGTCTGTTTGTATAAAGAATCACCCTGTTTCTCCAAGCCGTTCGGATTGTTGAACTGATACAATCCTACTTTTACTCCTATGGGCTGTGCATTATTAAATTCATCCGGATAGCAAAGCTCACCGTCTCCGGTTATTGTTATCTTGCTGACCGAATACTTTGCATCAAGCTCGATGGGTTTACCGGTCGTATCCATGACAGGAAGTCCGTCCGTGGTGCATAACATGTTTCCGGTATTTCCAAGTGAGAACTGGAAGTTACCGTTTCTGGTATAATATGTCTCTCCATCTGCACCCTTTATGGCGAAAAAGCCTTTTCCGCTTATGGCAAATGCTGTAGTTGAGTCGCTTGCATTAAGTGCGCCCTGAGTAAACATAGTGGTTATGGAAGCATTTCTGACTCCCAGTCCTACCTGTGCACTTGACGGCTTGTTTTCACCGTTTTTGGAAGTGGTCTTGGTCTGTATGTTTTGATAGAGGAGACTCTTAAATTCATTATTCTGTGTTTTATATCCAACTGTATTTACATTGGCGAGATTGTTGGCGATAGTATCAACATTTGTCTGCTGTGCAACCATGCCGGATGCTGCTGTCCATAAACTGCGTACCATAGGCGCTCCTTTCAGGATAAAGTAAATTCAACATCCATGTCAGAATCAGGATAATCTTCCAAGTTGATTAACCGTTACATCCATAGTATTATCGTAGGTTTTAAGTATCTTCTGATTACTTTCGTAAGCACGGCTTATGGAGATAAGGTTTACCATTTCCTGCACCGTTTCCACATTGGATTGCTCCAGGTATCCGGAATATACCTGCACATCCGCCTTTTGAAGCTTTGCGCCCTCCAAGGCATTGTAATAGGTTTCACCGTACTTTTCCAGATAATCATAATCTGCAAAATCAGCGACGCCGACTGTTGCCAGATATTTGCCGTCCTGCGTAATGTTACCGTTTCTGTCGATAGACGCTTCATGAAGCGGGTCTATCTTAATCCTTTTAGAATTTTCATCCAGCACATAATCGCCGTCATTTGTTACCAGATATCCATCCACATTTAGCGTAAACTGTCCGGCTCTGGTGTACTTTGTCGATGTCTCGCCGGCTTTATTGGTGAATTCTATCATAAAAAAGCCTTCTCCGAATAAAGCCAAATCATAGGTGTTCCCGGTGCCCTTAAATGAGCCCTGTGAATAATCGGTATAATTCTCTCCGATTTTTACGCCGGGATTATTTATTCCGATAGGTTTGTTTAATGTTCCCGCTGTAGTCTCATCCTTGATTCTACTGGCCAGCACTGACGAAAACGACTGGCTGGTGGTGCCTTCTTTTTTATAACCCACTGTGGCCTGGTTAGCCAGATTATTTGTCAGCACATCCATTCTTTTCTGCTCGTTCATCATCCCTGAATAAGCTGTGTAGAGACCTTTTAGCATAAGAACCCCTTCCTGTAGATTTTTATTATTGTATTACTCTCTGTATCCGGATAAAAATTCAACATATCGGCCTGTTCCGACAGCTACGGCTGTCATGGGATCTTCTGCCGTCATGGTGTTGATGCCGGTCTTAGCTGATATTAAATCCTCCAATCCGCGAAGGAGGCTTCCGCCACCTGTGAGAACAATTCCGCGGTCAGCAATATCCGCTGCCAGTTCCGGAGGTGTTTTTTCAAGCACGGAGTGAATGGCTTCAACTACCTGAGAAGTTGTCTCGCGCAAAGCTTCCTCTGTTTCCTCGGAGGATACCTTCACTGTTCTGGGGAGACCGGTAACAAGATTACGTCCCCTTACATCCATATAGTCGACCTCAGGTCTGGGATAAGCACATCCTATTTTTATCTTAATATCCTCAGCGGTTCTTTCACCGATTAAGAGGTTATGTTTCTTTCTCATATAACGGACAATTGCCTCATCAAAATCATCTCCGGCAATTTTGATGGAAGCACTTACAACAGTTCCTCCAAGTGAAATTACTGCTATATCTGTTGTTCCGCCGCCTATATCCACAATCATATTGCCACATGGTTTGGAGATATCAATTCCGGCTCCGATTGCTGCTGCTATGGGTTCCTCAATAATCGAAACCTCTCGTGCACCTGCCTGGTAAGTAGCATCTTCAACGGCTTTTTTCTCAACCTCCGTAACACCGCTGGGTACACATACTGCAATATGCGGTTTTCTGAATGTACGTCTTCCGAGAGCTCTCTGTATGAAATACTTCATCATCTTCTCGGTAACGGTATAATCCGAAATAACGCCCTGACGCAAAGGTCTTACCGCTACAATGTTTCCGGGAGTACGGCCGAGCATAAGTCTTGCATCTTCTCCGATTGCCTTTATTTTATTAGTGTCACGATCAAAAGCCACAACTGATGGCTCCTTTAGCACCACACCTTTTCCTTTTATATAAACCAGCACGCTGGCTGTTCCCAAATCTATTCCGATATCACTGCCTTGCATAACTTTTCCCCTTTCAAATTCTTGCAAGTGAGTACAGAAACCCACACTTTGTAATTATAACCTAAAGGTCTGTTTTTTCATAGGGGATTTTTTATTAATTTTAAATGAAGTTATACTACATCTTCTATATCGGTCTGTTTTAAAAAAGAGTTTACAGCTTTTACTTTATCACTTTTATTTCGCTCAATTCTATGGTACAATTTAAAAAAATCTGAATATTTTTAAATGAGGTGGATACTATGACTGAAAAAGAACGCATGGAAAAAATAAACCGACTGGCCCTGATAATCATTGTAATGATTCAGTTCTTTATCTCCTTCGGATATATCAAGGAATTACTGGCCGGCACTACCAACATAATATTAGGAAATATTGTGGTAGGCGTTGATTATTTGGGCGTGATTTTTGACTTTATATTCTTCTTCAAGAATAAGTCCGGTGACAAATTCAGAAAATTTGCACTATACTCAAACATGGTTTTGTACGCACTGATTATTTTTGATACGCACTGTGATATTATGTTCCTTGCTTTCATAGGCACATTGGTCTGCTTCATTCCTTACATGGATTTGAAGCTGATGAAAATCGGTGCGATAGGTGGCGGTGCACTTAACATAGCTTACGTAATATACTATTACCTTATAAAGGGTGTTTCTCCTTCGGGAACCCCGGCAGATTTCTCACTGATATTTATCCATATAGCCTGCACCGGTGTTTTCTTCACAGTATTGGTACTGGGACTTAACATCATGAAGAAAATGGATGATGCCCGACTCAATCAGATTAAAGAGAATGCGGAATCAACAAAGGAAATGCTGGATGATGTATTAAAGGTAGCTAAGGTAGTAAATGAAAACTCCGCCGAAGTAGCCGATATGATCAGTGCAGTTACAAATGCAACCACCGCAACCAATGATTCCCTGGCTGAAATAGCAAAAGCTAATCAGATGAATACAGAGAGTATTGAAAAGCAGACTGTTCAAACCGGTGAAATTCAAACTCAGATAGAAAACACTACCACCATGACACGTAAGATGAGAGACCTGACAGAGACAACTCTTTCATCCGTATCAAACGGTAACGCATCGATGGATGCCCTCAAGAATCAAACTGTCAAAATGGAAAGTTCCAACAAGCTCGTTGCTGAATACATGGAGAAGCTTAATGATAACGCACATGCCGTTGACCAGATGATGCAGGAAATTGCAGGAATATCAGGACAGACAAATCTGCTTGCATTAAATGCTTCAATCGAATCCGCAAGAGCCGGTGAAGCCGGCCGAGGCTTCGCGGTAGTAGCTGACCAGGTTCGACTTCTTTCCGAGCAGACCAAGCAGCTTACCATTGACATATCCGAAATAGTCCAGGAGCTTATGAATAACGCAAAGCTTACCAAGGATACGGTAGATGAAGTTATTGAAGTAACCTCCGAAGAGAAAAAGCTTGTTATGAACACGGTGGCTGACTTCAATGTCATCAATGAAAATGTTCAAAATCTTGCAGGAAATGTAAAAGCGGTTTATGAAAATGTAAATAACCTCTTAGAGGCAAACAACGTAATCGTAGATTCCATCAACCAAATTTCAGCAGTAAGTGAAGAGGTTGCCGCCAGCACAACAGAGGCTGCAGAGCTCGGAAACGATTCCAAAGAGAAAGCCGACAGATGCAAATCCCTGATGGATGAGCTTTCAAATGCAACGACGCAGCTCGACAAATATTTAAACTAAAACGTCACTTGATAATCAAATCATCAAAGCCATATTTATCTCTTTTCCATAAAGCAGATAAATATGGCTTTTCTTATTCTCACCTTATTGAAAACGCATAAGACATGCTCGTGCGAGGGGCTTGCGGATACGTTTCCTACGGGCTGTCGGATGATACGTCTGCTCGCAGCGAGCGACTTACTCTTTTCTAATCGCAAGGGTACAAAATTTGAGTTTTCTACTCCTTTTAGCGCTTCATTCCCCAGTGTTACGAATATAATTAGACTTCTCTTCCTTCTATCCGTAGTTTTCGGAGTCGTATTACGAATAGCTTTCAACCTTTCTTGTCACTATCCGTAATTTTCGGAGTCGTATTACGAATAGCTTTCAACCTTTCTTGTCACTATCCGTAATTTGGGGTTCAAAGCTACGAATAGTTTCTCCCATCTATTGTCTGTATCGGTAATCCCCTGCTTTTTGTTACGAATAGAATCTGACTTCTCTTACTCCTATCCGTAATTCCAGTGGATACGTATATTTGGGGCTTGCGGGTACGTTTCCTACGGGCTGTCGGATGATACGTCTGCTCGCAGCGGGCGACTTGCAATCACTTTTTTCTAATCGCAAGGGTACAAAATTTTCACAATTCCCATGAACGCTTTCCGCCAAAGCTGTAAATCAAATTCCAAAATCGGGGTAATTCCCATGATTTTATTGCACCAGACAGTATTATAAGGGAAGGGTTTAAGGCTTGAGAAACTGTGCAGGGATAATTAACGAACAAAAGCAAAGAAAAGCCATGTTTATCTGCCTCCGGAAGGAGAGATTAACATGGCTTTTTCTATCTTTTTTAGTTCGTGTCTGCTCGGGGTTTTAACTTTCTAGCAGGTTATTACGCCGATTATTTTCTTATCGTGCTCAAGGCATTTAGCTATGGTACGTTCTACATCAAAGTATTTTGAAGAGCGGGGTTTCTCAAGTAAAACAACAAGGTCATACTTATTCATCTCTTCAAAAGCAGAAACATTGCGAAGTACATTCTTTCCAAGGGTGGCACGAATTCCCGCTTTCTCAAGCTCGGTTATAAGGTCTGCCCCCAAATGGGAACGGTCGCTCAATGTCATGTTTACAAACACATCAATGCTGTTATTCTTTCTGCATATGGCCTTAAGGTTCGCAATGGTCATAGAAAGACGTTCCTCATAATCATCGGTGTTTTCTTTAAACATTCGGTCAAGCCAGTCATCTATATGCTTTCCGAATCCTTTTCTCTTCTTCTTTATCTTAACGTCTCCCAACACATACAATCCGAATACCTGGCGAAAATCCTTTGCCTGTTTAACGGTATCGCTGAAAAGATATATCAAAACATACCAAACAAGAGGAATGAATAGTCCTGCGAATGCTCCTATCAGAACAAACTTTAATAAGCCTGCTCTTTTGGATACTCTTTGAATTTTCTTCACATATTCGTTTTGGTCATTGGATGTTAAGGTCGTTGAAAGCGAACTGTCCTTTACCACATACAGAGAAGACTGGGAAACAAGATTAAACAAGGTCTTCTCCATATCGGAAAAGCTTTTTCCATATGAGGAAAGCGACTCAAATGCCGAGGTTTTCTTTGTGACGTATTCGTTTTTCTTTTCCAAAGACTCTCTTATCTCGTTTCCTTCAAAAGAATCAGCCAGTTTAACCGTTAATCCTTCAAATGCATCCATTTGGCTGACATGTTCCATCAATGCGCCGTCTGCCAATTGTGCAAGCTCTTCATTAGTGTCACCGGAAGAAATTTTGATACAGAGAAGGCCATTCATAAAGGTTATGGCTTTCTCATTTTCGATTACAGTCTCTCCGGGATAATCCGCTGATAATACGGTTACAAGATATTCCTCGCTGTATACTGTATCTCCTGATTTGGTTATATCCCTTGCGATTGCTCCTGAATTTACATAATCAATTAAATCCTGAGAGATAAAGGCAAGAGCATCTTCATCCGCATTTATCCAATACATCATGGTCAATATAGTATTGCTATTGTCATAAGCCTTAATCAATTCATCATATTGCCCGTATAAGCGGAAAATACTTAAAGCGTTTTTTACATTCTCTAATTGGAAAACTGTAAGTCCGGACCTTGTCGCGTATTTTTCAACCTCTTCATTAATCTCCTCATAAGTCATTTCTGAAAAAGGTTTGTCGTTTTTCTTCACTTCCACGAATGCCGGTTCCGTCTGCTTTTGTTGGCTAATCTGCTGCAAAGCTTTTCGGTCTTCCTGAATATTTTTCATAATTTTCAAGCCGCCAAGCAAAAGTGCGGAAAGAATAATCCATGTGAAAAACACTCTCCATTTGTACATCAGATGTTTCAGTAAATCAGACAAGTCTATCTCTCTTGCCCTCATCTCATTAGTCTGTTCCATCATTTTCTCTCCTAACAGCAATTAATAAAAGTATAAATTAGTATACTAATCTTTTCGTTTTCACGTCAAGTCCTTCACCTGTTATTTCAAAATCTTTGCCAGAAACTGTCCTGTATATGATTTTTTGACCTTTGCGACTTCTTCGGGTGTTCCCTTAGCAATAACGGTTCCACCCTTATCTCCGCCTTCAGGGCCCATATCGATAATATAATCCGCCGTTTTAATCACATCGAGATTGTGTTCGATAACAACTACCGTATTTCCGCCTTCGACCAGTCGGTGCAATATCTCGATGAGTTTATGAACATCAGCGAAATGAAGACCGGTAGTCGGTTCATCCAAAATATAAATGGTCCTTCCTGTACTTCGTTTGGAAAGCTCTGTTGCCAGTTTGATTCTTTGGGCTTCACCGCCAGAAAGCTCTGTTGAAGGCTGGCCCAATTTAATGTAGGACAGTCCCACATCATTAAGTGTGGCAATCTTATTTCTGATGGAAGGTATATTTTCAAAAAACGGAAGGGCTTCCTCAACAGTCATATCGAGCACATCAAATATGCTCTTACCCTTGTACTTAACCTCCAGGGTTTCCCTATTGTAGCGTTTCCCTCCACAGACCTCACAGGGCACATAAACATCCGGTAAAAAGTGCATCTCTATCTTGATTATTCCGTCACCGGAACAGGCCTCGCACCGTCCTCCTTTAACATTAAAGGAGAATCTGCCTTTTTGATAGCCCCTTGCCTTGGCATCGGTTGTTGATGCAAACAAATCTCTGATCATGTCAAACACACCTGTATAGGTTGCAGGATTGGACCTGGGTGTGCGGCCGATGGGGGACTGGTCTATATCTATTACCTTGTCGAGCTGTTCAATTCCAAGTATGTCGTCATGCTCTCCGGGAACAGTCTTGGCTCTGTTAAGTGTTTTTGCTAAATGCTTGTAAAGAATCTCGTTAATAAGTGAGCTTTTTCCGGATCCCGATACGCCGGTGACACATGTCAATACTCCAAGAGGGATATCGACATCGACGTTTTTCAGATTGTTCTCACGTCCACCCTTGACTGTAATATAACCCTTGGGAGCTCTGCGCATATTCGGAACGGGAATCTTAAGCTCACCGCTTAAATATTTACCCGTAATGGAAGCCTCACATTTCATTATCTCTTCCGCAGTACCGATGGCAACGACCTCTCCGCCCTGCATACCTGCCCCGGGACCGATGTCCACTATGCAGTCAGCCTCCCTCATGGTTTCCTCGTCATGTTCAACTACGATAAGTGTGTTGCCCAAATCTCTGAGTTCCTTTAACGCCGTCAGGAGTCGTCCATTGTCTCTTTGGTGAAGTCCGATACTCGGTTCATCAAGGATATAACACACTCCTACAAGTCCGGAGCCAATCTGTGTCGCAAGTCGTATTCTCTGTGCTTCACCGCCCGATAATGTCGCTGTCGCACGAGAGAGTGAAAGATAGTCAAGTCCCACGTTTTTAAGGAACCCGACTCTGTTTTTAATCTCTTTGATAATTCTCTCGCCTATAAGCTTCTGTGTCTGCGTAAGTGTCATTGTATCCACAAAATCATACAATGCCGAAATGGAAAGAGATGTAATCTCATGTATATTTTTGTCACATACCGTAACGGCAAGCGCATCCTTTTTAAGACGCATTCCCTTACATTCCGTACAGGGACGAATTCTCATGTAGGATTCATATTCCGCTTTCTGGCTCTCGGAAAATGTCTCTTTGTATCTGCGCTCGACATCGTTTATCAGCCCGTTAAACGCAACGGCATATACGCCGTGTCCACGTTGCCCGACATAATGTACATCTACGGTTTTTCCCTTGCTTCCGTTTATGAACAGGTCCTTTATTTCTTCCGGATAATCACAAAAAGGAGTATCAAGGTCAAAATTATATTCCTTACAAAGAGCCCGCAGAATAGAATTGGTAAAGCTGTTTTTGGTTGCACAGGACTGCCATCCGGTAACCTGAATTGCCCCCTGATTAATGGATAAGGTTTTGTCCGGAATCATCAAATCTATATCAAATTTCATGGTATAGCCCAAACCCAGACAGGCCGGACATGCACCAAAGGGATTATTAAATGAAAAGCTTCTCGGTTCAACCTCAGCAATTGATATCTCACAGTCCGGGCATGCAAAAGCAGTGGAGAAAACAAGCATTTCTCCATCAACCACATCCACGTCAACCACACCGTTCGTAAGTACAATCGCGTTTTCTAAAGAGTCCGTGAGTCTGCTCTCTATCCCTTCCCGAACGACAAGTCGGTCTATTACTATCTCAATGCTGTGCTTAATATTTTTATCAAGGCTGATTTCTTCGGAAAGCTCATACATACTTCCGTCAATCATGGCGCGCACATAACCCGATTTGCCAGCCTTCTCAAGCACCTTGGCATGTTCGCCTTTTTTCCCCTTTACAACGGGGGCCATAACCTGAAGCTTTGTTCCTTCAGGCAGTTTCATTATGGAATCAACCATCTGATCAACAGTCTGCCTTGTAATCTCTCGTCCGCAATTAGGACAGTGCGGAATGCCTATCTTAGCATACAGAAGTCGAAAGTAATCATAAATTTCCGTCACCGTACCGACTGTTGAACGTGGATTCTTGTTCGTTGATTTCTGGTCAATTGATATGGCCGGTGAAAGGCCGGAAATACTCTCCACATTAGGTTTCTCCATCTGTCCCAAGAACATTCTGGCATAGGAGGATAAGGATTCCATATACCTTCGCTGTCCCTCGGCATAAATCGTGTCGAATGCAAGCGATGATTTTCCTGAACCTGACAGTCCTGTCAGAACCACCAGCTCGTTTCTGGGGATCTCCAAAGATATATTTTTTAAATTATGTTCTTTTGCGCCAACTATTTTTATACAATCTCTCGGGCGCATTTTAATATTTTCGCTCATTATAATACAAATGCCCTTTCCATAGCCTGCCTGTAAGTTAATCACTAATAAGTGCTTCGTACTGTTTCTTCAGTTCTATCATTTGGTCACGCATTTCGGCCGCCGTTTCAAAATCAAGGTCTGCCGCTGCTTTTTTCATTCTCTTCTGAACCTCTGCTATAAGCTTCTCCAACTCCTCGCGGTTCATGGACTCAGGATCCTTTTCAAGCTGCATCTTATTTTTGGCAATGGATTTAGAAATGGATATAAGCTCACGAACTGCCTTTTTAATGGTAGTAGGCGTTATGCCGTGTTCATCATTATATTTCTTTTGAATTGCCCGCCTTCTGTTTGTTTCGTTTATGGCCGTTTCCATGGAATCGGTAATTGTATCGGCATACATTATTACCCTGCCTTCCGCATTTCTTGCCGCACGTCCGATAGTCTGTATTAACGACGTGGCACTTCGAAGAAAGCCTTCCTTGTCCGCATCAATAATCGCGACCAGAGAGATTTCAGGAATATCAAGTCCCTCTCTGAGCAGGTTGATTCCTACGAGCACATCAAAAACATCCAAGCGCATATCTCTGATGATTTCCGCCCGTTCCAATGTATCAATATCGGAATGCAGATATTTTACTCTGATTCCGACTTCTTTTAAATAATCCGTCAAATCTTCTGCCATATGCTTGGTAAGAGTGGTTATCATCACTTTATTATGCCTGTCGGTTTCCTTACGAATCTCTCCGATAAGGTGGTCAATCTGACCGGTGGTCGGATGAACCGTAACTAAAGGGTCAAGCAGACCTGTCGGTCGGATGATTTGCTCTGTTCGTAAAAGCTCATGCTCCTCCTCATATAAGGATGGTGTTGCGGATACAAACATCATCCTGTCAATATGCTGTTCAAACTCAATGAAATTAAGAGGTCGGTTGTCCAAAGCCGACGGAAGTCTGAAACCATAGTCGACCAACGTAGTCTTTCTGGAACGGTCGCCTGCATACATTCCCCTTATCTGCGGAATTGTCATATGGGATTCGTCAATAATAATCAGATAATCACCTTTAAAGAAGTCCATCAGGGTCATGGGCGGTTCGCCGGGTGCAGAAAAATTAAGATGTCTGGAATAATTCTCTATCCCCGAACAGAAGCCTGTTTCCCTCAGCATTTCAATATCAAAGTTTGTGCGTTCTGCTATTCTCTGAGCCTCGATTAATTTGTCCTCGCCTTTAAAATATCTGATTCTCTCTTCCAGCTCAGTCTCAATGTTTTCACAGGCTTTTGCAATCTTATCTCTGCTGATAACATAATGAGAAGCCGGGAAAACAGCGACATGATTCAATACGGCATGTGTTTTCCCGCTTAATGGCTCTACTTCTGATATCCTGTCTATCTCATCGCCAAAGAATTCAATGCGCACAAAATAATCTCCGCCTTCAGCGGGGTAAATATCCACCGTATCTCCATGTACCCTGAAAGTACCTCTGTCCATATCCAGATCGTTTCGCATATATTGAATATCAATCAATTCCCGTAAGACCTCATCGCGGTCCTTTCGCATTCCCGGTCTTAGCGATACAATCATATTTCTATACTCGTCCGGGCTTCCGAGCCCGTAAATGCAGGAAACAGAAGCAACCACAATAACATCTTTTCTCTCCGTCAAAGCAGCGGTTGCCGATAAACGCAATTTATCTATTTCGTCATTTGTCGATGAGTCCTTTGCTATATAAGTATCCGATGAAGGCACATAGGCCTCCGGCTGATAATAATCATAATAGGATACAAAATACTCAACTGCGTTCTCCGGGAAAAATTCCTTCATCTCAGAATACAACTGTCCCGCCAGAGTTTTATTATGCGCAATAATAAGCGTAGGAATATTAAGTTGTTCTATAACATTAGCCATGGTGAATGTTTTACCCGAACCCGTGACTCCGAGCAGGGTTTCAAACTGATTGCCCGCCTTAAAGCCCTCCACTAAATCACTTATGGCCTTCGGCTGATCTCCGGTCGGTTTATATTCACTGTGAAGTATGAATTTATCCATCTAAATTTCCTCGTCTACAGACCTAATTATCTCACAATTATCATAATAATCAATATTATTAAGTTTGGTGACGTCAAGTGCTTCCTCATATCCCTTTAATGCAGCAAACGGCAAAAAAATCTTTGCGCGGTCATCCATACTCATTATCACACGGCCTTCATGCTTTGGTCTTTCAAGGTTAATAATGTCATCGTATTTACTCATGCCCTGTGTCCTCCTATCTGGCCATTGCGTTCAATGGTTGTAGCGCCTTCTTCTAAATTTGTTGCCTTTAATATGGCATTTTTACCAAACCGCTTTTTAATTTCCAGCATTGCTTCCTGCATCTTTTTTTCGCGTTCCATCTTCTCAGTATCCGTAAACAGGTCCAACTGTTCATATTCGCTCTTATGCGTATTGTTTGCAGACAAACTGAGACGTCTGAAATACAGGCCGGTATCCGCTATGCTCACAAACAGATTGTCTATGCCCTCCACTATTCTGCTCATGCTTTGAGTATGCGACCCGAAATTAACGGTTCCGCCCACACTTTTAGGTACCATGCGTCCATAATAATCTATAGCCACCTCGCCGGTATAATCACCGTTGTCTACACTTAACCGGTCATAACCGACATATAAGGTCACACTGTCACACGATAAGTTTTTATCCAGCAAATCCAGTGCCAGAAGATTTGCCATCTCCTTTACCACCACACGGGTTTTCTCATAAGTATAAGGGTGCAGCAATACCTGTCCCTGCGTAAGCGAATTACTTTTAGGCTTATAATTCTTTATGTCCGCTATTGTGCAGGGCTCATATCCCCATGCGTGGTCAATAAGTATTTCCGCATCTATACCGAACAGCCGATACAGCCAGCCTTCGTTTGTAAGTGACATTCTGGCCACATCTCCCATGGTATACATTCCGTTTTGATTCAGCTTTCTTTCCGTTTGAGCACCTATTCGCCAAAAAGCTGTCAGCGGTTTATAGTCCCAAAGCTTTTCCCTAAAATCCCGTTCCGAAAGCACGGCTGTTCTGACTCCGTTTTCATCAGCCTTTTCATGTTTGGCAACTATATCCATTGCCACCTTGCACAAAAACAGATTGGTTCCGATTCCTGCCGTTGCCGTTATCCCCGTGGTATTAAAAATCTCTCTTATCACTGTTCCTGCAAGGGCTTTGGGAGTAAGCCCATATAACGAAAGATAGTCCGTTGCATCAATAAATACTTCATCAATACTGTAAACATGTATGTCTTCATCACTGAAATACTTAAGATATATCTGATATATCCTGGATGAATATTCTATGTATAGTGCCATTCTGGGTGTGGCGGCAATGTATTCAATTGTTTTACCGGTTCGGGCTTTAATCTCTGCAACCTTTTGTTCAACCTCAAAAAGCCGGCTTCTGCCGGCAAGTCCATATGCCTTAAGTGCAGGTGTAACCGCAAGGCAAATGGTTTTCTCCGTTCTCGATGCATCTGCAACAACAAGCTTTGCCGTCAGGGGATCCAGTCCTCTCTCAACGCATTCTACCGATGCATAGAAGGATTTTAAATCTATAGCTATATAAGTATGCTCTTTTTCCCGTCTTCCAGCTTCCAATCCGATTTCCTTTCCCTTACAGGCTTCCTCCGCGTTTAATGCTGTCGTTACCATACTTTCCTCGTATTATGTCCATTGTCTTATCCAAGGTCCTAAGCCTGTCGCGGTTTCTGTTACCCTCATCAAACAGGCTCATCTGCTCATCCCCCGATTTCGTTATATTTGAAAGTGAAACACCTATAAGTCTCAAGGGATCCTGTCCATTCCATAATTCAAGAAGAAGCTTACCGGCTGCATCATATATCTCATTAGTGATATCCGTTGCCGTCTCCAGACTCATCTGATGTGATTTATTGGAAAAATCCGTGAATCTGATGTTGACCCCCACACAATATGCCCGTGCATCATCCCTTCTCAAATGCCTTGCTACAGCTTCAGCCAGGCCCATAAGTATTTGATTGGCATGGTCAAAATTAACGATATTGTCCTCAGGCGTAGTAACCATGGAATAGCTTGAATTGTCACCTCTTACGTCACTTACGGGTGACTCGTCTATCCCCCACGCGCTTCGATAAAGGCTTTCCCCGCTCCTTTGTCCCATGACGTTTTTTAAATAGTCGGGAGAATTGTTAGCAATATCGCCTATTGTTTTTATTCCAACCTGCTTAAGTCTGGCAGAGGTGGCTTTGCCACAAAATAGCATGTCCTCAACCGGCAAAGGCCAAAGCTTTTCCTTTATCTCATTGTCAAATAGGGTATGTACCTTGTCCGGCTTCTCAAAATCACCCGCCATTTTGGCCAAAAACTTATTGCTTCCGACGCCTACATTGACGGTAAATCCCAGTTCATTTTTTATTTTGTCCTTTATCTCGTATGCCGTTGCAATAGGATCAGGATAAATCAGGCCTGTCCCCGTCATATCCAGAAAACATTCGTCAACAGAAAATTCTTCCACCACGGGCGCATACTCTCTGCATATATTTTTAAAGGCCACCGAGCATTCATGATATAAAGAAAAATCAGGCATTGCTATCACCAGCTTCGGACATTTCTTTATCGCTCTCGATACCGGTTCGCCGGTAATAATATTATATTTCTTGGCAGGAACCGACTTAGTAAGCACAACACTTCCGCGGCTGTCCGGGTCACCTCCGATAATTGCGGGCACCAAACGTAAATCTGAAAGACCGTTGTTTACCCGTCTTACAGATTCCCATGAAAGAAAAGCACTGTTAACATCTACGTGAAAAATAAGTCTGTCCATAGCCTTCTCCAAACGCAAATTCCAAACTAATGTTCGTATCCATTCTACCACAGACTTTTGTAAAATAAAAGAGACAGAGCTCATAAATTGAACTCTGTCTCTCATCTTTTGTTTTATCTATGCAAAAATTATTCAGCGTCTGCTTCTTCTGTCTCTGCATCCTCTGCTTCTGCTTCTTCTACTTCTGCTTCCTCAGCTTCTGCTTCCTCAGCTTCAACTTCCTCGGTAGCTACAACTTCTTCCTCTGCAACGGGCTCAACAACAGCTGCGTCGTCCTTTTTGCCACATGCTGTAAGAGTTGTGAAAGCTAATGCTCCAACAAGTACTGCTACTGCTAATTTCTTCATATTAGTATCCTCCTTATAAAACAGGCCGATTAGTTTTATTTTTTGTAAATGCCTGCTCACAAAGGATGATATTATCACTATTGCACAAAAAATGCAAGTGGTTTTTGTGTATTTTTGCAGATACAATTTTGTGCAAAATGCACAATCACTGTGATTTAAGCTGTTCTGCCAATACTTCCTTTGCTTTCTCTAATTGATTGTCAACCGGATTTTCTTCATCGTAATAGCTTTCCGCATCAAATTCAACCGTAACATCGGGTTCAATACCTATCCCATGTATATTATTTCCGTTCGGAGTATAATACGCACTGATGGTAAGCTTAATCGCTGTTCCATCGGTAAGTGGCATTATCTGCTGCACAATTCCTTTTCCATAGGTAGTGGTCCCGACCAGTGTTCCTTTCTCATGGTCCTTTATCGCACCCGATAAAATTTCAGATGCCGATGCCGAATTCATGTCTACAAGAACCACCAACGGCACATTGACAGCGCATCTGTGTCTGCTGACATAATCTTCTCTGTTACCGGCCTTGTCAAGCGTATAAACTATCATATCTCCCGTATCCAGAAAATAATCCGCTATATCCACAACGACATCCAGATTTCCGCCCGGGTTTCCTCTCAAATCCAAAATAAGGCCCTGCATTCCTTCAGCTTTTGCCTCATCAAGATATAATCCAAACTGGTTTGTCGTCACATCATCAAATTCCGTTATCTGAATATACGCCATACCATCATCATACATTTCATAGTTTACCGTGGGGCTTTCCACCTTTTCTCTTGTAACCGGCACATATATTACATCAGCTTCGCCCATACGCACAATGCCAAGCTCGACTTCGGTTCCTATTTCTCCCCTGATTCTGTCAACAGCTTCGGAAAGTGAAAGACCATAGGTGGATTCTCCGTCAATTTCATAAATAATGTCGTTTGCCCTCAGCCCTGCTCTCTCCGCAGGAGTATTGGCAATAATACCTGATATTTTGGGTAGAGTGGTCTCGGTATCAAGGCTGACATAAGCTCCGATTCCATAGTAAATTCCTTGTGAATCCGACAGCATTTCATTCAATTCATCAGCGGTATAATATACGGAATAAACATCGTCAAGAGATTCCAGCAAGCCTTTATACATGCCGTCTTCAAGCTGTTCATCCGTCACATCGCTTAAATAAAAATAGTTCTTAATCGCATCCTTGAGTATTTCAATTTTCTCCGTATATGGAATATTGCCATCCTCATCCATAGCAATTGCACTGTTTGTCTGAACACGCAGCCTGGAAAAAACGAGGGTGGCGGCAACTGCATCAATAATCAATAAAAGGATAATTGCAACGCACATTACCGCAAGACCGACTATAAATCCTTTCCTGCGTGCTTTTTTCATCTCATTTTTCTTTTCTTCTTCAAACAAAACCTCGTTATCGGCATTAACATTCATTTCTATCTGCTACTCCTTTAAATAATTCCAGGGACTAACGTACTCTCCGTTTAGTCTGACACTGAAATGCAAATGATTGCCCGTGCTTCTTCCCGTGCTTCCCACTTTGGCAATAGTTTCACCCTTTACAACTATATCGCCCTTTTCACAGCACAGACTCGATGCATGCATGTATATGGTATACAAATTGTCACCATGATCAATCATCACATAATTGCCCATGGAAGAATTATAATCAGCCGCCACAACCTTTCCGTCATAAGCAGCATAAATAGCTGTTCCTTTTGGGGATGCAAAATCCACTCCGTTGTGAAACTGTTCTACCTTCAGAATCGGATGAATTCTATAGCCGTAATCATCAGAGACGCGGGAATAGGTGGCTAACGGGAATTTAAACATACCGCCATCATATTTAAGAACACTTCCGCTCGCTGCAAGGAGCGCTTTTTTCTCCTCAGCTATGGCAAGCTCGAGAGCCTTTATGGTCTCATCCTCTTCCTTTATCATTGCTTCGTATTCGGCGATTGAAGCTTCTTTGTTGTTAATATCAGACTGATATGCATCCAAATCCCGGTTTTTCTGTGCTATCAGATCCTCAAGTGCCTTCTGCTGTTCATCCAGTGCAATCTTTGCCTCATCAAGAGTTTCTTTTTCCGCTTCCAGTTCTTCCTTGCACAGGGCTACATATTCGCGAATCTGCTTATAGTTTTCCCACATTTCCCGGTCATAATTCATGACCTTCTCCATGTAGTCGGCCCTGTTCATCAAATCCTTAAAGCTTCCGACTGACAGCAAGGCCTCCAGAACATAATTATCGTTTTGCTCATACAAAAGTCGAACGCGAACTATCATCGCGGCATACTGACTTTCTTCAGTTTTTATGGCAGCCTCAAGCTCTTGTGTCATTGCTTCTATTTCAAATTCTTTATCTGAAACTTTCTGTTTTAAATCTTCAACATTCTTTTCGAGCTCACTTAAATTGGTATCAAGCTCTTTTATATATTTTTTCAAATCGGATTTTTCAGTTTCCAATTGTTTTTTCAGTTTTTGTAAATCGGTAACGGAATTTTTGTAGGCCTGTTTTTCTTTCTCCGCATCCTTAATCTGCTGCTGTTTTTGCTTTATGGAATCGCTTGTAATGGATGACATAGAAGTAGCAGCTTCCGCCTGCCTGTAATCGCAGGTAAAAGCCGCCACAATTATTATGCACAAAACCATTAAAATTGAAATACGTTTTCGTGTCATATCAGTCTTCCTGTTATACGTGTAAATGTTTTCTGACTGTAGATCTGCTTCCCAAAAAGCCTATTCCTATTCCAATCAACAGTGAAACAGGTGTGAGCACGGAAAAAATAGTATCTACCGAAAGGAAATTAAGCATTCCGCTTAACATTGTAAATCGTTCTACTACATACCCAAGCGCATATGCATACAAAGAACGAATAACCAAAAGCGGAACTGCTGCGCCAAAGAGTCCGATTATCATTCCTTCCAGCACAAACGGAGCCCGGACAAAGAAATCGGTGGCGCCTATATATTTCATAATATTAATCTCTTCCTTTCGCACGGAAATGCCGACTGCAACGGTATTTCCAATAAGGAAAATACTGACTGCCAGTAGAATAATAATGATTCCGATTGAAACATATGCAATAAGTGCATTTACTCCGGATAATGTTGATGCCGTCATCTCGGAATAATTAACCTTTCTAACCTCAGGCTTTGACTCAAGCCAGGTAACCAGAGAATCCTGCAATGAGACGTCGCTTAAGAATACCTCAAAATTGTCCTCGCCCTCAAGCGGATTTTCAGGAAAACCTTCCGCATAATCCTCGCCGAAATATTCAGGTCCAAAAGTTGCCCATACATCATCATCAGACTGAAAAATCACTTCAGATACTTCGTTTCTGTTAGCAATTTCTCTTCCAAGCTTTTCCATCTGGGCATCGCTGGTTCCCTCTTCAAAGAAAACGGTAACCGAAACAGATTCCTCTGCTGTCAAAATGATATTCTGGAAATTGGCTAATATCGCATAAAATATACCAAGCAAAAACAGGCATGCGCCGATTGTTGCCATTGAAGCAAGTGAATACCATTTATTTCGGAAAATATTGGCAAAACCCTGTTTAATTATATATAGAATAGTTCTAATTTTCATCTGTATAATAGCCCTTCTCTTCGTCGCTTATAATTACGCCCTTCTTCATGGTAACCACTCGTTTCTCCATAGCATTTACGATTTCCCGGTTATGAGTGACAACCACTACGGTGGTGCCGTTTGCATTAATCTCTTCGAGAAGTTTCATGATTTCCCAGGAGTTATTGGGATCAAGGTTTCCGGTGGGCTCATCCGCCAATAAAATAGCAGGACGGTTAACCAAAGCTCTGGCCAAAGCTACTCTTTGCTGCTCTCCTCCGGAAAGCTGTTTGGTCTTGGCCTTGTATTTTCCGGCCAGGCCTACCGTTGCAAGAATAGAAGGAACATTGCGTCTTATATCCTTTGCCGGTGTTTCTATTATTCTCTGAGCAAAAGCAACGTTTTCGTATACATTTCTGTCATTTAACAGGCGGAAATCCTGAAATACTATGCCCAGATTTCTCCTGAATTTAGGAATCTGTCTGTGCTTAAGCTTAGCAAGATTATTGCCCATTACGTATACATTGCCGTTTGTGGCAACAAGCTCGCGGAGCAACAGCTTAATCAAAGTAGATTTACCCGAACCGCTGTCTCCAACAATAAAAACAAATTCTCCTCTGTCAATCCGAAGTGTCACTCCGTTAAGTGCCGGAGAACCTGTCTGATATGATTTAGTTACGTTATCAAGAAAAATCAAGCCGTTATCCTGTATAAACTGCTCTCTTTTTTCTCTTTTTTTCTCGTTTCCAGTCATTACTGCAAAAACCTTTCAATTTTCTAGTAGCCCATGGACTCCATATATTTCATGTATTTAACAACCATAAGTGCAATTCTGAAAGTAATCGCATCCTCAAATACTCTCAAGTCCAGACCTGTTATCTTCTGAAGCTTGTCCAATCTGTAAACAAGGGTATTTCGGTGAATAAACAACTGTCTTGAAGTCTCCGATACATTAAGACTGTTTTCAAAGAATTTATCCACGGTAGTAAGAATTTCATCATCAAAATCTTCCAGACTCTTTCCTCCAAAAATCTCTTTGATAAAGAGTTTACACAAAGGAATGGGAAGCTGATATATCAAACGGCCGATTCCAAGCTCGCTGTATGCTATAACGGACTGATCCTCAAAGAAAATTTTGCCGACATCCGATGCCATCTTGGCCTCCTTGAAGGAACGGCTGACTTCCTTTATCTCATGAACTATTGTTCCGAAGGAAATATGTACTTCTTCGATACCTTCTTTTCTCAAATGAGCTTCGAGTGCCTTGGCTACACGATTAATTTCGCGAACGTTTTCTTCATCGTTTAACTCTCTTACCACAATTACACTGTTTTCATCGACTGCCGTAACAATATCCTTAACACTTCCGTCAAAAAACGCTCTGGTCAGTTCAGTCGCATTGTTATCCTTACCGTTTAAGGATTCGATAACCATAACGACACGTGCCGAATCAGTTTGCATATGGAGTTTTTTGGCACGACTGTAAATATCTACCAAAAGCAGATTGTCAAGAAGCAGATTCTTGATAAAGTTGTCTTTATCAAAACGCTCTTTATATGCAACCAAAAGATTCTGTATCTGGAAAGCCACCATTTTGCCTACCATATACACATCCTCACCGGCTCCGGCAGCAACCAAAATATATTCAAGCTGTTGCTCATCATAGACCTTAAAATACTGATAACCCTGAATTTCCTGTGAGTCCGCAGGCGAAGCAGCAAACTCTGCCGCAGCCTTTTGGCATTCATTCATCACCGATGTAGAAGCGACCTCCTTGCCGTCTGCATCCATAACGCAAAATTCCACTCTGGAAATCCCCTTTAACCCATCAATAGTGTTTTGTAAGTTCTGATTAGATATCATTTTTTCTCCTCTTTTAAATACGAAACAAAAGCCATATAACAAATGTACAAAAAATCACCATAAAAAGCAATACTTTTTTATGCATTTTTTCTTCAAAAAAACCGTACGGAATTTTTCCGTACGGTTTTTGATTTCATTATTCAATTGTCCGTATTCAATTGTATTTCGGACCGCTATACCCTCATATCAAACCCGCCACCGATTGTCGGGTTTACACTGCGTTCCATTGCAGCAGAATCGATCATGTTAACAAGACCCTGACCTATTGCCTCGTTATTATCGAGTGCTTTTGCAAGCACCGCTGTTCCGACCTTTTGTAATGTGTCGCTTTGTTTTAAATTAGAGGCAATTCCTGCTATATCCATAACTCATAACCTCCTCTTTTGCTTATCCCCGTTTCAGGGCTCTTCTTTTATGTTTATACAATCATTTCATCCCTTCAGGGGAATTTTATTATATCACACAATTCGAAATAAATCAATTGTATTGTCTGACTATTTTATCCTTCGAATAGCTTTCTCGCCTATGGTAATATACCCTTCCTTAAGCAAATGCCCGCACGCACGCTTGAATTCATTTTTGCTCATACCGGTCTCATGACGAATAACCTCCGGCGCCGCCTTGTCGCTAAAGGGAAGAACTCCCTCGTAGCTGTCTAAAAGCTTCAAAATATCTTCTGCATCTGTGGAAATCTGCAAATACGCCTTCTCTCTGACGCTCAGATTAAGCTTGCCGTCTTCTCTTACATCTGAAACTCTGGCTTTAATTATTTCACCGACCTTTAAGGAACCGTATTCCTCCTGTTTGGAAATAAGTGCGGAATATATGTCATCCACTGCCACAAAGGTACCGAAATTATCGGAGGTCTCATATATTCTGCCCGTTATGCTGTCACCCTTCTGATAGGGGCTGTCGGTTCTGAGATTTTTATATACGTTCATGGTAGCGCACAGTCTGCTGCTCTTATCAATATATAGAGACACCAATACTTCTTCGCCCTTTTCTATAGTCTTCGTCTGTTCCTTAAAGGGCAAAAGCAGGTCCTTTTCCAGTCCCCACTCCAAAAAAGCACCAATCTTGGATATCTCTTTTACCAAAAGAAGCTTTACTTCGCCCATTTTCAGGGTAGGCTCCTTCGTGGTAGCTATATACCTGTCACTCGAATCCTTGTACACAAATACTTCGACAGTGTCACCGACTGCGGTATTTGCGGGAACATATTTTGCCGGAAGCAGAATACGTTCGTCGGCAGTTTGGGCACTTTCTGCCAGATACACTCCGAAATCAACCCTTTTAACTACTGTAAGCTTCTGATTTTCTCCTAATTTAAACATGTCTGTCCGTCCTTTCATAACAATGCTTCTCAATTGCCGCATGTAAACTCCGCTATAAAATAAGGAGTTTTATCCGCGCTGTTTAATGTTATAACATACTTATCCCCGTTTTGGGAATACATTGGATAAAATACGTCCTTGCAAAACGCCTGCTTTTTATACTCTGCTCTGAGGCGTTTAATTTCAATCCCCTGTGGCAAAAGGCTTTGTGCTATGGCTACATATTTGCCATTGTTAACATGGTGATTGGAATCAAGATAATCGGGTGTTACTGTAATTGGGTTTCTGTCCTCACCCGTCTTTGGCAGTTCAATCTTTCGACCCGTTTTATCCATTGGAATCGGCTCACCGCAGGCATATGCCTCCAGCATTTTGTCAGTAAATCGCCTTGGGGTAAAGGTATCAACATCCAAAAGGCTCCACACCGAATTAGCCACAGCAAGGGTTTCCCCGTTTTCATTTGTAAGTGAAAAGCTTCTGTATCCCAAAAAGCTTTTAAAATCATACGGAACAGTGTTTACGTTAACTCTTTCGCCTCTTTTAGGATACTTTATCACATCTATCTGCCAAAATGACAAGGCCCATATCATATTCAGTTCTTTCATGTAATCCAGCCCCACACCCTTATCCTCAGACTGAAAAATAGCGCAGTCCTGGAATAAATTAAGAATTGAAGCTATAGATATTTTCCCATTTTCGTCTGCTTCCGAAAAGCGGATTCTCTCACTGAATGAATACATATCTCTTCCTTTTCCCGTTACAATTCCATAAGTGTTGCCCTGCACGGAGCTCCGTCCGCACTGCCCAGATTAAGTGGGCGCAATTTAGCATATATATACGCTCCAGGCTGACAACAGTATTGCCTTTAACAGGCTCCTTTTTCCATTTCACTTATTTTTATCCTTTCCGGTTTGGAGTCTCCCGGAAATACATTACATTCAAAAACCGGCTGAGAAATATAGATAATCATATTTTCTTACCCGCTACTTTCTGTATTTGGCTTCAATTTGTGTGTATGCAACCATTATTCCGAGCATCAGCATCACCACACCTATAATGGAAATAATGATTCTTGCAGAATTCTGTCCTCCGATTATCAGCGGCAATCCCAGGATTTCAAAAATTACCGCAAAAACAAACCAGAGATTTGAAACTGCCTTGTTGTAAGCTTTTAAATCTTTTACCTCGGGTGCCTCGGCATTTGCCCAAAAGCCGGCCGACTTTTCTGGTTTCCTCGCCAAAATTCCCATAACAGCAAAAAACAATGCCATGACCGTCCAAATGATAAATGCAACATTCATACGATTTCTCCTTAACAGCAATTCACAATATGCTTCTCATATACAATTATATTGTAAAACGCTTATATCATCAATTTATTTTCGATGAAACCGTAAGCTTTCACAACAAAAAAAGACGAAGCATATGCTTCGTCTTTTGCAACAGGGCTACAAGGATTCGAACCTTGAAATGACGGAGTCAGAGTCCGTTGCCTTACCGTTTGGCGATAGCCCTATCAAATGACTACTTGATGAAGTATACACGAAGTAAAATCATTTTGCAAGCATTATTTTTAAATTATACCTCAAAAAGTAAATCTGCATAAGTAGGCATCGGCCATAAATCCTTGTCAACGATGGTTTCAAGGCTGTCAACGGGTATTCTGAGCTCGCCCATGGCTGTAAATATCTCATGGTAGGTAAAGAGCGCTTTTTCTTTTCCGTCTGTCATCTTTTTGGCTGTTGCCACAAGATTTTCCAAATTTTTCAGTGCTTTGTTGGTTTCAGAAAGAAGCATTGAAACCTTGTTAAGCAATTCGAGCTGAACAGAGGAATTGACACGAAGTGCCTTTAAATCCTTCACTGTAGATGCCAACACACCCGTATAGTCGCATACAACAGGAATAATCTGCTTCTTAACCATATCTATCATGGTAAGTGCTTCTATGTTTATAGTCTTGCAATAGGTTTCGTACAGAATTTCTTCGCGGCTTTCAAGCTCGGCCTTGGTAAATATTCCGAACTTCTCAAACAATCTGATGGATTTGTCGCTTGTAAGGGCTGCCGAAGCTTCAACCATGGATGAAATATTGGGCAATCCACGTCTTTTTGCTTCTTTAACCCATTCCTCGGAATAACCGTTTCCGTTGAAAATTATTCTCTGGTGTTCTGTCATGTATTCCTTGATAATGTCATGAACCTCAAGGTCAAAATTCTCGGCTTTGTCCAATCTGTCGGCCGCCTCACAGAAGCTTTCGGCAACAATTGCATTTAATACGGTATTAGGGCTTCCTATGGAGTCCGATGAACCTACCATACGGAATTCAAATTTATTACCTGTAAAAGCAAACGGCGATGTACGGTTACGGTCTGTTGCATCCTTTTTGAAATCAGGAATTGCCGATACGCCGGTTTCAAGCTTTCCGCCCTGCAGGGACCTGGTTGCTTCGCCGGTTTCAACCAGCTGTTTAACAACATCCTCAAGCTGTTCTCCAAGGAAAACCGAAATTATAGCCGGAGGAGCCTCATCCGCGCCAAGACGATGATCGTTTCCTACATCAGCCGCGCTCTGGCGCAATAAATCGGCATGTAAATCAACTGCACGTAAAATGCAGGCTAAAATCAGCAAAAACTGTATATTTCTGTTGGGTGTATCCCCGGGGCTTAACAAATTTATTCCATTATCGGTAGTCAGAGACCAGTTATTATGTTTTCCGGAACCGTTTACTCCGGCAAAGGGCTTCTCATGCAAAAGGCAGGCAAGGTTATGTCTTTCAGCTACCTTTTTCATAGTCTCCATAACCAGCTGATTATGATCAACAGCTATATTGGCTGTCTCATATATAGGTGCAAGCTCGTGCTGTGCGGGAGCTGCTTCATTATGCTGCGTTTTGGCAGTAACACCAAGCTTCCACAATTCGATGTTAATATCCTTCATAAACGCACCTACGCGTTCTCTGATGGAGCCAAAATAATGGTCGTCCATTTCCTGTCCTTTGGGCGCAGGTGCGCCAAAAAGAGTACGTCCTGCAAAAACCAGGTCCTCGCGAGCCAGATATTTATCACGGTCAACCAAAAAATACTCCTGCTCGGCTCCTACATTCGGGATAACCTTGGTTGCCTCAGTATTTCCAAAATGTCTTACTATTCTGAGTGCCTGCTCACTTATTGCTTCCATGGAGCGAAGAAGCGGAGTCTTTTTATCAAGAGCTTCGCCTTTGTATGAGCAAAATGCCGTAGGAATGCATAATATCACTCCTGTTGCATCTTCCTTCAAGAATGCCGGAGAAGTGGGATCCCACGCAGTATATCCCCTTGCCTCAAAGGTAGCTCGAAGACCTCCCGAAGGGAAGCTGGATGCATCAGGTTCACCTTTAATTAACTCCTTGCCCGAAAACTCCATTATCATTTTGCCCTCGGCATCGGGATGTGTAATAAAAGAATCATGCTTCTCTGCAGTAATTCCCGTAAGAGGCTGAAACCAATGAGTGTAATGGGTCGCACCATTTTCCATGGCCCAATCCTTCATTGCCTTTGCTATTTCATTTGAGGCTTGTTTTGAAAGTTCCCCGCCATGATCCATAATGCGATTAACTTCCGCAAAGCATTCCGCCGAAAGTCTTTCCTTCATTTTTCCTAGCGTGAAAACCTTGCTGGCGAAAACTTCTTCAACATTGATTTTTTCACTCATTGTATTGCATTCCTTTCCTATTTATGTAAAGTAACGTATCATCATTTATACGAAAAAGCAATAGTTTATTGTTCTTTTGCTTCTTTTCTGATTAAGTCATAAACCTCAGGTGTTTCGGAAAGCTTAAGCCAAATCGTCTGTTTGGAATGAGGACAGCTTGTTACGGGAGACATTTCTTCATCATACATTTCCAAAACCGTAACCTTTACATCCCGGCCGTTTGGCTTCATTATTTCTATTGCATCGCCCACACAGAATTTATTTTTCTGTTCAATTCTGACAAGTCCGTCATTTTCCTCTTCGATAATTCCGAGGTATATCGCCTCTGACGAGTAGGTATTATTGTCATATATCTGTGTGTTTTCATCTGGTTTTCCGAAGTAAAAGCCTGTGGTAAACTGCCTGTAGGTACATTTTGATATCTGCTCACGATACCACGGCATATCAGCCTCATATGCTTCCTTTGAGCAAAGAAAATTATCAATGGCGCGCCTGTAGGTTCTGGCAACAGTTGCCACATAAAGCGCCGTTTTCATTCTGCCTTCGATTTTAAATGAATTTATGCCGGCTTCCACCATTTCAGGAACATGCTCAATCATGCATAAATCCTTGGAATTAAAGATATATGTTCCTCTTTCATTTTCATATACGGGGAAATATTCACCGGGGCGTTTTTCTTCCATAACCGCATATTTCCAGCGGCAGGGATGCGTGCATGCGCCCTGATTTGCATCACGTCCCGTAAAAAACGCGGACAACAGGCATCTTCCGGAATATGAAATACACATAGCGCCGTGCATAAAGCTCTCTATTTCCATTTCCTCAGGAATGTTGTCGCGAATCTCCCTTATTTCCTCCAAGGACAATTCACGTGCCGACACCACACGCTTTGCTCCCATTTTCCACCAGAAATTATATGTTCCGAAATTTGTATTGTTCGCCTGAGTGGAAATATGAATCTCTGCGTCGGGCCACACTTCCTTTGCAATTGTAAACATTCCGGGATCAGAAATAATGAGTGCATCCGGAGCAAACGGCTTCATATCGCGAAGCTCTTTAAAATACTCGCGCGCGCCCTCAAGATCGGCATTATGTGCCAAAATATTGGCGGTAACATATACCTTTACATTTCTTTCATGTGCAAAAGCAATGCTTTCAGCCATTTCTGAAAGGGAAAAATTCTTGGCTTTCGCGCGAAGGCCAAAAGCTTCGCCTCCTATATATACAGCATCCGCTCCAAAGATAACTGCGGTTTTTAACACTTCCGGGCTGCTAGCCGGCACAAGTAATTCTGGTTTCCTGTTCATTTATTCCTCCTAAAAATGAGCCTTTTGGGGACTCATACACGGTAGGACAATGTGACTCCGTCGCCTACCGGTAAAATTACCGTCTCAAGTTCATCTGTGTGAGTAATAGTATAAAGATACTCTCTCATCCTTGCATGTATCGTTCTGTTTCTTCTTTCCAATGCGAATCGGGATTCTATTATATCTCCGTCCTGTAATACATTATCCGAGATTAACAGTCCGCCTTTTTTTAATACTCTCAATACCTCCGGCAGGAAATTAATATATTGTCCCTTTGCCGCATCCATAAATACTATATCGAATTTATCGTCAATTTCTTTTAAAACCTTTGTTGCATCGCCTTCTATCAGCGTTATTTTCTTACCCTTATCAGCTTTTTGAATATTCTCCTTAGCCTTATTGATTCTGGGTTCGTAGTTTTCTATGGTCGTAATATGGCAAGTCTCTGGTGAATACTCTGCCATTAATAACGCAGAAAAGCCGACAGCCGTTCCTACTTCCAGGATACTGTCGGGCTTATTTTGCTTAAGTATAAATCTGAGAAGCTTCTGCATAGGTTTTCTAATAATGGGAACGTTTGAAAGCAATGCTTCCTTTTCTATCTCATCCAAAAAAGAAGTGTTTCCCGTATCAAAAGAATCTATAAACGTTGCCATTCTCTCATCAATTATCATCTTCACTCTCCGCTTCGTCATCCTGCCCTGCTCCGGCCATAACTGCCATCATTTCCTCGGCAGTCATATTGGAACTAAGCTGGAATATGCCCGTTTTGACGTCCTCGCGATATTCGGATGCGTAATACTGAAGTCCGAATAGTCTGCCATCTGCCACCAGGCCCTTCTCCTCAAACATTGCACCTATATCAAAGGGCGACATATCTTCAGTAATTGCCACGGAAACATTCTTGCCGGTTCCGCTTGATAAAGCAGGCTCGGTAAAAACACGAAATCCGTAATCGTAGCAAATGCTTGCACCTTTTTTGATCAAAATAACGGCAAGTATCACGAAAAATACCTTAAACGCAATACTTAAAATATTTCCTACAAGTTCTTTTACTTTCATATATATCCTCCGATATCACTCAAACACTAAGCTTTCAGCCAGTTTGAGGTTTATCCCCTGCATCATTTTGCAGAAATTCAACTCTGCTTCCAAGAAATCGGATACAATGGGATTTTCTATAAATTCAGAATAGTTCTTTTCGAACTGTTCCAGATTCTCAAATTTCAAATCAGAAGCATTCTGAAGCGCAAAGCTCTCGTGTCTGTAAATATCGACCTGTTCTTTATAATCGGGAAATGCGTTCAGTTTGGTCAATTGATTTTTGTATTCAGCATACTCATCAGTTGCTTTAATTGCAGCAATCAGTTCCTCCAATGCTTCCTGTGCACTCATGGTTTACACCTCCATTATAATCGGTAAAATCATAGGACGTCTCTTTGTTTTCTTCCAAACATAATCTGAAAGGACATCTTTTGTAGTGCCTTTTATTTTCCCCCAATCGTTGACTCCGCGTTCAATCAGATTGTTAACTGCTTCATCAACTACTATTCTGGCCTCTTCCATAAGTTCATCGGCTTCACGAACATATACAAAGCCTCTGCTCACTATATCCGGGCCCGATACAATCTGTCCGGAATACTCATCCAGGCTCATAACCACTATCAGTATTCCATCTTCTGCCAGATGCTGACGGTCACGCAATACAATATTGCCGACATCTCCCACTCCGAGTCCGTCTACCAGTATCGCGCCAGTTGGTACTTTACCCGTAACCTTTGCACCATCCTCATTTAATTCTATCACATCTCCGGAAGAAAGGATAAAAATATTATCCTTTTCAATTCCAAGGCTTTCGGCGATATTGGCCTGTGCCTTAAGATGCTTGTACTCTCCATGGACAGGAATTGCATATTTGGGATGGATGAGTGTGTATATCAGTTTGATTTCTTCCTGACAGGCATGCCCTGAAACATGTGCATCCTGGAAGATAACATCTGCGCCCTTTCTCAAAAGCTCGTTAATAATCTTGGTTATGGGTTTCTCGTTTCCTGGAATGGGGCTGGACGAGAAAATAACCGTATCTCCGGCTTTAATGCTTAATTTTTTGTGATTATTATTGGCCATTCTGCTTAATGCGGCCATGCTTTCGCCTTGCGAACCTGTAGTAATGATTACCTGCTGTTCATCGGGATAATTCTTAATCTGTTCCAAATCTACCAGTGTGTTTTCGGGTATTTTGATACATTCAAGGTTTATTGCCGTCTCAATAATGTTTACCATGCTTCGACCTTCAACACAAACCTTTCGTCCAAACTTATAGGCTGTATTAATTATCTGCTGAACACGGTCAACATTTGACGCAAATGTGGCTACAAAAATCCTGGTATTTTTATGCTCTTCAAACAAATTGTCAAAAGTAGAGCCAAGCGTTTTCTCGGAAGGGGTAAATCCCGGTCTTTCCGCATTCGTGGAATCGCACATAAGCGCCAGAACTCCCTTTTTGCCAATTTCGGCAAATCGCTGTAAATCTATGGCATCTCCGTAAACCGGAGTGTAATCAACTTTAAAATCTCCTGTATGAACCACGACTCCGGCCGGTGAATAAATAGCCAGAGCTGCAGCATCTACTATACTGTGATTGGTTTTGATAAATTCTATTCGGAACTGACCCAGATTAATTGACTGTCCGAATTTAATAACCTTGCGCTTTGTTCCCTTCAACAATTCATGCTCGGTCAGTTTATGCTCGATAATACCCATGGTAAGTCTTGTGGCGTAAATCGGTACATTTACATCCCTAAGCACATATGGAAGTGCTCCGATATGGTCTTCATGGCCGTGAGTAATAACAAAGCCCTTTACCTTGTCAATATTATCTTTCAGATATGTCACATCAGGAATAACAAGATCAATTCCCAACATATCATCATCGGGGAACGACAGGCCACAATCCACAACAATTATACTGTCCTCATACTCGAAGGCAGTAATGTTCATTCCGATTTGTTCCAAGCCTCCCAAGGGAATGATTTTGAGCTTGGAAACATTTGTATTCATTTTTTTGTTCTTCAAATTAACCTCTTTTCTTTATTTTGGCGAATGGCATCCATGCACCGTTTCGTTAAAATAATGCGCACAATCAGAATGAATAGAAATCACTTTGCCGGTCCTTTTATGCTCCTTCACCGCTAAAGCAAAAAGTTTTCGGACAAAATTTCATCCCAACGCTCCGACTGTATATATATTTATTGCAAATCAATATCTTCCAACATGCTTTGGAACACACCCATGAGTGCATCTAATTCTTCATCGTTATCTACGATTTCGTAAACTGCTTCTGCTTCTCCATCCTTCGATGTGTCCTTTAATATAAGAGCTTCTCCGTCTTCTTCCTCTGTATCGGTTACCAATATATAATCTGCTCCGTTTATTCTGGTCTGCTCTAAAACATAAAATTCAACTGCATCACCCTCGTCAGGTGTAAATATTATTTTTTCCATCTTTGACATGTTCTACTCCTTATGGGTATCAAACTTCTCTTTATTGTTCAAATAATCACTCAAAATAATCTGTGCGGCAATCATATCCACATATTCTTTATGTTCTGCGCGTTTTATGCCCATCTCATCCATAATCTCATCTGCTTCTACGGTTGTCAGCCTCTCATCAACTAAAATGACATCTAATCCGGTACGGCGTATGAGTTTGTCCATAAACTCCTTCGTAGCTTCAACCCTAAAACCCGATGAGCCATCCATATTGCAGGGGAAACCAAGTACAATCAGTTCCACCTCATATTCAGTGATAAGCTCTTCTATTCTTGCAAGTGTACGTCGAAGCTTATTTTCGTCTTTTCGCCTTATAATTTCAAGTGCCTGTGCTGTAATCTGTAAAGGGTCGGTAATTGCGACTCCGACTGTTTTGGAGCCATAGTCCAGTCCCATTATTCTCATATAAAAGCCTTTCAAAAAAATAAGTAATCCGTCAATGCATCCGCAAATCCTGATTACTTATTATTAGTCATAATGTTATTTTCTGTCAAGTCCATTACTTTTAATGTACTGTGTCAAAAGTTCCTCAACTAACTCATCGCGCTCAACTTTAAGTATCAGGCTTCTGGCGCCCTTGTGGCTGGTAATGTAAGTCGGATCGCCACTCATTATGTATCCCACTATCTGATTTACGGGATTATAACCTTTCTCAACAAGAGCTTCATACACGGTATCAAGGACAACCTTTACGCCTGCCGGTTCTTCTTTTTCTACCTTAAAAAACTGTGTGCTGCCAAAATCGTCTGCCATATATCAAACCCTCGCCTTTCTTTAGTGATGTTATGTTCTTATGATAGTACAAAAACGTTTATTTTTCAAGGAAAAGGCTAAGTAATATATGAAATTTCAGTAAATCTTAAGATTTTGATGAGCCGCGACTCACTTTATATTTCTTTAAATTTTACATTTCATTTTCTTGACAGCACTCCAAATAAATCATATACTCATGAATGTGTTATGCGCGGATGTGATGGAACTGGCAGACATGTGAGATTTAGGTTCTCATGCCGCGAGGCGTGCAGGTTCAAGTCCTGTCATCCGCATGCGACGAAAAACAGATGGTCTTATAGGCCATCTGTTTTTTATTTGCTGTTCAAAGTACCTGCTATCCCTTTTCAGCTTGATAGTCTCAAACAAAAAATGCTCCCTGACTCGGGAGCACTTTGGCTCTATTTTTGCCGGCTGTAGACTCCAAGCAATATTTCATCCGTCAAAAATTTCTTCATTTTAACAAGCACAAAATATCCGGGTTTTATCATGCAGCGCCTTGCAGGCACGGCAACCTTTACGTAATCTGCAGTATGCCCGATTAAGTATTTTTTCCCCTTTATCGTCTTTTCTTCTTCGAATAAAACACCGGTGGTTCTGCCTATATATTTCCCTCTGAATTCACGGGAATGCTTTTCGGTCATCTGTAAAAGCTCGTTGCTGCGCTCGTCCTTTTCGGAATCGGATACCTTGTCCGGCATATCGGCAGCTCTTGTGCCCTCACGAACGGAGTATTTAAACACATGCATTTCATAGAATTTAATTTCTTCAAGAAAGGCTTTTGAAGCAGCAAATTCCTCTTTTGTTTCACCCGGGAAGCCCACAATAACATCGGTTGTAATGGCGGGATTGTCAAATGCTTCCCTAAGATATTGCACACTTTTCCTAAACTCATCCGCAGTATAATGTCTGTTCATGCGCTTAAGTGTCTCATCGCATCCGCTTTGGAGGGACAGATGGAAATGCGGACATAGCTTGTTGCAGGCTGCAAGTCGTGAAGCATTTTCTTTTGTCACAACCCTGGGTTCTAAAGAGCCGATTCTTAAGCGTGCCAGACCGGGTACTGAATTGATCTGCTCTATCAGCTCCACTATTCTGCTCTCGCCCTTGTAATCCCCGCGAGGTTCATAATTCTCATCGAAATCAATTCCGTAGGAGCTGATATGAATACCTGTCAATACCACTTCGATATAACCCGCATTAACCATACGCTTTACTTCTTCGATTATATCTAAAGGCTTGCGGCTCCTTACTCTGCCTCTCGCATAAGGTATGAGACAATAGGAGCAAAACTGATTGCATCCGTCCTGAATCTTTATGTATGCTCTGGTATGGTCAGCCGTCATGGAAAGCTCCATATCTTCATATTCGGAGGTATGGTTGATATCTATGACAGTTGTGTCATTTAATGTCTTGAGTTTCTTTGGGTCTTCGCCATCCTCTACTCTCTTAATGTATTCTTCAATTATAGGTACAAGTTCAGCTTTTTTATTGTTTCCTATACATATATCAACCGCATCATCTAAAAGAAGCGCTTCTAGTCCGGTTTGAACGTAACAGCCTACAGCTACCACTATAGCATCTGGATTTAACTGTTTAGCCCTATGAATCATCTGCCGGCTCTTTCTGTCAGCGATACTTGTAACGGTACAGGTGTTTATGATGTAAATGTCGGCTTTTTGTGAAAATTGCACAATTTCATAGCCCGCATTTTGTACATTTTGCCACATTACATCCATCTCATATGAATTAACCTTACACCCAAGGTTATGGAAAGCAACTTGTTTTTTCATATTTTTCCTCGTATTTTTTGGTATTTATTCCGCCTTGACTTTTTACTTTTATATGATACTATAAGGTCGTAGACAAGAAAAGTAAATAATGTACATAGTTAGGAGGTAACTATATGAAGACAGTACAGATCTCATTAAATTCTATTGACAAGGTTAAATCATTCGTAAATGATATCACAAAATTTGATTACGATTTCGATTTAGTATCAGGCAGATACGTTATCGATGCAAAATCAATTATGGGTATCTTTTCACTTGATTTGTCCAAACCCATCGACCTTAACATTCACGCTGAGGAGAACATTGACGAAATCCTTAACGTACTTAAGGCTTATACCGTATAAGCGGTATAATAAAACCAAAATTTTTACATTTTCTTATATTAAAAGACCAATGAAATCATTCATTGGTCTTTTTTATCAGTGAACGATGATAAGTTCCTTTGTTTCAAGTGCAGTCTTAAGCATTTCGTCTATTTTTTCGGATAAATTCTCTTCATGTCTTCGAATCACGTTTGCATTAGGCTTTGTAACCGGATGCTTTGCAACAAAGGTAGTGCAGCAATCCTCATATGGTTGGATGGATATTTCATATGAACCTATTTTTTCGGCTATATCGACTATCTCCATTTTGTCAAAGCTTATAAGAGGTCTGTATACAGGCATTTCACTGACCTCGTCAATCACTGCCATAGACTGCAAGGTCTGACTTGCCACCTGTCCTATGCTTTCTCCGGTCACCAGGCCAAGGCACTCGGTTTCCTTTGCAATAATTTCTCCGATTCTTAACATAAATCTTTTCATTATAATCTGTATCTCGTCATGAGGACATTTCTCATAAATATACAGCTGAATGTCCGTAAAATTAATCACATGGAGGTATACAGGTCCCGTGTAAGAAGCTACAACCTTTGCCAAATCAACCACTTTCTGTTTTGCGCGTTCCGAAGTGTACGGAGGCGCATGGAAATATACCGCATCGAT
The DNA here is from genome assembly GCA_045627085.1 of Lachnospiraceae bacterium. Lineage (GTDB taxonomy): Bacteria > Bacillota > Clostridia > Lachnospirales > Lachnospiraceae > RGIG10340. The sequence goes on along the minus strand of JAZQNB010000021.1, from coordinate 62,101 downwards.
TTTAACTCCACGCTTTCCTATCATATATCCCGCTACGGGAGAATCAATTCCGCCCGACAAAAGAAGCATTGCCTTTCCGGCCGTTCCGACAGGCATACCCCCCGGACCCGGAATATTGATGGAATATACATATATCTTATCCCTTATCTCAATGTTTATCATAATCTCCGGTTCATGAACGTCAACCTTCATCTCGGGAAAGGCATCTAAAAGCTCGCCTCCCACCTCCATGTTTATCTCCATGGAATCAAGCGGATAATTCTTTCTGGCACGTCTTGCATGCACCTTAAAGGTGAAATTTTTGTCATCATAAATTGTATCAACGTAGTTTACAACGTCTTTACAAAGCTTTTCAAAGCCTTCATCCTTAAGACACACTACCGGACATATCCAGGCAATTCCAAATACCTTTTTTAAATGTGAAACCACTTCATCGTAATCAAAATCAGACTTCGCATCCACATAAATTCTACCGTCTGTCTTTCTGATGGCAAATTCTCCGTCACATTTCTTTACTGCATATTTTATCTGTTGAACAAGTGCGTCTTCAAACAGATATCTGTTTTTTCCTTTTACACCAATCTCGGCATATTTTATCAAAAAACTGGTAAACATATTTTATCCTCTATCTTCTTACAAATTTCCTCAACACGGGAACATTCTTTTTTATAACCTCTAATGTGTGGTCTAACTCTTCTTGGGTGGTAAAAACCGAAAAGCTGAAACGAATTGTGCTCTCGATGGCTTCCCTGCTAAGTCCCATTGCCGTAAGTGTTTTTGACGGCTGGGGTTTATGTGTGGCACATGCACTTCCCGCAGAGACATATACGCCTTCATTCTCCAGCGTATGAAGCATAACTTCACTCCTTATTCCGAGAAAGGATACACTTACTATATGAGGTGCAGTCTCCCTGACAGCCTCATCGTCAAATGTTTCCCCGGGTATGGCATTAACCACTACATCCTCAAGTCCAAGTGAGTTGATTCCGTCTATAAAATACTTCTTTAATCCGTAAAGCTTTGAAAGCTCATTATTCAAATCCAGGTACAGCTTCTTGGCCGCAAGCGCTACTCCGCAAATACCGGGAACATTATCCGTACCGGAACGGAGACCTTCCTGTTGTCCTCCGCCAAAAATAATAGGCTTAATCTTTACCTTCTCATTAACATATAAAATTCCGATTCCTTTAGGCCCGTGTATTTTATGTCCGCTTACGGAAAGTAAATCAATTCCCATTCTGGCAGGATTAATCTGTGCTTTTAAAAAGCCCTGCACTGCATCCACATGGAAAATTATATCCTTATCAATTTTCTTAATCAGAGCTCCCGCCTCGGCAATCGGCATTCTTGCTCCTACCTCATTATTGGTATGCATTATGGAAACCAAGACTGTCTCAGGTGTAATAGCCTTTTCCAAATCGTCCAGGCTGATACGCCCGTCACCTGAAACCGGCAGGTATGTAACGCTAAAGCCCTGCTCCTCCAGATAATGCATGGTGTTTAACACAGCCGGATGCTCCACCTGCGTGGTAATAAGATGCATCCCTTTTCTTTTATTTGCCATGGCACAGCCTATAATAGCCAGATTGTCAGACTCTGTTCCTCCGGATGTGAAAAATATTTCCTTTTCCCTGCATTTAAGGATTTTGGCCAAATCCTCTTTTGCTGACTTAATCAGTTTTTCCGCTTCAAAGCCCTTCAAATGCATGCTGGAAGGATTGCCGTAATCCTCACACATGATTTGATGCATATAATCCGCAACCTCAGGCAGAACCCTCGTTGTGGCTGAATTATCCAAATAAATCTCCATTGCTTATTCCTCTAACAAATACATAATGATACTCAGAGTAGTCATTCCTGCAGTTTCAGTACGCAAAATCCGCTTTCCCAAAGTAATCGGTTCTATTCCATTCTCGAAGGCTTTCTTTATTTCCATTTCATCAAAGCCTCCCTCCGGGCCAATAAACACGGCAACCGACTGTCCTTTCCCGATTCCGGACAGAATCTGTCTTGTTTTTTGCATACCTTCCGCCAGTTCATAAGGAATGGTTTTTACATCCATATGTGATGCATAAGCAATTCCTTCCGAAAAGCTCATTACATTTTTGACCTGCGGAATAATATCGCGTTTGGACTGCTTGGCTGCTGCCTCTGCAATAGCCTGCCAACGTTCAACCTTGCTCTTTGATTTTTTATCATCAAGCTTAACCACACAACGCTTTGTTGCGACAGGAATTATTTCATATACACCCAGCTCAACTGCCTTTTGTATAATCATTTCCATTTTGTCCGCTTTGGGCAATGCCTGGAACAGATAAACCTTCGCCGGAAGCTCAACCCCGTCTTCCTTTATAAATCTAAGCTCGCATACTATGGCATCCTCGCTAAGCTCAAGTATTCCACATCTGTAATCATTTCCGTCAATTCCGTTCGAGAGGGAAATCTCCTCCCCCGGCTGCATTCGCAATACGTTTTTGATGTGATTGACATCGGGGCCTGATATTACGGCGCGTTTTGCTTCTTTATTAATTTGTGTTGCATCCACATAGAATCTGTACATATGCTTAATTCTTTCTTGCAGTCACGCTGACCCACTCACCCTGATAGTTTACTTCCAATATTTCAAGTCCTGCTGCCGTCACGGCCTCGCGGACAACCTGCTCTTTATCATTAATAATTCCGGATGTAATATATATTGCTCCTTTTTTCATCTGATTAACGATAACGGGAGTCAACGGAACAAGTACATCTGCAAGAATATTAGCGACAACAATGTCATATTTGTCATACCCGACTTTATCCTGTATTTCTTTGTCGGTTATAATATTGCCTATCAGCATGTCAAATTTGGCCGTATCCACGCCATTATTATTGCAGTTATCGCAAACAGCAGGTACTGCGCACGGATCCAAATCGGTGCCCACACAATGCTTTGCGCCAAACATAAGTGCTAAAATCGCAAGAATACCGGAGCCGGTTCCAACATCCAAAAGCTCCGTGTCCGGAGTAATATATTTGCGCAGCGCTCTGATGCACAGCTGAGTTGTCTCATGCATTCCTGTTCCAAAAGCGGTTCCGGGATCAATATGCAGAACCATTTTGCCGCCGTCCTCCGGCTTAACATCCTCCCATGAAGGAATTACAAGTATGTCGTCTATATAAAACTGATGAAAATATTGCTTCCAATTATTTATCCAATCTATGTCCTCTGTTTCATCTATAACGACGCTGCCTTCACCGATATCCATGAAATCGGCAAGTTCATCAAGTTCATTTTTTACCATCTCGAGTATAGTATCTCTGGAGGTGGGAGCATCATTAAACTGCAATGAACCGTCTGCATTTTCTTCTACAAAAAAAGACAGATAAGCTATTCCGTCGTCTTCCGGTCCGTCCGGCAATATATCCACAAACATCTGCTCCTTTTCAAGTGGCGTAAGCGGAATTTTGTCCTCTATCTGCGCGCCCATAAGGCCTATGTCATAAAGTGTGGAAATAATAATATCTTCCGCATCTGTTATCGTCTTTATTCTGAATTTAACCCATTTCATATATAAATGTCTCCTTATATCTTTCTATTGCCCAATGATGTCAATTCTACCATTAATTGAAATTTTTTCAATCATGTAAATACTTTTCTATTGCCTTTGCCAGTTCTCCGACGTTTTTCAGTCCCAAAATATCCTTCATGTTAAACCTGATTTCAAATTCGTCCTCTATGGTCCCTATTAGGGAAATGTGCATCAGTGAATCCCATCCCTCTATATCAGCAGCTGTTGTACTGTCGGTAACGGTAATTGTATCGTCATCAAAAACATCCCGGAACACCTCATTCAATCGATTAGCTATATCTTCTCTCATATCAGTTTTCTTCCCTTCCGTTTACTGTAATATATCTGTTTTGGTTTTCTCTGTATTTACCTGTCTCAAGGACATAGACGGTTTCGTCTTGTTCCGTTTTTACTGTATCAAATCCCTGCTCTGTATAAAAATCCCTGACCATTGCATTTTTAGCCGTCGGGATATAGTATCCGTATACTTTACCAATCCCTTCCTTTTTGCAAATGGCAAGAAGTTCATCCATCATGGCATATTCCATGTCACGTTTTAACACACGACAGCTCATAAGCCACAATCTGATGTGCAGCGCTTCTTCCTCCTTTTTGGCAATCACAACGCTCACAACTCCGTTGTCCCCGAATTTATCCTCAAGCTTCCCGTACAAAGTTATATAATTTCTGTCGGCGGCAAGCTTCTCAAGCTCTGATTGGGTAAGACGCAGGGTTGTCAGATTAAACTGATTGCTTTTGTTTGTAAGCTCCGCAATTCTCTTCATATATACTGCAGAAAAGGGCTTAATCTGTGCGCGCATGTCAAGGGACTTAAGATAATCGCCGTAATCTGCATAAGAAGCTTTAGCATGGTCTCTTTTCGCATTCTGTTCATACATCTTTGCTCTTTTAAGATCGTCCTCGGAAAGACCGGTCACCTCAAAATATCCGCCATGATCAAGCAGCTTTATGTAGCCCTCAGCCTCAGAAAGCTCCGGTACGGCTACGGCTTCAAAGCTTTGCCTTACCATCTCTCTTTCCGCAGGATTATCATCTGCAAAAACAAAGCTTTCCGGCAAAAGCCTTAATTCGTCCGAAACAGCCTGCAAATTTCTGTCTTTGGATTCCCAATTAGCCTTAAATGCCGCGAAATCCTCTCTTTTCAAAACGCTGTCAGGTCTATCAAAACCGGCTTCTGCAACGCTCTCATCATTTTTGGAATTAACGCTGAGAAGGACTCCCATATCCTTAAGACCTTTTAAATACGACTGAAACTCAGTATATGCTTCCGAGGTTGCCGTTTCATGTCCTATCTCGATATTGTCTGCTCCGTCCTCTCCGATTACTCCTCCCCATAAGGTATTGTCAAGATCAAGCGACAATGCTTTCTTATTCATACCGTATACGGACTTTATTATCAAAGCGACATTTCGTGCACTCATAGGAATAGCCGGTATGCACATGGCATATTTGTACATGTACCAATACTTCGGATCGGACCATTCATCCAAGCCGTACTGTGCTGATTCATAATTGATATCATGAATAAAGAAATCACTGTTTTCGCGTGCATATTTGACGAAAAGCATATTCATTTCATTGACAAACCGCACCATTCCCTGGGGATAAACGCAATCCTGATTTCCAAAATATCTGTAAAAGGGATATTCAAAATTATTCTGAATAATTACTGCATTATACCTTCTTTTTAAGTTTTCCCAAAGCGTTAAAAAGTGCGAATATGTATCCGAAATTTTATCTACCGCCATTTCGTCCGTATCGGTTACAAGAATCTTGCATGAAATGTTTCGAAGTGAAGTATGAATATATATTATGTCGGGATTAAATTCGGCAAGGGCAGGGTTTTCAAACACTGCATCCTCATAGAATCGATTATACTCAGAAGAATAAAACATCGGTTTTATTCCAAAATCAAGCAAAAAAAGTTCGAGCATATCACGCAGCTCATCCGTAGTGCTGCCACCAAGTATGGCAATTTTCTTAGTAATAAAACAAGCTTCCTTTTTCTCAAGAAGTTCCCTTTTTATTTGCTTTTTCTTTCTTCGCATCCATTCCCCGTCAAAGGGATAATTCAATTTATTCATACTCGCCCCCAACGTTCTTTCTTCATTTCTTTATTATAAAATTTCTCTGTCGAAATATCAATAAAATTCCCCAACCGTGACTTTGCATATATCCCCCCTAATTTGCATTGTTACTGAAAATGCCTTGTTCATGTCGTCTCCGGTAATCTTTTTACTCTCAAACAATCGTCTCATTACCGACAGTTCTCTTACTCGGTCTGTTTCGGTAATTATTTAGCCGTTAGAGTACAATAAAATTACCGAAGCACCTGCAAATGAGGTTGCTTCGGTAATAATAGCTTAAAAAGCGCCAATATTAATTTACTTTTATTTCTTCTGTTCGCCAGATATATTTTTCTGTGTTACCCGGCTTTTTCTCAATCCGGTTATATTACAACTTCTCAACAGAAATAACCACGTTTTCTCCGTTTACATTCCAGTCCCTTGTAAACTTATACTCTTTGCCGGTTGTGAACTCATCACACAAAACCTTGCTGCAGATAGTATCAGCGTTTTTCTTACAAATATCAAAAAGTCTGTCATTTCCGTTAACGGATACTCTGATGTGATCCATTACTTCAAAATCAGAATCCTTTCTCATGGTCTGAATCTTGGAAATCATCTCAAGGACAAAGCCTTCCTCGACAAGCTCATCCGTAAGATTCAGGTCAAGAACAACCGTCATCTTGTTGTCATCCTGGCTCATATAGCCTTCCTTCTGAGTCATCTCGATAAGAAGGTCTTCCTTTGTAAGCTCAACAGCTGTCTGGTTTGCTTCAAAGCAAAGTGCTCCCTTAGTATTAAGCTCATCCATTGCGGCATTGCCGTCCAGATTTGTAAGATATTCCTTAATTGCACCTAAGCACTTGCCGTATTTAGGTCCTACCGTCTTAAGCTGAGGCTTGAAGGTATATGATGTAAAGTCTCTTACATCCTCTGCGAATACCACCTCTTTGACATTAAGCTCATCCTTGATGATATCGGTATAGAAGTCTGAAAGCGTAAAGTCTGCCTTGATATACATGCGACTGATTGGCTGACGGTTCTTGACATTTCCTTCATTTCGGCAGGCACGTCCCATAACAACCGCATCAAGAACATGGTCCATATCTGCTTCAAGTGCGGGATTAATCCATTCCTTGTTGACAACCGGGAAGTCACACAAATGTATACTTTCAGGCTGTGTATCATCTACGCTTCTTACAAGATTTAAGTAAATCTCATCTGCCATGAAAGGAATCATGGGAGCTGCAGCCTTACATATGGTAACAAGAGCTGTGTAAAGAGTCATGTATGCATTAATCTTGTCCTGCTCCATTCCCTTTGCCCAGAATCTCTCACGACAACGGCGAACGTACCAGTTACTCATCTCGTCAACAAATGAATCAAGTGCCTTTGCCGCCTCAGGAATTCTGTAATTTTCAAGGTTATTGTCAACCTCTGAAACAGTTGTATTAAGTCTGGAGAGCAACCATTTGTCAATTACAGGAAGCCTGTCATAATCCAGACTGTATTTAGTTGCATCAAAATTATCAATATTAGCATAGAGAACGAAAAATGCATAAGTATTCCACAGGGTACCCATGAATTTTCTCTGGCCTTCCACAACAGCCTTGTCATGGAAACGATTAGGAAGCCATGGAGCGGAATTGGTATAGAAATACCATCTTATGGCATCAGCTCCGAATTTCTCCAGTGCATCAAAAGGATCAACTGCATTTCCTTTTGATTTACTCATCTTCTGACCGTTTTCATCCTGAACATGTCCGAGTACAATTACGTTCTCATAAGGAGCTTTGTTGAAAAGAAGTGTACTTTCCGCCATAAGAGAATGGAACCATCCTCTCGTCTGGTCAACAGCCTCGGAAATAAATTGTGCCGGGAACTGTGCTTCGAAAAGCTCCTTGTTCTCGAAGGGATAATGATGCTGTGCGAAAGGCATTGCACCTGAATCAAACCAACAGTCAATAACCTCAGGAACTCTCTTCATGGTCTTGCCACAATCAGGACAGGTAAATGTAACTCCATCAATATAAGGACGGTGAAGCTCTACCTTAGCTGCATTAGGATCACCGCTTAACCTGGCCAATTCTTCACGGCTGCCCACGGACTGAAAACGTCCGCAGCCTTCACATTCCCAAATATTTAAGGGAGTACCCCAATAACGGTTACGTGAAATTGCCCAATCCTGAATATTTTCAAGCCAGTTTCCGAAACGGCCTTTTCCGATGGATTCCGGAATCCAGTTAACTGTATTATTATTTCTGATTAAATCATCACGCACTGCGGTTTCTCTGATATACCAGCTCTCGCGTGCATAATAAATCAGAGGAGTGTCACATCTCCAACAGTGGGGATATTCATGTTCGAACTTGGGTGCGTCGTAAAGCTTGCCTTCCTTTTCAAGGTCGATAAGAACAAATTTATCCGCATCCTTAACAAACTTGCCGGCATAAGGAGTTTCTGCGGTAAGCTCACCCTTTCCGTTAACGAACTGAACAAAAGGAAGGTCATAATCGCGTCCGACACGACTATCATCTTCACCGAAAGCAGGTGCTATATGAACAATACCGGTACCGTCTTCCATGGTTACATAATCATCCATGGTTACAAAGAAGCCCTTCTTGCCCTGCTTTGCTGCAGCTTCTCCTGCACAGGCAAATAAAGGTTCATATTCCTTGTGCTCCAAATCCATACCCCTGTAGGTTTCAAGTACCTCGTATGCCTTTACTCTCTCCTCGGGATTTGCAAGGCGTCCAAGTACTGTGTCAAGAAGTGCCTCGGCCATATAATAGGTATATCCATCAGCAGCTTTTACTTTGACATATGTAGCTGCAGGATTTACACAAAGCGCAACATTTGAAGGAAGAGTCCAGGGTGTGGTTGTCCATGCAAGGAAATAAGCATCCTCTCCCACGCATTTGAAACGTACAATTGCCGAACGCTCCTTAACGGTTTTGTAGCCCTGTGAAACCTCTGCTGTTGAAAGCGGAGTTCCGCAACGCGGACAATAGGGAACAATCTTAAAGCCCTTATATAAAAGGCCTTTGTCCCAAATAGTTTTAAGAGCCCACCATTCGGACTCGATAAAGTTGTCATCATAAGTAACGTAAGGATTCTCCATATCTGCCCAGAATCCGACAGTACCGGAGAAGTCCTCCCACATTCCCTTATACTTCCAAACAGATTCCTTACACTTTTCGATGATGGGCTCCATTCCGTATTCCTCAATCTGGTCCTTTCCGTTAAGTCCAAGGAGCTTCTCTACCTCAAGCTCTACGGGAAGTCCGTGAGTATCCCAACCGGCTTTTCTGGGGACCATATATCCCTTCATGGTGCGGTATCTGGGAATCATATCCTTGATAACACGTGTAAGGACATGACCTATATGTGGCTTGCCGTTAGCGGTCGGAGGTCCGTCATAAAATGTATATGTGGGTCCCTCTTTACGGGAATCCATGCTCTTTTGGAAGATGTTATTATCGTTCCAATACTTTAATACTTCTTTTTCTCTCTCAACAAAATTGAGATCGGTTGAAACCTGTTTGTACATTTCTTTTCTCCTTTTTTAATTCAAATACTACTCGGTGTATTTGTCCGCGGGTGACTCGTCGCACTAAAAAAGTAACAGCGGCGTCTTCTCTCACCGGGATAAAAAAAGCCCCGTCCCGTAATAGGACGAAGCATAAATTCGTTACCACCTGTTACAGCATACTTTCATTTCATGAAGTGATATGCCGGTTTGTAACGTAAACCACACGTCTCCAAACTACCGGATAACTCTTTCGCTCGGAACAGCTCTTAAGTGATATTCTCCCTGCTTCTACTTGTGCAAGCCTCACACCAAACGGCTTTGCTCTCTGTGACTTTCAAAATAAGGATACTGTCTTCGTCATTGCCTTTACATATTAAATTCGCTCATATTATAAGGCTATATTTATTTTTTTGTCAAGTAGTCGCCTCTATGATATAATAATCTGCGAAAAATAATAACCTCGGAGTATAAGAATATGCTTTTTAATTCAATAGATTTTCTGGTTTTTTTCCCAATAGTCATTCTCATATATTACGTGTTGCCCACAAAAGTGCGCCACATATGGCTTCTTATCTGCAGCTATTATTTCTACATGAGTTGGAACCCCAAATATGTTATTTTAATCCTTATTTCAACTCTTTCCACTTATTTCGGTGCATTGCTTATAGATAAAATCAAAGCAGGACGTGGCCGCCGGTTGGTTTTGGCAGGTGTAATTTTAGTCAATCTCGGAATATTATTTTTCTTTAAATACTTTGATTTTGTACTCAACAATATTAACAAAATTCTGTCGGCACTGAAGCTTGAAACACATGCCTCACCCTTTTCATTACTTCTTCCCGTCGGCATTTCATTTTATACCTTCCAGGTGCTAAGCTATATACTGGACGTTTACAAAGGTAAAATTCCCGCCGAAAGAAATATTTTATATTATTCGCTCTTTATTAGCTTCTTCCCGCAGCTGGTAGCCGGTCCCATTGAAAGGCCCGAAAAGCTCCTACCGCAATTGCGTGAAATGACACACAAAAAGAAACTTTCTTTTGAAAATTTCTCAAAAGGACTTTTCCTGATGTGCTTTGGTATGTTCATGAAAATGGTCCTCGCAGACAGACTGTCCATATTAGTCGACAATGTCTATGACTCATTGTTTGGAATAGGTATGGTTGAAGGACTGATTGCCATTTTCGGTTTCACCATTCAAATATATTGCGACTTTGCCGGCTACTCGTTAATTGCAATCGGAGCAGCAAGGATTTTGGATGTATCTCTTTCCACCAACTTTGATTCACCCTATCTTGCAGTAAGCATAAAGGATTTTTGGCGTCGGTGGCATATTACTTTATCCGGTTGGTTTAGAGACTACGTCTACATTCCGCTTGGAGGCAGCCGTTGTTCAAAGGCTCGCAAATATATGAATATAATGATAACCTTCCTGGTAAGCGGTCTATGGCACGGTGCGGGCTGGACGTATGTATTCTGGGGCGGGCTGCATGGTCTTTACCAGATAGTATCCGAGCTGACGCTTTCTCTAAGGAAGAAAATCCGCGGCTTCTTTTGCATTGACGAGACAAGATTTTCCTTTAAGCTTTCCCAAATTGTCGGAACCTTCCTGCTAACCGCATTCGCTTGGATCTTTTTTAGAGCCAATAATTTTAATCAGGCAATAATGCTGATTAAAAACACTCTGCTTCGCCCAAATCTATGGATGCTTTTCGATGGTTCAATTACTTCAATCGGTTTAAGCGGCATGGAGCTGAATATATTATTTGTGGGGATACTCACACTTGTTTTATTTGACATAATAAAAGAAATCAAAAAAGAAGACCCCGCGGAAATCTTTTACCGTCAGAATATCTTCTTTAAAAGTATAGTCCTTGTCGGATTAATATGTAGCATATTATTGTTTGGCAAATACGGAATAGATTTTGATCAGACTCAATTTATATATTTCACGTTCTAAAGCATCAGCTTTGAAGGAGACTTAAAGGTATTTATGAAAAAGAAAAATATACTTTCGCTGACTTTATTTTTCATACTCACAGGACTTTGTGTAAGCCTGCTGTATAGTATTGTATCCTGGAAAACCACCTCAGACGGTGCTTTTTCATCTACAAAGCAGCTTTACAACACACCAAAGGATTCGATTGACGTTGTCTTTTTAGGCAGCTCCCATGTTTATTTTGATGTCTACCCCTCAATTCTTTGGCGGGATTATCATTATGCCTCCTTCGACATGTCCTGCTCGGCCATGCTTAAAGAGGAATCCGTCCATCACTTAAAGGAGTTGCTCAAAACTCAATCACCCAAAGAAGTTTATGTTGAGACCTACGGTCTGTTATTTGATGAACAGCTTGTATTTTCCAACTATTACAGAAGCATCCTCACCTTGAGGCCAGGATTTAACCGTCTTGATTTAATTAAGACAATCGTACCCGAAAAAGACAGACCCGATTTCTATTTCAAATGGTCCATCGTTCACAACAAATACGATGAATTCACAAAATATGACTTTGTTTCATACCCTGCAAATTCATACGGAAAGGGTGCTTACTATTTCTTCAGACCAGCTGAAATTTCAGGTCTTAGCTTTAATCCCGGTGAAATCAAACCCGGAGTACTGTCAAACGACGACTATAAATACTTCAATGAACTTATTGAGCTTTCAGAAGAATATGGCTTTAAGCTTTCATTTTTTGCTTCACCATACTGCATTGGCGAGGATGGGCAGGCCAAAATTAATGCAGCAGCAAAATATCTGACCTCGCTGGGTTATACCTTTACGGATTTTAATCTTCTGTGGGATGAGCTTAAGCTTGACATAAACACGGACTTTGCCGATGCTGAGCACCTGAATGCAAACGGAGCCGCCAAGCTTACGGCATACTTTGCAAATAACCTGATAGACCCGTCACTTATGGTCTCCGATGCGGATGATAAAATATATGAGCAATGGGACAAGGATTTGCTGTTATTTGAACAGCTTGAATACGATTACAGCTTAAAAGCCACTTCAGACCCTCTCTTATATGCTGATAGGTTACTCGAAAACCAGAATATAACCGCCGTAATCAGTTTAGAACCCGGGTATTTTCCTCAGGCGACAGACTACATTTCATTCCTCGGACATCTGGGCGTAGATTCGAGTGAAGCAGCCCTCGGCGGGAAATGGGTAATTGAAAACAAAGAAATAAAAAAGGTTCTGTCAAATGAACCTCTGGCAGAACCTGTAGGAATTAGTCTTAGCAAATATGACACTTTTGTCATACAATATAAGGATCTGATTAATTCCGAAAATATTTTATTTAACAACAAAGGGCAGCTTTTGCCCTACAACAACATGACTATCCTGGTTTATGATAAAATTACGGAAGAATTAACCGACATCCGTGGTTTTTAATTCGTTGCGTTTCTTTATAAAAGCAAGTAGGACCACTGCATAAACAAAAAGTACAAGAAGTGCTCTTGTCACCCTATAACTGCTTTGACATTTTGATATTACAGCAACCGTTTCGGGCAGAAACACGACATATGCATCATTTCCTGTCGTAGTAAAATAGGTTTGATTTTTTATCTCAATATTTGAGAAAACCAAATCATTTCTTATTACTTTATCTTCAACAAACACTTTATAAGGAGCTATCTCTTTTTTTATAACGCCCGCACTGCTTATCGTCATTGCTCCCAGCTCCGTATATTCTTCAAAATAGGGCATGTCCAGTCGCAGACCCTTAAGGCCTACTGCAGTAATCGCTGGAATTCGAAATGAGATTTGTTTGTGAATTTCGTCATAGGTACCCTCGATTACCGATTCCGTATCAAAATCCGCAGAGGCATCCGTCATATAATACAGTTCAAAATTACCGGCAGGTAAGGTATCTGTGTCAAATCGTAAGATTACATCGCTTCCCTTAATCGGCATGAGAATAAATGCCGCGACAATTATCATTGAAACAGCCACTAAAATATATTTTTTCATAAATATAATCCTTTTTTATGTTTTTCTTGCTATAATGATAATAAATCAATTTTATTTTTGCAATATATACTAAGAAATTCGAAGGGTGAGTTTATGGAGAAAAAAACAAGAGATTATTTTCCTGCCGTTTTGGCGGCAATAGCTTTAGTCTATATCACGTACAGATATGCTTTTACAAGCATTGATAATATACTGTCCGACTACAACGGTCATACTTTATCGTACCTTCCGCTTTTTTCAAAGGGACATTTTAAAGATTTCTTTGAAGTTGTTCCATATTTTATGTGGCACATCACGGCAATCTTTTTTAATAAAATACTGCTTATTCCGGTCAAAATTGCAGCAGCTTTGTCCACCTGCCTCTATTCAATTATCAATTACATCATTATCCTGTGGGCAGTCGACAAATACTCTGCTTCCAAAGGGCATAACATCGATTCCCTAAAAAGTGCCTGCCTTGCTTTCGGCATGTCAATCGTTGCTCCCCTTTACATCCGGTTTTACGATGCAGGTGTTGCTCTTTTAGGGCTGTGGTCACCCAATCCCTTCCACAATCCCACTCAGTCCTGCGTAAGACCGTTTAGTATTCTGTCCCTCCTGTTAACTGCAGATTTACTGGGCCATATTAAAGATAAAAATTACAAGGGTATTTTCTTCAAAGTTGAAACAAATACCGTGAAATATTACAGATTACTGTCACTTTTTCTATTTTTATCAGTGTTGGCAAAGCCAACCTTTTTTGAAGTATTCATTCCATCTGTCGGTCTGTTAATGCTTGCTGAATTAATTGCACGAATCATAAAAAAGGATAGTGCAAAGGATTATTTCAGGCACTGTTTATCCATGCTTTTATGCATTTTGCCTTCACTTGTATATTTTGTGATAGAAATTATCGCCAGAATCTTTCTGTTTAGTGGCGAGAGCAATCCCGTTATTCTTACATCCTTTGGCGAAGTATGGAAAATCTACTCTGACAACATTCTGCTTTCAACGTTTTTGTCTTTAGCTTTTCCTTTATTTGTTTTATTGTTTGACGGAGAATTTTTCATAAAATCCTACCTTGGGCGTTTAGGTCTTATCAATCTCGTCATAGGATTTTTATATGCCACCCTTTTAGGTGAAAAGGGCTGGAAATTTGCAGACGGCAACTTCATATGGCCCTTAATGAGCGCAATGCTCATATTCTGGATAGTGGCACTTGTAAGGTTCCTTGAAAGACAGGGTGAGGAACACAATTCTGTCTCTCACAAGCTCTATGTCATATCAGGGTATACATTGTTTTTGCTTCACGTTCTTTCCGGTTTAATCAACATATTGAGTATATAGAAAGGTCGTATTTTATTTATGAAAAGAAAAATAGGCAAATTATCACAATCCATTCAGGTAATCAGTCTGCTCCCGATTATTCTGTTTTCCATAGTAATTACAATACCGGCCTCAAACTGGTTCAGTAATACCATGATTAATGAATTGGAAAATGAATTATCCGGCTATGCGCATAACCTCGAAAGCCTGTATAATTACAGATACCCCGGCACTCTTCGGATGGAAAATGACACGTCTGTCGCAATATATAAGGGAGATGCCAATATTACCTACGACTACTCCATTATCAATTTGTTCAAGGATAACACCGGTTGTGATGCTACCTTATTTTTCATGGACACCAGAATTCACACTACTTTAACAGACGATAGCGGCGCGGCCATAATCGGTACCGGAGCTCCGGACACCATAATTGAGGATGTCTACACGGCAGATTCACCTGCTTTTTATAAAAAGACCAACATGAACGGTCAAAACTATGTACTCTATTACCTGCCTCTCCACGACGATACCGGTGCGGTATGCGGAATGATAGGCGTAGGTCGAAACCGCGATAACACGGACAGGCTTATCTCTAAAACCGTGTTCCCGCTGGCCGTTTGCTGCTTCATCCTTGCGCTTATAATCGGACTCTTTATCAGGCTCTATTTTGTCAAGGTTATGGCCACTTTGGACACCCTTAGAGACTTTTTAAAAGATATGTCCTTCGGCAACTTAAACTCCGAGCTTGATTCCTCCGTTCTTTCAAGGCCCGATGAATTGGGAGATATAGGTCGCAGCATCATCAATATGCAGCATGCTCTTCGCGATATTTTTGAAAAAGATGCTCTTACCAAATTAGATAACAGACGTTCCTGCACAAGAAAGCTTGAAAACATTATGTCGAAATCAGCCAAGGAAAACATTCCCTTCTGCGTTGCAATCGGCGATATTGACTTTTTCAAAAAAGTAAACGATACTTATGGGCATGACTGCGGGGATATTGTACTTAAGGCAGTTGCCGATAAGCTGCGTCATCACATGAAAAGCTGTGGTTTTGTAGCACGATGGGGTGGCGAAGAGTTTTTACTTGTATTCGATCATTTCTGTGGTGCGGAAGGCAAAGATTCCCTTGAAAAGCTGCTGGAAGATATTCGCGATATGAGTGTTCCCTACGAAAATGAAATAATTAAAATAACCATGACCTTCGGAATAAGCGACGGAAATACCTCTGACATTGTCACCCTGGTAAGACAGGCTGACGAAAAGCTCTATTTCGGAAAAGAAAATGGTAGAAATCAGGTTGTATTATGAGAAACAAACAGCTCTCACATTCACTGCTATTATTACTTACGGCCCTTATCTGGGGCATTGCATTTGTGGCACAATCCGAAGGGGGCGACGCAATCGGCGCCCTCTCTTTTAACGGCATAAGAATGCTTATAGGCTCCCTTGCCCTGTTACCCGTAATCTGTTTTTTAGACAAAAAAAACCTCTCCCCCAAACGGCCAAGTGATTCAGTTTCAAGGAAAAGATTATGGAAATCCGGTGTTTTTTGTGCAATTGCCATGACTATCGCCAGCAATGTACAACAATTTGGTATTAACCTTGGAACAAGCTCGGGAAAGGCAGGATTTCTTACCGCTACTTATATCATCATTGTTCCCATTCTGAGCCTTTTCTTAAAGAAAAAATGTCCCTGGAACGTATGGCTCTCTGTCTTCATTACATTAGCAGGCTTGTACCTGCTTTGTATCAGAGAGAGCTTCTCTCTGCAGCTTTCAGACGGTTTGGTATTATTATGTGCTTTAAGCTTTTCCGTTCACATACTGATAATTGACCACTACACTTCCATAGTAGACGGAGTACGCCTGTCCTGCATACAGTTTTTTATAAGCGGACTTATCACCACCCTGTTCGCACTTATATTTGAGATAAAGCCCTGGAATAACGAGGCCTTTAACGCCTTCACAAACGCCTTTTTAACTCTCGATGCCTGGATTTGGCTGCTCTATGCCGCAATCATGTCCTGCGGTGTTGCATACACCCTGCAAATAATCGGTCAGGAAGGAGTAAATTCCACGATTGCTTCTCTGTTAATGAGTTTGGAATCCGTATTTGCCGTACTCGCAGGATGGGTTATCCTTGGTGAAATGCTAAGTCCAAAGGAAATACTTGGATGTATCCTCATATTTGTGGCAATTATTCTTGCCCAATGTAAATTTACCGATTAAGCTCATTGTAGAGATCAACATGGTCATAGATGCACTGCCAGCTGGAGCCTGCTCCCTGAGTGACACATATATACTCGCGGCCGTTGTCATTTATTTGAAGGCTGACGGCACAGCTTAGCGATTGATCTACAAACCCGGTTTTGGCGCAGAGCACCTCTCCGTGAGTATCCTTATCTTCAATTCTTCTAAGGAACCAGTTTGAGACAATTATTCCCTCCGGATGCTTTTCAGTTTGTGAAGTAGTATAGGTATGGGCACTTAATACATCTCTTAAGAACTCATCGTCCGATGCAATTTTCAATATCATGGCAATATCGCAAAGAGTACAGTAATGATTCTCATCATAAAGCCCAATACAATTTGTAAAATGGGCTTCCTCACTCATTCCGAGCATCAACAGTTCATTGTTCACAAGCTCCATAAAAGCTTCAGGGCTTCCTGCAACATATGTCGCAAGCGCAAGGGCTGCATCGGCACCCGACGGAAGAATAGTACCGTAAAACAAATCCTTTACTGCTACGTTTTCCCCCGGTTCAAAGCCGACAATTGAGCAATCATGTTTGTATGAATAATCTGTCTGATCATATGTAATGGTGAAGGTGTCATCCAGTGGAATGCTCCCATCCCCGCTTCTTTCGCGAAGAACCTTCGCTGCAGTATATACAGTCATAACCTTGGTCATGGAAGCAGGTGAAATCCGCTCATTCATCCCATTATCAATCAAAACAGTATTATCGGTAATGTCAATCAGAACTGCCCTTTCACTTCTTAACTCGCCATTATATGTACATGTGTTATCATTTCTTTTGGGAAATTCAGGTTTTTCCGGCTCGTACAAGGGCTCCATAATTTCCTGTGGTTCTTCCTCATACTCCGGCTCAGCCAAAGCAGCCTCGGAAACCTTTGCAGACAAATCATCAAAAGCTCCTCCAACCTGTGTTTGAACGAGTTCCTCAACACCCTGCTCTTTCATGTAAACAGACAGCTTGTCCTTAACAGAAAATAATAACACTCCCAATAACACTGCACCTGTTGCATAATATTTAAAATGTTTTCGAAAGCGCATGGTTCTTTCCTTTTTACGCTTCATCTCAATCATGCGCTGCGCCCTTGCCGCTCTTCTCATTTCCTCGTCGGCATGTTCATCGTATTTAAAAGTCATCCTACACCCCTACGCTTCCTTTTTAGTTACTACGGCCCTGCCCCGCCATTTCCCGGAATGCCATCGCCCCATACAGATAATTCCGCGTACACATTCATCTATTGCAGTTCCCATAAATACTCCAAAGGCACCAAAGCCAAGAGCTATTCCGAAAAGATAACCTCCCGTTGCTCCCAAAAACCACATGGTTCCGATGCCTACAAGAAGCGGGAAAACATAGTCGCCGGACGCCTTAAGCGAACAGATAAATGTCATGTTAAGGCATCTTCCTATCTCTATAAATATATCTACAAACATTATTTTCTGTGCAATATCAATAACTGCCTGCGAATCTGTAAACAAATGCATCGAAAAAGGCACTATCAGCCAATTTATCGCAGACAGCGCAATGGAAATCGGCATTGACGTTAGCAGGGTCTTCCAAACACGCCTGTAGGCCGCATCTTCTTTTCCTGCTCCAACCAGATGACCCGTAATAATCTGGGTAGCCATGGCGCATTGATTTGAAAATACCATGGCAAAGGCTATAAGCATCTGGCAATAGCTCCTTGCATTTACAGAGTCATTTCCCAAAGTATTCATAAAAGATAAAAGTACTATCTGATACATGTTATAAGACATGCTCTCACCCGCCGAAGGCAGTCCGATTTTGAGCATCTTCCCCAACAGCTTCCAGGGGAAGGGAATTAAGAATCTGACCGACAATTTTCCGATTTTATACCGGTAGAACATGTACAAAGCAACACTCACGGCAACAGCTCTGGCACACACCGTTGAAATTGCGACACCTGCAACTCCTAAATCCAATGATTTGAGAGGTCCATAAAGGAAACAATAATTTCCGACTATGTTTATCAGATTCATTAATATTGAAATATACATTCCCACCTTAGGATAACCGTTACACCTTAATATCTGTGTAAGGACATTGTAAACGGCCTGCATAAACAGGCAACCGCCTACTATATGTATGTACGTAACCGAGTACGGCATCATTTCGTCCGAGACGTGTATGATCGTCATTATCGGTTTTGCAAGGACAAATATCAGGGTACTTAAGAACACACCGAAAGCAAAATTCACTATAACCACAAGGGAATATATTTTATTCATTTCCTCATAGCGCTTTGCTCCCAGATACTGTGCCACCACAACATTGGTTGAAACAGCTATTATACTGAACATCAATACTATTAAATTTAAAATCTGATTGGCATTGCCTACAGCCCCTACCGCATTTTCAGAATAATGACTCAGCATCGCCGTGTCCGCATTATTCACCAAAATACTAAGCAGGCTCTCAAAAAACATTGGGCCTGCCAGTACAAGCAGTGGCGTTTTTTCATCAATTTCGCCTCTTACTTTATTCACAAAACTGCCTTTCTTCAAACAAATTACTTCTTACAATATGAAACAAATGCAAACTGCTTCGAATCCGGCGACCATGAATTAACATTAATTGTACCCTGTCCGCCAAAAAGCTTTACCACAGTTTTAACATTACTGCCGTCAGCATCCATGATTCGCAGCTCTACGTTTTTGTCCGGCACATGATCGCCGGGACGCAAATCACCTTTTCTATACGCAAGCATAACTACCTTTTTCCCATCAGGTGATACATGAGGGAACCAGGTGTTTGCATTTTCATCAAAGGTCATTTGAGTCTGCTCACTGCCGTCTGCTTTCATTCGGTAAGCCTGCATAAGACCGGTTCTTACAGAATTAAACCATATGTATTCTCCGCTCGGGTCAAACTCCGGACCGTCATTCAAGCCGGGTGCGTTGGTCAACCTTTTCTCTATTCCGCCTTTTGCAGGGAGTGTATAAATATCAAACTCGCCATTTCTTTCTGCACAATACGTTAGTGTCGAGCCATCCGGACTCCAGCCGTGAAGATAACAGGGTCTCATAGGTGTTACAAGAGTAGCCTCACCGCCCTCTGTCGGCAGTATATAAACCCTCGAAAGATTATCATCCCGTGTGGTGTGACTGACTGCAATGTATTTGCCATCTTCTGAAAGCACATGATCATTGTTGCAATTATCACATATACCCGTATCAATCAAAGCACTTTCGCCACTTTCAAAATCATATTTGTAAATATGTCCCTTTGAATTATAATACAGGCTTTTACCGTCTTTAGACCAATTGGGTGCTTCAATAACATAATCAAAATAAGCAAGCAGCTTTCTCTCGCCCGTTTCTATATTGTATACCTCAAGCAGAGACTGATCATTATCTCTGTCCCATATCTTATTATTTTCTTCTTCCTCAAACGGATATACCACTCCCCATGATGAACGCAAGGAATCCATCTGATACATAATTCGCATCGTCTCATCATGCGGCATCTCCGGGCACTCTATTCGGCCCTCTGCTAAAGCTTTTTGGCATGCAAGCACTTCATATTCATATCCGTTTGCAATGTATTTCGGAACGACCTCCTCCACAGGATTGCCGTCCTTGTCATAGACAACATATTTAGACAGGTCGTTAAGGTTATACACCTGAATGTATCCCTTAGTTCCGTTAATCTTACCTTCATTTTTGTGGCCGGACACCATGGATGTTCTAAGATATGCCGCTTTGTTTCCGGGGTATTTAAGCACTATCATGTCTGTTCCGTCCACGCCTGTCTCGTACTTCGTGCAGGTGGAATCCATCCCGATTACATCCTTTCCCAAAAACATTGCCGCAAACGTCAGGCAATACATACCCAAGTCCAACAGCGGTCCGCCGGCAAGCGCCGGATTTCTCAAACGTTCTACCCCGTTGATGGTTACGGAGAAATCTGCCTCCACTGTCATTACCTCTCCGATTCGCCCTGAATCGATAATATCCAAAAGCTCCTTATATGTAGGAAGATATCTTGTCCATATAGCCTCTGTCAAAAGAATATTCTTCTCATGGGACATCCTGATAAGTTCCTCTGCCTGTCGGGCATTGGCACAAAATGCTTTTTCAACCAACACCGCTTTTCCATATTCCATGCACAGCTTTGCATGCTCAAAGTGATGAGAATGCGGAGTTGCAACATATACCAGATCCACATTTTTATCGGAAAGCATTTCTTCGTAGCTTCCATAAGCCTTCAAAAATCCATATCTGTCTGCAAAATTTTGGGCCTTCTCAAGGCTTCTCGATGCAACCGCATATGCCACTACTGAATCGTCCAATCCGTTTATGGCTGTCGCCATTGCCTCAGCGATATTTCCTGCCCCCAAAACAGCTACATTCATGCATATACCCCCTTTGACTTTTATTAGTCTCATTATACCACAATATATTGTGGTTGAGTACTCAAAATGAACCCTTGCAGACAGAGTAATTCTTTGGTAAACCATGGTTTCAAAAAAGCAGATAAATTTTCTCCTTTACATCTGTGTAGAATTACTTATCTGTTTTTGACAATTGGCCTATTTGGGTCAAAAAATCGGAGCGAATTTACCCACTTGATTGATGTTTGTTAACATTTTTGTGTTTTTTATTGACATATTTTAACCATTATCATAGAATCCAAGACATTGAAAATATATTTTTTATCTTATGAATAAAGGAGAGATTTTATTATGAAAAAGAAATTACTCGCTGTTGTTCTTGCGTGCGTAATGGCAATGTCCATGGCAGCATGTGGAAACACAGATAGTGCAGCAGACACTAAGAAACAGGAAAGTACCGCTGAAAGCCTTACCGGAACTCTTAACCTTGGATTTATCGGACCCTTAACCGGTGCAGTTGCCATTTACGGAACCGCAGCCGAAAACGGAACCAAAATTGCAGTTGATGAAATCAATGCTTTGTCAGATTCTTTCAAATTTGAATTCAATCCTCAGGATGACGAGCACGATGCAGAAAAATCAGTTAACGCTTACAACAACTTAAAAGACTGGAACGTACAGGTTATCGTTGGTTGTGTAACCACCACTCCCTGTGTTGCAGTTGCTTCCGAAGCTTATGCTGACCGTATGTTCATGCTTACACCTTCAGCATCATCTACAGATGTTACCAAGAACAACGACAACGTATATCAGCTTTGCTTCTCAGATCCCAACCAGGGTTCTGCTTCAGCTAAGTACATTGCAGATAACAACCTTGCAACAAAGATTGCCATCATCTATAACAACTCAGATGCATATTCAACCGGTATTTATCGTACCTTTATTGCAGAAGCAGAGAAGCTTGGACTTGAGGTAGTATCAACAACAACCTTTACAGATGACACCGCAAATGACTTCTCAGTTCAGCTGGCAGATGCTCAGAAGGCTGAGGCTGACCTCATCTTCCTTCCTATTTACTACACACCTGCTTCACTTATCATGAACCAGGCTAAGAACATGGGTTATGCTCCCACATTATTCGGTGTAGACGGTATGGACGGTATCCTCGACCTTGAAGGCTTCGATACATCACTTGCAGAAGGCGTTATGCTTCTTACTCCCTTCTCTGCTGATGCAACCGATGATGTAACTAAAAACTTCGTTTCAAAATATAACGAGCAGTTCGGTGATGTTCCTTCACAGTTTGCTGCTGACGGTTACGACAGTGCTTACGCAATCTATAAAGCTCTTAACTACTATGCAGATGCAAATGGCGGACTTGATGTAACAGATATGGGAATGGATGAGCTTTGTGAGATTCTTATTTCCGTATTTTCCGATACAAACTTCTCCTTTGACGGAATCACCGGTGAAGCCATGACATGGGTAGACGGCGTTGTAAATAAAGCTCCCAAGGCTGTTATTATCAAAGACGGTGTTTATGTAGGTCTGTAATTATTAATTTTTAACAGTAATTACCGTAGGAATAAACCAAAAAGGGGGTTGCCCTATAAGCAACCCTCTTTATGTGTTTTTATGGTTTTATCGCAAAAAGGTAAAAATTGTTAACAAATATCAATTTTTATACAGATTTATATAGACCTTGAGGTATATTTTGCATTATAATACATTTGTTATGCTTAAATTTGCATTAAGGTGTGTATAAATATATTTTTATATCAATTTTTATTTATGTTCTTGGAGGTAATATATGTTAACCAATCTGATCAATGGTATCAGTTTAGGCAGTGTATACGCCATCATAGCTTTGGGCTACACCATGGTTTACGGCATCGCCAAGATGCTTAATTTTGCTCATGGTGATGTCATTATGATAGGTGGGTACATGGCTTACTGTGCCTCAACAACGTTTGGTTTCGGGCCGGTGCCCTCAACCATTTTCGCTATGATAATATGCACTCTTTTGGGTGTTGTTATCGAGAAGCTTGCTTACAAGCCACTTCGTAGTGCGACCAGCCTTGCCGTATTAATCACGGCAATCGGTGTTTCATACTTTTTGCAGAACGCTGCTTTACTCATCTGGTCTTCAAATCCCATTTCCTTCCCCAACATGGTAGGATCATGGAATGTCACCATAGGAACACTTACCATTTCGGGGACAACCATTGTGACCGTTTTGGCTTGTGTGGTTATTATGCTTGCCCTTACCTGGTTCACTTCCAGAACCAAAATGGGAAAAGCCATGCGTGCAGTATCGGAAGACAAGGGTGCGGCTCAGCTTATGGGAATCAATGTAAACGGTACAATATCACTTACCTTTGCAATCGGTTCAGGCCTTGCGGCAATTGCAGGTGTTTTGCTTTGCTCCGCATATCCTACGTTAATGCCTACCACAGGTTCAATGCCCGGTATCAAAGCCTTTACAGCCGCAGTTTTCGGTGGAATCGGCTCAATCCCCGGCGCAATGCTTGGCGGAATATTACTCGGTGTTATTGAAATCTTTGCAAAGGCTTACATTTCCACACAGCTTGCCGATGCAATTGTATTCCTTGTACTTATTATTGTATTGATTGTAAAGCCTACCGGTCTTCTCGGTAAAAAGATTACAGAGAAAGTGTAGGTGACAGATATGAAGAAATTAATTAATCTAAAAAAAGAAACCAAAAATTCATTCCTGAATTATGGAATAATAATAGTATTCTACATACTGTTTCAAACATTAATCAGCACAAAGAACATTTCAAATTCGCTTTCAGGTCAGCTTATACCTATATGTGTATATATCATTATGGCCTTGAGCTTAAATTTGGTTGTCGGAATATCCGGAGAGCTTTCACTTGGTCATGCCGGCTTTATGAGTGTTGGAGCCTTCTCGGGTGTTGTTGTTGCGGCTACTCTTAAAGCATCAATTGCAAGCGGTCCGGTTCGTCTGATTATCGCTGTAATAGTCGGAGCGCTTTTCGCAGGAATCGCAGGCATAATTATCGGTATTCCCGTATTACGTCTTTCCGGCGATTATCTGGCTATCGTTACGCTTGCTTTCGGCGAAATAATAAAGAACGTATTGAACTGTCTGTATGTCGGTGTAGATGAAAACGGACTTCATTTTTCCATGAAGGATGATACTGCATGGGCAGTAAACGGAACCACTATCATTAACGGTCCCATGGGTGCCACAGGAATCACCAAGATTTCTACATTCTTAAGTGCAATAATTTTAATAATAATTGTATTATTCATTATTCAGAACATGGTAAACAGCCGCTCAGGTCGTGCCATCAAAGCAATACGTGACAATCGTATTGCTGCAGAAGCATGCGGTTTAAACATTACCAAATATAAATTGATTGCTTTTGTTACATCCGCTGCCATTGCAGGAAGCGCAGGTGCCATGTATGCGCTTAACTTCTCTACAATCGCACCGAAGAAATTTGATTTTAACACTTCAATCCTTATATTGGTATTCGTTGTACTCGGTGGTATCGGCAATCTTACAGGCTCCATCATTGCCGCTGCAATCCTTACTGTTCTCCCTGAATTGCTAAGGAAATTCCAGAGCTATCGAATGTTGGCATACGCAATCGTCCTTATCATAGTTATGATTGCCACCAACAATGATAAATTCAAGGCTTTTATCAGGAAACTGTTTTCATCAAAAAAGAAGGAGGAAGCATAGATCATGGAAAATAATGAAGTTAAATTAGTTGCTGTTCCTTCCTCAAGTTATGTTCCCGAACGCGATTTGGGAAAGCCTCCCGTATTGGAAGTGTCTCATTTGGGTATCGATTTTGGCGGACTTACCGCAGTTGATGATTTCAATATGATAATAGGTCCCACCGAGATTACCGGTCTCATCGGTCCTAACGGTGCCGGCAAAACCACCGTATTTAACCTGCTCACAAAAGTATACCAGCCCACACGAGGCACCATTCTCTTAAACGGGAAAGACACTCACGGCATGAACACCATGCAGGTTAACAATGCAGGAATTGCAAGAACCTTCCAGAACATTCGTCTTTTTGACAAAATGTCTGTAGAGGATAATGTTAAAATCGGTCTTCACAATCAGACCGAATATCACGTAATCGACGGAATCCTTCGCACTCCCAAATATTGGAGCGAGGAGAAGAAAATGCACGCACGTGCGCTTGAGCTTCTTTCTATTTTTGATATGCAGGATATGGCTGATGTTAAGGCCAGCTCTCTTCCTTACGGTGCGCAGCGTCGTCTGGAAATAGTCCGTGCGCTTGCCACCGACCCCAAGCTTTTGTTGCTTGACGAGCCTGCTGCCGGTATGAATCCGTCAGAAACTGCCGAGCTTATGGAAAATATAAAGAAAATTCGTGATACATTTGGTATTGCCATAATGCTTATTGAGCATGATATGAATCTGGTAATGGGTGTCTGTGAAAGTATTGCCGTACTTAACTTCGGCCGTATAATTGCCAAAGGAACACCCTCAGAAATACAGAAGAATCCTCAGGTTATCGAAGCATACCTGGGTTCAAAGAAGGAGGACTAATATGAGCATGTTAGAAGTAAAAGACCTTCATGTTTTCTATGGAAGTATTCATGCCATTAAAGGTATCTCCTTTGATGTAAATGAAGGTGAAATCGTAACATTAATCGGTGCTAACGGTGCCGGCAAATCAACATCCCTTAATACCATTTCTGGATTGTTAAAACCAAAGAGTGGTGATATTACGTTCGAGGACAATTCTCTTGTAGGTGTTCCTACTCACAAAATGGTAGAAAGAGGAATCGCGCTTTGCCCTGAGGGACGAAGAATTTTCCTCCAGCTTACCGTAGAAGAGAATCTTCAGATGGGTGCATATTCAAGACCCGGCTACGAATACGCAGATTCAATAGCAAATGTATATGACAGATTCCCAAGATTGAAAGAACGTATGCATCAGATAGCAGGAACGTTATCAGGCGGAGAACAGCAGATGCTGGCTATGGGTCGTGCTCTTATGTCTAAGCCTAAGCTGATGATGCTTGACGAGCCTTCAATGGGCCTTGCTCCTATCCTGGTTGACCAGATATTTGACATCATCAAAGAGCTCAACAAAGCAGGAACAACAATTCTTCTCGTTGAGCAGAACGCTCAAATGGCTCTATCGATAGCCAACAGAGCTTACGTACTTGAAACCGGACGTATAGTAACAAACGGAACCGGTGCAGAGCTTCTTAAAGATGATTCCGTAAGAAAAGCTTATCTCGGAGGCTGATATATAGTAAAAGGGCATGTAACACATGCCCTTTTTTAATGCTTATCTAAATTAGCTCACGGTGAAAAATCCGGTGTGAATCTCAAATTTTATGCCAATAGAGATGCTACGGCTTCATTGCTCTTGTTACAATGTGCCATCATAACATGGCTTGATTGCATCAGTAGCTGATATTTGGAATAGTTCAGTACGCCTGCTCCCATTTCCATATCTCTGATTGCAAGCTCGGAGGCTGTCACATTTTCATCGATATTATCAAGATTTCTTATTGTGTGTTCAAGGCGATTTTGATATGCTCCGAATCTTGAGCGAATATCCGATACAGTGGTAATTGCTTCTTTCACTCTGTTAATTGATTCTCCCGCCTTCTCAATATCCGAAATATCTACCAGATTTGTGCCAAGAACAGAAGCATTCATCTTAGTAAGCTCTATTTTCAAGTCCTGTCCTTCTTCAACACCGGCATGGACCTTAAGCAGCGAATCCGGATTTGAAGTATCCATATTAAATAATTCATGCTCATTAAATGTAGTTTTCTCGCCTATACGTGTAATCTCATCGTTTAGATGAACAATCTCCGCATATATATACTCTCTGTCGCTGTCAGTATACGTTCCGTTTGCTGCTTTGACGCACAGCTCATTCATACGTTGAAGCGTATCATGCACTTCATTAAGTGCACCGTCTGCAACCTGAACAAGAGATATTCCTTCCTGAGCATTTAGGGAAGCCTGTGAAAGACCGCGAATTTGTCTTCGCATTTTCTCTGAAATTGAAAGTCCGCTCGCATCATCAGCCGATCTGTTTATTCTGTACCCGCTGGAAAGCTTTTCCGCTGCCTGAAGGTTTCCTTTAGCGCATATGCCTGATAGTCTGCTTGCGGTCATGGCAGAAATGTTATGTTGAATAACCATATGATATCCTCCGTGATATCCAAAAAAGATGCCGTAAAATGCATCCGGGATTCCATTCCCAGTTAACAGTTATCAATCTATGGCAACCTATAAAACTGTCTATAAATATTAACACATTACTACAAATTGTCAGAAAATGCAAGCTTATAAAATCATGCGGTTCATTGTTTCCAAAATATCTTCAGTTTTATCCAGCAGAAACTCTTCGTCTTTTTCTATGATGCCGGTCTTTTTGTAGCTATAGGTAATGCTTGGAGTTCCTATGGGCGTAAATGACATTTTTCCTTCATATTCCTTAATCAAATCAGGAATTCCCTGCGGATTTATTGCAGCATCCGGTTTAAATGTAAATACAATTTTACCATTTCTGCCTTTAATATCAGTAATATAAAGCTTATGCGCCAAAACCCTCACCAGTGAAATACGAAGCAGATTGTCGACAGATTTCGGAATATCCCCGAATCTGTCTATGAGTTCATCCTTCATATCCTCTTTTTCACTGATATTTTCTATGGCAGCTATCTGTTTATAAATGTCCAGTTTCTGGGTTTCGTTCATTATATATTCCGGCGGAATAAAAGCATCTGTATCTATGTCCACAACAGTGGGAAAATCCTCCAAAACCGTCTCTCCCTTTAAGCTTTTGACAGCTTCATTAAGCATCTTACAATAAAGATCATATCCGACAGCTTCCATGTGCCCATGCTGATGCATGCCAAGCAGATTGCCTGCTCCTCTTATCTCAAGGTCGCGCATGGCAATTTTAAAGCCACTTCCAAGCTCGGTAAATTCGCGTATTGCGTCAAGCCTTTTCTCAGCCACCTCTTTTAACATTCTGTCTTTTTTGTACATCAAAAATGCATATGCCGTGCGTCCTGAACGACCTACGCGACCTCGGAGCTGATACAGCTGTGACAGTCCGAGTCTGTCCGAATCATGAATAATCATTGTATTTACGTTGGATATATCAAGCCCGGTTTCAATGATGGTCGTGGAAACCAAAACATCAATATCCCCGTTAACAAAATCACACATAATCTGTTCCAGTTCACGTTCACTCATCTGTCCATGAGCAAAGGCTACCGTCGCCTCAGGGACTAATTTGCTTATCCTGCCGGCTATATCAGCTATATCATTAACTCTGTTATACACATAGTATGTCTGCCCTGAGCGTGAAAGCTCTCTGAGTATCGCTTCACGAACCATTTCCTCATTGTACTCCATAACAAAGGTCTGAATGGGCAGTCTGTCCTCCGGGGCCTCTTCAAGCACCGACATGTCACGTATACCTATGAGTGACATGTGGAGAGTTCTGGGTATCGGAGTAGCCGTAAGAGTAAGCACGTCGACATTCTCCTTGAGCTTCTTGATTTTTTCCTTATGTGTTACTCCAAAACGTTGCTCTTCATCGATAATCAAAAGGCCTAAATCCTTAAATTTCACATCATCTGACAGTACACGGTGCGTTCCGATTACAATATCAACAAATCCTTTTGAAAGCTCACTGAGAGCATGCTTAATCTGAGCAGGTGTTCTGAATCTGGAAAGCAGCTCCACTTTAACAGGGAAATCCTTCATTCTCTGAGTAAATGTATTATAATGCTGTTGAGCGAGGATGGTGGTAGGCACAAGATAAACCACCTGCTTTCCTTCCTGAACAGCCTTAAATGCTGCGCGGATGGCAATCTCTGTTTTACCGTATCCTACGTCTCCGCAGATAAGCCTGTCCATTATCTTATGGCTCTCCATATCCGCCTTGGTATCTGCAATTGCCGCAAGCTGGTCCGCCGTCTCTTCGAAGGGAAATGTCTCTTCGAATTCTTTCTGCCATACAGTGTCCCGCTCAAAGGCATAGCCTTCCGTATTTTGACGTTTGGCATATAAAAGGACCAAATCCTTTGCGATTTCATCCACGGCAGTTCTTACGCGTGCTTTTGTTTTCTCCCATTCCTTTGAGCCCAATTTGTTAAGCTTAGGAACACGTTGTGCATCTTCTGACGCATATTTCTGTATAAGATCAAGGCCGGTAGCCGGAATATAAAGTTTACCGCTGTCGCTGTATTCAATCTTTATATAATCCTTTACAACATGCTCTACTTCAACCTTTTCAATCCCGCGGTATATTCCGAGTCCGTGTGTTTCATGCACTACATAATCGCCGATTTTTAACTCGTCAAAGCTCTTTATCTGTCTGCCATTATAGACCTTTTTTGCCTTTTTCTTCTTCTGCGCTCCAAAGATATCGCTTTCAGATAAAACTACAAATTTAATCATGGGATACTCAAAGCCACGATTTACATGGCCGTAGGAAACCATCACTTCTCCAGGTATTATCTGCCTTTCGGGGTCCTCCGAAT
Source organism: Lachnospiraceae bacterium (assembly GCA_045627085.1). GTDB lineage: Bacteria > Bacillota > Clostridia > Lachnospirales > Lachnospiraceae > RGIG10340. The sequence goes on along the minus strand of JAZQNB010000021.1, from coordinate 32,474 downwards.
ATATGGCAGCTATCTGATTGTCACGCAAATCCTCCGCCAAACGTCTGGCTCTTATCCTGGAGCCGGATAAAAGAATTACTCTGTATTCATTTTTTCTGTATTTAACCAAATCCTTTAACAAGGCATCAAAGGAATTGTTATAGGGGGCAACATTCCTCGCATTTATATCATATTTTATTTCAGGTTTAAAATATCCCGCCTTGGTATCCATGGTGGATATCAGAATCACCTTGCTCTTAAGCAAAGCTGCAGCTACATTTTCACCGGTAAAAAGAATATCTGCCTGCCCCGGCAAAATATATCCCTTTTCCAGACGGCTTTTCATGCTTTCCGTAAACTCAAGGTATACCGCTTCCGCCTCTTCCTTTATTCGCGCAGGCTCATCAAGGAAAAAAGCGAGCTTCTCCCCTGCATTTTCTCCAAGCATGTCAAAGAGCATCTCCGGCAACGTAACATGTTCGTTCGTAAAATACCTTATATAGCTTTCGATATTTACTTTACTCTTAAACTCAAGCAGCTCATCCGAAAGCTCTTTTATACATTTTTGTATTCTGGAAGCCTCCTCAGGCATCAGACGTTCCCTAAACCTTTGAGCCTGCTTCTCCGCCTCTTTTTCTATCCTTCCGATTCCGTCTCTGATATTATCATCAGACAGAACAAATTCGGTGGCGGGATATATCACTATGTTCTCAAGCTTCTCTATGGAACGCTGGCTGTAAACGTCAAAATTTCTGACAGAGTCGACTTCATCCCCCCACAGCTCTATCCTGTAAGGATTGTCCTCTGTCAAATCGAATACGTCCACAATTCCGCCCCGAACAGAAAATTCTCCGGGGTTTTCTACCTGATATGTCTTTTCATATCCCATCTCCACCAACTTATTCGACAATTTCCTGATATCAAGCGTATCTTTGACCGAAATCATTATTAAGTCTTTTTCCATGTCCCATTTAATCTGTGGGGACATGAGCGCTGAATATGTGGTGACTATTGTGGTGGGCTTGTTCTCCATAACCCGTCTGAGAGTCTTAATTCTGTCTCTGATTAGTTGATTGCCGTGAATATCTGCTTGAAAGAAAATCAAATCCTTAGGCGGAAAATACATGGCATTTCTATCATAAAATTTATATTCTTCACATATCTCTCGCGCTTTTATCTCACTATAAGTAACGATGACCTTATATTTACAGCCATCGCTCAAGCCTTTGATGATATGAAGTTTCTGAGAATCGACACATCCTGTGAGTGCGATTGGTTTTTTCCCCTTTTTAATAGCATCTGCAGCTTGTGAAAATCCCGAAAGCTCATAAAGGGGTGCAAGTAATGTTTCCATTGCCAAATGTCTCCAAACTAAAGCTGGTTTTTCTGCTCAGTGTTTTTCTTGTTATAGGTATTCATGGCCATATCGGTCTTTCCGGCCACAAACATTTTCACTGCCTCATACGCTTTCTCCACTGCGGGTTTCATAATGTCGAGGTCTTCCTTCGTAAAATGGCCTAAGACATAGTCCGCCAAATCAGCCCGCCCGCGTTTGTCGCCGACTCCCATCTTTATTCTGACAAACGTGTCATTTCCAAGATGGGAAATAATACTCTTTAAGCCATTATGGCATCCTGCGCTGCCCTGTTTCCTGATTCTGATATTCCCTTCGTCAAGGCTGATATCATCGTGAATAATAATCACATCATTTTCATGGTCAACCTTATAGTAGTCTACCAGTTCTCTGACGCTTTCTCCGCTGGCATTCATGTATGTAACGGGTTTCGCCAGTATTACACGTTCTCCGTCTATGTATCCTTTTCCTATTATGGCCTTATGCTTTTTCTCCAAAACGAGTATGCCTTCTTTTTTTGCGATATAATCTATGACGGTAAATCCGATGTTATGTCTTGTTCCTTCATAGTTTTCTCCGATGTTGCCAAGTCCTACTATTATTTTCATAATTCTCTCCGATATTTGTTTTCATGCACAACTTTAGCCGGCATTTTTGACAAATGCCGGTGTCGACAGACATATTATAACACAAAAAGAGGGCGTTTATCACGCCCTCTTTGATAACTTATTCTGCATCCGGCTCTAAAAGAGCTTTCTCGTACGCTTCAAGGATAATCTTTTGAATATTGTCCCTGGTAGAAGTGTTAATCGGATGAGCGATGTCTCTGAATTCTCCATCAGTAGCTTTTTTGCTGGGCATCGCTATAAATAACCCCTTATCGCCTTCAATAACCTTGATATCATGAACTACAAATTCATCATCAATTGTTATGGAAACAACAGCCTTCATTTTCCCTTCCTTAGTTATTCTGCGTACTCTTACGTCTGTAATCTTCATTTTGCTACCCCTAGCCTTTCTGAAATAAAAAATAGTTATATGACAAATCTGTCGTTAGTTTCTATGAGAATTCTGGTTTCTCCTTCTCCTATATACGACGAGTTAGCTCGTATGGTGTCGTGACTTTCCACAATGCAATTCTCAATATAAGTATTATCCCCAATATAAACGTCATTAAGAATTATGGAATTTTTAACGACACAGTTATTACCTATATAGCTCTTTTTGAAAATAATGGAATTCTCAACCACTCCGTTCACTATACAACCGCTCGAAACCAAAGAATTTTTAATTTTGGAACCGGGGTTGTACTTAGCCGGCGGCAAATCATCCACCTTGGAATAAATATCCGGATACTGTTTGAAGAAATAATCTCTTACCTCCGGATTTAGGAAATCCATGTTGGTGGAATAGTAATCTTCCACACTTGCAATATTTCTCCAATAATCTGTGATTCTATATCCGAAAATTCTTTTCACATCCTTGTATCTGATAAGAATATCTTTTACAAAATCATATCTGTCCTCTTCGGCACAACGCTCTATCATCTCGATCAGCTGTCTTCTTCGAAGGACATATATTCCGCAGGACACGGTATTGGTTTTGGCGAGGAGAGGCTTTTCTTCAAATTCAGTGATTCTGTTCTCCTCATCCATTGATACGGTTCCAAAACGCTCCACATTGCATCTGGGGCCCATATCCTTGCACACAACGGTAATGTCAGCCTTTTTCTCAATGTGATACTCTAGCAGCCTCTTGAAATCCATCTTATAAACACAATCACCTGATGCGATTACCACATAAGGTTCATGGCTCTTTTTAAGGAAATCCAGGTTTTGAAAAATGGCATCCGCCGTTCCTCTGTACCAATTGGAATTATCAGCGGTTACAACGGGAGTAAATACAAACAAGCCTCCCTGCTTACGTCCGAAATCCCACCATTTCGATGAACTCAAATGTTCATTTAAGCTGGTCGCATTATATTGAGTAAACACGGCAACCTTTTGAATATGTGAGTTGGACATGTTGCTTAACGTAAAATCAATGCTTCTATAGCTGCCTGCGATAGGCATGGCGCATACTGCCCTTTTCTTTGACAGCTCACGCATTCTGTGATTATTTCCTCCGGCCAATACTATTCCTACAGCTCTCATAATACGTCACCTGCCTTAATCAAGGATTTACCGCTGTAAAGATTGTTCTGAGGATAATCCTCCAAAACCGTTTCTCCAAAAACAACGGTATTTTTGCCAATGGTCACATTGTCGGGAATAATTGATTTCTCACCGACAGTCGCAAGCCCATGGTTGTATATATGAGGCGCTGTATCGTTTTCAGCCTCTTCTCCGGCACCAATTGTAACATTGCTGCCGACCTCGGTATTCTCAGCGATGATTGCCTTATCAATGGTACAGTTTTCGCCTATATGAGTGCAGTTCATGATAATGGAATCTCTTATTACCGTTCCTTTTCCGATAGTGACACCGCAACCGATTACGGAATTGTAAACCTTGCCGAAAATGTCACTTCCTTCGCCGATAATACATCTTTCCACCTCTGAATCCTCAGACAGAAACTGTGGCGGCTGAATCTCACTCTTTGTGTATATCTTCCAATACTCTTCATACAAATTGAACTCAGGGACAATATCAATCAGCTCCATATTTGCCTGCCAATAGGAATGAAGAGTACCGACATCCTTCCAGTAGCCGTTAAATTCAAATGCGTAAAGCGGTGAGCCCTGCTTGTGACAATGTGGAATAATATGTTTTCCAAAGTCAAGTGAAGGCTGCTCTGCCAAATCTATCAGCGCTTTCTTTAACGTCTTCCAGTTAAAAATATATATACCCATGCTGGCCAGATTGCTTCTGGGATGCTCAGGTTTTTCTTCAAACTCGGTAATTTTCCTTTTGTCATCGGTTATCATGATGCCGAAACGACTGGCTTCCTCGTAAGGAACCGGCATAACGGCTATCGTAACCTCGGCGTGATTAGCCTTATGGAAATCAAGCATAACCTCATAATCCATCTTGTAGATATGATCGCCTGACAAAATTAACACATACTCAGGGTTAAAGCTCTCCATATATTCCAGATTCTGATATATGGCGTTAGCCGTTCCTGTGTACCATTCACTGTTTGTGTTTTTCTCATAAGGTGGAAGTACCGCGACTCCTCCGATATTACGGTCAAGATCCCAGGGGATACCAATGCCGATATGAGTATTTAATCTGAGCGGTTGGTACTGGGTTAGAACGCCGACTGTATCCACGCCCGAATTGATACAGTTCGACAAAGGGAAATCGATGATTCGATATTTCCCTCCAAATGCTACTGCAGGTTTTGCCATTTTCGAAGTTAGGACGCCAAGTCGACTTCCCTGACCGCCTGCGAGAAGCATTGCAATCATTTCTTTTTTAATCATGTCGTCACCTCTTAAGCCTTTTACCAATAATGGTGTTTAAATTATAACATAGGTTAGCGCAAATGTGAACAAAATATGACCATTTTCTTGAGTATTTTTGTCACTTTTGCCGATTTTTTATTTTCGTAATCCATAAATTAACACCTTCCGCCCATAGTTTTGCTCTCAGATTGCTTTTTTATCGCAACACTATTATAATTAGTAAGGTTTTAAATGATTATTTTGGGAGAAATATATGTATACTATAGATTTTAATAAACCCTCACATATTTATTTCGTGGGCATAGGCGGCATCAGCATGAGCGGTCTGGCAGAGATTTTGGTTGATGCCGGTTTTAAGGTATCAGGTGATGACTGGCACGAAAACGAATTGACCAAAAGCTTGGAAGAAAAGGGCGTAGCAATTTCTTACGGACCTCAGGTATATGAGAACATAACCGAGGATATAGACTGTGTTGTATTCACCGCTGCAGTACATGCCGACAATCCCGAGTATATTGCAACCACAGATTTAGGGATTCCTTTTTTGTCCAGAGCTGAATTGCTCGGCCAGATAATGAAAAACTATAAAACCGCCATCTGTATCAGCGGTACTCACGGCAAAACCACTACCACTTCAATGGTAAGTGAGATATTCCTTCAGGGTAATCTTGATCCCACCCTTTCAATAGGTGGTATTTACAAATCCATCGGAGGCAACATACGTGTTGGTAAATCTGACTTATTTGTCACTGAAGCTTGTGAATATACAAACAGCTTCTTGAGCTTTTTCCCTACAATCGGAGCCATATTAAACATTGAGGCCAACCATCTGGATTTCTTTACCGATATAGATGATATCAGAAATTCCTTTAGGAAATTTGCTTCTTTAATTCCTGCAAACGGCACGCTTATTATCAACGGTGACATTCCCAGGGTTTCCGAAATAACTCAAAGCCTCGAATGCAATGTCATTACCTACAGTATATCCGGCAAAACATCAGAAGGCGATGCTGCCGATTACTTTGCAGGCAATATTTCATATGACAAAAACGGGCACCCCTCTTTTGACCTTTATTCAAAAGGGCGCGAAAACCGCAGAATATCTCTGAGTGTACCCGGCATGCATAACATTTCAAATGCGCTCTGTGCCTGTGCAATTGCAGATGCCGCCGGCTCTGCGGAGCTTGCCATAAAAAAAGGGCTTCTCTCCTTTGCCGGTACCGACAGAAGATTCGAATACAAGGGCGTTCATAACGGTGTTACCATCATTGATGATTACGCTCACCACCCTACTGAAATAAATGCTACACTCACTGCTGCTGCCAAGGTTCCGCACAACAGACTATGGTGCGTTTTCCAATCGCACACATATTCCCGGACCAAAGCATTAATGGATGATTTTGCTTCAGTTCTCACCTTGGCGGATGAAGTAATCCTAGCGGATATATATTCGGCAAGAGAAACCGATAATTTGGGAATCAGTGCCGAAACTCTCCAGCAGAAAATACTTGACCTCGGACACAGCTGCCATTATTTTAAAAATTTTACGGAAATAGAAAATTTCGTTGAGAAAAATTGCATAAACGGTGATATGTTGATAACTATGGGTGCCGGAGATGTATATAAAATCGGCGATGAACTGCTTAATCGAAAATAATCCACATTATCCACAGATTGATTCTTAGATTTCTTCAGAATAAGTCTGTGGATATTTTCTTCTTTTTTGTGGATATTGATATGAATCTGACAAACCGCATACTCTCAATATATTTTACTGTTTTGCTTCCTAAAATGCAGATTTTATCCACACTATCCACATTATCCACATTTTGAGTACTGTTTTAAAGGGCTGCTCACTTTCATAAAGTTTGTCTATTTCTTTTCATATGCCCTTATGCTATACTTTGTCTTGCTTTGGGGTTCCATGTGGCTTAACAGTCACAGCTACTATCAAAGTGCGAGGGAAGGAAGGTTATTGAACAAAGATGGCACGTATCAGGGTTTACAACGAATCAAGAAAGACCACGACCGCTGTTTCGAACAGCTTTATAGATATATATATGAAGGATGCAAACGATTCACAGATTAAGGTTTATCTTTATCTTGTCCGAATGCAAAGTCAGGGCAGCCCCATAAGTGTTTCCAACATAGCGGACACCTTTAATCTCATGGAAAAGGATGTAAACCGTGCCCTTCGATTTTGGGAGAAAAAAGGGTTGCTTGATTTAGAATTTGATTCCTGTGAAAACCTGGTTAGCATCAATATTCACGAGGATAAAGCAGAAACGGCTCCCGCTTCTGCCAATATTTCTTCCATTTCCAATTACATAGATGATTTTGAACCGGAGGTTAATCGTTTCGAAAAGCCCACTTACAGCAAGAACGATATAGCTCAATTCCGCAAGGAAGAAAGTAACGGTCTTTTGTTCTTTGCAGCAGAAGCCTATTTAAAAAGGCCTCTCACACAGACTGAAATTCAGTCGCTTATGTATTTTTCGGAGGTTCTTGGCTTTTCAAACGAATTAATAGATTATCTTATTGAATATTGTTTCGAGAGAAACAAAAAAGACTTCCGATACATTGAGAAAGTAGCTATTTCCTGGGCAGAGCAAGGCGTTTCATCCGCCGATGATGCCAAAAAGCTCACTCCCAAATATGATAAAAACATCTACCTTATAATGAACCAGTTGGGCAAGAGCTCTTCACCCACCAAAAAGGAAGTAGAGTTCATCAGGAAATGGACCGACGAATACGGCTTTGAAATGGATATCATCATTGAAGCCTGCGAAAGAACCGTCCTTGCTACCGACAGCCACAGAATCGAGTACGCCGACGGAATCCTAAAGAGCTGGCTGAAGATGAATGTTCACCACAAATCAGACATCAAAGCCCTTGATGAAACCTTTGAAAAAAAGCGTTCTGTGAAATCAAATACGAAAAGCAATATATACAGCAATAATAAGTTTAATCAGTTTACTCAAAATGAATATGATTTTGACGAGTTGGAACGAAGGCTTCTCAGCAATTAATCTTTAATGGGGAAGGCAATATACTTGCTTGAAAGAGAGGATTGGTATGGGACTTAACAAACAACAGTATGATCAGATTATCAGAGGGTACGAATTAACAAGAGATAAAAATCGCTATATTTCGGCTGAAAGGCGCAAAAAAGTATATGCTAAGATTCCGCCTTACAGGATTTTGGATGAATCCCTGGGCGGCATTGCTTCTAAGCGTGTTCGTCTCGCCATAGAAGGTGACGAAAGCGCTCTTTCCGATTTGCACGAAGAAATAAATAAAATATCCATCAAAAAGAAACTGCTTTTATCCGATGGCGGTTTCCCTGCGGATTTCCTGGATCCCATCTATGATTGTCCCGATTGTCATGACACGGGATATATCACCGACCCTGACGGGCTCAAAACCAAATGTCATTGCTTCCGCGACAGGGAAATTGAGATTCTGTATGATCAGACCAATATCCGTGAAGCTCTCGCGGAGAATAATTTCGATGCACTTTCCTATGACTTTCAGGAAGGCGAGGATTTGGTTCACTTTAAAAAAGCCGTAAAAGTTTGCAGGGAGTTTGTACAAAACTTCGAACAGGACTACCATAATATCTTATTTTATGGTACAGTAGGTACCGGCAAAAGCTTTTTGTCCGGATGCATAGCAAATGAGATTATTCTCAAAGGCAGGTCGGTTCTGTATTTCAGTGCTGAAAAGCTGTTTGAGGATTTGGCTTATTACTCTTTCGGGCATGAGCACAAAGATGAACTGTACGATTTCTATTCCGATCTTTATAATGCGGATTTATTGATAATTGATGATTTGGCGACAGAGGTTTCAAATGCTTTTGTTTCCACACAACTCTTCTCCTGTATTAACGAAAGACATCTGAGGAAGAAAGCAACCATCATATCAACCAATCTGAATTTGGATGAACTTCGGGACAGATATTCTGACAGAGTCTTTTCACGTATTTCCAACAATTACAAATTATGTAAACTGGTTGGGAAGGATGTTCGTCTGATTAAGCGTGATTTGGCCCAAGTCATATAAAAGAAAGCGAGGATTTTTTCATGGCTGTCCGTGAGGAAAAAAGAAACCTTGAGACCATTCCTGTTGGTTCTTTAGGCATTATCGCTATGGATGGTTGTAAACCACTTGGCGAGAAAGTTGACAATTATTTAGTAAAATGGCGTGCAGAAAGAGAAAGCGAGCACAAAGAATCATTGGCGTTTGCCGGCTACATGAGAGATTCATATCTTCTCTCCGCAAAGGTTCCGCGTTTTGGTTCAGGTGAAGCAAAGGGTATGATTTTGGAATCCGTACGAGGAGATGACCTCTACATTCTTGTCGATGTGCTTAATTACTCTATGACATACACACTTGCCGGTCACGAGAATCATATGTCTCCCGATGACCACTATCAGGACTTAAAGCGTATCATCGCTGCTGTAGGAGGAAAAGCAAGACGTATCACCGTTATCATGCCCTTCCTTTATGAGTCCAGACAGCACAAGAGAACAGCAAGAGAATCACTTGACTGTGCACTTGCACTTCAGGAGCTTGTTTCTATGGGTGTCGACAATATCATTACCTTTGACGCTCATGACCCCAGAGTTCAGAATGCAATTCCGCTCCATGGCTTTGAAACCGTTCAGCCTGCATATCAGTTCATTAAGGGCCTTTTAAAGAATGTTAAGGATCTCACCATAGATTCCAAGCATATGATGGTAATCTCTCCTGACGAGGGCGGTATGGGACGTGCAATTTATATTGCCAACGTACTCGGCCTTGATATGGGTATGTTCTATAAGAGACGTGACTATACCAGAATAGTCAACGGTCGTAATCCTATCGTGGCTCACGAATTCCTCGGTACCAGCGTAGAGGGCAAAGACGTGATTATCATTGATGACATGATTTCTTCAGGTGAAAGCATGCTCGAGGTTGCAACCGAATTAAAGGAAAGAAAAGCTGGCAGAATTTTCGTATTCTCAACCTTTGGTCTTTTCACCAACGGATTGGAGAAGTTCGACAAGGCATTTGAAAATGGTACAATTGATAAGGTTCTTACAACCAACCTTATCTATCAGACTCCCGATTTATTATCCAGAGAATGGTACATCAGCTGTGATTTAAGCAAATATATCGCCTACATCATTGATACTCTCAATCACGATTCTTCAATCAGCGATTTGCTTAGCCCCAGCGAAAGAATTCAGAGCATTGTCTCCAGATACAAAAAAGGCGAATTATAAAATGAATTATTCAAAGAAAAGCGAAAGACAAAATTCCACCTATAATAAAATCACAATGGGCATAGTGCTCATTGTGATTTTAGCCTACGGAATTGGTCTTTCCTTTCTTTTTTATAATCAGTTGTTTTTTGGCGTAACAGGTCGTTTTGAATCGGATTTGCCATTTCATATTCAAATGGCGGTTGAGGACGGATGGTTTTACTCTCTGACCGGCATTATCTATGGTCTGTTTTATTCCACTCCGTTTGGGAATATATTAACTGTTATTTTTTTAACTGCAATATCCTTATTAACCGTATATTTTACATACAGACTCTTAAGCAATGTGCTCAAGCGTTATGATTTAAATATTCGTACATCTGCTATATGGGGCCTTTCGATTATTGCAAATGTCATTATGCCGTTTTATGTCAAAGTGGCTGCTTCACAAAGATATGTAGGCTATCAGTCTCCTTCTATCTGGCACAATTCCACATATATCTGTATGAAGCTCATGGCTGTTATCTGCATGGATATGGCTCTAAAGCTGTTTAACAAATACAAAACCGGTCTTAATTTCAAGGAATGGTTTTCCTTCTGCATTATTTTATGCATCACCAATTTTATAAAGCCGAGCTTTTATTTTGTATTTGCCCCCGTCTGCGCGTTTATATTCCTGTTTGATTTACTTAAAAAGGTTCCGTTCAAAAAGGTCTTTATTTTCGGGTTATCATTTATTCCTGCTGCCTTACTGATTCTGTTCCAGAATTCGGTTCTTTTTGGCAATGACACAGGTAATACCATAGTAATTAACCCGGGCTATGCACTTTCAATGCGCGGTGAACATCCCAAGGTTTCCTTCGTCTTATCCTTAGCCTTTTGTCTTCTTGTATTAGTATTTAATTTTAAGGATATTTTTAAAGACAGGCTTTACTCTGCTTCCTGGGCAATTTGGTTATTTGGTTTTATTCAGGTATTCATGCTGGCCGAAACCGGTTCACGTGCAAAGGATTCCAATTTCTTTTGGGGCTATTCCATCTCGTTGTTCGTTATATACCTATGCTCGATAATCAAAATGACAGCCTGTAACAAAGCCATAATTCTTTGCAGCAATAAGAAGAAAAAAGCTTTTCTCATTTCGCAATATGCTCTATACGTTATCGTGTTATTATACCAGGTTTACTGCGGAATATTTTTCTTTATCGAACTGCTAAGCGGCATCACCTATTTTATGTAGAAGAGGTTCTTTTTGAAATCATCTAAACACACTAAAGCTCAAATCATGATGTATATATCCATGTGCGTCTGCCTTATGGCGGTATGTTCCTGGATAGCAATTCCATTTCCGATACCCTTTACACTGCAGCTTTTTGCAGTGTTTTTTACGTTGCTCTTTTTGGGTGGATTACGTGGCACAATAGCTATTATCGTTTACCTCTTGCTTGGAGCAATCGGGTTGCCGGTTTTTTCATATTTTACAGGTGGTCCGGGACACTTCTTTTCCCCTACGGGCGGCTATCTGATTGGCTTTGTGTTAATAGGTGTAATCTATATAATATTTGAAAAGCTATTTTCCGCATGTAGATACCGCGATATCCCGGCCCTCATAATCGGTCTGATTGTCTGCTATGGATTCGGCACTTTCTTTTACGCAATAAATTATGCCCACAGCGAAAACGCCATGAGCATTTATTCCATTTTGGCAGTGTGCGTACTTCCTTATATTATTCCAGACCTAATCAAGCTATTCTTAGCCTTGTACCTGTCAAAGATACTCAAACGCCTGCTGTAAGCTTGACAGAAATATAGAAAATGCTATAATTAGCTACTGTCAGTTCGAAACCTTCCTGACATTAAACAAAACTAAAGGAGCTGCAAATTTTTGCCTATCGTCCAAAATTTGCAGGCTTTGGAAAGGACATAGGAATTTTAATGAAAAATAAATCTTTATCCGTCACATACGGAGCGGTTATTGCCGCTTTGTATACATTACTGACACTATTGTCATCTGCTTTTGGTTTGTCCTCGAATATTATTCAAGTTCGTTTTTCCGAAATGTTATGCATATTGCCTGTATTTACACCCATTGCCGTTCCGGGTCTTTTTGTCGGTTGCATTATATCAAACCTTATCACCGGCTGTGCACCTTATGATATTATATTGGGCAGCCTTGCAACATTAATAGGGGCCTTCGGGACTTACCTTTTACGGCACAAAAATATATGTCTGGCAATACTCCCTCCCATTATATCAAATACCCTTATAATCCCCTTAATACTCTCTTTTGTATATCGCTTTGACGGTTCGCTTTTATATTTTGGATTAACTGTATTTGCAGGCGAATTCATCTCATGCGGAATATTGGGGCTTATATTATACCGTACCCTGCAAAGCTACAAAAGTCACTTATTCCATTAATTATTTCTGACATAGGTTATGAAATGATTGGTGTTTTCCTCAAACCACTCCTTGGAATCATTCATGCCTTTTTTGTACAAAGCACCTGTTGAAGGGTCAAATATTACGGTGTTGTAGTCATTAAAGCCTGTAATCAGAACACATTCGCCATCGTTGAGCAATGCAAATACCGGCAGGTCTCTGTTAACATAGTACAGCACCGCATCGAGCTTACATCCTGTCAGATTTAATACATGACCGTCTATGTATTCCTCCAATATTCCATTAACGCTCATTCCTCTGTCCAGCAGGTAGCTCGTATTTACGCTTATGCCTTCATAGGACAATACGGTATCGAGGCATACGGAAATGCTGTTTCTCTCATCCTCCGTTGCAGGTGCCTTTATGGCCATGATCTGATTCCTGGTCAAACGGTTCCCTTTTATCCAAATGCTCTTTCCATACTCATCATATACTTCTGCTGCTTTATTATAGGCAATGTCAACAGCAAGCGCAGGGCTGAAATATATTCCTTCTATGCTTCCTCCCAGGCTTACATAGTATTTTGACAGATGATTTACACCTTCGAGTTTTATTGATCTTGCGCCCTCATATAATACCTCTTTGGGTGTCAATATCTTAATGGATTTAGTATCTATTTCTTTCTTTAATTTAATCTGGACATAGCGCTCATATGTATCAATGTCGGCACATACCACCTCATTTATCATCTGAGCAGGTTCCGAATTATCCATAATCTGATCACCCGGGTAGTTTTCATATGTTCCGTCTTCTTTTTTAATCAATCTGGATAAATAAATCTGATTATCCTCAAATGAGCATTCGGATATGTAAATATTGTCCTGCGAATATTCTTTTAACAGTGCCCCTTCAGAAGATACTATACACAATTTATACATGGGAAACAGTGTCACTTCACCACTTGTATATATTATATCCGACTTATGCGCCACTCCGTATATCACGTCCTCATCCATAAATCCAAAAGGCAGAATTGCATCGTCTTCTGAAACGTTAATCATTATTTCTTCAGGCTGATTCAGGTTTTTGATATACAATGCGGCAGAATCATATTTATCCCCGCCCTGTTGCCAGGCAATAACTTTATTGTTATATGATACCAGCAAAGCCTCATCGTGCTCGATTTCAAACAGCCTCTCCGCACCCTTCTCGCTTAAATCTACCTGATAAACGAACCCGTTTAACGCAAAAATCAACTGCTTGTCTTTGTTCATATAAAGGAGCTTTGAGAGCTCACTCTTTAGCATGGAATAAGGTTTATCATATTCAATATACAGGGATTCTTCATAGCAGTTTATCTCACTGTCATAGCAATATACCTGCAAGCCGACACGTCCCTCGTATCTTCCGCGATTCATGTAGCCATATACTGCAAACCAAACATTTCCGCCTTCTTCAATATTCAGGATTTTGATGGAATGATTGTTGTTAATGCATCTTTCATCCTTATTTTCATCATTATAGAATGCAAAAATAACCGACAGCTTATTGGTCAGCATATTATACGAAAACAGTTTATTGTTGTCTACAAATACCAGTACACTTCCATCCTCACTCTCCACCATATCAACATTTTCGTCAGTTATTCCAAGCAGAATTTTATCATTTGCATACATTGACTTTTCATCAGGTATTTGTGTCATGGTACGGTTATAATCTAAAAGATATGTTCTGTCGTCTGTATACCTGATTCGATAGTATTCTTCAACACTGTAATATATTATTTTCTTGTCATTTACGGAAGCGACCTGGTATTTTACAAGAAAAGAGGCAGTCTGCTTTGCCATCGCAGTCAAATAATAATCGGCTGCCTTTGTTTCAGTCACATTCAAATCTCCCCAGGTTACCTGTTTGAAGCTGGAGTGAATATTTACATTATGAAAAGAAGTGTTTGATTCCAGCTTGGAATTACTCTCGAGATACTTAGTCAATTCCTTGGAAGCATCCTTGTTATACAATTTCTCGTGAAAATTTTGGACGAACTCAAGCTTTTCCGTAAAATTGCAGTCATCACTCAGCATTATTCTGGTATAATAATATGCTTCTGTTCGATCATTAAGTGCTAATACAATTGTAAGAGAGTACTCATTCTCTTTTTCAAGCAAATCTTTTAGAGTAATATTTACCTGATACTTGTCGTTCACCTTTGAATAGTCCGTAATCTCAGTTTTCTCAATGAGGCGGGTGCCGTCTGTCGTCCTTATTTCAACCTCCATTCCTGTAATATTCGCCTTGTACGGATTAATATTAAAGGATAGCTCTCTGGTTGAAGGCAAAATGGTTTTCTCGGTAAAAACAAAGGGAATTGCCATTTCCTCCGTATATCCGAAAAGCTTGTTGTACTCATGCCCTGCATAAGTCATTACAACGGTCGGTAAAGTGGGTGAAGACATTTCAATTGTCATGCTTTCATGGCCTTTGTTAATTATCTTCATTGACACAATTACTGATATTATAAAAGTGGCGATAAAGAAAGCGGCCTTTAGTAGGATCTTTTTCATACACTATTTCCTTAATAGATTTTGTAATGTAGGATTTAAGTTGAAATCCGAAATAACCTGTTCAATATCTGTTTTTCGTGACACGGGTGTCATCTTATTCTTTTTCACAGCCCTTATTAATATGTTTTTAGGCGTATGTTCCATATCGATGAATTCCAGTATCTGTGTTTCATACCCCGCTTCTTCCAAAAGGTTAGCCCTGATGGCATCTGTAAAAAGGGCTGAAATTCGCTCCTTAATCAAGCCATATTTCAACACAGGCTTGAGTTCCTCTGATTTTATCTGCCTGTTTATCTCATGTTGACAGCAGGGCACTGCGAGTATAACCCTCGCCCCCCACTTGATTGCCTTTTCCAATGCATAATCTGTGGCTGTATCGCAGGCGTGCAAACTGACAACCATGTCAACTTTATCCGTTCCGGAATAATTCTTTATATCTCCGACCTCAAAATGAAGCTTGTCATATTGAAGTGTTTTCGCAAGCTCATTGCAGTCTCTTATTACATCCTTTTTTAAATCAAGTCCGGTTACTTCTATATCTCGTCCGTTCTCAATACCTAAGAAATAGTACATTGCAAACGTAAGGTAGGATTTTCCACACCCGAAATCTATTATTCTTATGGTTCTGTCTTTGGGCAATGAATCCAGGCAATCCTCAATGAATTCCAAATATCTGTTAATCTGCCTGAATTTATCATATCTGTTCTTGGTAATTTTACCATCCGGTGTCATTACATTCAGGCCTACTAGGAAGTCCACGGGCTCACCTTCCGGTAAAATGTAATGCTTTTCCTTATTATGTGTTAACAAAGCTTCATTATCCGCTTGTGTTTCTTTCTGCTTTTTGACCTTTAGGGTAATCCTGCCTTTTTTGCTGATAAGTACATTTATCTCGCTATCCTTTGTTTTTATCTCACCCTGCATAAACAGGTCGGACAGGTAGGAAATTACCCTCTTTGCCGCATCTTCTTCCTTTACATTTTCGTGGAATACCTGAGTCCCCTTAAACAGCTCAAACTGGCATACTCTTTCGCCTTTAATCAAAACGGTTCTGATTTTCAGCTTTTGCCCATTTTGAGGATTAACGGATTTACTTAGTATTCCGTTTACTATTTTTTCTTTATTAATTATCTCTTTAAGCTTTTCTAATTCTTCCATTTTTCACCTATTCAATCGACCTCGTAAATATTTTAGTCGACATTGTTGTATGTGTAAAGTGGTTTGACATATTTCAAGATGCACTCACTAATCTTGTGCACAACACAAATTTCCCCGACCTATAATTAAGTCGGGGAATTAATTTAGCGTAATACTTCTATTCTTGCCAAAGCTCTTTGCAAAGCTGTTTCTGCTCTGGCTAAATCCGTACCGGCAGCCTTTTCGTTCAAACGCTCTTCGGCACGTTTAAGGGCTTCCTCCGCCCTCTTTTCATCAATTTCATCAGGCCATTCAATAACCTCTGCCAAAATGGATATTCCCTCAGGCAGGATTTCTGCGAAGCCTGAATGTAATGCTGCATGTTTCACTTCTTCCTCCTCGTGAATATGGAGGACTCCGGGTTTAACGATAACAGTCATGGGAATATGGCCGGGAAGGACACCTATCTGACCTTCCGTAGTATTAAATTCAACCATCTTCACATCGCCTTCATAGAAGACTCTGTCCGGTGTGATAATGCGCAGGATGAAATTTGTATTCTCTGCCATATCTGACCCGCCTTTCTAAAGTGATTAATTCTTAGCAGCGTATTTTGCCACAACCTCGTCGATTGAACCGACATTGAGGAAATAGCTCTCAGGAATATCATCATGCTTTCCTTCAAGAATCTCCTTAAATCCACGAATGGTTTCACTGACAGGAACGTATTTACCTTCAAGACCGGTAAACTGTCCGGCAACGAAGAAGGGCTGAGAAAGGAATCTCTGCACCTTACGGGCACGGGAAACGACCTGCTTATCCTTTTCTGAAAGCTCATCCATACCAAGGATGGCAATGATATCCTGAAGCTCTTTGTATCTCTGAAGAATTTCCTGAACTCCACGTGCTACGTTGTAGTGTTCCTCTCCTACGATTAAGGGATCAAGGATACGTGAAGTTGACTCAAGAGGATCAACTGCGGGATAAATACCAAGCTCTACTATTGATCTGGACAAAACGGTTGTTGCATCCAAGTGTGCAAAGGTAGTAGCCGGTGCAGGGTCAGTCAGGTCATCCGCAGGCACATACACTGCCTGAACAGATGTGATTGAACCGTTTTTGGTGGATGTGATTCTCTCCTGTAATGCGCCCATCTCTGTCTGAAGTGTAGGCTGATAACCAACCGCTGAAGGCATACGTCCCAAAAGTGCAGACACCTCGGAACCTGCCTGTGTGAAACGGAAGATGTTATCGATGAACAAAAGCACATCCTTACCGCCCTTATCACGGAAATATTCTGCCATCGTAAGTCCGGTAAGTCCGACTCTCATTCTGGCTCCGGGGGGCTCGTTCATCTGACCGAATACCATTGTAGTCTTATCGATAACTCCGGATTCCGTCATTTCGTGGTAGAGGTCATTACCCTCACGGGTACGCTCTCCAACACCTGTAAATACTGAATATCCGCCATGCTCAGTAGCGATATTTCTGATAAGCTCCTGAATAAGCACTGTCTTACCAACTCCGGCACCTCCGAACAGACCAATCTTACCACCCTTCTGGTAAGGGCAAAGAAGGTCAACAACCTTGATACCTGTTTCAAGCAGTTCCTTATTCGTAGCCTGCTCTTCAAATGAAGGAGCAGGTCTGTGGATGGGTTCATATGAAACGCCATCCGGAGCAGGTTTATTATCTATCGGTTGGCCAAGTACATTAAAAATACGGCCAAGTGTATTTTCTCCTACCGGTACACTGATGGGAGCACCTGTTGCAATTGCATCCATACCTCTGGTAAGTCCGTCTGTAGAGCCCATGGCTATACATCTTACGGTATCATCACCCAGATGCTGAGAAACCTCAACTGTCAGCTCTGATCCATCTTTGGTAGGAATACGAATAGCTTCGTTAATTTCAGGAAGCTTACCGCCGTCAAATCTGATATCCATTACGGCACCGATTATCTGCGTAACCTTTCCTTTATTTTCTCCTGCCATTTTTACCTCTTTCTTTTCCTTTTTGGAAAAATGTTTTCTACTAACTTATTGCTTCTGCGCCTGCAATAATCTCAGTAAGCTCCTGAGTAATGGAGCCCTGACGCGCACGGTTATACATAAGACCCAATTTGTCAATCATTTCCTCTGCATTGCTGGTGGCATTATCCATGGCCTGCATTCTGGCCCCGTTTTCGGAGGCAACTGCTTCCATAAGTCCACCATATATCAGACTGGAAATATATTTAGGAATGATAAGGTCAAGCGCTTCTACATCCTCGGGTTCAAAATTCATGATTGCTTTTGAACCTTCAGCATTGCTTTCGTCCTTAGCCTCATATTCAACAGGCAAAAGCCTGATTAATTTGGGTTCGTGTACAACTGTGTTTTTGAAAAAAGTGTAAGCCAAATAAATTTCGCCAAACTCATCTTTTTCAAAGGCATCAAGGAGCCTCTTTGTAAGCAGCATCGCATCCGTGTAGGTCGGTTGTTCGATAACATCGGGAAGATCCTCTTTTATCTCATAACCGCCTCTCTGGAAAGCTTCGCGTCCTTTGTTTCCGATTGAATAGATGACCAGGTCCTTAGGATCCAATCCTTCATGCCTCGTCACAAGCTTTACAACGTTGGAGTTGTAACCGCCGGCAAGTCCTCGATTGGAAGTAATGACTATCACAGCCTTTTTGGTACTCTTTCCGGGTACCAGATATCTGTGATCGACTGCCCCAACCTTTTGAAGAATGCTGCCTACTGTCTCATACATACAATCAAAGTAAGGTTTAGCTTTTTCTGCTCCTACTCTGGCTCTCTGAAGTTTAACAGTTGAAACCAGCTTCATTGCTTTAGTAATCTGCTGGGTTCCCTGTATGGAAGTTTTGCGGCGCTTTATATCACGCATACTTGCCATAAAAAAACCTGCCTTTCACTTAAGCTTTAAACTCTGCAATAGCCTTCTTTAAAAGTTCCTCTGTTTCCTCACTCATCACCTTCTGCTCGCGGATATTTCCGGGAATCTCGGGATATTTGGTATCAAGGAATTCAAAGAAGTCTTTTTCAAACTGTGTTATCTTGGAAACCTCCACGTCAAGCAAATGCTTACGTGTTACGACGTAAATCATGATTACCTGATATTCAACAGGCATAGGCCTGTACTGTGGCTGTTTTAATACCTCTTTAATTCTTTCACCCTGAGCAAGCTTTTCTTTGGTATCATCATCAAGTTCCGAACCAAATTGAGCAAAGCTTGCAAGCTCTCTGTACTGAGCAAGCTCGGTACGAATAGGAGCTGCAATTTTCTTCATGGCTTTAATCTGAGCCGCACCACCAACTCGGGATACTGAAAGTCCGGCGTTGATAGCAGGTCTGAAGCCTGAGTTAAACATCTCTGTCTCAAGGTAAATCTGTCCGTCAGTGATGGAGATGACATTTGTAGGAATGTATGCGGATACATCACCTGCCTGTGTCTCAATGATGGCAAGTGCGGTAAGTGAACCTCCGCCGTATTCCTCGCTCATTCTGGCTGCACGTTCCAAAAGTCTAGAGTGCAGATAGAAAACATCACCGGGATATGCTTCACGTCCGGGCGGACGACGAAGTAATAAGGAGAGTGTACGGTATGCGGTAGCATGCTTACTTAGGTCATCATATACCACCAGTACGTCTTCTCCGTTTTCCATCCATTCCTCTCCGATAGCGCATCCTGAATAAGGTGCAATATACTGAAGAGGTGCAAGGTCTGATGCAGTGGATACAACAACTGTTGTATATGCCATGGCACCATATTCCTCTAAAGTTTTAACAATATTTGCAACGGTAGAAGCCTTCTGACCGATTGCAACATAAATACATTTTACATTCTGACCCTTTTGATTGATGATGGTATCAATCGCAATGGCAGTTTTACCTGTCTGACGGTCACCAATGATAAGCTCACGCTGACCTCGTCCGATAGGAATCATGGAATCGATAGCCTTTATACCTGTCTGTAAAGGAGTATCAACGCTCTTACGTGTAATAACACCCGAAGCAACACGCTCTATCTTACGGAATTTGTCTGTCTGTACAGGTCCTTTTCCGTCTATAGGCTGTCCGAGTGAATTTACAACACGACCAAGAAGCGCATCACCTACGGGGACTTCAACAACACGACCGGTTGTCTTTACGGTATCTCCCTCGTTGATATTTTTTGCAGAACCGAGCAAAACAACACCAACGTTGTCCTCTTCCAGGTTAAGAACCATGCCGTATACTTCTCCGGGGAACTCTAAAAGTTCACCCTGCATGGCATTTTCAAGACCATGTACACGGGCAATACCATCCGCAACCTGAATTACGGTACCCACATCGGATACGTCAAGTATAGATGAATATTTTTCTATCTGCTCCTTGATTACAGAACTTATTTCTTCTGGTTTTAAATTCATGTTCTGTATCACCTTTCTACATATTTTTTATCCAAGCTGAATCTTCATTAACTGTCTGGTTAATTTGTCAATTTTTGTTCTGACGGATGAATCAACAACTCTGTCCTTGATTCTTATGGTCATTCCTCCTATAAGTGCGGGATCTGTGTCATAATGCATCTCCATGCTCTTATATTCGGTAGTTTCCAAAAGCTTCTTCATCACGTCATCTTTTTGTTTATCATTAAGCGGTGCGGCCGAAGTGACATATGCAATGCCTATGCCTTCATTTTCCTTTACCTTTGCAATATAGTATTGGAAAATCGAATCCAAATAAGCATATCGCTCTTTGTCTGCAACAGTTCTAAGGAAACCGGCAAGTGTATCACTTACCCTGCCCTTAAATACCTTATCGATTGTCTCGAGCTTTTCCTGCTTCGGAATTCCGGGATGCAACATCATTTTGTCAAAATCAGGATTGCTTAAGATAATAAGCTGCAATGAACGTATTTCGTCCATCAGTTCCTTCTGTGTCCCGGCCGAGGCTGCTATCTCATAAAGAGCCTCACCATAAACCTTGGAAACTAATTTTGCCATGTGTCATCACCCATTTCTCTCAAAGTCTCATCTACAAGACTATCCTGCACCGTGGTATCAATGGAAGCTGTTACAACCTTGCCTGCCACCACAGAAGCTACGGAAATAATTTCCTTCTTAATGTCATCTGACATTTTCTGTTTTTCAAGCTTGGCTTCAACCTGTGCCCTGTCAATTATTGCCTGAGCATCTTCCTTTGCGCGTCCTACAATTTGGCTCTCATTTGCAAGTGCTTTCTTTCTGGCCTCAGAGAGAAGTTCCTCTGCCTCTTTGTCAACGTTTTTAAGCTTCTGTTCATACTCAGCCTTAAGGCTTTCTGCTTTTTCCATATCACTTTTGGCCTGTGAAAGCTCGCCTGCTATTTTTTCCTTACGCTCATTAAGCATTTTTCTTGCAGGCTCCAAAAGCAAATAACTGATGGCAAAGAAGAGAACGAGTACGGCAATAATAGTAAGCGTTGAATCTGCTAACAGCTGCCAGTCCAAATCAAAAAGTCTTTCCATGGACTCGCCACTTGTTAAAAGTATCATTCTTTACCTCCTTTTATTCTCTGTCATTCTTCTTTGAATAACTATGATGTAAAAGGTTTAACGAACATTAAAAGAAATGCTACAAGCAAACCGTAAAGACCTGTTGTCTCTGCTACGGCCTGACCAAGAAGCATTGTGGAAGTAATATCTGATTTTGCTCCGGGGTTACGTCCTACTGCAGCTGCACCGTGGCCTGCTGCGATTCCCTGTCCTACTCCGGGTCCAATACCTGCGATAAGTGCAAGACCTGCACCGATTGCAGAACATCCGAAAATAAAGCTGTCATTAAATTCCATTTTGTTTCCTCCTGTTTTTTCCGCCATGCGGTAATAAAGTTTTCAAAATATGTTATTTTGAGTTTTCCGGTATTGCGTTTCTGATATATGTCATTGTTAACATACAGAATACATACGTCTGAATTGCTCCTGAGAACAAATCGAAGTACACGTGAAGTGCGGCCGGCCATATCACGGCAAACCACTTTAGCAGCCCGTATATAAGTGCCATCATTACTGAACCGGAAAGAATGTTGGCAAACATACGAAGTGACAATGAAATCGGCACTGCTATCTCGCTTATCAGGTTAATAGGGAACCAGATAGGAAGCCAGGGTGGCAGCGGAGAAGTCATATCCTTCCAAATATCTCCGAGCTTGTTGTACTTAAACTGGTTAACGTGGACTAACGTAAATGTGATGACACCAAGCGGTAAAGTCACACCGTAATCAGCTGTTGGCGGTCGTAAGCCCAGCAAACCCGAAAAATTAGAAATCAGTATGAAAATAAAAATCGTACCGATATAATTTCTAAATTTCGTGGCTACATCTCCCATAGTGGATTCAACCATGCCATCCAGTTTTTCGACAATCAGCTCCACCACGTTTTGAAATCCGGACGGTATCTCTGTTGCCTTTGCCATTGCTCGGTTGGCAAAAAAAGCAAAGCCTATCAGGATTAACATGATAATCAGGAGACATACATGTGTCGTTGTTATCCAAACTTCATGACCGAAAAAAGAATACTTGCATATTCCGTGTATCATGAAATCTACATCGTCGGATAACAATATACCATGCTGCATAACGTCACCTCCTTTTTATTATTTTCCACCAAGCTCTTCCTCATCCTCGGGCAAAGCCTCCGGAACGGGATCGGTCTCGTGGAATAAATTGTTATAAAATTTATGAACAAGCGGCTGTAAAAAAGCTGCTACTTTCATACCAATGTATGCAAGAAAAACTATTAAAGGATAAAGCACTCCGGTATACACCGTCAGCGCCATGATGAGAAAGAATATCGCATACCTTGTCAGATATCCGATGGTAATCACTGCACGAGCGCCCTTCTCATCATAATCAAGAGCTTTATTCAAGGTTCTGTACATATGGAGAATAGATATCAATCCGAATACTATTCCGAACCAAATGCTTAAGGAATACTTCCCTTTGTTGTCTGCAAAGGCAAGTCCTGCTATGTTACACAGCACTCCCCACAAAAGCAATCCCGTGTCCATCTCAAGAACGGTACGGTTAATCTGTTTTAATCTGTTTATCATCTATATCCGTCCTTTGTCTGTCATACACGCCCTTTGACATCTTGAAAACGTTTCGACCTCCCGCAATAGCCCCGACAAAAAACAAAATAATCACAAAATACGATGTGCCCGCTTTTTTGTCTATCCATACTCCGAGTGCCGTCATAAGGCAAATCGGAACTAACATATTTATGCCAAACTGCATTATCAGTGCAAAGGATTGATATACATTACTTTTGTATTTTTTACGCTTTGCCATATGCGTTCCTTCTTAATTACAATAGTATGCTCATTTTTGCATAACAATCTAGGGTAGATTATATAAAATCTGGTAATAAATGTCTAGAATAAACACCTAAATTTTGTAAAAATTATATAATTTTGCGTAAAATTTTGGCAGATGTTGTATTTATCCCCTCTACACCTCCCTCCGCAGGGAAGAAATCTTTTTAACCTCCGCTTATAGAAGCAGAGCTTCCCGCTCTGAAACAAAAAGCCACGCGCTTTTTATACAGCGTGTGGCCATACATTTAATCAAACTAATAAAATACATGTCCGCCGATATTAAGTCCTTCCAGCCCCGGGATAGGAGTCCTGAAAAACAGGCAATTGCCTACATTTGTTACTCCGCTCATCGCTTCATCTGCAGCTCTGTAACAGCTCTCAGTTGCTTTGTTTACGGAAAGTGCTATTGCAAGTCGTCCGCTGGCTACCGGTGAAAACTGTTTTTTCTGGTATATTACTCCCGACACCGTATCAGGAAAAACTGAAGATAAGAGTCGGTTAATTACTACCGCGCCAACGGCCACCTTTCCCTCGTAGGGCTCGCCTCCGGCCTCGCAGTATATCAGGTTTGCCAGCAAATACCTGTCACCGTCGTCAAAGGTCACCTGTGAAATATCTCTCCAGGCAGAATTCGCTGCCAGCCTCGACATAGCCTGTTCTTCCGCAAGTTTTTTCTTTAGCGCCTTTTCCTCGGCCTCTTTTTCCTTGAGCTCCGCCTCTATTTTGAGCGCTTCCGCCTCAGCCTCCTCTATATCCTCTGAATACTCACTGATTTTCTCTGCCGTCTGAGTTATCAATACGGAAACCTTGCTTTTTTCCTCTTCGGCCAGTACCTGAATGGCATCAAGCTCTGCCTTTTCCTGTTCCAAAAGCTCCTTCTTTTCCTGAACCAGGCGATGTATTTCTTTGAACTCGGAGAGCTTGTTATTGTCATACTTGGCTATCTTTTCGTAATAGTCAGCAACATTCAGCATTTCAGAAAGGCTTCCGGCTTCAAGTATGGCATTAATGACGCTTTTGTCATTTTTCTCAAACATAAACCGAACTCGGATAATCATGCATTTATATTGCCATTCTTCGGTCGCTATCGCATCCTCCAGCGCTTTACCGGTTTCCTCTATTTCAGCTTCTTTTTCCGAAATCTGCAGGTATAGCTCCTCAAGTCTCGCGCTTACAAGCTCAAGCTGATGATTGAGATTAGTCAATTCTTTATCAAGGGTTTTTCTGGTGGATTTTAATCCGTTTATATTTTCGTTTACCTCGTTTAGATTTGACTGAATGTCATTTTTCTCGCTTGTTACTTTATTCAGTTGTTCCTGCGTACTGGTTGCACACGCCACCATTTTATTGTTATATGCCACAAAGGCATAAACAAATACCCCGAGTGCGACAAGCACAACCTTTTTATAGGAATACCTTTTCATTTTACCCTCAATTATACTGAAATGGTTATTGACCTGCCTGTATGATTATAAGGTGTATACCTCACACCGGCCGCATCAAACATTTTCTTGGCGGCAATATTCATGGGTGTGTTGTTGTATTTATCAGAGTCATATATGACTTCCGTAATACCAGCCTGTATTATGGCCTTGGCGCATTCATTACACGGAAAAAGGGAAACATAAATTTTGGTACCCTCAAGCGAACCTCCTCTGTAATTAAGGATAGCGTTAAGCTCGCTGTGGGTAACAAAGGGATACTTGGTTTCAAGCACGTCACCGTCTCTGTCCCACGGGAAATCATCATCGGAGCATCCGGCAGGAAAGCCATTATACCCCATTGATAAAATCTTGTTTTTGTCACTGACGATGCAGGCACCCACCTGAGTGCTGGGGTCCTTTGACCTCATCCCCGACAGATGCGCTACTCCCATAAAATATTCATCCCAATTTATATAATCTTCTCGTTTGTTTCCCACGTTTTTGTTCCTCTTTATTTTGTACCAAAGATACGGTCTCCGGCATCGCCAAGTCCGGGAACAATATAACAGTTCTCGTTAAGCTTTTCATCCAATGCACCAATGTAAATATCAACATCGGGATGAGCCTCTGTCATGGCTTTTACTCCTTCGGGTGCCGCTATAATGCACATGAAATGAATATTTTTGCAGCCCTTATCCTTAAGCATCTGGATTGCAGCTACGGATGAACCGCCTGTTGCAAGCATGGGATCTACAACAAATACCTCTCTGTCTGCACAATCTGCAGGTATCTTACAGTAGTATTCAACAGGTTTCTTGGTTTCGGGATCTCTGTAGAGACCGATATGTCCGACTCTTGCTGCGGGGATAAGTGTAAGCATTCCGTCTACCATTCCGAGACCTGCACGAAGAATGGGAACTACTGCCAGCTTCTTACCTGACAATTCCTTTACAGTCGTCTTGCAGATAGGTGTCTCTATTTCAACATCATCAAGCTTTAAATCCCTTGTTGCCTCATAGCAGATAAGCATAGCTATCTCACTGATGGCATCTCTGAAATCCTTGGTACCTGTTTCCTTTCTTCTGATAAGACCGATTTTGTGCTGAATCAAAGGATGATCCATAACTACTACTTTTGACATTTTAAAACTCCTCCTAAAATTAATTTAGATTTCTTCTATTTGTTTAACTCTTCTTGCGTGTCTTTCAACACCCGAAAAAGGTGTGTCGATAAATGTATCAACTATCTCCATAGCCAGATTCTCACCGACTATTCCTGCGCCCATGGCAAGCATGTTTGCATCATTATGAAGCTTGGTCATCTTAGCTGAAAGCGGTTCCGAGCAAAGCGCACAGCGAACACCCTTAACCTTGTTTGCCGAAATGCTGATACCGATTCCTGTAGTGCATATTACAATTCCCAAGTCACATCTGCCCTCAGCCACTTCCTTTGCTGCGGCATGTCCATAAACAGGATAATCCACACTTTCCTTGGAATAGCAGCCTTTGTCTTCTATTTCGAAGCCTCTTTCCAAAAGATGGTTTTTCACTTTTTCTTTTAATTCAAATCCGCCATGGTCACATCCCAAAGCTATCTTCATTTGTAATACCTGCCTTTCTTACACGTTAACGACCTTATGCCCTGCTGCCTTTAAAAGTCTGTTCATAATAGCCTGACCAAATCCGGACGAAGCAAAGCTTACGGAATAAATTCGCGTCACATTTTCATCATCAAATTCCCTGAGCACCGTATACAGATGCTTTGCTATCATCTCTTCATCGTTTCTCGAACCGATGCACTTAACACTGTCGGCCTCACACTCCGATACAATTTCGGTGGTCAGAATGAGCCCGACCTTTTCGCCTGCACTTTGGTCCTGCCTGGTCTTTTCATTTATATATTTTACAACAGCATCACGATTTCCTGACACAATTGTCAGGTCTCCCTTTGGTGCATAATGTCTGTACTTCATCCCCGGTGCCTTTGGTGCCTGCCCCGAATCACTTCGAAGCATTGTAACATCCTCTGAGACTTCTTTCAATATTTCTTCGAATTTTTCTCTGGTAATAAAACCCGGACGTAATATCTGAGGTGGTTCCACAGTCAGGTCAATAATGGTAGACTCCAAACCGATTCCCACTTCACCGCCGTCTATAATGGCATCAATTCTGCCATTCATGTCCTCATCGACATATTTAAACACAGTCGGAGATGGTCGACCCGATATATTGGCGCTGGGCGCGGCAATATATCCGCCCGAATATTCAATCAATTTTTGTGCTGTTTTATGTGATGGGAATCTGATGGCTACAGTGTCAAGACCACCTGTGGTCTCATATGGCACTGCATCTGATTTATTCATTATCATTGTAAGGGGTCCGGGCCAAAACCTGTCTGCAAGCAGCTTGGCCGTATCCGGAACCTCTTTAACGATTTTTACGATGTCTTCGAATTTGCAAATATGTATTATTAACGGATTGTCCGAAGGGCGTCCCTTTGCCGCATATATTTTTTGGGAGGATTCGGGATTAAGTCCGTCTCCTCCGAGTCCGTATACGGTTTCTGTCGGAAATGCGACCAACCCGCCTTTTCTTATTATTTCTGCGGCTTCCCTTAAGAGCTTGTCTTCGTCCGCCGTAATATTATTTTCATCCTGAATATGAATGATTTTGGTATTCATTACTACTCTGTCCTCGCACACTTTCAAATGAGAGTATACCACAACTCACCCAAAATATAAAGGATGCGTTTTCAACCGTCTTTATAGTTATTGCTGATTCATGTATGCCTCAAGCATGCCCCATACCTCATCCGTTCCGTATCCGAGTCTCCAGACTCCTACGCCTCCGATGTCTGCAGCTTTGGCAACATTAAGCTTTACACTTATGGAATCTGCATCCTCCAGCCATATCTGATACAAGGCATCCCCCGAATTCCACTCCATGTAATTCTGACATGTTTCCTCATCCCATTCGGGTTTGGCGCTGATTCGGCTTAAAAAGTCTTCCATATTATTCATGGTCAGGTACTCATCCGACACTTTGTTTCCCTGTGTTTTCCACAGAATCGTATATAAAGGCATCAAATTGACTATTTTCCCCGAAGGCACATCCTGTGCAGCCTTCTCTATACCGGATTTTACATAATCTATTCCTGCGACACTGCCAACCTCATCAGAGCCGTGCCAATGCTCGTCATAGCCCATAATCATTACATAATCACAAACCTTACCCTGAACATCAAGGCGATAATAATTATTAAAATTAAACGGAACATAATTATCCACTGACAATGTAAGAGCATTTTTATGACACAGAACGGACAGTTCCCTGACAAACTGAACAAAATGAGGGCCTGTTGCGGCATTAACCGTTTCAAAATCAAGATTAATTCCATCCAAAGATAGCGCCACGGCCCTGTTCACTACATTTTCTTCCAAGACCTGTCTCCTGGAGGTAAATGAAAGAAGACTGAGCAAATCCACATCCGTTGAATTATCGTTTTCATAGTTAAAATCATCCAAAACGGCCCAAACCTTAAGCCCTTTCTCATGAGCTTTCGTTACATACGAAGCAGATGAGAAATCCCTGATGTCTCCCTGTTCACTGCAGACGGAGAACCAGGTCGGCGCTATTACATTCATGGCCGTTCCTTCGTTAATAACAGTCGGCAACGTCTCATTCCCTGCCACTCCGGCTATTGCATGAAATCCTACACACACTTTTTCATCAAGCATACAGGCTGCGAATTCCGGCTCACTGTAATCGGTGACGGGTATTGCCGGCTTTGCTTCGTTCTCGGATATAAGCTTGTTTTCAACATATCCCATAACGGACGAAGCCGTTTTGACCTTACACCAGGTTTCCATTTTCTCAAGCACAATCAGTTCATCGCCGGCTTTTACATCTTCCATTATCGGGCTTTTGACTCCGCCCTTTTCCCGAACTGCAGTATCCTTTAATGCCTTTACCACAATTTGATCCTCAAAGGAAGTATTAATCTGCACGGTATAGTCATTCTCATTATAGGAAAAATTAGTAAGCAGTCTGATAAAATCCAGAGAAATCAAAATATCCTCTCCCTGTATGAAAGATATTCTTTTCCCGAAATCCTTTTCCTCAGCTTCAGAGTAATAAGTACTTGCTCCAAGCTCCGAGCGTATTGTGGTCAAAGCATCCGTAAACAATAAAAGGTTCTCGTTTGAATCTACATAAAATGTATCGTTCAGATAATATTTAGCCTTATCTGTTTGAATATACAAGCCTTCATCCGTTTTAATAATGACATCCTCTGTTATCTCATCCTGAAAAATGAGTCGTTTTTCGTTTCCGGTGACCTGATAGTATTCAGCCAAATCCAATCTCTCTTCAGAATACGAATATTTTTCCCTATATATGTTTAATGTGAAGTATCCTGCTATTCCAAACACAATTGCAAGAGCAACCAACACCGGTATTGCTTTTTTCATAACTAAATCTCCATTTCCGCATCGTACATGTACATAACAAAAACAGGTATGCTTTCATGCTGCACTAAATGCATATACATTCTATCACACCTGTCTTCTGTTAGTCATTAGGTATTTATTAATTTGCAGTACTTCATAGAGGCAACCCATGTATTTTTTTGCAATTAATAAAATACCGTTGCCTATTTAAGAATCAACCCTGTCCAGGCGTACCTGCACAATGCGACCGTTGTCACCGGGAACATAATCAATCATATAATTACAATCCTCTCTTACAACACTCATGGCCGCGTCAATGGGGCAGCTGCGCACATCATCCACATAAAATTCTGCATCAGAAGCATGGATACGTTCCCAAAAGTCAAGTACTGTGCTCAACTCCCCACAAGTTTGTGACACATCAGTCATAAACAAACCTCCTATAAAACCATTGTAATCTCCAAAAGGAGTATAGTGATATATCAATGTCTTACAATTATTGTATTAAGTCCCCGCGGCACATATAAATTTTGAATTATTAATGTGAAAAATAGTTGAACTACCAGAACAATGCACGTATAAAATCAGTACATATAAGACACCCCTAAAAATGCCGGAATAATATGATAAAAATTAAATAGGATGGAAAGGCAAAATGTGCTGATTGCACATTCATTTCAGATTTGAAATGGCCATTAAACCCGGTCTGGCCGGAACGGATAAACCGCAACAGATCAACCTACAAAAACCCGCCTCCTTTCAGTGCCCTGCACTCGGAGACTTATTACAAAATTCATTATAAAATACAAGGTAAAACATTGCAAGCAAAGATTATTATATTTTTATAAAACTTCGCAAATTTGCTTGACTATTGGTACTTCCTGGGCTAGTATTATTTTACTTATCTAATGATGGCAGATTTTCCGCAGAAGGAGGGCACATGAAAATTGAAAAAATAAATGAAAATCAAATACGTTGTACCCTTACCAAAGAGGATTTGGCAGACAGAAACATCAAGATAAGCGAGCTTGCTTACGGCACCGAAAAAGCCAAAAATCTTTTCAAGGACATGATGATTCAGGCAAATGATGAATTCGGATTTGAAGCAGAAGCCGTTCCTCTTATGATTGAAGCTGTTCCCATCAGTCGTGAAAGCATTGTTCTCATTATCACAAAGGTCTCTGACCCCGAAGAACTCGATACAAGATTCTCGCGTTTCAGTCCTTCCGATATAGATGAAGATGAAGACTCCGAGGAATGTGATTCTTCCGCGGGCAATGGCTCGGACACCTATAACAAACTGATGGATGCCATTAACAGTCTTAAGGAAGAAGACCATACCAAATCCCCCAACTTCGGTGAAGCTGCTCCCACAGCCAAAAAGGATTCCGCCGACGTTAAACATGTGTGTCTCTACGGATTTAGGTCAATTGCGGCTCTTATGGATGCAGCAAAGGTCTGCGGCAGAATTTTCGAAGGCGAAAGCACTTTATATAAGCACAACCAGACAGGTGCATATTTTCTGAAAGTATCTGAAGGCGAAGACAAAAATTCCTTTAAAGCAGCGTGCCTGATGCTTACCGAATATTCTGAATCCACTCCCATAAACGGTGCGCGACTACTTTCTGAGCATCTGACCCTGCTGATTGAAGACCATGCCATCGAGAAATTATCAGGTACATTATTTTAATCAAATAAAAAGGAGGCTTGGGGGCGAACCCGAAAGCCTCCTTATTTTTTGCAGTTACATCGCTTCGATTGCAGCCATAAGGCTATCGATGTCAAGGCCGTGAACTGCCGCTGCCTCTTCCAATGATTCTCCCTGTGAAGCAGGGCATCCAAGGCAATGCATACCAGCCTCTAAGAGCACGGGCGCAACCTCGGGATTATTAATAAGGATCTCTCCGATTGTCATATCTTTTGTAATTCCTGTCATGATTTATTCCTCCTGTTTATTTCAAAGAGATTGTATCTCATGTGAACAAAAATTGCAACTTACTCTCATTTCAATTTGCCATCTTCCCCCCGCGTTGTTTATTTTTCTTTACAAACAGCATTCTGATCTGCATCTGCAACCAAACCCCTTGAAAATACTTGCTTTGTACCTAAAAAAGTACACTCCAAAACCTTGACTGCCCTAGGGGCTTTTCATATAATATTGTATACAAGAATTAGAACCCTATTAACCTAATTCAAATATAACAGGAGGCATTCACAATATGAGACCAGAATGGAATGATTTCGTAGGTGGCAAATGGGACAAAGAAGTTAACGTACGTGACTTCATCCAGAGAAACTACACTCCCTATGATGGAGATGAGTCCTTTTTAGCCGGCCCTACACAAAACACAAAAGATCTGTGGGACATGGTACTTGACCTTCAGAAAAAAGAAAGAGAAGCCGGCGGCGTTCTTGATATGGACACCAAGGTTGTTTCTACTATTACATCACACGGACCCGGATACCTTGACAAGTCCAAAGAGACTATCGTTGGTTTCCAGACAGATAAACCCTTCAAGAGATCTTTACAGCCTTACGGTGGTATCCGTATGGCAGAGAAGGCTTGCTCTGACAATGGTTACGAAGTAGATCCTGAGATTTCAGAGTTCTTCTCAACACACAGAAAAACACATAACGCAGGTTGTTTCGATGCTTACAACGCAGAGATGAGAGCCTGCCGTACATCACACATCATTACAGGTCTTCCTGATGCTTACGGACGTGGACGTATCATCGGCGACTATCGTAGAGTTGCTCTTTACGGTATCGACAGACTGATCGAGGACAAGAATGCACAGAAGGATTCTACCGGACGTGTTATGACTGATGACGTTATCCGTCTTCGTGAGGAGATTTCTGAGCAGATCGTTGCTCTTAAGATGATGAAGGAAATGGCAGCTTCTTACGGCTGTGATATTTCTAAGCCTGCAGCAAACGTTCAGGAAGCTATCCAGTGGACCTACTTCGGATACCTTTGCTCAGTAAAGGAGCAGAACGGTGCAGCTATGTCCCTTGGACGTACCTCTACCTTCCTTGATGTTTACGCTGAGAGAGACCTTGCTAACGGTACCTTCACCGAGGAGCAGATCCAGGAGTTCGTTGATCACTTCATCATGAAGCTTCGTTGCGTTAAGTTCGCTCGTACACCTGAGTACAACCAGATCTTCGCTGGTGACCCTGTATGGGTAACCGAGTCTCTTGGT
>JAZQNB010000020.1:0-39536 GCA_045627085.1 Lachnospiraceae bacterium | reverse complement strand
TAAAGAATATTTTCAGGGTTGCATTGTTGTTCGATTGTCAAAGAGCTTTTCGCTGTCGCTTCGTGGGCGACAACTCTGATATAATATCATCATTAATTTGCCTTGTCAACAACTATTTGACAAAATTTTTCCACCGCTTTTATTTTTTCGCGGTGGAATTTTACTGTATCATTTTTATCCTTCAAAGTCAAGGTTTTTTGTTGCATAAGACTAAATTCTATTATTCTTCACGAGGGGAGACATCTCTCAGCCCCCAACAAAGCAAAAAAGCCCCGGTTCAAAGGCCGGGGCTAATGCTTCAAAGGTTTTGAAATTTTACAGCTTAGAGGCAATAATCTTTAATAATACATTATGATTATACATCCAACTAAGTATAGGATTTTGTAATGTATTAGACATAATGAAGCCTGCAATCCTTCCGTCTGTTCCCAGTAGCATTACAGCCCCGTATACAACCCAAACTACAACGGCAACGGCCATAATTCCGAACGCTACCCCCAGCAGCTTATCGGCCAGTTTGATTACGGGAAGCTTAGCCAATAGTTTTAATGGAAACAGTACCAGTTTGACAACAAGATGAAGTATGCCTAATATCGTCAACAGTATCAGGCTGATAAGCATCTTGCCCATTTCCTGATTAAAGTAACCTTTTACAAGATTAATCAGCAAGATTCCCAAAACAGAAAGCATTATCAGTGCAATCAGAGAAGTAAGTGATTTAACCAGTCCTCGTTTAAACCCGAGAATCACTTCAATCAAAACAAATGCAATTACTACTATAAGTAATATATTCATCGTTTTCTCCCCCTACTATTTTAGTTGAATTGTATCTATTGTCATATCTGTTAAAACCGTATATTTATACGCGCCCTTTGCCGGAAGCATCAGATTGATGGATTTATCAAATTCTCCCGAAAACTTTACTGTTCCCTCCATTGTTACAATTCTGCATTCCTTTTCGTTATAGACTGCAAATGTATTATCCTCGAAAAAGATATCGGTATACTCTATCGGAATCTCATAATCTCCTACTTTTTTTGCGGAAGAATTAAACACCAGCATCTTATATAAGGAAGAATAATCTTCATTCCGATATACCAATCCTATATACTTTTCATTATAAAATACAGACTGTATTTCATTGTCAAGCATATACTCATTTTGGAGTTCGGGCTTTTGAGCTCCTTTATACATCATTGTGCGGCCGTCGCCAAGTGCAAAACAGGTTTCATTATCCATGAATTGAACTATCGGAACAAGCATATCCGTGTATGTATATGCACTTACCATGTAATCGGAATTATTCGCTCCTACAGGGCCGAAATTATAGAACACAACATTTGTTTTCAAACATCCGGTATCAACATAAGCATATGACACTGCAAGGAGCTCTCCGTTTGGTGAAAGTCCCATTGCCAACGGGTAGCCACTGTTTTCCATATGTGTCTGACCCGTGTAGAGCACCTCCCCGTCAGTGTCAAAGGTGTTAATCCAGGTTATGTTTCCGTCGGCAAGAATTGCAGTAACTCTTCCCGACTGTGCAACGGCAATCTGCTTTATGGGGAGTGTCGTCACAATATCGCATATTATTTCTTCTTCGTTTGCTACGTAAATATTCCTTCCGTTGTATCCTGCTATCGCAACCGTGCCCTTATTCTTGGAAATAAGGATGTCCTGCATACCATAGGTCTGATTCCAGAGTTCTTTTCCTTCTCTTGAAGTCAAATGAGCGCCATCCTTGCTGTAGCTTAAAATGCTGTTACCTAACACTGTCTTGTTCGCATTGGTGGAAATGGACACATTTGCAGTCTCGACAAGAGACATTTCGGTGTAAACATGATTCTTATAACCCACCGCCAGCAGTGCAACCAAAGCCGCCACTATAACCAAAATGAGTACTATTCTGTACAAATTGACCGTACGATGTTTTTTTATTTTTTGTCTGTAGTCCAGAATTTCTGCCACTTTTTATATCTCCAAGCTTTATCTGATAAATTTATATACTGTTTCCGATATATAATCCTTTCCTTCTCCAAACAGGCAGGGCGGAAAATTTACATGGTGAATTGAATCCGGGAAGTACTGTGTTTCCAAGCACAAGCCTGCGCGTTTGTTATATCTCGCACCATTCTTTCCTTTTTCTCCATTAAGGAAATTACCCGTATAAAACTGCACGCCCGGAAGCGTCGTATATACTTCCATTGCACAGCTTCTTTCATCCGCTTCGACATACGCTATCTTTCTAAGCGAGCCATCATAATCGTTGACAATATAATTGTGATCGTATCCGCCTGCAATTAGAAGTTGGTCGTAATCAGCAGCAATGTCCCTTCCTATCGGTTTTAGTACGGAAAAGTCCATTGGCGTTCCTTTTACGCTTCTGATTTCTCCTGTAGGAACCGACCCCTCATCTATGGCAGTGATTGCATCTGACCAAAGCATTAGCCTGTGCTCTGATACCGTGCCCTCTCCATGCCCGTTTAAGTTAAAATAACTGTGATTAGTCAAATTAATGACTGTCTTTTTATCCGAGTACGCATGGTAAATAATATGAAGCTCATTATCGTCATCCAGCCGATACGTAACTTCAACGTGCTTATTCCCGGGGAACCCTGCTTCACCGTCTTTTTCTTCTATTGAAAAGACAATTCCGTTCCCGGTTTCATCAGCCTTCCATATTCTGTTTTGATAGCCTTTTAAGAAATGACTGTGAAGATTATTTTCACCATTGTTTTTTTGCAGTAAATATTTCTTTCCGTCAATTTCTATCTCGGCATTTTTTATTCTGTTGGCGTTGGGGCCTACCGTAGCTCCAAGGCATCCTCCCTTTACGCAATACTCCTCCGCCGAATCAAAGCCCAATACGACATCCGCAAAATTACCTTCTTTATCAGGGACATCCATTCCCACTAAAGTGGCACCTAACGTGCTGATACGGGCCTTTAAATGATTCGAGTTTTCTATTTCATACAAATATACCTCATTTTCAAAGGTATCTTTTCCGAAAAAGCTCTTATTAAATTTCATTATATCTCTACTCTTCCTTCTAAGGCTCTGAGCAAAGTAACTTCATCTATATATTCCAAATCTCCACCCACGGGTACTCCGCTTGCAATTCTGGTAACCTTTACTCCGATGGGTTTGATCAGCTTACTGATGTACATGGCTGTAGTCTCGCCTTCCAGACTGGAATTCGTAGCTATTATCACTTCGTCCACATCGCCTTTTAATCTTTCCACCAGTTCCTTTAATTTTATGTCGGCCGGGCCAATTCCCATCATGGGAGATATTGCCCCATGTAACACATGATAAACCCCTTCATATTTCCCGGTTTTCTCATATGCAGCCAAATCTCTTGTGTTTTCCACCACCATAATAACGCGTTTATTACGTCTTAGATTACTGCAGACAGGACACACCTCTGCATCTGTCAGGGTATAGCATTCCTTACAGTATCGCACATTTGCTTTTGCCTCCATCATAACATTGGCCAGTCTGTTAACCTTATCCTGAGGCATATTAATCAAATAAAAAGCAAGCCTTTGTGCGGACTTGCTTCCTATACCCGGCAATGCGGCAAGTTCATCTATTAACTTTGTAATATATCCGCTGTAAAGTTCCATTTAAAAGGTCAGGCCTCCGGTCATTTTCCCCATGAGAGCATTGCTTGCTTCGTCAGCCTTCTTCATCGCTTCATTTACTGCTGCGACTATAGCATCCTCCAGCGTTTCGACATCATCAGGATCAACTATCTCAGGGTCTATTTTCACATTTACAATTTCCTTTTTACCGCTGACGGTAACTGATACAGCTCCGCCACCTGCAGCAGCTGTAAACTCTTTGGTCTCAAGCTCCTTTTGGCCTTCTTCCATCTGACGCTGCATTCTCTGCGCCTGCTTCATTAAATTACTCATGTTTCCGGGCATTGATCCCCCGGGAAATCCGCCATGTTTTGCCATTTACTCTAATCCTCAAACTTTCTGTATTTATTCTTCTTCGTCTATATCCATCATGATTACATCATTTAAGTCAACGAAGGAATTCTTAAATTCATTTTTGTTTCCTACTGAGGAAACCGTTACTTTAATCTCTTTGCCTGTATATTCCGCCAGCAGCTCTTCAATCTCTTTGACATGATCCGCACGGGAAATGGAATCGTATACAACAGAGTCCTCTAATACTATCATGAGTGAATTGTCATTGCCCAGGCTCAAGTTCGCATTCATCAGAATGCTTTTCATATATCCCGGTGCACCTCCCACTATGGAAGCCCACTTTTTGACTACCTGCTTTATATCTTCAGGGACGGCCCTGTCCAGCTTCGGTTTTTCTTTCACCAATGACTTACTTTCCTGCAAGGTCATGTCGGCATTTTGCACTCCCTGTACGAAAACGCCGTCTTTGGTTTTTTCTTCCAGCTGCCTTACTCTGTCGATAAGACTGTCTGTCGAAATCTCCATCTCGGGTTTGCACAGCTTAATAAGTTCAATTTCCGTCAAAATTCTTTTTTGAGAAGCATATTTTAATTTACCGGACAAATCCGAAAAAATACGAATCAGTCTGATTATCCTGTCATTATCTATATCGGCAGCTTCTTCCTTCAATCTTGCAAGATTTTCTGTGGACATATCTATGACATCTTCAAGTTCCTCAGATGTTTTCACCAGTAAAAGATTTCTCAAATACCAGGTAAAGTCATTGACAAACAGTGACAGCTCACGTCCCTGCATTACAATGCCGTCCAGCAAATCTATGCATCCGGAAACATCCCTTTTTATAACCAGCCTGAGAAGCTTGGAGTAAACCTCCGTATCTACCACTCCAAGGACATCCAGAACGCGGTCATATGTCAGGTTCTCACCCAAATTAAAGGCTATGCATTGATCCAAAAGGCTTAGGGCATCTCGCATGGAGCCGTCTGCCGCCTTTGCAATATACCTTAGAGCTTTTTCATCAACAGTAACATTTTCCCTGCCGGTCAGTTCCTTCATCCTATCGGTCAGAGAATCAATTGTAATTCGTTTAAAATCATACCTCTGACATCTGGACAAAATCGTTATCGGAAGTTTATGTACCTCTGTCGTAGCCAGGATAAAAATAACATATGAAGGAGGTTCTTCCAGGGTTTTTAATAAAGCATTAAAAGCACCTATGGAAAGCATATGTACCTCGTCTATGATATAGACCTTATATTTGCCTTCCGTAGGGGAGTAGGATACCTCTTCCACAATCTCCCTTATATTATCGACACCGTTATTGGACGCCGCATCAATTTCTATCACGTTCATGCTAGCTCCGGCAGCTATCGCCTTACAGATTCGGCATTCGCCGCAGGGCCCGTCTTCTGTCGGGTTTTCACAATTTACAATCTTTGCAAATATCTTGGCAACGGATGTTTTTCCCGTTCCCCTCGTTCCCGTAAACAGATATGCATGTCCGATTCTGCCTGCTTTTATCTGGTTTCTTAAGGTTGTCACTATATGGTCCTGACCTTTTACGTCATTAAAGGTCTGAGGACGGAATTTTCTGTATAAAGCTGTGTATGACATTCCCTGCTCCTTGCTTATTATTTATCCCCAAAGCTTATTCCCAAGAGCTTTGCCTCTTTAATGATGGAAGCATCAGGATCTATGGCTTTAAGCTTGCCGGCTACCTCCTCAAGAGGCACTTTGACGACCTCGCGATTTCTGTACCCGACCATAAAGCCGTACTCTCCTTTAAGTATCAGTTCTCCGGCTTCCGCTCCAAGACGGCTTGCGAACACCCTGTCGTAAGGGCACGGGCTTCCGCCTCTTTGCATATGACCGGGAACGGTAACCCTGACTTCACGCCCGGTTCTTTTCTGAATCTCATCTGCTATTTCATACGATACTGAAGGATATGTATAATCCTTCATTTTATCCTTCAAATCCTTTTTAGAAAGCTTTGCATCCTCTTTTGAAATCGCACCCTCGGCTACGGCTATAATAGTAAAATGTTTGCCTTCACGGTCACGTTCCTCAACCTTTTCTATTACATGGCTGATATCATACGGTATCTCCGGAAGCAATATTATATCCGCGCCGCCCGCCATACCGGCATTAAGAGTAAGCCACCCTACCTTATGCCCCATTACTTCCACGATAAATACCCGTCCATGAGAAGCAGCCGTAGTGTGTATGTAATCTATCGCAGAGGTAGCAATGTCGACTGCGCTCTGGAACCCGAAGGTCATATCAGTTCCCCATAAATCATTGTCGATTGTCTTGGGAAGCGTGACAATATTCAATCCTTTTTCGCGGAGCAGATTGGCTGTCTTATGCGTACCGTTTCCGCCTAAGATTACCAGGCAGTCCAGTTTGAGTTTATAATAATTCTGCATCATGGCTTCGACTTTATCGAGGCCGTTTTCATCAGGTTCGGTGATGGTTTTGAAGGGAACCCGGCTCGTTCCGAGAATCGTTCCGCCCTTGGTCAGTATTCCCGAGAAATCGCGATCTGTAAGTATCCTGAAATCGCCATAAATCAATCCCTTATAGCCATCGATAAAACCGTACATTTCCACAGGTTCTTCAGCATATTCAAGGGTTTTTACAACACCTCTCATTGCCGCATTAAGAGCCTGACAATCTCCGCCACTGGTCAAAAATCCAATTCTTTTCATACCGCCGTGCCCTCCATATTCTGTTAACAAATCGTAAATCCCATACATGGTTTATTATATCAAAACCGCCACCTTGAAACAATCTTTATTTGACACAAGCCTCGTGACAAGAATAGAATATATATGAATTTGTTTATTTTTTGGGAGGATTGGTTATGGATATTGATATTATTGAATTTAATGAGGCAGGCTACAAGCCGGTAATCGATTTTGAAAGCTGGCGGGTTGCCGTACTAAATGACATTGACGAATTGAATGTCGACAGATTAAAGACCATGCAAAAGCATTCTCTTTCGGACGAAGTCTTTGTTTTGCTCAAGGGGAGCATTACCCTTTTTACCGCCGGATGTGGCGAAGCCATCGGTACCATTTCGGCTACAGCTCTTGAATCAGGCAAAATTTATAATGTTAAAAAAGGCACCTGGCACACACATACCCTGGCGCCGAATTCAAGCTGTCTGATTGTTGAGAATCGTAACACCTGCGATGATAATTCACCCACCGTTGCACTGAGCGAAAATCAGGTGAAAGAATTACTTTTATCATATTCTAAACAAATTAAAACATTTTAGCTTGCAAACATCCCCGTTATCTACTAAAATACTCATTGTTGGAGACGTATCGAAGCGGTCATAACGGGGCGCACTCGAAATGCGTTTGCCCTCCGGGGCACGAGGGTTCGAATCCCTCCGTCTCCGCTAAAATCTGACAGGGACTCACGGTTTAACCATGAGTCCCTGTTTTTTAACATTATCTTCTTAAATCGTCTGCCTATTTTGTCTTCCAGATATCGCGGTCATATTCAGCGATAGTTCTGTCAGAGGAGAAGAATCCGCTCTTTGCAGTATTGGTAAGCATCATCTTTACCCATTTGTTACGATCCGAATATTCAGAAAGTGCCTTATCCTTCACTTCTATGTATTCTTCCAGATCAAGTAAAGTCATGAACCAGTCTTTATTTAACAGTTCGTTATAAAGTCTCTGCAAATTCTCTTTGTTTCCGGCCTTAAGTGCCTGTTTGCTGACAATGAAGTCCACTGCCTCTTTAATAACAGGGCTCTCCTCGTAGTATTTTCTCGAAACATAATCAGCTTTGGCATAATGCTCGATAACAGTATCTGAGTCCTTACCAAAGGTATAGATATTGTCATCACCTACAAGCTCTCTGATTTCTACATTTGCTCCATCGTTGGTTCCGAGAGTAACCGCA
The DNA here is from genome assembly GCA_045627085.1 of Lachnospiraceae bacterium. Lineage (GTDB taxonomy): Bacteria > Bacillota > Clostridia > Lachnospirales > Lachnospiraceae > RGIG10340. Next base: position 31,683 of record JAZQNB010000020.1, on the reverse strand, counting down.
CCGTTTAACATAAATTTCATATTTCCAGTTCCGGAAGCCTCTTTGCTGGCAAGTGAAATCTGCTCAGAAATATCACATGCAGGAATAAGCTTCTCAGCATACGATACATTATAGTTTTCAACCATTATGACCTTCATATAAGGAGCAACATCGGGATCATTATTTACTATCTTCTGTAATACCTTTAACAGGTGAATTACATCCTGTGCAATGATATAAGCAGGTGCTGCTTTTCCGCCAAAGATAAAGGTTACGGGTGTAGCAGGCTTTTTGCCCCCCTTAATCTCCAGGTACTTATGAATAATATAAAGAGCATTCATCTGCTGGCGCTTATATTCATGCATACGCTTTATCTGAATATCGAAAATGGAATTCTCATCCACCATCTCGCCTTCATTTGTGGCAAGATATTCACATAATGCCTTCTTCTTACCCTGCTTTACGGCATCAAATTTTGAAAGGAATTCTTCGTCATTTACCTTGTCAAGCAAAGCCGCAAGCTTGGACGCATCCTTCTTCCAATCAGTTCCTATTGTTTCATCGATAAGTGCGGTAAGCTCCTTGTTGCAGCTCATCAACCAGCGTCTGAAAGTAATTCCGTTTGTCTTATTGTTAAATTTGTCAGGATAAATCTTATAGAAATGATTTAACTCGGTCTCCTTTAAAATATCTGTATGTATTGCGGCAACTCCGTTGATGGAATGTCCGTAATGCATATCGATATGAGCCATATGAACACGATTATCCTTATCAATAATTCTGACCTTCTCGTCCTTAAAATTCTTCATTACACGATTGTTAAGCTCAAAAATGTAAGGAAGAAGTCCGGGTACAACACGTCTCAAATAATCAAGCGGCCATTTTTCAAGTGCCTCTGCCAAAATTGTATGATTGGTATATGCGCAGGTATTTGTTACTACCTCGATAGCTTCATCCATGGTAAAATGCTCATTTTCAGACAGAAGGCGAATAAGCTCAGGAATAATTAAGGTCGGGTGAGTATCATTTATCTGAATTGCAGCATGCTTGTCCATATCATGAAGGTCAACGCCTTCAGCCTTTAATTCCTTAATGATGAGCTGTGCACCGTTTGAAGACATAAAATATTCCTGATAAATTCTTAAAAGATTGCCGGCCTCATCGGAATCATCAGGGTACAAAAACAGCGTGAGGTTCTTATCAACTTTTGTTTTATCAAAGTCGATTCCTTTTTTAACCAGAGATTCGTCAACCGTCTCGAGGTCAAAAAGATGAAGCTTATTTCTGCCGTTGTCGTATCCGATTACATCAATATCATACATTACGGATTTAACCTTCTTATCCCCGAAAGGAACTTCAAAGGAAACATCCGTCTTGTTTAACCAACTCTTATTCTCAATCCAGGGGTTCTTTTCAGCACACTGAGAGTTCTTTTTGTAGGTCTGTCTGAAAAGACCGAAATGATAGTTCAATCCGATTCCGTCTCCGGAAAGGCCGAGTGTAGCCATGGAATCAAGGAAGCAAGCGGCAAGACGTCCGAGTCCGCCGTTTCCAAGTGAAGGTTCGGGTTCCATTTCTTCAAGGTCGGCAAGATTTTTCCCGTTAGCTAAAAGAACCTTTCCCACCTCCTCATATATTCCCAGGTTAATAAGATTGTTGGAAAGAAGCTTTCCGATTAAAAACTCCATGGAAACATAGTAAATCTTTTTGGAAGCCTTAATGCTCTGCTTTTCTTCCATAAGGTTTTTGGTTAATGATAAAAGTGCGCTGTATAATTCGCGATTAGAACATGCCGAAATTTGTTTTCCAAATAACATACCGGTCATGTCAGACATTTTTTTCTCAATATTCATTGCATTCTCCAATCAATATAATAAAAGTTTGTTTGTTTCAAACATGATACTACCATAGGAAAACGTTTTCCGCAACACTTATTTACACTTTCAACCCTGTTATCGTTCACCTTTATGCATTTACACGCAAAACCGAACAATCTATAATGGCCTTATAAAACAAATACATTCGCAACCGTATAGGAGGAATTAATATATGGAAAAAAAATTATGTAAATCAACTAAAAACGGCAAGCTTTTCGGTGTGTGCGCAGGAATTGCAGAATATTTCAATGTTGATGTAACCGTGATAAGACTGATAACCGTATTGCTTGTCCTGTTCGCCGGATTAAGTATTTGGGTTTACATCATAGCAGCCTTAATTTTACCGGATGACAAGAAACAGGTAAAGAATTACGACGATTACAAAGAATACCAATAAGATCCTCTAGCAGATAATGTCTTTGTAATAAAGCTTAACAATGCTGTGGGGCAGAATGATTCCCCTGCCGTAACCTCCTTTTAACAGCAGATTCATCTCCTCCACAGCTCTTTTTGAAATCGCATAAAAATCCTGTTTGATGGTATTCATTTGTTTTCCCACATAGCCCATAAGGGTTATGCCATCGAATCCGCAAACAGGTCTGAATATATCCATCTCTATAAGGGCATTCATAGCACCTATCGCCATCAAATCGGAGGCGCAGGCTATCATGTCTTTATTTTTTGCATATTTAAATGCTATCTCTCTGGCTTTAAGCTCTGAGAAGTCACCATTTTTGACAAGCATCGTATACCCCGTATCCTCACAGAGTTTTTCCATTCCCTTTAATCTTTCGTCAGTCACATAGCCGTTTTTACGCCCGGATATATAGAGAATGCGCCTGCAATTGTTGGCTTCCGCCGTTTCCTTAACCACATCATATTGTGCCTTTGCGTGGTCAATTCCAACACTGGTAGTCTTATCATTTACTATCGGTGCATCTATAAGGACAAAATAGAACTGTTGCTTTTCTATCAGCTTGTGAAGGACCCTATCGTCTTTGGCTATTCCATAAATAATAACACCGGAAATACTCTGTGCGTGAAAGTATCCCGTAATCTCTTCAGCACTCATTCCCTGGATAGAAGGCGTAAAGACTGTGAGCACTTCCATTCCCAGTTCTTTTGCGGTATCCAATGCACCCAACAGATATTGCATAAAAATCTGATCTATGGCCTGAGTCTGCCTTTTGGGGTCCAAAATAAGCGCAACTCTTCCAAACTGCTTGGAGGACAAAGCAGATGCTATGGTATTCGGTATGTAATTTAACTCCCTTATGGCTGCATTAACTTTCTCCCGGGTTTCTTCCGATACATTGGGATACCCGTTTACCACCTTGGAAACTGTTGAAATTGCAACCCCTGATTTTTTGGCAACATCCTTTATAGATACCATTTTAATCCTCTTACATATCTAATATTTCATGGAAAAAGGTCAGATAATCCGTCCTTTTTTCTTCCATAAATTTAATTGCTGATTTGGGATGAATATTCATAACACCTGTCATCATATATGACAAATCATATCCCCATTCTATTCCGGAATTCTTAAGCTTTGTCATATCCTTTGCAATAAATTCCATTATCGGTGCCACATCATATTTAGGATTTTTGAGAAAAACCATCAACATTTCCAGAAAACAGTTTCCGGCCCCTCGTCCCATTCCATCTATGGTGGCATCAACATAATCAACACCGCCATACAAAGCCTTGATCGTGTTGGCATAAGCAAGCTGCTGATTATTATGCGCATGAATTCCTATTTTCTTGCCCTCACTGCTCGTAAGCTTGCGATACAATCCGGCAAGCTTCTCAATCTGTTCGGGATATAATGCACCGTAGCTGTCAACCAAATATATGACATCCACGTCAGATTGCGCCAGAAGTTTAATAGCCTCCGTCAGATCACTTTCCGTTACTTTTGACACAGCCATAAGGTTTAATGTGGTTTCATAGCCCTTTTCATGAGCATCCTCTATCATATCGATTGCCTTAGGAATCTGATTAATATATGTCGCCACACGTATCATATCAATGCAGCTGTCTTTTTTTTGCAAAATATCACGTTTATAATCTGTTCTTCCAACATCTGCCATTACTGTCAGCTTCATGGAGGTATTATTGTCGCCGACTATCGACCTCAAATCATCTTCTTCGCAGAATTTCCATTTACCGTAATCTTTTCTGTCAAACAAATCGTAAGAAGCCTTATATCCGAATTCCATATAATCCACTCCGGACCGGACATTGGCCAAATACAGATTCTTTACAAAATCATCCTCAAAGAAAAAATTATTAACCAGTCCGCCGTCGCGAAGAGTACAATCCAATATTTTAATATCCGGACATTCAAATAATAATTTGTTTTCAAAATCAGGAGACATTATCTTTTCCTCTTTATTCATAAAGCTCATTTTCTTTTCGCTCTTCTTTTTCTTTTTTCACTTTAATTCGCAGATTAACAAAAAAAGTTTTGAGCATTTCACTGCATTCCTCCATAAGAACGCCTTTTGTGACATTAACCTGATGATTAAACTCCGGCACATTCAATATATTCAATATCGAACCTGCGCATCCTGCCTTGGGATTCATACACGAATACACCACCTCCGGAATACGCGCCTGAACAATAGCCCCGGCACACATCTGGCAGGGCTCCAGAGTAACATATAAGGTACACCCCTCCAGTCTCCAATCGCCCATTTTCCTGCTTGCTTTGTTAATTGCAGTTATCTCGGCATGTGCAAGAGTGTTTTTGTCCGTATTTCGACGATTGTACCCACGGCCGATTATTTTACCCTCATATACTATAACACAGCCTATCGGCACCTCGCCCAAGGCATACGCCTTCATGGCTTCCTTTATGGCAGCCCTCATATATTTTTCATGAACAGTGGTAATTTTAGCCATTTCGTTTTCAATCCTCTTTCTTTTCGTAATTTTACCACGATTTTAACCCCCTTTCCACCCCAAAAAGCTATTGCCCTTGACAAAAGTAAGAAAGTTACATAAACTGATTATTGCCGTGCAGTTAATGGTCTCCCGGTCTTGCGCAATGGGAATTGACGAACCGTGTCAGGTCGGGAACGAAGCAGCACTAAGACAAACCTCTCATGTGCCGCAAGGGCGCCGGGATTAAGGCCTTAGCTGTACGGTATTTGTAAATATGACAATTGTGATTGGTGCCTGCCTTTAAATGCATGCACCTTATTTTTTGAGAAAATGAATGATTTTAACCTTTTGATTGAACAAAATATGTCCTCCTGTACACTTTGTCCCAGGAACTGTAACGTCAACAGATTGGCCGGGAAAACCGGCTATTGTAAAAGTCCGGCCAGGATAACAGCTGCCCGGGCCGCACTGCATTTCTATGAAGAGCCCTGTATTTCCGGTCATTCCGGTTCAGGTGCAGTGTTTTTCTCCGGTTGCAACCTGCAATGCCTGTTTTGTCAAAATCTTCAGCTTGCCAAATCCCAAGTCAAACAGGCAATCTCAATTGAAAGATTGTCGGACATATATCTCGAGTTACAGGACCAGGGTGCAAATAATATCAATCTCGTTACCGGAAGCCACTATGTTCCGCAAATTGCAGTCTCCCTTGAACGCGCCAAAACCGCAGGGCTTCAAATTCCTGTCATTTATAATACTTCATCTTATGAAAAACCCGAAACCTTAGAAATGCTTGACGGATTAATCGATGTATATCTGCCGGACCTTAAATACTGCTCCGCCGATATATCAAAAGAATTCTCAAATGCTCCGGATTATTTTGAAGTAGCAACCAAAGCCATTGACGAGATGTTTAGGCAAGTTGGGCCTGCCTTATTTTCAGATGATTCTTCTCCTGACAGTATTTTTGAATATTCAGACAACGGCTTGATTAAAAAGGGGGTTATAGTGCGGCACTTATGCATGCCGGGCTTAGTACCCGATACGAAACACATTCTCAGATATCTCCACGAGAAATATAAAGACGACATTTATATAAGCATCATGAGTCAATACACACCGCTTCCCCATGTTGCCGATAACGACAAACTAAACCGAAAACTGGATGCCAAAGAATATGCGCGCATACTGACCTTTGCCGAAAAAATAGGTATCAAAAACGGCTTCATCCAAAACGGAGAAGCCGCAAGCGACAGTTTTATACCGGATTTTAACTTTGAAGGTCTTTATAAACCTTCATTTTCCAAATGATCCATATAGTTTACCACCATTAGAGCAATTTTGAAGGTTAACGCATCATCAAAGTTTCTAAGATCAAGGCCCGTTGCCTTCTGAATTTTCTCCAATCGGTACACAAGTGTATTCCTGTGAAGGTATAATTGCCTTGCTGTTTCGGAAATATTCAGATTGTTGTCAAAAAATATCTGAAGGGTTCCCAGCTCTTCCTCTGTGAGATCAAGAGGAAGTTTGTTTTTAAAGATTTCCTCTATAAACATTTTGCACAAGCTGATGGGAAGCTGGTAAATAAGTCGTCCGATACCCAATGCGGAATACGCTGCCACACTTCTCTCAGTGTAAAATATCTTACCTACCTCCATAGCCATCTTAGCTTCTTTATAGGATTTTGATACATCCTTAAGTTCGTTTACTATTGTTCCGTAGGATACTCTGGCATTAATCATTGCTTCGGCATTCAGCATGGACACTATCTGATCCGCCGTGTATTTTAATTCCTCCGGAGTTGTACTGCTTTCAACTGACTTGACCAACAATATATTATTTTCATCAACCGCAGTTAGATAATCCCCCGACTGAGGCGAAAACATTCCCTTTAATATTTCCCTTATAATACTGTCCTTTTCAAGCTTGGCTTCTACCATATATACCACGCGCGGTGCGGTTGCATCGATATGAAGCTTTTTAGCTCTGTTGTAAATATCCACTAATAGCATATTGTCTAACAGCAGATTTTGAAAGAAATTGTTTTTGTCATATTTTTCTTTATATGCAATAATAAGATTCTTCAACTGACAGGCAGCAATTTTCCCCACATTATATGCATCCTCGGAAGGCCCCTTGGCTATCAGAACATATGAAACCTCGGATTCATCCATAACCTTTAATAAATGCATGCCACCGATGACCTGACTTTCAGCCGGAGAATCAGCAAAAGTCATCACAAATTCACATTTGATCTCGCTCATGTCTGCGGTCGTTGCCACAGCTTCACCTTTTAAATCAAACACGCCCAAATCCACCTTTGTAATAGCCTTCAATTCCTCTATTGAAGTCTGAATCACCTGATTTGTAATCATACTTTCTGCCTCCGTTTTAAGTTGCATCTACAGATGTCTATATTATAAATTACTTGCACATAATATGCAAATAAAGAGGTGTCCTACTCGCACGCGAGTATGGCACCTCTTTTGACGTCGTCAACTAATACTAGTTGGTAATTGTCATTTCTGTTTCCTTATCAAAGATATGAATCTTCTCAAGGTTGAATGCAAACTTGATAGGATCTCCGGGTCTTGCATTTGTACGAGAATTTACTCTTGCAGTGATAGGGAACTCTTCAAGATCAAAGTAAAGGTAAACTTCAGCACCAAGAAGCTCATAAACCTTAACAGTTGATTCAAATACGCTTGCAGGTGAAGCTTCGATGTACATTTCTGAATCATATACATCTTCAGGACGGATACCAAAGGTAACAACCTTTCCGTCATAACCGCCATCGATAACCTTCTTAGCCTTTGCGGGAGGAAGAGGAATCTCATGATTGCCTACTACGAGGAATGCTGCATCTCCTGCAACCTTAACTGTAGCATCGATGAAGTTCATCTGAGGTGATCCCATGAATCCTGCAACGAAGAGGTTGCCAGGTTTCTCATAAAGGTTCTGAGGTGTATCAACCTGCTGGATAACACCATCCTTCATAACAACGATTCTTGTACCTAGTGTCATAGCCTCGGTCTGGTCATGTGTTACGTAGATAATAGTAGTTCCAAGGTTCTGGTGTAACTTAGCGATTTCGATACGCATCTGTACACGAAGTTTAGCATCAAGGTTTGAAAGAGGCTCATCCATAAGGAATACCTTAGGATTACGAACGATTGCACGACCCATGGCAACACGCTGTCTCTGTCCACCTGAAAGAGCCTTAGGCTTACGATCAAGAAGCTTTGTAAGGTCAAGAATCTTAGCTGCTTCTTTAACCTGCTTGTCGATTTCATCCTTAGGAACCTTTCTAAGTTTAAGACCGAAAGCCATGTTATCGTATACTGTCATATGAGGATAAAGAGCGTAGTTCTGGAATACCATTGCGATATCTCTGTCCTTAGGCTCTACGTCATTTACGAGTCTGTCTCCAATGTATAACTCGCCGGAAGAAATATCTTCAAGACCTGCGATCATACGAAGTGTTGTTGTTTTACCACAACCTGAAGGTCCAACGAAAATGATGAACTCCTGGTCCTGGATTTCGAGGTTAAAATCTTTTACTGCTTCAAAACCATTAGGATATACCTTGGTAATGTTTTTGAGTGATAAACCTGCCATAAATAAAACTCCTTTCAGTTGTCAACTTGGCGGACTTTGCCACCACACTATAGTCAGTATAGCTTATTTTAATTTTCATGAACATAACCTATATATACAAAGTTTTTGTGAAATATTGTATGAATTGCTCATAAAAAATAAAAATCATATAAATTATGGTCATATTGACCAATATCGCTATAAATATACGTCATTATGCCGATATCAAACTCTACATCGGATTGCCGTCCTCATCCACAACAATGCTTGTGTCCAGCTCATCATGGAAAATACGCTCATCGTCCCCGGAAGCTTCTTCCGGTTCTTCCCCTGACGCATTGTTTTCATTAATCCGGTCCTCAAGCTTCTTAAAAAACTTATTGTACATCAGGGCGCCAACGTAAGCCGGTGCGGACAGTCCAAAGAAAATAAAAATCGGGAATATTCTCATTGCCATATTAATATCTATGGCTGACACAATCAAAAGCAATGCATACAATACCACCATGACCAAAGCTATAGGGAATTTGTACAAGCCTATCATAAATGCATTTTTAACGGTTTTCTTCACCGTATTGTCAAACTTTGACAACAGTGGGAACACAAAAACAAAAGCAAGCGCTACCACTATTGCTATCGCTCCAATCACAACCTTTAAGACATTTTCCAAAGGAAGCCCTTCAATATTGTTTAAAATATAGAAATCAGCCCCAAGGACAGCGCCGATTATGAAGAAAATAAACCAAATGCCGGTTGCCTGCTTAAAATTCTGTTTAAATGACTTAAAAAAAGACTTGGTTACATAATAATCTTCATCTCTTACTATTTTCAAGGCAACATAATTCATCGCCGTTAAAGATGCCCCGATGGTAACAATCGGTATCATCGTAATAAGAGTAAGCAAATTTAAAAACATCAAATTTGCAAATTTGTTCAGCCATTGCATAAACGGGCTGTCTAAATCAAATATTTTCATAACTTCTTTTTCCTTCCTTTATATCAGGAGCTTATTCATCTGCGTTACCCGAATTCCTGCAAAAGCCATCTCCGGGGCAGTTTGTGTAAAGCCCTTCTTTTCATAAAACCCAACCGCATATGGAGAAGAATTGACGACAATACGAAACTGTCCTTCCTCCATCAGATAATCACACAGCGTATCAAGCAGTGCAGTCGCTATTCCCTGTCGGTGATATCTCTCATCAACAAACAAAAGTGACAGGAAGTTGTCTCCGCGCAAAGAACCTGCACCGACGATTTCTCCATCCTTTTCCGCAACAACCATTACGTATTCTCCTCGGAGAAATGATTCTCTCAAATCATCATCGGTGACAAAATCAAAGAAATTTTTGATACCCAATTGGGTATATTCGTTTCCTTCAAACTTCAGAAAAGTTTTCCAGACCATCTGCATCGCCGGTTCCCAATCTGCTTCCTGTGCCCATCGCACAATAAAATCCCCTTTGTAATCCATAAGCTACCCCTGCTTAAATCTATATTTTTGAAACAATCCAATCATATAAATCACTGATTACAGCATCCTTGTCGGTTTCATTTAAAATCTCATGCCTGTCGCCCGGATACAGCTTCAAAGTAACATCGGACACACCTGCTGCCCTTAAAGCCTCGTATGCTTTCTTTACATCCTCACCGTAATTACCTACCGGGTCATCATTTCCGGATATAAACAATACCGGAAGTGTTTTTGGCACACATGAAAGATTACTCTTTTTCTCAGAGCGTGCAATAAAGGTAAACATCGTGTCAAACCCGTTTATCGTAAATACGAAGCCGCATTTTTCGTCAGCCATATATTTGTCTACTATAGTCTCGTCCTTCGTCAGCCAGTCAAAATCCGTCCTCGGATTCTCTATCCTGCCGTTATAAGTGCTGAATGCTATTTTATTGAGCACATTGCTTGGTGCATAGGGATTGCAAAAAGGCTTCATAATGTCACCTAAAAACTTCCCCGTATTTATAAGCCACATTGGGGAATTGCCGGTTCCCATGATAATTGCAGCATCTATTCCGCTTCCATACATGGCGATATAATTCCTGGCTATAAAAGAACCCATACTGTGACCCATGATAACATACGGAATATCAGGGTAAATTTCCTGGGTAAGTTTTTTAAGCCTGTGTACATCCCGAACAACTACAGTTGCGGCGTTCTTTTTGCAGAAATACCCGTGAACACTTCCCTCAGCCACACTCAGTCCGTGCCCCAAATGGTCCTCGCCCACAACAACAAAGCCCTTATCAACCATAATCTCTATGAACGGCTCGTATCTTTCAATATACTCACTCATTCCGTGAATAATCTGCAAAACAGCCCTTGGCCTGTCTGTATCAGGTGTATATCTGACAGCATGAATTTTGGTTATCTCATCTCGTGAATCAAAATAGAACTCCTCTTTTTTCATGGCTCCTCCCCCGTTTTCCACGACTTTCATCCGCACCAAAACAAAAACACGCGGTTTTAATTAACTAAAACCACGTGTTTATTATACAGTAGATTTCTGCAAATTTCAAAAGTGAAGTCCAAATTTATAAAGTTTTTAGCAAATCTCTGCGCCTGCGGGCATATCCTTTTCAGGTGTCAAAAGTGCAAGGTTGCCCTCAGCATCCTCCGCACACAGAAGCATTCCTTCAGACAATACTCCGGCGAGTGTTGCAGGCTTTAAGTTAACTAATACCATGACTTTCTTGCCCACCATTTCTTCTGCACTGTAATGCTGTTTTATTCCGGATACAATCTGCTTTACTTCAGAACCGATTTGTACCTGACTGCACAGAAGCTTCTTTGACTTAGGCACTTCCTCACATTTGATAATCTTACCTACCTGAAACTGTAAAGCGGCAAAATCATCGTAGCTTATCTCGGGCTTTTTCTCTATATCAATTACGGGCTCTTCACTTTCATTAGGTATGCCGTTTTCCTTTGCATACTCTGCGCGCTGAGCTTCTTTTATTTTCTCTACCTCAATCATAACCTCTTTAAGATTGCGGCGTGCAAAAAGCATTTCAGGTGTCTCAATCACCTTAGTACCCGAAACAAAATTACCGAACTCATTCAACTTCGCAAAGTCTCTCTTTTCCTCGCCCACCTGTCTTAATATGGAGTCAGCCGTACTTGGCATGAACGGAATCAAGAGATTAGCTCCTATCACGATAGACTCTGTAAGGTTATATAAAACCTCTCTTAATCTGTCAGCCTTTGCCTCATCCTTCGCAAGTACCCAGGGCTCTGTTTCATCAATATATTTGTTGGAGCGACGGAAAATTGCAAAAACTTCATTTATGGCATCGGCCACTCTCATCTCATCCATCTTTGCGCTCATCTTATCTCTTGCAGCAACAACAACAGCCTTAAGGTCACCGTCAACAGCCTCTGAAACACCGGTGCTTGTAACAACTCCGCCGAAATATTTGTTGGTCATGGAAATAGTTCTGTTTACCAGATTGCCAAGAATATTTGCAAGATCTGAATTAAACCTTTCTACAACCAAATCCCAGGTGATGGTTCCATCATTCTCATAAGGCATCTCATGAAGCACAAAATAACGGATTGCATCTACTCCAAACAGATCGATAAGGTCATCCGCATAAATAACGTTTCCGCGGGACTTGCTCATTTTCTCACCGCCCTGCAAAAGCCAGGGATGTCCGAACACCTGCTTGGGAAGCGGCTCCCCCAGGGACATAAGGAAAATAGGCCAATAAATTGTATGGAATCTGACGATATCCTTTCCAATCAGATGTAAATCAGCAGGCCATAATTTTTTATACTGCTCGGAGGAATTTCCATCCGCATCATAACCTATTCCGGTTATATAGTTTGAAAGTGCATCAAGCCATACATAAACCACATGCTTCTCATCAAAGGTTACGGGAATTCCCCATTTAAACGAGGTTCTGGAAACACACAAATCCTGAAGACCGGGCTTTAAGAAATTGTTCACCATCTCGTTTTTACGCGACACCGGCTGAATAAATTCGGGATGCTCGTCGTAGTACTTCATAAGCTTGTCGGCATATTTACTCATTTTGAAGAAATATGCTTCTTCTTTTGCAGGCTTTACGTCTCTGCCACAGTCAGGACACTTTCCATCCTTAAGCTGACTTTCTGTCCAGAAAGACTCACAGGGTGTACAATACATTCCCTCGTATGCACCTTTATAGATGTCACCTTTATCATACATTTTCTTGAAAATCTTCTGAATCTGTTCTTCATGATCCTTATCTGTCGTTCTGATAAATTTGTCGTAAGATACATTTAAGCTGTCACAAATATTGCGTATAATTCCTGCCACCTCGTCAACAAATTCCTTGGGCGAAACCCCTTTGGCGGCTGCCTTTTCCTCAATTTTCTGGCCATGCTCATCTGTTCCTGTCTGGAAGAATACATCATATCCCTCCTGACGCTTGAATCTTGCGATTGCATCTGCCATTACTATCTCATAGGAATTGCCGATATGCGGTTTACCGGAGGTATAAGCTATAGCGGTTGTAATATAATATTTTTCTGCCATTTCCATTTTCTCCTTTCAAATGGCCGTGAGAAATAAAAAAAACCTTCTCACGCAATTTTCTTTACGTGAGAAGGCGATTGTTCGTCGCGGTACCACTTCTCTTCATCTGCCTTTACGGCAGACCTCATCAGGTCCATAAACCCTATTCGCTCTAACAGGCGAATCCCGTCGCAGCCTTGCCTAAATACACGGTTCGGTGCGCAGCTCAGAAGCCATCTTCAATTATCGGGGTAATCAATCCCTCTCAGCCAAGGGGATTTTCTCTGTAAACTCCTGCGACAATCTACTCTTTTCATCATTGCCTTTATATATTGAAGTTAGAGTAGCATAGTTATTGCGGGATGTCAAGTACTGCGCCCTCCGGGATAAGTGACCCATACAAGCCTGAGCTTTTATTATTTCTTTACATATGCGTACGCCAATTCACACAGCTCCTCTACGGAACGGGAACCGGTATTTATACACAAGTCATAGTTTCTGGCATCGGAAAGCTCAACACCCGTGAAATGCCTGTGATAATTCTCGCGATACTTGTCGATGGTAGCAATTCGTTTCGCTGCTTCCTTTTCATTAAGCCCGCATACTTCCATCGTCCTTTTAATACACTCGTTCTTGTCGGCATATGCATAAATCCTAACGACATCTTTTCTGCCTGCTAAGATTCTGTCTGCACATCGACCCATGATAATACAATCCTCCGTATCGGCAAGCTTACGGATTTTCTCAGCCTCAAGTCTGAAAAGGTTTCCTTCGGAAGAATACCTTTTATCGCTTGGTCCGACCGGAATGGGATTTTTCATCCAGTCTGTATCCTGACCGAGGTAATTCTTTGAAAGTCTTTCATCGGACTCACCAAAAAGTGCCTCGTTTATTCCGGTTTCCACGGAGAGCTCCTTCATCAGCTCTTTATCGTAGAATTTATACCCAAGTTTCTCGGCAAGTGCCTTGCCCATCAGTCTTCCACCGCTTCCAAAGGTTCTGGAAATTGTGATTACCATACGCCCCACCTCCAATAATCTTTATATATAGATTATAACATGTATGCGCGAAAAATTAAAGATTATCAAACTGTTACTCAATCGCTTTTGTAAGTGCCAAAACGTTTTGCTTAATGCTGTCTTTAAATACTGCACTGCCTGCCACAAAGATATTTGCGCCGGCCTCCTTTATGCTGCGTATATTGTCAGCATTTACACCGCCGTCAATCTCGATGTCGCGAAAAATCCCTTTTTTCTCCAGCATTTGCCTAATCTGAGTCGCTTTGCCCACACATTCGGGAATCAGCTTCTGTCCGCCAAAGCCCGGTTCTACGGTCATAATAAGTATCATGTCCACAGCCTCAAGATAAGGTTCAACCGCCGCTGCCGGAGTATTCGGCTTAATGGTAATTCCTACTTTTCTGCCTTCCTTTCGGATAAGCTCAATAGTACCGAAAACATCTTCTGTTGCTTCGAGGTGAAAATTAATTAAATCTGCTCCACTCTCGGCAAACTCATGAATATATCTTTCCGGCCTGTCTATCATCAGGTGCACGTCAAAAAACATGTCGGATGCCTTTCGAATGCTCTTAATTACCGGCATTCCAAAGGATATGGATGGCACAAATATGCCATCCATAACATCCACATGTAACCATTTAACATCTGAGGTTTTAAGTTCATTTAGCTGCTCTCCCAATATGGAAAAATCGGCCGAGAGCATTGATGGAGATAATATGTATTCCATACCTTCCTCTTTCCTAGATATTTAACAAATCGCTGTACTCTTTGAGCGCACCGTCTGTTTCATGAGCAAGAACCTTCTTAGCCAAAACCTTTGCGAGCTGAACGCCTTCCTGGTCAAAGCTGTTAACATTCCAGGTAAATCCCTGGAACATGATTTTATTCTCAAAGTGAGAAAGAAGTGCTCCCATAGCTGCAGGAGTAAGCTTGTCTCCAATGATTATTGATGAAGGACGTCCTCCTTCAAAGTTCTTGTTTTTATTCTCATCATCTTTTCCACAGGCAAAAGCAACAATCTGTGCAGCAACATTTGCACAAAGTTTCTGCTGGCTGGTGGAATTCTGAATAACCACATCAGTTCCTATCTGGCTGTTTTTAAATCCGATGAACTGAAGAGGAATAATATCTGTTCCCTGGTGAAGCAACTGGTAGAATGAATGCTGTCCGTTAGTACCGGGTTCGCCGAAGATTACAGGACCTGTTACATAATCAACACTTTCACCGAATCTGTTTACGCTCTTACCGTTCGACTCCATATCTGCCTGCTGCAAATGTGCAGGGAAACGGGAAAGTGCCTGTGAGTAAGGAAGCACAGCCGTTGCAGGATAACCGAGAATATTTCTCTCATATACACCGATTAATGCATCCAGCATTGCAGGATTCTTTCTGATGTCTTTATTGGTTGCAAGCTTATCCTCATCTGCAGCTCCGTCAAGGAATTCCGCAAACACTTCAGGTCCGAATGCAAGTGACAATACTGCTCCGCCTACTGCAGAACAGGAAGAAAATCTTCCGCCGATAAAATCATCCATGAAAAATGCTTTAAGATAATCACTTGACTTGGCAAGAGGTGAGGTTTCACTTGTTACGGCAATCATATGCTTGGAAGCATCAAGACCTGCCTTCTTTAATGCATCCTTAACAAAAGACTCGTTTGTAAGTGTTTCAAGTGTTGTTCCGGACTTGGAAACAAGCACGAAAAGGGAATGCTTTACATCAATTCCGTTAAGTACTGCTGCCGCGTCATCCGGGTCAACATTGGAAATGAATTTAGCTTCCATCATGAATTTATTGTTTGCCTTTGCCCAGTTCTCAAGTGCAAGATATATAGCTCTGGGGCCAAGGTCTGAACCACCGATACCTATCTGTACTACCGTAGTAAATTTCTCGCCGTCTGCATTTGCTATCTCACCTGCATGAACTTTTGTTGCAAATTCTGCAATGGCTTTCTGCTGAGAAACATAAAACTCTCTTTTGTTTACTCCATCAGCTATTACATCCTTTCCAAGCTGTCCGCGGGATAACTGATGAAGCACCAGTCTCTTCTCGCCTGTGTTAATTACTGCGCCGTTGTAAAGCTCTTCGAATTTGTCAATAAGCTCTGCTTCGTCTGCAAGTGCTGCCAAGGCATCAATAGTTTCGGCATCCACAGCCTTTGCCGCATAATTAAAGGAAAGACCGGCTGCCATAGGTACAGACATTTCCTTTACTCTTTTTGCTCCGCCCTCTCCGCTCATAACGGATTTCAGGTTGACTTTTTTGGCTTTCTTAAGTGCATCAAATGCTGAAAGCGTGTCCAAATTTTTCCAATTTGCCATTTTTTAGATCCTCCTAATGTATATAGATAAACCAATCAAATATATTCCATAAACCTTAGTGATTATACCAATCTACGTTTTTTACGTCAAGACTGCAAGCACGCCTCCGAACGCTCCGCATAAAAGCATTACCACAATCGGATTAACCTTTTTGATTCTCAAAACACATAATGCTAAAGCAAAAATTATCAATTGTACGTAATCCATACTTAAAATCGACATTTGCCCTTCGCTCCAAAGCGCTGTTTTCAGGAGTGACAGTCCGGCAGACGCAATCAAAGCTACAACCACGGCCCGAAGCGAAGTCATAATTGTTTCCAAAATCACAAGATTTCTGTACTTCCTATACAGCATATAAATAATGCTCACCACGATAAGAGATGGTGCTATAACTCCAAGTGTTGCCACCAGACCTCCGAGCACGCCCGTAATCTTCATTCCGATAAAAGTAGCTGCGTTTACGGCTATGGGGCCCGGTGTCATTTCGGCGATTGAAACGAGATTTGCGAACTCACCCTCGCTGATAAATGCATGTGTATATACCATTTGTTCCTCTATTAAAGGAATCGCGGCATACCCGCCTCCCACGGAAAAAAGCCCCACGAAAAAGAAAGCACAAAACAACTCAAGATAAATCATTTTTGCCCCCTTTCCGCGTAGCAAGAGCAAACACAGCTCCCGCTAATGCACCTCCTAGAATAACCAATATCACATTTATCTTAAAGAAAAACACTAATACAAAAGCAACTGCCATCAAAGCATTGCTGAAAATCTGCTTCTTTTTCAGTTCTTTAATCAAAAGAGAAATCGCCACATCAATAACCACGGCAGCGACCCCTGCCTGCATGGCGAAAAGAACAGCCGTCACTATCCTGTTTGCTGCAAAAGCATTATAAAACAGAGATATCAGCATTATGATGGCTACCGGTGGAATAATTGTTCCAAGTACGGCAAAAACTACACCTGCCGCACCGCACAGATTTCTGCCCGTCATTATTGCGGCATTTACGGCAATTGCTCCCGGACAGCTCTGAGAAATAGCTATGATATCCAGCATTTCTTCTTCCGTCATCCACTTTAATTCATCGACGAATTTCTTCTTCATAATGGATACTATAACAAAGCCTCCGCCAAAGGTGCAGGCACTTATATACAGCATATTTAAAAACAACACAAAAATGCGATTCTTTTGTCTTTTCATACTTCTTCTAATCCAAGTCTCTCTATCTGCTCATCCGGAGCCTGCAATTCAATAAGCGTATCCTTCAAAGCCTTTTCCATTTTCTTAACCTTTTCTGCGTCCGTTATATCATGTAACTGCTCAGGGTCCTTCTCCACATCATACAGGCGGGAGGAATATACTTCTTCGACCACATCCTTCATCTCATAATTATCAGCCGCGGCCTGGTTATACCGAAATACCGTTGCATCCGTCCATTTTAAATATTTACCGGTATCCACATACCGATAATCTGTCCCAACGTAGTTAAACAATGTCGTGGGAATTCCGTAATATTGATAAAGAGGTGCATTCTTACGATCCTTCGGCGCTCTGAAATAGGTATATTTGCCATCAGTGATATTTACCGGCTTTCCGAACCACCCGTAAAGTCCATAATCCCTGACTTTTTCCTCATTTTCATACAAGACCTCCAGGGAACGGCCATGCAGCTTCTTTCTGTCATATTCTATATTAAAATAATCCAAAACAGTTGGAAAAATATCTATATTCTGCGTAAGCGCTCTTCCTCTTTGCTCATTTTCCTTATGAGGCATATATATCAGGAAAGGAATCCTGCTCATCTCATTCCACGCGTGAAATCTGTTTTTGCCGGTTGCATTATGTTCCCCCAGCATATGCCCATGGTCCGAAGTCAGTATAAATAGCGTATCCTCCCAAAGCTTCTGCCTGTCCATCTCGTCTATTAGCTTACCCACCCATTTGTCTGCCATCGACAAGGTTGCACAGTACATATGCCTCAAATGTACAAGCGCTTCTTTAGTCTCGTCAGGCCCTAAATTGTCATATCGAGGCCACTCATAAACCTTTGAAAAAGTGTCTGGATACAGCGATTTAAATTCCTGTGTTGCATCAAAAGGTTCATGCGGGTCAAAGCACTCTATCTGCAGGAAATAATTATCGGCACCTTCATTATCTTTAAGCCACTTAATTGCATGCGAAAGTGTTTTGGGTGTCGGGAAATCACAATCTTCCTTAAATTCGGTTCTGTTCCATTGATATGCACGTCCGACCCTGCCTATATATTCCTTGGGATAATCCGGCTCATCCACCCTGGATGTATACGCGTCTACCTCCTGACCTCTGATTAAATCCCATGTCGTGTAGGACTGCAAATATCCTTCCCCACCCAACTCAGCATAATGGCAATGGTCAGTTACTATATGAGAAAAGATATGGTTCTTTTTTAATATTTGAGTAAAAGTAACATCATACGGTTCTATGGGTCCCCAACCACGTTCCAGGAAATTAAGCCTTCCCGTCAATATATCGCGCCTTGCCGGCATACATGGAGCCGAGCCGATATAATGATTGTCAAACACACGACATTTTTTAGCAAGCCTGTCAATATTCGGAGTGACAGCTTCTGCATTTTCGTTATAGCATTTCAGCATATGCCTGTTTAAAGTATCCATCAATAACAAAATGGCTTTCATAATAATCACAACTCCTTTAATTTGTGCAAACAGTTGTCAAAAAATATTTTGTAGCCTTCACAATACAGATTTAATCCGGCCTCATTCCGGTTTCTCCTGCAAGCGCCTCTGCAAAATCTATAGTATTCACAGGATTTGCATTGCTCCGAAAGCTTACGTGACTCCCCCGTAAAATCTATCTCATTTCTTTTCATCTCAAGCTGCGAGAGAGCATCTGCATTCAGATTACCCAGATAATACTCATCCGTCATATAAAAATCACACGGGAACACACTTCCGTCTGCTTCTATAGCTAAATCCCTGCCACAAACCCCGGCATGGTCGCACGCCTCCGGGCAGTAACCCTTAAGTATACCTATATAATTATCAAAATTTCTGATATACGGCGCCCTACCCAACAAGGCATCCTTATAATACTCCTCAAACAACTCCGTCAGGAATTCACCGAAATCCTTTGCATCTATAGCAGCTTCCCCGATGCAGGGAATATACTGCTGATACATTATGCCCAGCTTTTTAAAATGCCCGTAAATCTCTTTCGCACAATTGACATTTGAGTCATTTACAACAGTAAGTACATTGAATTCGGCATTCACGCTATTGAGCAGCCCTATGGCGCGAATTGCGGCATCATAGGAGCAGCCCCTGATAATCTCATGTATTTCTCCCGGCCCGTCAATTGATATTCCGGTAAGGAAACGATTTGCCTTTAAAAAGTCTGCCCACTCCTCATCTAATAGTGTTCCGTTTGTCTGAATGGCAAAGCATACTCTTTTACTGTTTTTGTTGTACTTTTTGACCAATTGTACAAACTCTTTATAAAAGTCAATGCCTGCGAGGGTCGGCTCCCCTCCCTGAAACACATAAGTCACAGTTGCATCATCACAATTAATGGTTTTCCTTACTATGTTTTTCAGTGTTTCCAAAGACATCATTCCATATGAACTTATTTTTCTTTGCTCCGACTCTTTTCTGTAAAAGCAATATGAACAATTCAAATTACAATTACCCGAGACCGGTTTAATCATCACCGTCAGCGCCATAATCAGATTTATATCCCTTTGTCTCTTGGAAAATTCCTCTCTCATGATTCTACTACAATATAACACGACTGTCATTGAAAATAGCGGATAAAACTTTGCAAACAAAGCCCTCGACACCAATATAGACAAAAGAACCCTCCACGAGTAAAATGTAAAAGCAGAGGGAGTAAAAATATTACCCCAAAATATATTCGGAGGCCCGGCAAATGAAAGACACAGCTTCAATTGTATTCACAGGTGATATCGGATTTGACAATTACATGAACGGAAAATGGGAAGACGAAAACCTCCTGGACGAATCTATAATGGATTTTTTGCAGACCGCCGACCATGTGGTGGCAAATGTGGAAGGTCCTCTTTCAGCTATGAATAAACAGATAAAGGAAAATGGTGTGGAAAAGCTCATGCACACTATTGACCCCCAGGCTACTACTTTTTTGAAAAGAATCGGAGCAGACATTTGGAGCATTTGTAATAATCATATTATGGATGCGGGAGCGCAAGGCCTCTTGGACACATTAAACCAGGCAAGGGAGTCAGACGTCAAAACGATTGGCGCCGGCATGAATATAGACGAAGCTTCAGCACCCGTTATCCTAAAGGAAGCGGGTGGTATCGGTATATTTACTGTTGGTTACCAAAGAGCCTGCAGAAAAGCAGATGAAAGCACCCCCGGCTGTTTATCCTGGAGCGATATACCCAGAATTCAAGCCAAAATAAATGAAATCAAGAAGAAATGTCGCTGGTGCATCATCGTTTCTCACGGCGGTGAAGAATTCACAGCTCTTCCCTCACCCTATGTTCGCGACAGATACATTGAGTTTCTAAACATGGGAGCCGATATTGTCGTAGGGCACCATCCTCATGTTCCGAACAATTACGAATTATTCCAAAGCAAAGCCATTTTTTATTCACTCGGTAATTTCGTATTTGACACCGACTATCAACGTTCTCAATTTAACACGGAATTAGGTGTGCTGCTCAAGCTTAAGCTTTCAAAAACCGATTTTTCATTTGAGGCAATGGGATTGTTAACAGACAGAAATGTAGAAAGAATCGTATCTCATTCACTTCCCGATATATTTACGCCCATTCAGGAATCAGATTACACTCTACTCGCCCCATTAAACGCCAAGCTTTTAATTGCAGCCACCAAAAGACAGCTGATTTATTTAAAGCCGAGCGAATTCTGTGAAGATACCGAAGAAGACAAGTGGGTGGCTAATTTCTATGAGCCCTTAAGAAGCGGTCGTGTCCCCGGAGAAATTCTGGATTTTCAAATCCTTTATCCCCTCTCCAAAGAAGCCGATAACGGGAAATGGAAAGCATGTGGTTTAGAGAAAGTGAAGGATTATATCTTAAAGCAACTGTAGAAATTCCCGAAAACCACTCTTTTCTACCCCTACTTAAAAAAAGCCATGTTTATCACATGGCTTTGATTGATTATGTTACTCTAGAATTTCTTTATGTTTTTATACACGCCCTCAGCGTCCAGTTCGTATTTGTGAACAAGATCAAAAGCAGGTCCTGATTCACAATATACATCATTAATGCCCAGCTTCTTAACCGGAGTGGGAAGCTTCTCGGAGAGGCAATCACAAACTGCGCTTCCAAGTCCGCCTATTATTGAATGCTCTTCAACGGTAACTACTTTGCCTGTCTTTTTGGCAGAAGCGATTACAAGCTCTTCGTCAAGGGGTTTGATTGTGCATATATTGATTATCTCAGCGTCTATTCCGTCTGCCTCAAGAAGCTTTGCAGCTCCGATTGCAGAGTCAAGACAAATACCTGTTGCAATGATGGTAATGTCCTTACCTTCTTTTACAACCTGTCCTTTTCCCATCTCAAATTTAAAGGTTGCAGGGTCGTTTACCACCGGAACTGCCGCACGCCCAAGTCTGATGTAAACGGGTCCTTCATATTCGGCCGCCGCTCTTACTGCAGCGCGGGCTTCTATGTCGTCCGAAGGAACCATAACTACCATACCGGGGATGGTTCTCATCAGTGCAATGTCTTCGTTACATTGATGTGTTGCTCCGTCTTCGCCGACCGTTATTCCGGCATGGGACGCACAGATTTTAACATTGAGATGAGGATATCCGATAGAGTTTCTTATCTGTTCATATGCACGGCCTGTGGCGAACATTGCAAAGCTGCTTACGAAAGGAATTTTGCCTACGGTTGCAAGTCCTGCTGCCACGCCCATCATATTGGCTTCAGCAATTCCCGCATCAAAGAATCTGTCGGGATAGGCTTTCTTAAACATTGCAGTTTTCGTAGCTCCCGCGAGGTCAGCATCCATTACTACTATATTGGGGTTTTCAGCTCCAAGCTCTACTAAGGTCTGACCGTAGCTGTCTCTGGTTGCGACTTTCTTAATATCTGCCATTTCTACGCCTCCTTCTCAAGCTCTTTTGAAATCTTATCTAAATCTGCCATCGCTACTTCAAATTCTTCATCGTTGGGAGCTTTTCCATGCCAGCTTCCATTGTTTTCCATATATGATACGCCTTTACCTTTTATCGAATGAAGAATAATGCATGTAGGAACTCCCTTTGTCTCTTTCGCTTCCGTAAAGGCTTTGCGAAGGTCATCAAAGTCGTGAGCGTCAGCATGTATTACATGGAAATTGAAGGCCTCAAATTTCTTATCTATGGGATAAGGTGAACATACTTCATCGATGGTTCCGTCAATCTGAAGATTGTTGTTGTCCACCATAATGCAAAGATTGTCGAGCTTATGGAATCCTGCAAACATCGCAGCCTCCCAAACCTGTCCTTCCTGAATTTCTCCGTCTCCGAGAATGGAATATACTCTGTAATCTTTGTTGTCCATCTTGGCACCAAGAGCCATTCCGACTGCAGCAGATACGCCCTGTCCGAGAGAACCTGATGACATGTCTACGCCGGGAATTCCGATGCTGGGATGTCCCTGAAGATATGACCCGATTTTTCTTAATGTGATTAAATCCTTAACCGGGAAAAATCCTCTGTGCGCCAAAGCTGCATACAGACCGGGTGCTGTGTGTCCTTTTGACAATACAAAACGGTCTCTGTCCTCCATATCAGGATTTTTCGGGTCAATGTTCATCTCCTCAAAATAAAGAAAAGTGAACACATCTGCTGCCGATAATGATCCACCGGGATGTCCGGCTTTGGCTGCGTGTACACTTTCAATAATTCCTTTTCGAACTTCATTGGCTATTTTGCGAAGTTCCAAATTGTTCATAGTTTTGTCCTTATCCTTTCTTTTATGAAATAGACATAAAAAAAGGTGTGGTTGGTAGCCTCACACCTTCCTTATCAATATTATCATAGTTAATATAAACCTACAAGAGTATTAGTAACTGTAATTAATTTGATTTTTTTTAATTTTTTATGCATTTTGACAAGTTAATATCTCTCCGATACTAAAGCCTTACATTTGATGACGTACAACCGCATATTCATCATCAAGCTTGTAATACGGACATTCGTTTTGATGGTTTGTGATAAATCTGTACATTTCATCCTCGTCCAGATTGACCATGCAGGAATATTCCTCATAGTCTTCATCATATATATAATTGACACAACTGTCACAACTGCCTGCCATGGTATTCTCTCCTATTCGTTTTTTACATGCAGATACGCATATATATCTCTTTTGCCCACTCCTCTGTCTTTTGCGACGGATTTCATGGCCTCTTTCTCATCCATTCCTTTTCCCAGGTAAATAGACATGTGCTCCTCAATGCTCATATTTTCCCAGGCGGATATTTCTTCTTTTTTGATTTCTTCCCGGCTCTTTCCTGCGATTACCAGAACATATTCTCCGCGCGGTTCCTCACTCTCATATAATCTGACGGCTTCAGCTATTGTTGTGGGAATAACGGTTTCAAATTTCTTTGTCAGCTCCCTGCAAAGGGAAATCTTTCTGTCTCCGAGGCTGTCAAGCAAATCTTGGAGCGTCCCTTTCAAATGGTGGGGTGCCTCGTACAGTATTATGGTGCGTTCTTCATTTATCAATGCTGATAAAATCTGCTTTCTTTCCTTCTTATCAGTTGACAGAAAGCCTTCAAAACAAAATCGCCCGGTGGGAAGTCCGGAAAGAGTGAGTGCCGTGATACATGCACATGCTCCCGGTAGGGATGTAACCTTTATTCCGGCTTCATTACACATTTTCACCATCACTTCGCCGGGGTCAGATATTGCAGGAGTTCCCGCATCCGTAATCAGCGCTATATTTTTGCCTTCCTTTAGCATGGTCAAGAGCTGCCCGGCTTTTTCGACTTTGTTGTATTCGTGGTAGCTGGTCATAGGAGTGTGAATCTCGAAATGGTTCAGAAGCTTGATGCTGTTTCTGGTGTCTTCTGCAGCAATAACATCGACTTCCCTAAGCGTGTCGATAACACGAGGCGTCATGTCCTGAAGATTTCCTATGGGTGTTGCACATAAATATAGAATTCCCGCCATAAACAACTTTGCCTTTCATATTATTTGATTAATATCCGTAAATATCATATATTTCGGAATTATACACACCTTTTGCATCATATACGATTAACGGTTTCTCCACTTGCATCCGACTTCTTCCGCCTCTGACTCCCTCTATCAATACCATGTTGGGTTCCTTGTCAACATAGGGATATACCAATTGCATTCTTTTGGGTTCAAGCTTTATTTCTGACATCTTTGTCATTATCTCAGCAAGTCGGAATGGTCTGTGCACCATATAGAAATGTCCACCGGGTTTTAACAGCTTCGCCGTCACTGTCAAAACGTCATCAAGTGTACATTTTATTTCGTGTCGGGCTATGGCCTTTGGTTCATCCGGATTGGTCAGTCCATGATTTCCTATCATATATGGAGGATTACATGTGATTACGTCAAAAGAAGCAGCCGAAAAGAAATTGCCTGCCTCTTTTATGTCTGCCTCAATAATTTCTATTTTTTGTTGCAAAGAATTCAGCTCCACGCTTCTTCTTGCCATGTCTGCACTGTCAGGCTGTATTTCAATGGCTTTTATCTCGTTTATGCCATATCGCCCTTCCATTAATAATGGTATTATCCCTGTTCCGGTACACAAATCTAAGAGCCTGTCCTCCGGTTTTGCCTTTGCGAAACCGGAAAGTAAAACCGCATCCATCCCAAAGCAGAACTTCTCCGGATTCTGGATAATATGATAGCCGTTTCTCTGCAAATCATCTAATCTTTCACCATCTTTAAGAATGGGATTCATTATTATGATTTTTCCTTTCACGGTTTTTGTTATTATTATTGTTGTGGTGATGATGCCTGTGCTTATCGTTGCCTTCTTTTTTTATTTCTCTGTTCTTATTGTCGGGACGATTGTTCTGTTTCGGTTTGTTATCACGATAGGTCTTTTTGTTTTCTTCAGATTCGGCTATCTCTCCAAGCTCTTCTTTTTCCAGCTTTTCAAGCTCTAAAAGCTCTTCCTTTGAAAGCTCAACTTCCTTCTTTACATGATTTCTCTTGAAGGTCAAATCGTCTGCGTGAAACTCCCTTAATTCTTTCTCGTCTCCGTTTTCAACGAGTACCTTGACTAATTGTCTGAGTACGTTGATGCTTTGAACCTCGCCTGTTGTTCCATCCGATGCGCGAACTGTGTCCCCCACATTCGGTAGATGACGGTTAAGCTCCTCGTATGTGTCTTCTTCGTTCTTTAAACAGCACATTAGTCGTCCGCATACACCGGAAATCTTTGTGGGGTTTAAAGAAAGATTCTGCTCCTTTGCCATCTTAATGGAAACCGGTATGAAATCGGAGAGGTAGCTGTGACAGCATAAAGATCTTCCGCATATTCCGATTCCACCAAGCATTTTGGTCTCGTCTCTTACTCCTATCTGCCTTAGCTCTATCCTGGTTTTAAATATAGCAGCTAAATCCTTTACCAGGTCACGAAAATCTATTCTTCCGTCTGCGGTAAAATAAAACAACACTTTGTTATTGTCAAAGGTGTACTCTGCATCTATGAGCTTCATTTCCAGGTTGTGTTCTCTTATTTTTTCTAAACAGATCTTAAAGGCTTCCTTCTCTTTTTTCTTGTTGGCCTCTTCCTGCTCACTGTCTCTTTCGTTAGCAATTCGTATGACGGGCTTGAGTGGTTGAATCACTTCGTCATCCGCTACTTCGCGAATTTCTCCAACAACCAAACCATATTCTATTCCTCTGGCCGTCTCTACTATTACATGATCAGCCTTCTTAATATCAAACTGCAATGGATCAAAATAATATACTTTTCCTGCAGTGCGAAATCTTACTCCAACTACTTTTATCATCTATAACCTCCGTACCTCGACTAATCGGGGAATTTTAAAATTGCACGACTTATTTTATCTTACTTTGCATAATTTTGCAATTTTTCTTTCATTTCTATTAAGAGCATTTCCAGTGTCAGCTCGTAGTTTACATTAAACTCAAGGCGTCTTTTCGCTTTATCAATGGCTTGTGTTATCTCTTCCAGTCCTTCATAGGTCACCGCCTCTGCCTGTTCCTTGATGGTGTTAAGCTCTTCCTTAAATATGAGACGCTCTCTGTTTTTCTCTGCTTTGTATAGTAGTACATCCCTAAACCATATTGACATTATATCAAAGAAATCATCGATTTCGGTTTTGTTTTCAGACAGCTCTTTTACGGTTTTGTATATTCCGCTCACATCCATTTGACTGATTTGCTTCATAATTGACAATACTTTGGATTTAATATTGTCAAAGTCTTCACTCTCTGACAAAAGAATGGCCTTCCCGATGTTTCCTCTGGCAAATGCAGCGCAGACATATGCTTTGTAGTCGGGTATCTGCTTTTTCTCCATCAGGAATTTCTCAACCGTATCATCATCCACGGGTTTTATGTTGAGTGTAACACAACGGCTTAAGATGGTGGGCAGCATGGAATTAACATTGGTTGTAAGCAAAATAATTACCACATATTCCGGGGGCTCCTCTAAGGTTTTAAGCAGGGCATTTTGTGCTGCCGGCGTCATTTTCTCCGCTTCGTTCACTATATATATTTTGTGTTCGCCGGCATATGGCTTTATAGCTACATCGCCGTTTATCTGTATTCTGATTTCGTCCACACTGATGGATGTCGGTTTCTCATGAGTAACATAGATTATGTCGGGATTATTCTTTGTCATCGCCTGCCTGCATGAATGACATTCGTTGCAGGGCTCTGCCTGATTTTTGTTTCCGCAAAGAAGCGCCATCGCAAAAATCCCGGCAATATATTCTTTGCCGGAAAATTTT
This sequence comes from Lachnospiraceae bacterium, assembly GCA_045627085.1. GTDB lineage: Bacteria > Bacillota > Clostridia > Lachnospirales > Lachnospiraceae > RGIG10340. The sequence goes on along the minus strand of JAZQNB010000020.1, from coordinate 4,531 downwards.
TCGCCGTTTATGATGTAAGCATGCGATATCTGATTCTTTATAAGAGAATTTTTTAAATGTTCTTTTAACTGCGTCTGCCCGCAAATATCATTGAAATTCGGCACTTTTGTTCCTCGTTATATAAGTCAGGTGAAAATGTCCAGAAGCAAACCTCTGATTTCACCAATGGTATTTAGTATCTCTAAATTGTCTTTTTCATCCTTCATAAGTTCCTGCGCCAACTTGTCCAGATTTTCGTCCACCATTCGAATAATTCCGTATATCCTGTGCCTGCCTCGTCTGTCAAGGAAATTTTCTCTCGAAAAGCTGTGAGATCTGGTTACTATTTCATTTATAAATTCTTTGACCAGCCCCCGGTAATGCTTCATGTCCCTGACATCGCGTTTTTTATAAAGACGCTCGCCGGAAGCCGTAATCTCACTCATCAGGCCTTCAAGTTTTGCCTGAAGCTCTGCCTCTTCAATATTGCTTGTAAGCATAAACTTAAAGGATTGGTCCGCAGGTATTTGCTCACGCGTATTGTCTATGTTGTTTACAGCTTTACTTTCGCCAATCTTGCCAATGTCCATTGTAAACTTCCTTATAAATTTGCTTTTATAAATGCTGCAATTTCATTTACACAGGTTTCCAAGTCTTCATTGATAAACGTTCTCGTTATCCCGGCACGTTCCATTTTGTCTTCAGAGAAATCAACATTATCCGCCAAAAATCTTCTGCACATTTCGGAATATCTGTGATTTTCGGGGCGTTTTTCCCTATCTAATGCTCTCTGCAGTCTGGTTCCGTCATCTAAATCTATCATTATGGGAACAATTTTGCCGGGCCCGTAATAGCTTTTCATTTTTTCAAAAGCTTCGAGTGTGCCTATAAAGCAATAGTTTTTATTTCGGATGTCTATCTGACCGTCATCTACCGTGAAATATCGCCACAGCCCGTGATATGTTTCGTAGGAACGGTCCTCGATTACTTTTCCGCCGGCCTTTAATATCTGATACCCTTTTTCGTTTGAGAAATGATATTCAACTCCATCCTTTTCACCTTCACGAATCGGTCTGGTTGTATAGGGGATAATTTTCCCGAGATTAATATCATCTCTTTCCATCAATTTCTTAAATATGGTATCTTTTCCAGTTGAACTTTTTCCCATTAAACAAAAAATTCTTCCCATAAACACTCCGCCTTTTAGTACTCTGTTTTCTTAAAACAGCGTATTAGTTAATTACCTCTTCCTCGCTTGCCTGTGTATTGTAATAGTAGCAAACTACCGGGAACCGCTCTTCCATATATTCATATATTTCTTTAGCCTTTTGAAGCGGCAGGTTGATGCATCCGTGTGAGCCGTTTGACAGATATATCTCTCCGCCAAATTCTCTTCTCCAGGTTGCATCATGCATTCCTATATTTCCGTTAAACGGCATCCAATAATTAACCGGAGTTTCATAGTTTGCTCCGCGTAAAACCGCATCCCGTGTTTTATATGTGATTCCGAAAACTCCGGGTGGTGTTGTGTTTCCTATGTGAACATCTCCGGATACGAAATCTGATTCAAGCACTATCTGTCCATCGATAAACAAATACAAATGCTGATTGGTCAGGTCAACCTCAACATATGAATTGCCTATGTCATTTATGCCTTTCGCATATCCGGTGAATCTGTAAATCGGCTCTTTTGTTATTTCTTCGCCGTTATATATTTCTTTTAATAAGCTTTCACATTCAGCATCTTTATCGGTTTGCCATCCGTAAGCCCCACTGGGAAGAGTGATTTCAAATCCGTGAACGGTGGTAAATGTCCTGTTTTTACCATATGTGTCACACTTAGCTGCATTTTGGGAAATAAATTTATATACGGCTTCTTCATCTAATACCGGATTAATTCCGTCGAATTTAACCCACTCATTTATAACCGGCCCATCAAGTACAACTGTTTCACCATTCCAGTCATATTCTATTCTGGTTCTTAACCATTTATTTACTTCCGTAACCGCATCCGTTAATTTCTCGTTGTCCGATGTGATTTCGGCCTTTTTATAACAATCTGCCTCCACCAGATTAATCTGTGGAAGTTCTTTATCTATGGCTTCTTTTACACAGGCATATACTTTTTCAAAATCAACTTCAGTTCCTTCTATTTCAGGAATTACCTCGTATCTGTTTTTGTCGGCAAGATAATCGCTTATATATGCGTTCTCCGCCTTTTTCATTCCGACATTGCAAAGACAATCCGACTTTAGTAAAGCCTGCTTCAACATGGATTCATCATATTCAATCGCATGCTCCAATATTTCATCATGCCTGATTTTGAAAATACATCCCGGCCATTCAAACGGATCCTGTTTGCCCATCAGCGCCTGAACATCCACAAGATTATTGGATGATTTATAATCAAAATCCTTGGCTGTAAGTGTAATAATAGTACCTGTTGTTTTGGAGCTGTCAGTAATTCCTTCAATATTAATAGCATATTGAGCACATTGATTCTCCAAAAGAAGTATAACATCATATGTTTCCAAATTAGAGCAATCTAATCCATTTATATATGTATATGGAATAAATCGGTTTCTGAAATTAAAAACACCTATCAGATAGACTACAAACAGCACACCGACCAAAGCCCAGACAACATTACGAAGAACATGTTTTTTCTTTTTCTTCCTTACATATACTTTCTTGGTAATTGTCTGCTGAGCAGCTTTGGGTTGAGTAAGCTCATGTGTAGGCGCTCCTTCCGTCGCTTTAGCAGATTCCGGCTTGGTATCTTCAGGCTTGGTCTCAGCTTTATCCCCTGCTTTTGTTTCTTCAGCTTTGGGGGCTTCAGCCTTTGCTTCTTCTGCCTTGGGTCCTTCCGCCTTTGCTTCTTCTGCCTTGGGGGCTTCAGCCTTTGCTTCTTCGGCCTTGGGGGCTTCAGCCTTCGCTTCTTCGGCCTTGGGGGTTTCCGCCTTCGCTTCTTCCGGCTTGCTTCCTATATTTTCCTCTATAGGCTTATCTTCGACTTTCAATTCTTCGGATTTCTTTTCAGCTTCCATTTTGTCTCCATTTTAATAATTGCTTTGTCTATATGCCGTTTAATTATACCATTTATTTGCAGAAAAATACAGTGGTGATTCGGGAGCATTCTCCCCGGAGAATCCCCGGAGAATTCAAAACACCAGCTGTATCAGTAACATATAACAAACAGTTCCTGCACCTATACTTAACAATGTATTCTTTTTCCAAATATGCAAAAGCGCCACCACGGCAACAGAGATTAATTCGGGCAAGCCAAAAGGATACTTAATTAGAGAAATGCCTTTTATACAATATATAACAAGTATTACCATAATGGCCGGTGGAAGAACCTTTCCCAAATACAAAATAATCTCCGGAGCTTCCTTCTTTCGTCCAAACATTATAAAAGGAAAAGCTCTGAGGAAATATGTAACCGCAGCCGTAACAAGAATCAATATTAATGCATGTTCCATTTTTTTCTTACCCCCACTAAAATTGCTGAAGCCAAACATAATGAAGGTATTAAGAATTTGTCTGCTCCCAGCACAACCAGACACAGCACTCCACTGGCCAGCCCGACAATTGCCGGTCGATGTTCCTTCATATCTCTCCACTGATCAATTACAATCACTACAAATAAAGCCGTCATTGCAAAATCAACACCCGTTGTGTTAAATTTTATCAATTCGCCGATCACTCCGCCAAGAACACACCCGGTTATCCAATACAAATGATCCAAATTAGCAATTAAAAATGACACCTTTTTCTCATCCATGTCCTTCGGTGTTTTAAGAGAACATAAAAGGGAATAAGTCTCATCCGTAAGAGAGAATATCATGTACGGATATCTTGCTCCCATCTTTTTAAACTTGTCTATGAACGATAACCCATAGAAAATATGTCGGCCATTTACAAAAAGTGTCATGGCAATGGTAGTCAGCACACTTGCTCCGCCGGACAAAAGTGTTACGAGGACAAATTGCATACTTCCAGAATACACACTAAGACTTATCAAAAGCGCCCACATCCAATTGTATCCTATGTCATTTAACATCAGCCCAAAGGCAATACCCATGAATATATAGCCTAACAACACCGGTATCGTCTGAACAAATGCAAATCTTTGGGGGCTCTCTTTGGTTTTATATACCTGCCCGATTCTGTTATCTTCTTTCACGTCACACTTCCTTTATTACTATTCGTCACATCGCACCTTCTCATATACAAATATATGCAAAAATGCACTTTCTATACTATATTATTTTCAAACAAGATTCAAATATATTTTATGAGTTACCCTTGAAATACATAGAATAAATAAGGATTTGGAAAGGGTATAAAGCTCTAAACGTCGCATATATACTCGTTTTTTAGTGTCACATACGGCTTTGGCGGTGAAAGTTTTGTACCAATGTGATAAGAAAAGAGTAAGTCTGCTAACGCATAATTCTTCCCGTTCTTCATCCCTCTTACGTGTCTCATAATAAAAGGGAAGCACAGAAAGTGCTTCCCTTTTATTATGAGACACGGGGGATTCGAACCC
>JAZQNB010000019.1:0-49900 GCA_045627085.1 Lachnospiraceae bacterium | reverse complement strand
CCAAGGATTGCTACGAAAGGTCTAACGGGATTCTCTACTGCATTTCCAAGGAAATCAATTTCCTTCTGCATAAGGTATCCAACTGCACAGTTGCCACCCTTAGCACGAACGAACTCAGTAACAACTGAAACTGATGCGTGTGCTCTGTGAGCAGAACCGAAAGCGTCACATACATAGTCATCACACAAAGCTGCAAGTTCTTCAGCGAACTTCTTACCAGCCTTAGCGGGCTTTGTTTCCTCTTCCATACGGAAACGGGTATTCTGAAGAAGGATTACATCACCCTCGTTCATAGCTGCAACAGCAGCTGTAGTGTCAGCACCTGTTACATTGTAATCAGCAATGAATTTAACTTCTTTGCCAAGCTTCTCAGAAAGACGCTTTGCTACAGGAGCAAGAGATTCTTTCTCATTAGGTCCTTCTTTAACTTTACCAAGATGTGAGCAAAGAATAACCTTTCCTCCATCGTTCATAAGCTTTTTAATTGTGGGAAGAGCTGCAACGATTCTGGTTTCGTCTGTAATCTCACCGTTCTTTAAAGGAACGTTGAAGTCACATCTTACAAGAACTCTTTTACCCTTTGCACTAAAATCATCAACAGATTTCTTGTTTAATGCCATATTTTCCTCTTTTCCGTGCAAATGCACTAATTAATAAAAAATAAAGGGTCCGGTCCAATTGACCGGACCCTTAAAGGTCGTAAATAAACGAATTATGCTAACTCTGAGAAGTACTTAATTGTACGAACCATCTGAGATGTGTAGCTGTTCTCGTTGTCATACCATGAAACAACCTGTACAAGGTTATCCTGACCAACCATTGTCTGAGTTGCATCAAAGATTGAACCGTATGTAGAACCAACGATATCGCTGGATACGATTTCATCCTCGTTGTAACCGAATGACTCAGTTGCAGCAGCCTTCATTGCAGCATTGATTTCTTCTTTTGTAACGCTCTTCTCTACTGTAGCAACAAGGATAGTTGTTGAACCGGTAGGGGTAGGTACACGCTGTGCAGAACCGATAAGCTTTCCGTTAAGTTCAGGAATAACAAGACCGATTGCTTTTGCAGCACCTGTTGAGTTAGGAACGATATTAACAGCACCTGCTCTTGATCTTCTGAGGTCACCCTTTCTCTGAGGACCATCAAGGATCATCTGTTCACCTGTGTAAGCATGAATTGTGCTCATGATACCTGACTTGATACCTGCAAGTTCATTAAGAGCTTTAGCCATAGGGGCAAGACAGTTTGTTGTACATGAAGCAGCTGAAATAATTGTATCAGATGCTTTAAGTGTTTTGTGGTTTACATTGTAAACGATTGTAGGAAGGTCGTTTCCTGCAGGTGCAGAGATAACTACCTTACGAGCGCCGGCATTGATATGAGCCTGTGCTTTTTCTTTGCTTGTATAGAAACCAGAACACTCAAGAACAACGTCAACCTTGAGCTCACCCCAAGGACAATTGTTTGCATCAGGAAATGCATAAATCTTGATTGTCTGTCCGTCAACTGTGATAGAATCCTCACCAGCTGTTACTGTGTGATTCTTTGCGTAATTACCCTGAGATGAATCATACTTTAATAAGTGTGCAAGCATTTTAGGGCTTGTTAAATCATTGATTGCTACTACTTCGTAACCTTCAGCTCCGAACATCTGTCTGAATGCAAGACGACCGATACGACCGAAACCGTTAATTGCTACTCTTACTGCCATTTTAGTTTCCTCCTAAAAAAAATTTATATTTTTTTGACTTCCAACGAGTCATAAAAATAAATGGCTCTTTCTTGATTGTCAAAATTTTGTCAGCACAAGTATTTTACTTGATAACCAAGTATATTTCAAGTGAAAATGCAAAAATAATATCTTTTTGGGCATAATTATTCATATTAGCATTATTTAATGGTTCCTTTTGTATATTTTTTTTGGTATACTTTAATGTGATATAGATAACAGACAATTACGGAGGCCTGATTATGATAAAAGCAGACTGTCACCTGCATACGAATCATTCCGGAGACGGACATGAAACCATGGAAAACATGATAAAAAAAGCAATAGAGCTGGGGTTAGATACTATCTGTTTTACGGAACACAACGATTTTAATTACCCGGTCTCGGATGAATGTCCGAAAGGTATTTTGGATCTGAATGTTGATTCATATCTCTACGAGCTTATTTCCTTAAGGGAAAAGTATGCCGGGCAAATAAGAGTATTATACGGTGTCGAGCTTGGATTAACACCCGAAGCATTTCGTGAAAATGCGGTCTTCATAAAAAACAATGAATTTGATTTTGTAATCGGTTCCACCCATATTGTTCATGGGAAAGACCCCTATTACCCTCCTTTTTATGAAGGAAGAAGTGATAAGGAAGCATATATGGAATACTTTGAAGCAGCCTATGAAAATGTTAAAAAATACAGTAATTTTGATGTATTCGGCCACTTGGATTATACTGTCCGATATGGAAAAAACAAAGATAAAGAATACAGCTATAAAGAATTTGCGGATATAACGGATGAAATTCTGAAAGTCCTCAAGGATAAAGAAATGGGCCTGGAATTAAACACCTCAGGTCTAAGACACGGACTAAAAGATTTTAATCCCTGTCGTGAAATATTAATTCGTTACAGACAGCTCGGCGGTGAAATAATAACCGTGGGAAGCGATGCGCATTATCTGAAAGATATGGCTATTGATTACAATATAGCAAATGAAGTCCTAAAGGATTGCGGATTTAAATATTACACCGTATATGAAAAAAGGATACCGGAATTTATACGGCTGTAAATAATTTTACAGCCAGTTAAAGTCCCCTCCTGTCAATGCAAGGCTTAAGAGTGTATCCATTTTCTCAACCTCTTCGTTTCCCTCTATTACCTTTATAAGCTTTGCCCTTTCAGTATTTACAGGCATTTCCTCATCAGGCCCTATCTCCATATCAGGTTCTTCCCCGCAATAGGGGCACGTTATATATGGAGCAATTTTTAAATCCAGAAATCTGGAACCGCATTCTTCGCATTCATAAAATCCGCACAAATCTGTGCCGTCAGGTACATAAAACATGTCTTTTCTCCTTTAATTCATATCACATTACAATTAAGCTTCTATAATTCCGCCTCCAAAAACAAAGTCACCGTCATAAATCACCAGTGACTGCCCGGGCGTAACCGCACGAACAGGTTTGTCAAACACGAATTTAACTCTTCCGTTTCCAAGATTAACGGCATAGCCGGATTCACCTTTATGATTATACCTCACCTTGGCCCTGAGTCCTTCTTTAACATCAAAGGATTCTGTCGACATAAAATTATAATTGCGGCAAATCACTTCGGTTTTGGTAAGATCCTCACCTAACACAACCGTATTATTTTGAGGGTCTATGCTTCTGACAAATATCCTGTTTCCGCAAGCGATATTAAGTCCGCGTCTCTGACCATATGTATAATTATATATTCCGTTGTGTTCGCCTAATATTCTGCCGTTTTCATCAACAAAATTGCCTTTAGGCGGCAGCTTGCCCCCGGATAAATTGACAATTACCCCGGAATAATCTCCATCAGGAACAAAGCATATATCCTGGCTGTCCTTTTTAGTCGCAACCGGAAGTCCCGCCAAAAGGGCAATACGGCGAATTTCATCTTTTTCATATAAACCTATCGGCATAATGGTTCTAAAAAGCTGCTCCTGTGAAAGAGCATACAAAGCATAGGTCTGATCCTTATTTGTGGTAACACTGTTTTTGACGCTGAGTCTGCCGTTTTCGAGCTTTATAATCTGAGCATAATGTCCCGTTGCTATATAATCCGCTCCTATGCTGTCAGCATAATCCAGTAAAGCCTTCCACTTAATCTCTCTGTTGCAAACAACGCAGGGATTAGGGGTATGACCGCAAAGATATTCCGACACAAAATTATCGATAACACAGTTTTTAAACTTTTCTCTCACATCAAGGACATGATGCTCAATTGAAAGAGCCTCCGCCACCTTCACGGCATCCGCAATAACCGTCTGCGTATCAGCCACGTCATCTGTTCGTCCGACCGAAGAAGCATCCCACATTTTCATGGTAACTCCTACAATTTCATGTCCTTTTTGTTTTAACAAATATGCCGCAACGGAAGAATCCACTCCTCCGCTCATTCCAATTACGATTCTGCTCATACATATCACCTTAAATTAAGCATAAAAAATGGGAGCAATAAAACATGCTCCCTTTTAATATATCACAATCAATTTTTGGAGTAAACCAAACCATCGGGACTTGCGAAAATCAAAGTGCTTCCTCCAACCGAAGCTGTAGCCGTATTTCCGACAAAGTATTGATAGCTTTTGAGCAAATCATCCTTTTCCATATCGGAAATAGCTTTGTCCATATCCAACGTATGAACATCTCTGTCAAGACCTATATAACCGTAATCCTCCTCCTTGTTAAATGTTAGAGAAATATCTTCAAGAGGCGTGTTGGTTCGATTAATAGGAGTAATATTGTCATTTTGGCTTACAAATCTGTCATCGGCAGGACTTTGTGAGTTTGGATTAACGGGATTTACCCTTATAACCGGGGGTACATAATCCACCCAAAGCTTGCTGTAATCTATTACACTGCCTATTCCCACAAAGTTCACCTCCTTAAAAGAATCTTTACAATTCTTTTATCGGAAGGTCTAAAGCAAAACTTAAGTCCTATTTTAACATTCTCTTAAGTTCGTCCATAAATGTATTAACATCTTTAAATTCTCTGTACACTGAAGCAAATCTTACATATGCAACAGCATCCAAATCTTTAAGCTTATTCATTACAAGTTCGCCGATAATATCGCTGGGGATTTCTTTTTCTTCACGATTAAAGATATCGTATTCAACTTCATCGACTACCTTGGTAATCTGTTCTACGCTGACAGGTCTTTTATGGCAGGCTCTTAAAATTCCCGCTTCTATCTTGGCTCTGTCATATGTCTCACGATTAAAGTCCTTCTTAATAATGATCAGAGGAATAGTCTCAATTTTCTCATATGTTGTAAATCTTTTACCACATTCATCGCAAACACGACGTCTTCTGATTGAATTATTGTCATCGGCCGGTCTGGAATCTATTACACTCGTATTTTCATGACTGCAAAAAGGACATTTCATTATTTTCTACTCCTCCATAAATTGTTTGTTAATTGTATCATTGTTTTGATTATATAAAAAAAGGCTACAAATGTCAACGAAAACGACATTTGTAACCTATTATTAATACATATATTTATGATTTACGACTGAATTTTCGGAAAATAACAAAAAAAATCAAATAACCTATAATTCCGCCACAGGTGTTCGTAATTACATCATCGATTTGAAAGCACCCTCTCTTGGTAATATGCTGCATCACTTCAATGACAATACTGAAAGCCATTCCTGTTAAAGCATATAATGCAAAATGCTTAATTCTTTCAAATACTCCGGGCAAAAGATAACCAAAAGGAATGAACAGTAAAATGTTCTCAACAAAATAAGCATGATTACGATTATTTCTGCCCCAGGTGGAAAACAAATCAAAGTCGACCACATCCACACTTCCGTTTTCTCTAAACAAAAAGGTAAGACAAAGAATAATCAAAACATATCCGATAAACAAGCCGGCCCGAATCAGTTTTGTCATACTCAGGTGAATAACATTCACTTTTTTAAGGGACAACAGAATTAAATAAATAATGAAAAATCCCAAAAGTCCCCAGGGTATGTATATTAAGTTATTTATTAAGTCCCCAATAATATATTTAAGCATACTACTCCGACATTATAATTCATAATCTTCCCAATTACTTCCGGCATTATTCCATTTTTCCGGTTCACTCTCAAACAGGGAATTCATCCATTCAATGCTTTTAACGATGCCTTCCTCAGAGAAATCAAAATATTCGCGTTCCTTTTTCTCTTCAGGCGTTTTGATAAAATTAAAGGGTTCAGGCCAGACAATAGCCAAAAGCTTATCTGTGTCTTCGACGGATACTTTTTCCAGGCGGTAGCGCATGCCCGAAGAGCAACCTGTATATTCACTCTTTTTCAAAAACGGAATCGATAAAATATCTTCTCTCTTTATCAAAGCATCCTCCGAATAAAAAGGACCTGTATGCACCTAAGGGATGCTGCAGGTCCCATTTCAATCATTTATTTTTTCTGTAAGAAATCAGGAATCTTCAAAGGTCTCGGTTCGACTGAGCTTGTGATGTCAATCGGTTTGGCAAAATTATTCATTGAAGGTTTTGCCGCTGACTGAGCATCGCCCTGTGAAGGTTTCGTCAGGGATGGAATGTTAATTCCTTTTGTATTCGCATTGTTAGAATATACCGGCTGTCTGAATGCAGGTATCTTTCTGGCAAGGCTGTTATTTGCATTGTCTTCAAGTCCTGTGGCAATTACTGTGATGGAACATGTATCAGACTTGGATGCATCATACATTGCACCAAAGATAATGTTTACGTCATCGCCTGCAAGTCCCTGAACATATTCAGCCGCATCCGATGCATCCGACAATGTAATATCACCGGAAACATTGATAATAACATGGCTGGCGCCATTAATGGTGGTCTCAAGAAGAGGACTCTCAACGGCCATCTTAACTGCTTCCATAGCCTTGTCATCTCCCTTGCCCTCACCTATACCTATATGAGCAATTCCCTTGTCCTTCATTACTGTCTGAACATCAGCGAAATCAAGGTTAATAACTGCGGGAACATTTATCAGATTAGTAATTCCCGATACAGCCTGTTGTAAAACCTCATCCGCCTTCTTAAGGGCTTCAGGCATTGTCGTTCTTCTGTCAACAATTTCGAGGAGCTTATCATTGGGAATAACAATAAGTGTATCCACATGTTCTTTAATACGTTCAATACCGCCAAGAGCATTAGCCATACGCGCTCTTGCCTCAAATCTGAAAGGCTTTGTTACAACGCCGACTGTCAGAATGCCCATATCCTTGGCAATCCTGGCAACAATAGGAGCAGCACCTGTACCGGTTCCGCCACCCATACCGCAGGTAACGAAAACCATATCAGCGCCCTTAAGTGCATTGGTTATTTCCTCTGCGCTCTCCTCTGCGGCTTTCTCACCGACCTCGGGATTTGCACCGGCACCAAGCCCCTTTGTAAGCTTCTCGCCAATCTGTAAAAGCTTGGGCGCTTTGCAAAGCTGCAATGCCTGCTTATCGGTATTGACTCCGATAAAATCCACTCCGTCAATCTGTTCATCAACCATTCTATTTACAGCATTATTACCTGCTCCACCAACACCTACTACAATAATCTTGGCTGCAGATTCAGCATCATTTGTCTTTATTTCAAGCAAAGGTTTTTCCTCCTTCATCAGCTTATGCGGGCATATAAACCCCACAATGATAATCATATAATTTATTGCAAAAATAATCAACCCATTTTTTCACAAAAAATAAAACATATTAATAAAATTACGTCTCAGGTTTAAATGTAAAATCGGTATTTTTTTCCGTATAATCGCTTAAATCAAGTATTCCTTTTTTACCTTCAAGCATGATAAGTGAATCAGGTAGCAGCATAATTTTATCCTCAACATTTGAATAATCCGTTCCAAGCTTCACTTCAATATCTCCGAAATAAAGAGATACATTCAAATCAGGATTAAAATAAATCTTATCAACCTTAAGATTATATTTATTCATCAGTTTGGCCAAATCAATTATGATGTTAAATATGCGATCGTCTTTAACCGGAAGCTTCCTGCCGATAATACAATGGTCAAAATCCAGCCCCAAAATCAAGGGGACTCCTTCTGTTTTAACTGTCGAGCACTCGACAAAATAGCCGTCTTTGTCAAAATACATATAGCCGTCCATGAATCTGACATACCCGGCCAATGCCTTTTCATAAACACTTATTTTAACCGAGTCAGACGAAATAACCTCAACATTAAGAACATCGACAAAAGGTATGTCGGTTATTTCCTTATCTCTGTATTTAAGAGCCAGAACATAGGAATTATTGCTAAACGGTCCGGTCAGCACCATATCCTTTATTTCTTCATCGGTATAATGTACATTTCCTTCGACATAAACATTGTTTATGGTGTTTATTTCGAAGAAATACCACAAAAACAAAATAATGCACAAAACGACAAACATTATAATCACTAAGCGAAGCTTCAACTGTCTCTTTTTGTATCTACTCATTTTGGTTTTCCTTAAACTCTATATGTTCCGCAACATTCATAACAAGTCCCATCTCAAACATCAAAAACAAAACGGATGAGCCTCCATAGCTTATAAATGGAAGAGAAATACCGGTGTTGGGTATCGTGTTTGTAACAACGGCAATATTAAGCACTACCTGAAGGGAAATATGGGCCATCACGCCGATTACCAGCATAGTACCGTAAAAATCAGAAGAATTATTAGCTATAACAACCATTCTCCAAATCAAAATAGTGAACAGAACAATAACACTGATAGCGCCGAACAATCCCAATTCCTCACAGACAATGGCGAAAATCATATCGTTTTGTGCTTCCGGAAGAGAACCGATTTTCTGCATGCTTTGACCTAATCCCTTGCCGAACACTCCGCCGCTTCCGATTGCATACAGGCTTTGTAAGGTCTGCATTCCATAGCTGGCTGCATAGCTTTCAGGGTCAAGCCAAGCCTTGATACGGGCGAATCTGAAGCTCATGGTTGAAATGTCTGCATTTTTAACATAGAACACTATTGCAGTTGCCACACCTGCAGCAATAACCCCGGCCAATCCCATTATCCAATTAAACTTAATGACTATCAGCAACATTACAACCGGTATCATTGAGGCAATAAACGCAGAACTGAAATTGTTGGTTATCTTCCACAGAAGAAGAAACACAGGCAAAATTGACAAAAGATAAAATGCAAGACCTTTGGGTGTCTTCAAAGCCTGTGTATATTTCTCAATAAATGTTGCATAGAAAAATATCATACACAGCTTGACGACCTCTGCGACTTGAACATTCATGCCTATACCGGGTATTTCAACCCATCTGTATGCTCCGTTAGCCTCAATGCCGAATTTGGTCCTAACCAAAAATATAACGAGTATAGCAACGACATAAAATACCGGTGCAAGCTTTTTCCAAAAAGAATACGGAAATTTTGCTCCAAAGAGCATGGCAAATGCACCTATTCCTATAGCTATAGCCTGTTTTCTCAAAAAATAGGTTTGAGAATGAAATTTATTAAAGCCTTCAAATGCACTTGCAGAATAAATCATAATAAGTCCAAAACCAAGCAGGAACAATACTATGAATAAAAAGGCATAGTCATAATATTTTGTTTTACGCGACTTTCTTCCGGCCATATTATACTCCTTAGTTTTCAGGCTCAATAAGCTCTTCATTAATCGGTACATCATCTCCGAATGAAGCATTCGCACCTGTAATCGAAACACCGGTCTCAGCATCATAATAATCACCGGTTTCAGGGTCAACCCTGTAACCTATCACGGGATCAATGGGGAAGCCCTTCCATACAGCTTCCACAATTTGAGGTTTTACGGAATTATCGGTTTTCTTCTCTACCTCATTTACAGCTTCTTCAGCCTCTTCATCATCGGGATAAAGCCCATAGGTAACGGCAAAGCCCTTTTCTATAAGCTCAGTTTTTTCAGCTTCCGTCAATTCCTCTGTCATATAAATATTTAAATACGGAAGTACTTCCGTCAAAATATTCTTTACTATTTCGGTAGCAAATTTTGCATCGTCCTGTGCTTTGGCATTCGGTCTGTCAACCACAACATAGATAGCGATTTGAGGATCATCAGCAGGTGCATAGCCGATAAACGATACTACATATTCATCATCGGATCTATGGTTTGTCATGGGATCAATGGTTTGGGCAGTTCCTGTTTTACCACCGATTGCGTAACCGTAAGGTCTGGCAGTTTTACCGGTTCTGTACTCTCCGCCCTCGGGCATTACAACAGCTCTGCAATACTCTCTGATATACTTTGATGTAGACTCGGAAATGGTCTGTTTCAGCAGTCTGGGCTCGATATTTTTAACCGTTGCACCGGCTGAATTTGTAATCTTTTTGACAATATGCGGTTCGTAATAATTACCACCGTTAATAAGCGAGCAGAATCCGGTAACCATTTGAATCATCGTAACATTAAAATTCTGACCAAAAGTATTGGTTGCCAAATCAGTAGGCCCCATTTTATCCTCAGTATAAATCAGGCTGTCGGTTCTGGCCTCTCCTGCAAGATCAACATTTGTTTTTAATCCAAAATTAAAATTTTCCTGATAATGGGTAAAGGTTTCCTTTCCCATGGACTGACCTATTTTCATAAGTGCGACATTACAGCTTCGGGCAATAGCTTCTTTGATGTCTATCACGCCATCACCCCATCTGTTATGACACTTAATCTTGTAATCCGACACTTCCAGATAACCGTTACATTCATAAGTGGCATTGGGAGATATTGTACCTGAATCCAAAGCTGCGGCAACAGTAAAAGGCTTTGCCGTCGAACCGGGCTCATAGGTGGATGAAATGCAGAAATTTTTCCACAGACCGTTCAAATTAGTCATCAGTTCTTCATCGGTAAGGCTGTTCAAAATATCTTCGTCGATAATGTCATCGGATATTTGATTAATCTTATACCCTGCGGCATTTGTCTTACTGACAATCAGATTGCTCCCAAGAAGTCTGGACGTATCTCTTACATTATTAAGGTCAAAATCAGGGTAGCTGGCCATTGCCAAAATATTCGCAGTGTCAACCTCCATAATTATACAGCCAATGTTTTCTGCACCATTTCCGGCATGATAATTGTCAGTATATCTGTCGTTAAAATCCTTTAAATACTTTTCGCATATTCCCTGAATTGTAGCATCAATTGTGGACTGAATATTATAGCCGTCCGTAGCAGCGATTACGGTTCTCTCAAAATTGGAATCATCGTTTACATATCCGTATTCTCTTCCGTCAGTTCCGGACAATTCACCATTATAATATTCTTCCAGTCCAAACAAACCGTTTCCGTCCGTTGTCGTAAAGCCAAGGACATCACATGCCAGTTCGGAATAAGGATATTTCCTGATATATTCTTCTTCAAACCAAATTCCCTTTATCATACTATCCTGCGCCTGCATATCGCAAAATGCAGTCTTCTGTTCAAAGGAAAGATGCCTTAAAGGCACATAATAATGAGACGATGCATGAGTAGAAACATAATCTCTCACTTCACTTATATCAAGCTCCGGGAAGCATAAAAAAAGAGCATTCATCGTAGGCTCAAGATAATCCTTGTCAGAAAGAACAACCTTTGAATCGACAACCAGGTTATATACTTTTTCGCTCATGGCAAGGACAGTACCCTTAGTATCCGAAATGCTTCCTCTCTTTGCCGGTATTGATGTGGAATCATACTTTTGCTGAGACAAAATCTGCTTTTCATATGCCGTCTGATTCTCACGGGTAATATATATCAATCTGGCTATTAACCCGACAAAAGCCAGTAACACCAGGATAAATAATGTTACCAGCTTTTTTTGCATTTTCATTGTAATCTTTTTATTTTGACTGTTATTATTCATTAATCACACTTCTCATATAGTCGTTTCCTTTATCAGAGTAAACAACTATCTGCCCCTCTGTAGCATAAACCATTCCCAGCTTATTGATTGCGATATCTCTAATCTCATCCAAATCAATTTTACTGTTCACTCTAGTATACGCCTCATCATTGGAAACACGCAAGGTATTTAATTCACTTTCCATAGAAGAAATTGTTCTGGTCTGGTTTGTAAGCTCTGACTGAAGATTAATATAATTAATCAAAATCACCGCACTTGTAAACAGAGCAGCAAACAGAAAAAGGACATAACCGAAGTTCATATATAATGCTTTTTCCCTGTTTCTTCTGGTCTGATTGCTTAATCTTTTCTGAGGTTGATTTTCAAGTTCTCTCCATGCTTCACTGCGAAGAGCCGTGTTTCCATACACATAATCTTCGTTTTCTGCATAAACATTTGAATTTGAATAATAAGTATTTGTTTTCTGTGCCAAATTCATCGCCTGCTTTCTGTCATATTAATCTGCACTGCTTCAAATCCTTTTAAAGCTGATGTGCAAATCGATTTTTATTCTTTTTCAAAAATTCTGAGTTTTGCACTTTTCGATCTGGAATTTTCTTCAAGTTCCTTATCGCCCGGTACTATGGGTTTGTTAGTAATAACTCTTCCTATCGGTTTCTTTCCGCACACACACACCGGAAATTCCGGAGGGCATGTACAGGGGTTTTCAAATTTGCGAAACGCTGTTTTAACAATTCTGTCTTCTAGTGAATGAAATGTTATAATACAAAGTCTTCCACCCGGATTAAGTAAATCAGCCATGTCCGACAGAGCCTCTCTAAGTACATCCAATTCCGAATTGCATTCAATTCTAAGGGCCTGAAATGTCTGTTTTGAAGGATGACCGTTTGCTCTCATCTTCGCCGGTATTGCAGCCTTTATAATTTCATTAAGCTCAAAGGTTGTTTCAATTTCTTTGTTTTGTCTGTTGGCAACAATGTGCTTTGCAATGTTCTTTGCAAACTTGTCTTCTCCGTAATCGCGAATTATTCTGTACAGCTCGCTTTCGGGATAGGTATTTACAATCATCTTTGCCGTAAGCTCTTTCCTTTGGTCCATTCTCATATCCAACGGGCCGTCAAATCTGTAAGAGAAGCCTCTTTCTTCTGTGTCAAACTGATAAGACGAAACGCCCAGGTCCAGGAGTATACCGTCAACGCCCGTTACTTTGTGTTCTGCCAAAGCGCTTTTGACATTAACATAGTTGTTTCTGATAATCGTAACCTTATCGCCAAACCTGCTAAGTCTCTCTGTCGCGGTAACAATTGCTGCTTCATCCTGATCTATTCCATAGTAGTGGCCTGATGTCAGCCTTTTGCACACCTCGCAGGCATGTCCTGCGCCTCCCAGCGTTCCATCCACATATATACCGTCAGGCTTTACCTTCAAGCCTTCGACCGTTTCTTTTAACATCACCGAGTAGTGATTAAATTCCAATTTGTTTCCTCCTAAATGGTAAGGCCAAGCTCTTCCATTGCTTTTGTAACAGCATCCATATCATCAGCCTCTGAAACAGCTTCCCATTTCTCTTTGCTCCAGATTTCAATTCTGCTTCCAACGCCCACCAGGACCACATCTTTGTCAAGCTCTGCAAAGCCTCTTAAATTAGACGGCAATAAGATTCTGCCTTGTTTGTCCACCTCTACGCTTGCCGCTCCGGCAAGGAAGAATCTTGCAAACTGTCTGGCTTCTTTGTTTATGAGAGGAAGTGATGTGAGCTTCTTTTCGAATTCCGACCAATCTTCGTTGGCATAAACGAAAAGACAGCCATCCATTCCCTTTGATACAACGAACTCTTCACCGAGAGCCTCACGAAACTTTGCCGGGATTATCAGCCTGCCTTTAGTGTCAATTGTATGATTGTACTCGCTCATAAACATCATTCAATCACCACCAAATCGCAAAAGGGAATAATGTGAAATCTACCACTTTGTGACACTTTCTACCACTTTTCACCACTTTTGACTATATTTTATAATAAAATAGCCCATTTGGCAAGTGTTTGCAACTAATTTTTTTTGCAAAAAATGGCATAAAATAAGGCCTGGCAGGTTACTGCCAGGCCCAAATACCAAATGTAGTGTGGTGGGGATTTTCCCCATACCAAATCTATTTTTGCTCAGGTACAATATTTTTTTCTTTTTTAATTTTTAACAGTTTTATCGTTTCCAATGTGACGGACATCACTACCAATGCGCATGCAAGGAGCTGTGAAACAGCCAGGCTGGTATGTGGTATTAAGAGCTGGTCCGTTCGAAGTCCTTCTATCCATGCTCTTCCAAGTCCGTATCCTCCAAAGTATATCAGAGCAATCTCTCCGTTAAATTTCCTGTGCTTCCACCAAAGGAGCATAATTATCAAAACGAGGACATTCCACAGACTCTCATACAGAAAAGTGGGGTGAACCTGTATATAATTGGCGCCTTCTTCAATATGAGCCGCAATATTTTCTGTGATATCGCTGCTTCTTACCGCTGCAATGGGAAGTCTCATTGCCAATAGGGAATCGGTATATTCACCAAAGGCTTCGCGGTTGGTAAAATTTCCCCATCTTCCGATAAGTTGCCCCAGGACAAGACCGGGGACAGCCGTATCAGCCATTAACAGCGGATTTAGCTTCTTAATTTTAGCATAGACAAACAAAGTACCGAACGCACCGATAACAGCTCCGTAAATCGCTATCCCGCCATTTCGCAGATTGAATACACTCCAAAAGTTATTTTTATAATAATCCCACGAAAAAGCAACATAATAAATGCGGGCGCATATTATTGAAATAATAGCTGCATAAATTATAAAGTCCCAATAAATATCAGGATTCTGTCCACTCTTTTTGGCAATTTTTGCAGCCAGCAAAAGCCCCAGACATAACCCGGTTGCTATTATAACTCCATACAAAGCAATACTAATCCCGAAAACAGAAAAGCTTTTCGGAACATTTTCAAGATAAATCCCCAAATGCGGGAATGCTATATCCGTTGAATTCATAAAACCCTCTCCCTGACTAAACATTAAATCTAAAGAGAATTACATCTCCGTCTTTGACAACATATTCCTTACCTTCAATACCTACAAGACCTTTTTCCTTTGCCGCAGCCAGTGAACCCTGCTCCAGCAAATCCTTGTAATTTATAACCTCGGCTTTAATAAATCCGCGTTCAAAGTCTGTATGAATTTTGCCGGCAGCCTGAGGTGCTTTTGTTCCTTTTTTGATAGTCCATGCACGGCACTCGTCTTCACCGGCGGTCAAAAAGCTCATAAGTCCAAGCAAATCGTAGCTTGCCTTAACCAGTTTATCAAGTCCGGATTCGGAAAGTCCGAGAGCTTCTAAAAATTCAGCCTTCTCATCATCCTCAAGCTCTGATATTTCCTCTTCGATTTTCGCACAAACCACAAAAACTCCACTATTTTGAGCTGTAGCAAACTCGCGGACACGCTTTACCATATCATTGGAGGCACCGTCATCTGCAAGATCGTCTTCACAAACATTAGCCGCATAAATAACAGGCTTATAGGTGAGGAAATTATATTCCTTCATAAGTGCCAGTTCATCTTCGTCAGTTATCTCCATGCTTCTAGCAGGCTGATCACTTTCAAGATGTTCTTTAACTCTTAACAGTAACGCCTCTTCCTTCTGCATTGTTTTGTCCATACGTGCAGCCTTTGAAACCTTGGACAAACGTCTCTCAAGTACTTCCAAGTCTGCAAAGATTAGTTCAAGATTGATTACTTCAATATCTCTTATAGGATCTACACTGCCATCCACATGGATAACGTTAGAATCCTCAAAGCATCTGACGACATGGATAATAGCATCTGTTTCCCTTATATTTCCAAGGAAAGCATTTCCAAGTCCCTCACCCTTACTTGCGCCTTTAACAAGGCCTGCGATGTCAACGAATTCTATAACGGCAGGTGTAACCTTCTTTGTATGATAAAGTTCACCTAATAATCTGATTCTTTCATCAGGTACTGCAACAACTCCGACATTCGGATCTATTGTACAAAAAGGAAAGTTTGCAGCCTGTGCTCCTGCCTTTGTAAGAGAATTAAAAAGAGTACTTTTGCCGACATTCGGCAAACCCACGATTCCGAGTTTCATATATCATATCTCCTTTAAGGGGCTGTCCGTTTTTCAAACATTTACCCCATTTTTCTGTACTATCATACTTTAAAGATGCTACCACATTCCAGACAAAAACTCAAACTATTTTCTTCAGTCAGGATATTTTGTCACGTTTCATACTACACATTTTGTTTTATAAGACCAAAAATGCCATGTTTATCATTTATGTCACAGGCAGATAAACATGGCTTTTCGTTATTTTATCAAATATTTTCTCACCCGCATGCAGGAGTGGGGAGCTTCTCACACTGAGATAAATCTGGCTATCATCTCCGTCAATTCTTTGGGATTAATCGGTTTTGAAAGATGTCCGACCATTCCCGCCTCTGTGGATTTAGCCTTATCTTCCTCAAAGGCATTGGCTGATAATGCAATAATGGGTATTTTACGTATACTATTAATGTTATTTATCAAAGCTGTTGCTTCATATCCATCCATTACGGGCATCTGCAAATCCATCAATATCAGGTCATAGTAATACGAGTCATTACTTTTGACCATATTAACCGCTTCTTTTCCGTTTACGGCTTCTTCCACAACAATACCCAAATCGTTAAGAACGTCTCTGGATATTTCGCGGTTCAAATCATTGTCTTCAACCAACAGAACTCTCAGTCCGGACAGGCCAACATCCTTAACCGCATCTTCATTTTCTTTAACAATATCCTCTTGAGTACACTTATCAAAGGAAAGATATATGCTTACTGAAGTGCCCTGGCCCTCAATACTGTCAACCTCAATGCGTCCGTCCATAAGCTCGGCAAGATTTTTGACTATAGCCATGCCAAGCCCCGTTCCTTCGACTCCGCTTTGAGTTGAAGTTCTTTCACGCCCGAACTCCTCGAACAAATGGCTTTGGAATTCCTTACTCATTCCTATGCCGTCATCCGAAATAATAAATGAATAGTAGGCTTTTCCGTCAGTAGTATCCGCCAACTGTTCAACAGAAAAGGTCACATGTCCTCCGGCTTCCGTAAACTTCATGGCATTGTTCAGAATATTAATCAATATCTGTTTTACATGCAGCCTGTCGGCATTCACATATCGGTTTTCCACGCTGTTAATCACCTGATTGTACACAATCTTATTATTGTGAGCATCAGCTGATATCATTATTTCAATCTCCTCCAACAGCTCAGTTACATCTGTCGGAACCTTCTCTATAACAATCTTGTTGTTTTCTATTCTCGCTATATCAAGTATATTGTTAATCAGTGACAGCAGATGATTGCCGGAAATTGTGACTTTATTAAGGCAATCCGCAAGCTTTTCCCTGTTCTCCAAATTCTTTTTGGACATTTCGGTAAATCCGAGAATTGCATTAATGGGAGTTCTGATGTCATGTGACATGTTGAACAGGAAAGCACTCTTCGATTTGCTTGCTTCCTCTGCCATTTTCGAAGCCCTCTCCAGTTCGAGCTCATGTTTCTTCTCATCCTCTATTGAAACAAAACCAACTACAAGATTGGAGAAATTTTCACCGGCAGTAAAAAGCAGGCGATACCATTTATCAATATTGTCATCAACAATCCTTACATCCGTACTGTAATCATGTCCGCGCTCCATCTCATTTTGAATTTTGCTAAAGTCAACATATGAAACAAAATCAGCATACATATCCGGAGCAACCGCTTCCTTTAAGAATTTATCAAATAAGAACGGCGACATTTTCCCGTTATTAATATATTTCTCATATTTTTTGAAAACGCCCTCAATACGGAACACACTTATTTCCGAATTGTCAAAATCAGCATAAGCAACCAATTCATATGATTTGCCCAAGGCTGCAGCTACGGACAATTCTCTGAATCTGTCAGTTTCGTTTTTCTTTATGTTATAGAAGGTCTGATAATAGAACATGATAAATAATGAAAGGAAAATACCCAGATAAGTTGTCATAACGCTGAGTGAAAACCTGACCTGAATAATCTGAGACAGGGATGCGGGAATGACGAACATCGCCATTGCACCGTACAGTCTTCTTTCCAATTTATCTTCAGTCTTAACCATGGCATTCAAAGACAAAATTGAACCCAAAAGCAAAAACAGATAATCTGTAAACGGTTGAATAATATACCACTGTGCTCTGTGGTATATTCCGTAGCTGTCTATGTAGAATATCAAATGATTCCATTGTGAAAAGAAAACCAAAATTCCCGAAATCACAGGAATTAATAAGAGCAAAAGACGTACCCTCCTGGAAGGAACAAATCTTTCCGGAAGGACATTACATACATAAGCGAACCAACAATAACCTATAAAATTAAAAATAATGAGGTAAATCGTATTAATTATAAGATTTACAGACGCATACTCAACCACACCGTCAACATTTACCCAAATGACATCCATGCTGGCAGTAATAATTGATAAAATGTATATGCACGATAAAGAATCCAGTCCTCTAGTCTTGCGATTATAACTGTTTGCTATGAATAAGACAACCAATAGAATTATACACATCGCAATCGACTCAACATATAGAGTATATGTGCTCATATTATTACCTCATGTACAACTTATGGCTAACTTTTTGTTATTATAACATATTTTTCGAAAAATTTAAAGTATTTTGTGAATATTTACAATCACCATTTTCTTAAGCTTTTAAGTTCATTATAAATCAAACAGTAATTTTCATATCTCAGTTCGGAAATGTTGCCGCAACGGCACGCTTCTTTTACTGCACAATCAGGTTCATTAATATGTGAGCAGCCTGCGAAACGACAGTTTTTCTCATACTGAATAAACTCGGGGTAGAAAGTATACAAATCTTCAGGTTCCATATTAAATACAGAAAGCGAAGAAAATCCGGGAGTATCGAGCACGTAAGTATCTTTGGGAAGAGTTATAAGCTCGGAATGCCTTGTGGTATGCTTTCCTCTTTCGATTTTCCTGCTGATATCTCCGGTTTCCATGTATGTATTTCCGCACAGGCTGTTTATAAGAGACGATTTCCCCACTCCGCTCGGCCCTGCCACGGTGGTAGTCT
Source organism: Lachnospiraceae bacterium (assembly GCA_045627085.1). GTDB lineage: Bacteria > Bacillota > Clostridia > Lachnospirales > Lachnospiraceae > RGIG10340. The sequence goes on along the minus strand of JAZQNB010000019.1, from coordinate 31,166 downwards.
TTCCCCTAAGTATTGTACGTAATTTATCAATGCCTTCAAGCGTTTTGGTACTGACGCAGACAGTTGTATATCCGCATCCTGAATAAATCTCCTCATATTTGCTGCCGTTGGCATTTTCATCTATGTCCAGTTTGTTAAATACTATTACAACCGGTACTTTTTGCTGTTGCATCATAATCAGGAAACGGTCAAGCAGGTTGAAATTCGGTTGAGGCTTTACAATCGAGAAAATAATCATGGCCTGGTCCACATTGGCGACAGCCGGACGAATAAGAGCATTTTTCCTGTCACAAATTTTAACAATATTGCCCGTTTTCGTTTCCTCATCAATTACTTCCATCAGGACATCATCTCCCACCAGCGGGCGAAGATTGTCCTTCCTGAAAATCCCTTTCGCCTTACATTCATAAATAAAACCATCCCCGAAATCTTCTTCCGAGGATGGTATATGAACATAATAAAATCCGGCTATTCCTTTTATGATTTTTCCGTACATAAAAGACTGCTCCTATTCTTGAGGTGTAAAAATAATCTCTCTGGTTACCGTTTGTGTCTTTACTATAGGTGTAGGCGTAACAGTATTACCGTTTTCATCTTCGTATGGTTCCTGAGCCTGCGTAACCTCGAAGGTCATGGTGAGTGTACCCTTTGAAGCATCCAAATTCGAATGATTTGCATTGGTCGGGAAACCGCTGACGTTTGCATCTAACAGTGATTTACCGTTTTCATCCGTCAGCTTGACCTTTACATTTGTTCCCGGCGCATAGCCGCAATTCTCTTCGCCGGGGACTGTACCTGGAGCAGTAATCGACAGATTACAGGAGTATTTTACAACAGGTTCGGGTCCCTTGCTTACCATAAAGTCAACGGGAGTATCTCTTTCAACATAAGTACCGCTCTCATAGTTTTGTGAAACAACCACTCCTTCAGGTTTGTCGTTGCTGTATACTTCGGTAACAGTTCCGACGGACAAACCGTTTTCAATTATTTCTACGGTTGCATCTATTTCGGAAAGTCCGATTATCTGGGGAACCCTGACGGAAGTATCAAGCTTTCCAAGGCTTACCGTTATGGTAACGGTACTGCCGTTCGGAACAGGATCACCTTTTTTGGGGTTCTGTAAAATAACTAAATCCTTATCGACATCATCGGAATAATCTTCTTTAATATCAACCCTAAAGCCCATTTGCTGCAATTTAGTAGTAGCTGACTCATAATGGAATCCAATGACATCTATCATGTCAATTGCGCCTTCGCCACTGCTTACGGTAAGCTTAATCACGCTTCCCTTCTCAACCTTAACACCTTCTTTTGTATCGCATTCAATGACTATATTTTCCTCATACTCGGAAGATGTAATATAGGTAACATTTACTTCCAGACCAAGCTTTTCCAATTGTGCTTTGGCGACACTGTACTTAAGGCCCTTAGAACTCGGTACAGTTACCAGCTCTGTATCATCCACCACATAATTATTATTATCGATGTCTGCACTATTATCCTTTTGGGAGAATCCGCCGCCAACCTTAACCAGGATATAAATCAAAACACCAACTATAATTACACCAAAGGCTATAATCAAAATAGATGTAATCTTATCCATTTTGGATTCTTTATCAGTAGAATCATCCTCTGCTTCATACAGATTTATTCTTCCGGTTCTGACCGAGCTGTCATAATCAACATAATCCTTGGAATTTTGATACTCCGAATATCTTTTAAGCTTGTCCATATCGGCCTCAAGTATGGCCCTTGTACCGCCTTCCATATCGGGATCGTTTATCACGACAAAGTCTTCTTCAGGACTGATTAAAGACTGCTTCAAATCAGCAATCAGCTCCTGCATGGATTGATATCGTCTGTCAGGAGATTTTTGGCAGCACTTAAATACTATCTGCTCCACAGAGTGCGGAATCTCAGCCACAAAATCGGTGGGTGCCGGAAGCTCCTCCTGAATATGTTTAATGGCAATGGCAACAGTAGTCTCACCGTTAAAAGGAACTCTTCCCGTCAGCATTTCAAATAAAGTTATTCCCAAGGAATAAATGTCACTCTTTTCATCGGAATACCCGCCTCTGGCCTGTTCGGGCGAAGTATAATGAACAGAGCCCATGACATTGGAGGTAATTGTATTGGAAGTAGCCGCCTTTGCAATTCCAAAGTCAGTTACCTTTACCTTTCCCTCTTTAGAGATAATAATGTTCTGAGGCTTAATATCTCTGTGAATAATATGATTGTTATGCGCAGACTCAATGCCAAGGCATACCTGTATTGCTATACTTACTGCCTCTTTATAGGAAAGTCTGGCTTTTTTCTCGATATATTTTTTGAGAGTAATACCCTCTACCAGCTCCATTACAATGTAATATATACCGTTGTCTTCACCGACATCGTAAACATTTACAATATTAGGATGAGCCAATCCTGCTGCAGCCTGAGCTTCTACCCTGAATTTTGAAACGAAATTAGCATTTTCCGAAAATTCCTGTTTCAAAACCTTAACCGCAACATATCTGTTTAATTTATGACATTTAGCTTTATAGACATCGGACATTCCGCCGGTTCCTATTTTTTCAAGGATCTCGTATCTGTCCCCTATCATCATTCCGATTTTAACCATAAAATTCTCCAAAAATGATTATTAAAGAGCTGTTTCCAACAAAATAACCGATATATTATCGACTCCACCCGCTTTGTTGGCTGCATCTATTAAACTCTGAACCTTTTCAACTATATCTCTTCCGCTCTGCAAAAGCATACGAATTTCTTCATCTTCCAGCATATTTGTAAGGCCGTCCGTGCACATCAGTACGCTGTCGTCCTCCTCCAGCTCTACACTGAAGAAATCCGGAACAATTTTCTCCGAAGCTCCAACGGCTCTGGTAATAATATTCTTGTCCGGATGTGTTTTGGCATCTCCTGCCAAAAGTCCGCCCATTCTTACCATTTCAGCAACAAGTGAATGATCTTTTGTTATCTGTCGTATGGTTTTACCCACAACATACAATCTCGAATCTCCTACATTTGCTATCTGCAAAAACTGGCCAAGGCAGGTACAGGCAACTACGGTTGTTCCCATGCCTTCCAGGTCCGGGCTTTTCTCAGCCGTTTCCCTAATCAGTGAGTTAGCATTACAGATTGCGTCATAAAACAGCTTCGAAGGATTTTTCTCTTCACTGCCCGATATATACTCAACCATAGTTTCAACAGTAAGCTTGGATGCATAATCTCCGGCTTTATGTCCGCCCATGCCATCGGCAACTATGAACAAATTGGGCAAATTTCCTACCGGATTTTCTGACGAAAATATATAGTCCTGATTGTCTTTTCTCTTTTTCCCAATATCTGTAAGGGAAAATGTTTTTAACACGTTTTTTTCCTCCAAAACATAAAAATAGCTATAAGCCACAATCACTTCGCAATTTTATCATATTTGATTTTTAAGGTCAACTTCACTCTTCATATGTTTACGTCTCAATTGTCCACAGGCTCCGTCAATGTCCCTGCCCATTTCTCTTCGGACAGTGGCCGTTACATGACCTTTTTCCAATATACTTTTAAAATTCTGTACCGCATTCTTATCCGAAGACACATAATCTCTTTCTTTTATAGGATTAACCGGTATCAGATTAACATGACAGTTTCGTCTTGCGGCAAGGGCTATTAATTCTTTAGCATCGGCAGGAGTATCATTCACTCCGCCCACAAGACTATATTCAAAGGTAAGTCGCCTTCCTGTTTTCTCAAAGTAATAATCGCAGGCACTCATGAGCTCGGATATGGTGTAACGATTAGCTATAGGCATTAATTTCTTTCTTTTTTCATCAGTTGTGGCATGTAAGGACAGAGCAAGCGTTATCTGGAGCTTCAAATCCGCCAGCTCCCTTATTTTGGGTACAATTCCACAGGTTGAAACCGTAATGTTTCTCTGACTTATATTCAAACCGTTTTCGTCCGAAATCAACTTAAGGAAGCGTACAACGTTATCAAAATTGTCCATTGGTTCTCCGGTTCCCATGATTACAATATTGGAAACACGTTCCCCTGTAATTCTCTGAATGGAATATATCTGATCCAGCATTTCGGAAGGCATCAGATTTCGCTCTAAGCCATCCAGTGTTGACGCACAGAAGGAGCATCCCATTCTGCAGCCTACCTGGCTTGAAATGCACACACTGTTTCCATGCTTGTATTTCATCAATACGCTTTCAACCACATTTCCGTCATAGAGACCAAACAGAAATTTCTTTGTTCCGTCCAATTTGGAGGTTTGAACATCAACCTCCTTTAGTGAAGTATAATATGTATTTTCTTTAAGTTTATTTCTTAAGTCGGATGAAATATTAGTCATTTCATCATAGTTTAGCGCCAGCTTCACATGCATCCAGTCATAAAGCTGCCTGGCACGAAAAGGTTTCTCATGAAGCCCTACGATGAAATCCGTCAATTCGTTAAGACTTAAGGATTTAATATCGGTATTTTCCATCGCTATTATACTCTCTCAAAAACAGTGTAAAAGAATCCGTCACAATCATCCGTTCCGGGCAGGAACTGTTTCATTTCCCCCATTCGTTTTACGGGGAAACTGCTTTCAATATATTGAACCATTTCCTCATTTTCAAGAGGATTGATGGTACATGTACTGTATAGCAGCCTTCCGCCCTTTTTCAAATAATCGAAACAGTTATTCACAATATCCTTCTGTATCAGATTCAATTGATTAACATTTGATATATCAAAATTATACTTAATATCTCTCTTCTTTCCCATTACTCCCAGTCCCGAGCAAGGCACATCCAATATCAGAACGTCAGCTTTTTCACGATATTTTTCATCAAAGACCGTGGCATCATGACACTCGGTTTCAATATTTGTATATCTCATTCTTCTGATATTCTCATTTATTTTTTCAACCTTTCCCAAAGACAAATCACGGGAAAGCACGCTGTCTGCCTTCTCTGCGGCAAGCATTGTTTTTCCGCCCGGTGCAGCACACACATCCATAACAAAATCATCCTTTTGGATACAAAGAGCCTCAACAGCCAAAACCGAGGATGCATCCTGAACAACAAACACGCCTTCATCATATCCGGGCAATTCCCTGACATATGAATTTCCCGAAACCAGAAACACACGCTCATTCAGAGGACTCGGCTTCACTGTTGCGCCACATTCATTCATTTTGTCAACGTAGCTTTCCATCTCATCCGCGCTAATAGTAGACTTAAACCTGATGGAAACCGGGTGCACCTTATCAACAGCCTCAAAAATACGATTTGTTTCTTCAAAGGAATAATTCTCCATAAAAAACAGAACCACTTCAATCGGCATGGAGTATCTGACTGACAGATATTGTACAGGCTCTTTATTTGCATCAGGGATTACCAGTGCATCTTTATTTGATGAAATTTTCCTAAGTACTGCATTTGCAAAGCCTTTTAAGTTATGGAACTTTCTCTTATCCATAAGCTTTAACGCTTCATTAATAGCCGAATAATCCGGCACCTGATCCATGTATATAATCTGATAAGCAGTCATTCTGAAAAGATTGCGAATCAGAGGTTTCATCTTGTCTGTCGGTGTTTTGGAAAACAGATTAATATAATAATCAAGTTCAATTTTTCTTTCAACAGCGCCTTCAGTCACTCTTTTAATAAAGGATTTATCTCTTCTGTCAAGATAATCATATTTATCGAGGACGTCCTTTACATATGTGGACAAAAGGCCGCCTTCCTTTTCATACAAAATAAGAGTATCAAGTGCTGTTTCTCTAATATTTTCTGCCAAAATGTAATCCTCTTAAGTATTTAAAATCCCAGTCTGTCACCCTCATTTAATTTCACGCCAAGTAAGAAATCATGGGCTGACATTCTCTTTTTCCCTTCAAGCTGCAATTCTTTAACCGCCAAAGCGCCTTTGCCGCATTTAACAAAAACAGTGTTTTTGTCAATTCCGCAAACAGTTCCTGCGCCAAACCCATCATATTTACTGTCGGAAACCACATCAGCATTCCAAATCTTAAGTTGCTTTCCATTAAGGAAAGAATATGAGCCGGGCCAGGGATTAAAAGCTCTTATATGTCTGTCTAAGGCTATGCAATCATCCGCAAAATCAAGCTCACCCATCTGCTTTGAAATCATGGGGGCATGAGAACACATTGCCTCCGACTGTTTAACCGGATTAATATTTCCGGCCTCAAGCATCGGAAGGAACTCGCATATTGCTTCTCCACCCAAAACCATAAGCTTGTCATGAAGGCTTTCGAAGGTCTCTTTTGCGTCTATATCTGTCTCCTTCATATACAGCATGTCACCGGTGTCCACACCCTCGTCCATCTGCATAATGGTAACACCTGTCTGGGTCTCTCCATTCAAAATTGCATGTTGAATCGGAGATGAACCCCTGTATTTGGGAAGCAAAGAAGCATGAATATTAATACAGCCCAATTTAGGCATATCCAGTATCTCTTTAGACAGAATCTGCCCGAAAGCAGCCACCACAAATACATCCGCTTCATATTTTCTAAGCTCGTTTACCGCTTCTTCTTTCTTAATTCTTGTCGGCTGAAAAACCGGCAAATTATATCTGACCGCAACTTCCTTAACGGGACTGAATATCAACTTGTCGCTTCTTCCCTTTGCCTTATCCGGTTGTGTGACAACAAGTGTCACTTCATGGCCTGCCTGAATTATTCTCTCAAGAGCATTTGCGGCAAAATCCGGAGTCCCCATAAATACTATCTTCATTGTTCTTCCTCGCCCTCTTCGCTCACGTCATATAAAGGCCCGTTAACCTTTTCTACATACAAATGGCCGTCAAGATGATCCAGCTCATGGCATATGGCACGTGCAAAAAATTCCTCTGCCTCAAGCTCGAAGGGCTTTAAATTTATGTCATATGCAGATACCTTTACATGATTCGGTCTTTTTACAATTCCGGCTTTGCCCGGTACCGAAAGGCAACCCTCACTGCCCTCCTGCTCTCCGTCTGCCTCAGTAATAACGGGATTAATAAATATATACGGATCTTCACCCGTCACATCAACAACGGCAATACGCTTTAAAATGCCGACCTGCGGCGCAGCCAGTCCAACTCCGTTTGCATCATACATGGTTTCCAGCATATCTGAAACCAAGTCCTTAATTCGCGGAGTAATCTCCGAGACTTCCTTACATTCTTTATTTAATATCGGATCTCCCATTTCTCTTATATTTCGAAGTGCCATAATCTTCATCCTTCCTTTATACTGAATTCATCGGATCAAAATCAAATGTGACATTAATCCTATAGTTATTTTGTTCTTTTACCTTACTTTCAAGGAAATCTTTTATCATTACCAAATCAGAGTAACACGTCAGCTTAACATAAAAAGTATATCGATATATATCGTTTATTTTTGAAACACGTGCAGCTGTCGGCCCGATAATAAAATGACCCGAAAATTGAGTATATTCCTTTTTGACCGTTAAGACAAGCTTTTCGGAAAATGACTCACACAACTTTTCATCCTTTGATGAAATAAGAACGGACAGCATATGCGCTGTCGGCGGGTACTGCATCGTATCCCGGTAAAAGCTTTCTTCTTCGTAGAATGCATCATAATCCTGATTTGCTGCAGTTACTATCGCATAATGCTCCGGCTGATAGGTCTGAATAACGGCTTCACCCGGTTTATCCCCTCTTCCTGCTCTTCCCACAGCCTGTGTCAGCAGTTCAAAAGTTTTCTCTGCACTCCTGTAGTCAGAAATTCCAAGGCTCAAATCAGCGGCTATGACACCTACCAGGGTTACATTCGGAAAATCATGCCCTTTTACTATCATCTGAGTGCCTATCAGTATATCAGCCTCACCGGAAGAAAAAGCAGACAGTATCTTCTCATAAGAATCCTTTTTCTCCGTAGTATCTGCATCCATTCTAAGAGTTTTGGCCTGTGGGAACATGGCTTTTAATTTTTCTTCTATTTGCTCCGTTCCCGCTTTAAAGCCACCAATGTATTTAGACCCGCACTTAGGACAAAGAACAGGTTTTTCCGTAGTATATCCGCAATAATGGCATATCATTTTCCTGCCGTAATGCTCTGTCAGCGATACATCGCAATGAGGGCACTTTATCACATTTCCGCAATTTCTGCAGGACACAAAGCCGGCATATCCACGCCTGTTAATAAATACCATGCTCTGCTCATGCCTTGACAGCCTCTCCTCCAGCATGGCCGTAAGCTTACGCGAAAAAACAGAGGTATTTCCGTTTCTCAATTCTTCGCGCATGTCTATGGTATATACTCCGGGCAATTGTCCTCCCGTAAGTCTCTTTGTCAGACTAAATAATCTTATTTCACCATTTTTAGCCCTGTAAAAGCTGTCTACGGAGGGTGTTGCCGAACCCATGACAAAGGATGCTCCCGTCATCTGTGCCAGCTTAAATGCCACTTCTCTGGCATGATATTTCGGCGTGTTTTCGCTTTTGTAGGAAGCCTCATGCTCCTCATCCATTATAATAACGCCAAGATTTAAAAACGGAACAAAAAGAGCGCTCCTGGGGCCTATGATAACATCAATTTCTCCTTTTTTTGCCCTTTCACATTGGTCAAAGCGTTCACCGGGTGAAAGCATTGAATTAATCACAGAAACTCTCGACTGAAATCTGTCATAGAATCTCATTAAGGTCTGATACGTAAGCGCTATTTCAGGGATAAGGAAGATTGCCTGCTGGCCCCGGCTTATGGCATATTCAATCATATTCATATAAACCTCGGTCTTCCCGCTTCCCGTTATTCCATGAATCAAATAAGGTTTTTTATCTTCCTTGTCATAATCCTCCACAAAGGAATCAATTATCAGCTTCTGTTCTTCTGAAAGTATGTGCTTGTCAGTATTTTGATTAATAACATTGACGGGGTTTCTATACATACTCTCTTCTTCACACTTTATAATTCCGGCTTTTTCAAGCGATGCAATGGTCGCCATACTGATTCCGTATTTTTTTGTGAGGAAATCTCCGGGTACAGCTTCCCTGTCAACCAGCTCCTTTAGTAATCTGACCTTGGCATTTTGATGCTTTCTTTCGGCTTCTCCCAAAAGGGAAATTGTTTCCTCTCTGGTGGCAATACGCACTATGGTTTTTTTCTTAAGCTTTGAAACCTTCTGTTTTGCAGGCAACACACATTTAAGCGCCTGAACCAAAGTGCCTCCGTAATTGCTTTTAATCCATGTGGCAAGCCTTACGCTTCTTTCTTCAACAGAGTTATCCTTTTCGGGCAGGCCTGCAATATCTTTTACCTTAGAAGCATCGTAACTGCATTCTTCATTAAGATTAATAACATAACCTCTTATAATTCTGTCTGCCTTGCCAAAAGGTACAGCCACCACACTTCCGATTTCCACCTTGTCCAAAAGGCCGTCAGGTACATGATATTCGAAGCCTCTATCCAGTTGTTCGTGCGTAATGTCTACTATTACCTCAGCGTACATCTATTTCCCCTGCAAAATCTCTTTTATTAATTCTCTCTCATCCATCGGATACTTTACACCCCGGATCTCCTGGTAATCCTCATGTCCTTTTCCGGCCAGAACTATAATATCCCCTTCCTGACCATTCGAAATGGCATACCGGATAGCTTCCTTACGATTTTCTATCGTTACGTATTTCCCTCCGGATTTATTAATTCCCACCAATATGTCATCAATAATAGCTTTAGGGTCCTCAAATCTGGGATTGTCGGTTGTGATAACCGACAGATCTGAAAGCCTTCCACTCACTTCTCCCATTTCATAGCGTCTGTCTTTTGAACGATTTCCCCCACATCCGAACAGACAGACTAGCCTTTTAGGGTTATACTCTTTTAGCGTAAGCAACAGGCTTTCAAGAGCCAACGCGTTATGCGCATAATCAATTAAAAGAGTAAATTTATCAGATACCCTAATAGGTTCAATTCTGCCTTTTACCTTTACCGCCAAAAGTGCTCTCTGAATTTCTTTTTCTCCGGCATTAAACTGATTACATATCGCAATGGCGGTAAGAGTATTATAAACATTAAACTTACCGGGAAGCGGCACTGTAACATCCATTTCAAGCAACCCGTTTACTTTAAACTTGGAGCCAAGTACATCTCCGTCTCTATATAATGAGAAATCAGAGGCAAAGTAATCATTGCCTTTGCCAAAACCAAAGGTTTGAAGCTCACAGATACAGTCCTTTGTGACCTCTTTTGCGAAAGGATCATCGCCATTGATAATGCCCACCCTGCATTGCTTAAACAATAACCCTTTGGAATATATATAATCGTTCATGTCAGGATGTTCATTCGGAGCGATATGATCCTTGGAAAGATTTGTAAAAATACCGAAATCAAAAAAGATTCCCGCAGTACGATTCATTTTCAAAGCCTGAGATGAGACCTCCATAACCACTGCGTCAGTGCCACAGTCAACCATCTCTTTAAAATACTGCTGAAGCAAATAGGACTCCGGAGTAGTATTTACAGAAGGAATATGCCTGTCTCCTATGATAATCTCAATAGTGCCGATAAGTCCCACTTTGTGGCCGGCGCTCTCCAGTATAGATTTAACCTGATACGATGTAGTAGTTTTACCTTTGGTTCCCGTAATTCCGATAAGCTTAAGCTTCTTAGCCGGATTACCGAAATAATTGGCTGAAATCACTGCAAGCGCACGTCTGGAATCATCAACCTTCACATAAACAATATTAGGATTAATAATTTCGGGATATTTTTCACAGACAATAACACCGGCACCTTTTTCAATTACATCATAAATCGCATCATGACCGTCAAAATTAGCGCCCTTTATACACACAAAAATACAACCGTCGCATATTTTTCTGGAATCATATACCACAGCCGAAATTTCTAAATCATCTATGTAATTCAAAGTCTCGACCTTTAAATCGCCGAGTAAGTTTTTAAGTAACATAAATAAACCCATGTCCCTTCCACAGCCTGCATACTTTAGGCCGCAGGCACAATATATTCGTGTAAAAAAACAGTATACTGATAAACATGAAATACAGCTTTTCACACAGGTAATATTTTACTCTATTTTGAAGGTCTCTGCACTATTTTTTTAAACGTAAAGAAGCTCCGAATACTCGGAGCCTCTTTACGATTTTCTTATGAGGGGGGGGAGATAGTCGATTGCTCAACTACCAGGATTTTAGGATAACACAAAAATGTGAACAAACTATGAACAGATTTATACATTTTTGTTAACAATAGTTCTTTATTTCTATTTGCGCTTCCTTTTTTCCCATAAATTCATTGATGCCTAACTGGTATGTAACAGACAGTTTGCATTCTGTTCTGCCGGAAAGCAACATTTCATATGTTCCCTCCCCTTCTTTGCTGTCTATATAAGCTCCAAGTTCATCAGGATTACCGAAATACATGGCGTTTATAACAGCTCCGGCTCCTGTCTTCACCTTTAGTCTTGCATATTTTCCATCTTTTCCAATTTTCCTGCATTCCAATAATGATATATCCTTTTCGGCAAAAAGAGGTTTGGGGTTTCCGTTTCCAAAAGGCTCCAACACATTTATTTCCTCCGCCAGTTGCAATGTAGCGTAAGAAATTGGCATGGGTACATCTATAGTTACCTTCACTTCAAAATCTGATTCCTTAAGGTTTGCTTTTTGATTTAACTGTTCTTCAAGCTTACCTATGTTTTCTTTTTGAATTGACAGGCCGGCCGCTAATTTGTGTCCGCCGTATTTTAGCAGCAAATCCTTACATTCTGTAAGATGTTCAAAGATATTATATGCTTCAATGGACCTGGCACTTCCTTTTACGCATTCCTCTCCATCCGTAAAAATTATAGTAGGACGGTTATACTTTTCCTTTACTTTTCCCGCAATTATTCCGGCTAAAGATTCATGAATACCTGACAAGTATATTACAAGCACGTTTCTATTCTGTAACGAATTGGCTTCAACATATCGTATCGCCTCGCAAACGCCATCGGAGGTCATATTCTTTCTGCTCTCATTTAATGCCTTTAATTCCGATGCAATAACGTATGCCTCATCCATATTTTCACTTAACAACAATTCAATCGCTCTTTTTGCAGTATCAAGTCTTCCCGAAGCATTTAAGCAGGGACCTAAAACAAAGCCTATATGGTATGAGGATATTTCTGTCTGTTTTAGCCCTGAGACACTGATTAAGGCCTTTATGCCGATAATGGGCGATGTTCTGAAAAGCTTAAGGCCTTCCTTTACAATAATCCTGTTTTCATCAACCAAATCCATAACATCACAAACGGTAGCCATGGCCGCAGCCTGTGTAAATCCGTCAAAGCATTGGGCTAAATTCGCGTTTTTTGTTTTTTCATATATAAGTTCGACCAGTTTATAGGCAACAACCGCCCCGCATATTCCTTCAAAAGGATAATTACAGGCTTTCTGCTTGGGATCAACCACGAATAACGCAGGAATTTCTTTATCAGTTTTCACGCCGTCCTTCTCTTCATAAGGAACCTCATGGTGATCTGTTACAATCACATCAATTCCCAGCTTTCGCGCAAGCATTAATTGATCTGTGGCAGCTATACCGTTGTCACAGGTAACTATCAGATTTACTCCGTCTGTTTTAGCCTCTTCAATTAATCTGTCATTTAATCCGTACCCGTCAAATATCCTATGTGGAATAATGTAATCAACGCAAGCGCCTAGGCACATAAAAGCCTTATACAGAATGTAGGTTGAGCACACTCCGTCTACATCATAATCACCTATTATCCGTATTTTCCTGTTATCCGATATCTGCCTGATAATTTCATCACAGGCAGCATCAGCATCCCTTAGTTCGTGGGCATCATATATGTCCTTCAGACTTCCGTTGAGGAATCTGTCCGCAGCCTCCACTGACATAACGCCTCGGTTTCTGAGTATTCTGGCAGTTATGGGCGAAATATTAAGTTCACTTGCCCAGGCATCAAAATCAGCCTTTTTGGCATTTACTACCCATTTTTCTTTTAACATAGTACAACCCTTCAATATTATTCTTACCGATAAATAATAACCGTTACTTTATAATAACAACTATATTTACCGTGTGCAATAAAATAAAAGCACAAAAACACTCATGAAAAAGTATTTTTGTGCTTTTAATATTTATATTCTAAGCAAGTTTAATCGTTATCTGTTCTCTGCCTTTCCCGGAAAAGCTTTCTTTAATACATACCATAAAGCACTGGCAAGACATACAGATGAAAAAGCACCGCAGACAATACCTACCATCAAAGGAAGAGCAAAATCTTTAATGCTGGTCACACCGAACACATAGAGGAATGCAACCATTACAAAGGTAGTAAGGGAAGTAAATATACTTCTTGAAAGTGTATCTGTGATACTTCTGTTAAGTACATCCTCAACAGCATCTCTTCTGCCCATTGTAGCCATGTTCTCACGAACACGGTCAAAGATAACGATGGTCGCATTAATCGAATAACCGACTATGGTAAGCATACATGCAATAAAGGTATTGCTTACGGATATTCTTGCAAACGCGTAGAATGCAAGCACAACGAGTACATCATGTACAAGGCAGGCAACAGAGCTTATACCAAATCTGATATCCTTAAATCTGATTCTGATGTAAATCAGCATGCATACTACGGCAACAATTACAGAAATAATGGTATCGGATTTCATTTCATCGGAAATGGTAGAGCTGATAGTCTCCGACTGAATCATATTCTGTGCTACGCCAAAGTCTTCTTTAAACATATCATCAAGAGCGATTCTGGTCTCTGCATCAAGAGTAGATGTCTTAAAGATAACCTCGCTGGAATCCTGAACTGTCTGTACCTGAACGGCACTGCCTGTAATCTTCTCAATCTTAGGTACAATAACGGAAGTAGCTTCCTCAAGGGAGTAATTCTCATTAAATGTAACGGATGTCTGAGTACCGCCCTTAAACTCAAGGCTGTAATTAAGTGCATCACCAGTATTTGCCTTGAATACACCCATTGTTATGAAACCGGCAACAATAATTGCCAGAGAAACTGCGAAGAAAATTCCTCTCTTCTCAACAAATTTAACTAAAGGTAATTTTCTGCCAACTCCGTACCACTTCTCATTCTTAATACCAAGAGCAAAGAATGCATTCATAATCCATCTGGTAACAAGAAGTGATGTAAACAATGAAACTGCTATACCAAGAGCAAGAGTCTGCGCAAATCCTTTTACCGAACCGGGTGCAAGGAACAACAGAACAGCAGCTGCAATCAATGTAGTTACGTTACCGTCAATAATCGATGACAAAGCCTTGTCATAACCAATCTTAATGGCAGACTTAACAGATTTTCCTGTAGCAAGCTCTTCTCTGATACGTGCAAATATAATAACGTTTGCATCGACAGCCATACCGATTGAAAGGATGATACCTGCGATACCTGAAAGAGTCAGTGTCAACTCAAAGCCTTTAATCAGCATAACGGTAAATGCTGTATAAAATACAAGGGCAAGTGAAGCAGCAAGACCGGGAATAAAGTAAATGGCAATCATAAGTACTATCACTATGATAAGACCGATCATTCCGGCTTTAAGTGAAGTAGAAATCGCTTCTACACCAAGCTGAGCTCCGACAACCTTTGAATGAATATCTTCAAGCTCAAGTGAAAGACCACCGATACGAATGGTTGAAGCAAGCTTTTCAGCCTCTTCATAGCTGGACATGGGAGAAATGATAGCTTCACCGTTTGTAAAAACACCGTTTACGGAAGGAACGGATACAAATTTACCATCGTAGTAGATTCCGAGTCTCTCGCCTTTGTTATAAGCCCTCTCAGTAGCCTGGGCGAATTTAACCGTACCCTCATCATTCATTACAAGCTGTACGACATATTCGGAGTTTTTAAGGCTGTCCTGCTGTGTAGCGGCAGATGCGGTTTTTACATCTGTACCTTCCAAAACGATAGAGCTGTCAGCCTTTAACTCTTCGATGGATTTATTCAAAACCCATTCATAGTTCGAGCTGTAAGAATAATTGGGATTTCCGTCATTATCTGTTTCAGCAATAAAGTATAATGCACCGGGCTTACCAAGCTCCTGTAACACCTCGTTAGCATCATCCACGCCAGGGATATCGATGTTAATTCTGTTAGTACCCTCCTGGTAAACAATTGCTTCGGTGGAATACTTTTCAACCCTCTGCTGAAGTTTGTAAATTGTATCACTCATTGCGGTTGCATCGGGGTTTTCATCTCCCACAACCTGATAAGTAATACTTGCGCCTCCCGCAAGGTCAAGTCCGAGTTTAATGTCGGAAGCGCTTCCCTTTCCGCTTGCATCCACACCTGCGATATCAATATAAGCGACACCTAAGGTAATGAGGATGAAGCAAAGGAGAATAACGATTGCTTTGCTTTTTTTCATTGTTATAACTTTCCTTTCGTTATTTATGCCTCATCTGATTCTGAAGCCTTTAGCATTATAGCACATTCTAATCTTTTTTTCACTAATTCACAGTATATATCATAAGTTTGATTAATACCGTTGCCAAAATGATAATTATTGGCTGCACAACCGCCACCGCAATAATATCTGGCAAAGCATTTTTTACACTTTTCTTTGGTATAAATATTAATATTTTTGAATTCGTCCGTCAGTCCCTCATTAATCTGACCGGTAAATACATTTCCCAAAAGGTACTTGTTTTCACCCACAAACTGGTGACACGGAAATATTTCTCCGAACGGTGTGATGGCAACATAATTTGTTCCTGCCCCACAACCGGGATACGGATTGTACATATCATGTGTCAAATCAATGTTAAAATGGAAAAACTCAAACTCTCTTTCCGTATTTCTTCGCTTTATAATCTCGCGGGCAATAATGTCATATTGCTCATTGATTCGGGGAATATCTTCAACAGTGATTGCATATTCCTCGGATGTATCCGCTGCTACAGGTTCCATTGATATTTTTTTAAACCCGCAATCCGCAAGATAAAAAACATCCTTGGAGAAATTAAGGTTGTAGTGTGTAAACGTCCCTCTTACATAATATGAAGTCTGCCCTCTGCTTTCAGCAATTTTTTGAGCTATGGGGAAAACCTCATCAAAGGAACCCTTGCCGTTCTTATATGGTCTGACGCGGTCATGAACAGCCTTTCTGCCGTCGAGACTGATGATAACATTTTCAAATTGAGAATTCAAAAATGCAAGAACGTCATCGTTTATCAGAACTCCGTTTGTGGTAATCGAAAAAGAAAACTTCTTGCCGTGCTTTTTCTCTATTCCGCGTGCATACCAGACAATCTGCTTGAGAACCGAATAGTTCATAAGGGGTTCACCCCCAAAAAAGCTTATTTCCAGATTCTCACGATTACCCGACTTTTCTACAAGAAAGTCTACCGCGGCCATCCCCACCTCTGCACTCATAAGGCCCTTTTGTCCGTTATAATTGCCTTTAGTGGCAAAGCAGTACTCACAATTCAGATTGCAATCATGCGTTATATTAAGGCACAAAGAATAAATGTCATCGTTTTCTTCTTCAACCGGCTTTTCCTCTTCCTTAAAAAACATTCCCTGCTTTTCAAGAGATAAAACCTCATCTATTGCTTCAATAATCTGTTCCTCGGGAAACTGAAGATTGGCTAGGTTCAATACGGCGGCATAAATAGTGTCAGCATCCTTTATTCCGGCATCGACCAAAGGTTCAACCATCGGAATCATGTCATACACTATATCATCCACCTGATGAATCGTACCGCTCTCCACATCAAGTATCAGATTATATCCATTATTTTTAAACCGATAAATCATAAAACACTCCGTAAGACAAGACAAAAGCAGCGATTTAAATCGCTGCCGTGAAACTTAAAGCTATAGCAATTTTACTCTGTTGGCGTTTTCGCAGCTGTTTGTTCCTACAGTACAGGAATTCCTGCATACGACCTTGTTGTCCTCTTCCACAGCTGTTGCATCCTTAGTATTGGTCTTTTTGATTCTGTTAATATTTAAGACCTTAATATGTTTCATAATATAAACCTTTCAAATACCTCAAAAACTAACCAAATGTAGACATTTCAAAACGAAACGACTTTTGTATTGTACCATATTTTTAAGAAATGTAAAAGAGTTTTTTAAGAGTGTTTTAAGTAATCCCTTCCTTGACAAGATTTCCGAAAATATAGTATATTTTACATAAATGCAACAAATATTATTAATTAAAGGAGAATCACATTGGATACCCCCGGGGTCATACAGATTTGTACATTAGCAGTATTACTTATTCTTTCAGGTTTCTTTTCATCAGCCGAAACAGCTTTCACTACAGTTAATTCAATCAGAATGAAAACCCTGCTTGATGACGGAAAGAAACGCGCCGGTATTGTGTTAAAGGTATTGGAGCATGAGAAAAAAATGTTAAGCACCATACTGATTGGAAACAATATCGTCAATCTGAGTGCTTCTGCTCTTGCGACCACCCTTGCAATGCGCATAAGTCTTCCCGTTGGAATAGCAACAGGCATACTCACTCTCATAGTATTATTATTCGGTGAAATAATTCCCAAAACATGGGCCATCTATTCGGCAGACAGGCTTTCACTTATATACTGTAAAACCATATACGGTCTCATGTTTATCATGACGCCTGTAATTTTCCTAATTGAGAAAATAGCTAATTTTATATTATGGCTTCTAAAGGTCGATACCTCCAAAAAGAACTCCATCACAGAAGACGAATTAAGAACCTATGTTGAAGTAAGCCACGAGGACGGTGTAATCGAAACGGATGAAAAAGAAATGATTAATAATGTTTTTGACTTCTCTGATGCGGAAGCTAAAGACATAATGATTCCCCGCATCAAAATGGTAACGGTAAACGTAGATGATTCATACGATGAAGTACTAAAGGTATTCCGTGACTCAATGTACACACGACTCCCGGTTTGGCAGGATGCAAGGGATAACATCATCGGACTGATTAATATAAAAGATATCATTTTAAAGGTAGAGCCCTCCAAATTCAATATCAGAGATATTATGAGGGAAGCTCATTACACCTATGAATTCATAAAACTCGATGATTTAATGTATGAAATGAGAGAAAAAACAGCAAACGTCACCTTCGTTTTAAACGAATACGGTTCTACAGAAGGAATGATTACACTTGAAGACTTGCTAGAAGAAATAGTCGGTGATATCAAAGATGAATACGATGCAGACGAGGAAAACCGAATTCAGAAAATGAGTGACGGCACATATCTCGTCGAAGGCAGCTTAAATCTGGATGATTTAAACTATGCATTGGAGCTCAACATAGAAAGCGAAGATTTCGACTCTATCGGCGGAATATTGATTGAACAGCTTGGTCACCTGCCCGAAGGCGGTGAAGAAGTTACTCTCGAAAGCGGAGTCAAATTAAAAGCTTATGAAGTTAATCACAACCACATAGAAAAGATTTTGCTTACGCTCGCTCCTATCGACGAAATATCCGTCGAAGATTTAGTAAAAGAAAGCTAAAACATATAAAAGCAAAGAACTGCGTTAGGGAAATATCCGTAACGCAGTTTTTATAATCAGAAATAACCGAATACAATTCCATTAATCAATGTCACCTGAAGGTTCTGTACTCATTGGGAGTCATACCCTTTTGTTGTTTGAAACGTTTAATAAAATAACTGATATTGTCATATCCGGTTGCCAGGGCTATATCAATAACCTTGTCATCTGTCTCATATAGCAGCTTTTCAGCTTTGTTAATTCTTACCTCATTTACATACTCCGTAATAGTCTTCCCTGTTGATTTCTTAAAAAGTCTGCACAAATACTGATTATTTAATTTCAACTTGTCAGCCAGTTCACTGACCAAAAGCTTCTCATCGTAATGCTCCTGAATATAATCCTTAGCCCTTACGATAATATCCTTTGTGTTCTCATTTTCCGCAAGGTCCGTACGATACCCGATATACTTTTCATCCAGGAGTTCAGTGACGAATTCCGTAATGTACAGACGTGCTTTTAAAAGGGACTGATCATTTCCCTTCCCTGCTTCTCTGAAGGCTTTGGAAAAAATATCGGAAAGCTCGGCAAACAGAGGATTAAATACCTCTATCAGCAGATACTCACATTTAATCTTTTTTAACACCGGCTCAACAAGCAGATTTTCATCAAATACCAGGGCCTTTTCCTTTTGTCCCGGTTTTAATGTAAGTCCATGAACATAACCGGCCGGAAGGAACAAAATTGCGGGTGCATGAATAACGGTATCCGCTTCATTGAGAGAGACACTGAAAGAACCTTCTTCAAACAAAATAATCTCCGTCTCTTTATGCCAATGATCGTTTACCGTGTATTTATATGTTCCATTAAAATCATAAGCAGCCATGGGAAAGGATGCTGTTCCATGACTGACATTCTCTTTATAATCTTCGTAAACCATGCCCATACCCCATACAGTTTAGTTAAACGGTTAACCACCTTAAGTATATGCCTTTTGATTACTAATGTCAACAAAAAAAACCCTACGGCCTTCCACCGTAGGGTTTTTTAATTATATTATCTGGTTGTTGCAGATTTTGAAGAATATAGTGTAGAGCTTGAATTCTTCATATATACTTTACTGCTGCTCTTAATCACGTAGTCGGGGGATTGACTACCTGCTCCTGAGTTATTGAAAATAACATGCAGATTTGATGCAGGCTTGGAAGGAATCGTGATCTTATACCAACCATTTCCATCATCTGTACATCTGGTTCCGGGCCATGATCCGAGAAGCTCTCCGGGTCCCCATACATATGCGCTTACGCTACTCCAGTTTGATGAATTGTAGAAGTAAACTGTTGTAGAGTCAGTTGATGTAGAGGTTGAACCTGAGGATGAAGAACCTGAGGTTGAGCCTGAGCTTGAGCCGTTAGAAGTTCCGTTGTAAAGAACTGCTACAGTATTCTCAGAAATAGTACCGTTAAGCTTTCCACCGGAAACTGTAAATGTTACTGTACCTGTAACCTTATCAACATATGTACCGTCAGCAAGGTTTGTAGTAATATTATTAAGTACATAGTTGTACTGGCTTACATTGACAATTGTCATACCCTTTGTGCCACGCTCGATCATAAGCACTCTCTCAGTACCATCAGGGTTTCTTAAGTACTCTGACTGACCAACCATAGCTGTTCTGAACTTATTAACTTCTCTTACGATTGCGCTCTTATATGCATCTGAGCCTGCAGCACCTATCTGATTATTACCCCATTCATTAGATGTTGAAGAGCCCTTAGGTCTTGAGAAGAACAAAGGAGTACCGCTCTGACGAGCTGTAATAATTGCATATCCCAAAGCAACCTGTGATTCTGAAAGTTGGCTCCATGTACCATCGTTGATATAGTTATCATGTGACTCTACCCATGTAACAAGCTTGTCAGGTGTTGCATCTGATTCGATGCAGTATGACATAATATTGTTAACAAGAACGTTCTTGTTCTTTAAAGCATTTCTGATGCTCTCGCCATAGTAGCTGGCTGTTGTTGCACCAATCTTGTTCTGGTATGCGCCAAGACGCTCATTTCCGCCCTGTAAGCACTCGCCATAGTTAAAGATTGAAGATGCATTTGTAATTTCTGATATAACTCTGGTCCAGAAGTTGTTGTTTACTCCTGAAGGTCTTGAGTCATCGGGAAGACCGATATGTTTAGCGGTATCATAACGGAATCCGTCAGCACCACATGCGATACAGTCATTAAGATAAGAAATAAAGTAGTTCTGGAAGTTTGTATTCTCTGTATCAACATCAGGTAATCCGCTAAGTGAATATCTTGTACACTGAAGTCTGTTTGAATAATCGCTAATCCATGTGTCACCTGTTGAGTGGTAAAGATTGTTCTGTCCACCAACGGCGTTTTTAAGATTAGAAGAAACATGACTCTTATCGGAAGCAGTATGGTTAGGAACTACATCAACGATAACCTTGATGCCATACTTGTCAGCTTCTGTACACATTGACTTAAATTCTGCTCTTGTACCAAGCTGATAGTTTCCGATTGTCCAGTCTGTAGGCTGATAATGATAATACCAGCATCCATTGCTTCCGGACAATGTCATTGCGGAATGTGAAGATTCACAAGCATTGACAGGTGATGTCTGAATTGCAGTAAATCCTGCATCAGAGATGTTCTTCATGTTGCTCTTAATGGTATTGAATGACCAGCAGAAGCAATGAAGGATAGTACCCTGTTTGATTGTGTCCTTAGAACTTGCAGCTGTAACTGTACTTACATTGTTGTTTCCAAGGAAGCCTTCGCCAATAGGACTAAATGTTAATGCTACACCAAGTGCTAATGCGAGCAGGCTCTTAAAAAAGTTTTTTTTCATAAAGTAACCTCCTGATTGACATAAAAAAAATTAATTAAGTTCACTCATCGCTTTGGAGAAATACCCCATACCCCTAAATAAGATAGAATTTAACTAATAATCATTACGCCCCGCTTATTTTTTACATGTTTATCTTAACATTTTGATTAATTTTGCTCTTGTTAAATTATGATTTTTCATAACACTAAAAAGACCTCTTTATAAAAAGAGGTCAATTTAGTGTTATTCTTTTTTAAATAAACCGTGATAGCGAACTGAATAATTCTTTGATTTTTATTGGCTTTGCCACATGGTCATCCATTCCCGCTTCAATGGAGGCTGCTTTGTCCTCGGAAAATGCATTCGCAGACAGTGCAATAAGTCAGGATATAGAATTATATCGCCCTTCACCTCATCGTCCGGGCCTGCCATTACCGTCAACTCACTGTCATAATACCAATCCGAAAAAGACTGATTATAAATAAGCAAATCAAAACTCTGAAAAATAATTTTTTATTCATGCTGTTACCTCATAAACGGCAGAGACCTTAGAATAAAGGTATGTCCCCACGCCACTATATAATCTACCAAAAAAATATAATTAAAAAAACCGGCGAAACTCAAATTCCTGTGAGTTTCGCCAATTAAACAAAAAAATCACATTTTTATTTCTTTCTGATTAAAACATGGTAATGGAAGGAATTATAATCCACTCCATCATGTTCATAAAAGGTTTCCACATGGGAAATATTAATTATTTCAAAAGCTTTAAGCAATTCCCTGGTTTCTTTATAGTCCGCATAGAAATGGGGAATGCCGTGTTCAGGTCCGTCATCCATTCTGACCTTAGTATTTTCATCTATTTGGGGCCAATCCTTTTGCTTAAATCCCCAGGCTTCCTTTGATGCCAAGGTTAAGAAGCACTCTCCCTTACTTCTAAGCACTCTCTCAATTTCAGATATTGTTTTAACAACCCCTGCCGTATCGGAATGAGATATCACATTACGACACATTATGCAATCGATGGAATTGTCTTCATACGGAAGGTTTAACATATCTCCCACACTATATTCGAACAAAAGCTTTTCCTTTTCTGCCCAGTCCTTTGTACTGTCAACAGCTTCCTTACTGATATCAAAGCACTTTACGTTAAAATCATTTTTCCCAAAGAAAATTGAGTGACGGCCCAAGCCGCAGCCCAAATCCAGGAAATCGCATTTGCCCTGAGATTTCCATCTGTTTAACAGATAATAAGCTTCCTCTGAGGGATTCTTCCAATACTCTTTTTCATCTTCTTTTAAAATATTCCAATTCCATCCTTTTGATATACCCATAAACCTTCTCCCAATTATAGATTAACACCTTCATCAAAAATTATAGCATAAAAAGAGCAGAGTAATATATACTCTGCTCAAAAATTTAATTAGTTAAAAGGAACTCTCTTTGCATATGAAGTATGCAAAAGCTCATGTGCCTTATGGGAATTGGGCTCGCCCAAAAATTCATCATAAAGAGCTTTAATCTGAGGATTATTATGTGACTGACGAAGTGATTGTCTTTCATCCTCTGAATAAAGAGCTGCCGCTCTCTTGGAAACATATGTATCCATTATGTCAGCATCTTCATTGGGGAGGAAGCATTCTCTGACATATGGCTGACCGCCGCCGTTTACACAGCCTCCTGGACAACCCATGATTTCTATGAACTGATACTCGCTCTTTCCTTCTTTGATTTGATCCATCAAAACCTTGGCATTTTTCATTCCATGGCAAACAGCTACCTTCAGATTCTGACCTGCAAGATTAAAGGACGCTTCCTTGATTCCGTCAAAGCCTCTTACTTCCTCAAATTTAACAGCCTCATGCTCCTTACCCGTAAGTACATAATGAGCAGTACGAAGAGCTGCCTCCATTACACCGCCGGTTACACCGAATATTACTCCGGCTCCGGTATATTCTCCAACTATATCATTGTCAAATTCTTCATTAGGAAGAGCGCTAAACTTTATACCGCTTCTCTTGATGAGACGTCCAAGCTCACGTGTTGTAAGCACAGCGTCAACATCCTTTAGTCCGTTAGTAACCAGCTGTTCACGGTCTTTTTCAAATTTTTTGGCGGTACAGGGCATAATGGAAACCACAAACATGTCCTTAGGGTCTACGCCAATCTTTTGTGCATAATAGTTCTTTAATATAGCGCCAAACATCTCGTGAGGAGATTTACAGCTTGAAAGGTGGTCAAGCTGGTCGCCATAATAATACTCTGCATAATTAATCCATCCGGGTGAGCAGGATGTAATCATGGGAAGAACACCACCGTTTTTAATTCTTCCAAGCAGCTCTGTTGCTTCTTCCATGATAGTAAGGTCTGCCGCATAGTTGGTATCAAATACCTTCTTAAATCCGAGTCTTCTGAGAGCGGCTACCATTTTGCCTGTAACGGGAGTACCTATCTTCATTCCAAACTCTTCACCAAGTGCAGCCCTAACCGCAGGTGCAGTCTGAACAACAACGTACTTACCTGCTTTAAATGCGTCATCCACCTTATCGATTTCCGATTTCTCCATCAATGCGCCGGTAGGACATACACTTACGCACTGACCGCACATAATACAGGGTGAATCGGCAAAATTACGATTTTCTGCAGGAGCGACTATTGTCTTAAAGCCTCTGTTCTCAAATCCAAGGATTCCGTTTCCGTGAGCGTTTGCACATCTTGCAACACATCTTCCGCAAAGTATACACTTGGAGGTATCACGAACAATTGAAGGATTGCAGGTATCAATTGTTGTGGGAGTCTTCTCTCCTTCAAACATATTCTCTCTTGCGCCAACGAGCTGAGCCACATGTAAAAGCTCGCAGTGACCGTTCTTGTCGCACTGCTGACACATAAGTGAATGATTGGAAAGCAAAAGCTCAACCGATGTTCTTCTCGCTTCAACAGCCTTCGGAGAGGAAATCTTAATCTCCATTCCCTCATTTACAGGATAAACGCAGGACGCAACCAGTCCGCGTGCTCCTGTTGCTTCAACAAGGCACACACGACATGAGCCGCGATTGCATTCTCCGTGATTAAACGCACATAATGATGGAATCTCATAGCCACATTTTCTTGCAGCTTCCAGAATGGTAATTCCGTCTTCTACCTGGTAAGGGATTCCTTCGATTTTAATATTAATCAATGCCATATCTGTTCCTCCCTTACTTTTTCTCTATAGCGCAGAACCTGCATGAAGACATGCACAAACCGCACTTAATACATTTTGTTTCATCAATTACAAAAGGCTCCTTGCCCACAACACCTGTAATAGCGCCTACAGGACACTGTCTTGCACAAAGTGAACACTTCTTACACTTCTCGGGATTAACCTGATATTTCATAAGGTTCTTACATACCTTTGCGGGACATTTTTTGTCAACAATATGAGCAATATATTCATCTCTAAACTGTGCCAGTGTAGACAATATAGGATTGGCAGCAGTCTGACCGAGAGCGCAAAGTGCGCCTACCTTTATCGTATCAGCAAGAGTTTCAAGCTCCTCTAAGTCCTGCATTGTTCCCTTGCCGTCACATATCTTTGTAAGGTACTCGAGCAGTCTCTTGGTTCCGATTCTGCAGGGTGAACACTTTCCGCAGGATTCATCGCAGATAAATTCCATATAGAATTTAGCGACGTCAACCATACAGTTATCTTCATCCATAACAATGGCTCCGCCGGAACCCATCATAGAGCCTTTAGCTACAAGATTATCAAAATCAATCGGTGTATCCAAATCCTTCTCTGTCAGACATCCGCCTGAAGGGCCTCCTGTCTGAATGGCTTTGAATTTCTTGCCGTTAGGAATTCCCCCACCGATATCATATATTAGTTCTCTAAGCGTTGTTCCCATAGGTACTTCAACAAGACCTACGTTATTTATCTTTCCGCCAAGAGCAAATACTTTCGTTCCCTTTGACTTTTCTGTACCAAGCTTAGCAAAGCTTTCAGCACCATTTCTGATTATATATGGAACGCAGGCAAGAGTTTCAACATTGTTTACAATTGTAGGGCACTGCCATAATCCCTTAACGGCAGGGAAAGGCGGACGTGGACGCGGCATACCGCGTTGTCCTTCTATGGAATTAAGTAACGCTGTCTCCTCACCACAGACGAATGCTCCTGCGCCAAGCCTTATATGACAACGGAAGCTAAAGTCTGTGCCCAGAATATTATCGCCCAAAAGTCCTGCTTCTTCTGCCTGCTTAATGGCAATCTTCAATCTGTTAACAGCAATCGGATACTCGGCACGAACATAAAAATAACCGTTCTGAGCGCCGATTGCATATCCTGCTATAACCATACCTTCAATAACAGCAAGAGGATTTCCTTCCAATATTGAACGGTCCATAAATGCACCGGGATCACCCTCGTCACCATTACAAACTACATATTTTTCACCGTCAGGCTGTGAATATGCGAACTGCCACTTCCTACCGGTAGGGAATCCGCCGCCGCCACGGCCACGAAGACCTGATTCAAGGATGTCATTAATTACATCCTGTCTGTCCACCTTAAGTGCTTTTGCCAGACCGACAAATGCTCCTGCACCAAAGGCTTCATTTATATCTTCGGGATTTATTGAACCGCATCCGTGAAGGGCAATTCTCTGTTGCTTTTTATAGAAATTGATATCCTGCTGTTTTGTCTTTTTCTCATTTGTTACAGGGTCAACGTAAAGCAATCTTTCAACAACTTCACCATGGTCTATATCCTTATCAAAAATCTCTTCTACATCCTCAACCTTTACCATACGATAAAGAGTGTCTTCAGGATATATTTTAACGAAAGGACCCTGAGAACAGAAGCCAAAGCAACCTACCTTATTCACTGTTACCTTGTCTTCAAGACCTCTCTTTTTAATTTCTTCAGTTATTTTTTCCTGAATTGCTGCTGAATCAGATGATAAGCATCCGGTTCCACCGCACAAAACGATAGCTCTTTTATTATTGTCACCATTAAACTTTGCAGCAAGGCAGGCTGAACATTCTTCCTGTTTTGCCTGTAATTCTTCAAATGATTTAATCATTAGCTTTTCCTCCTTCTGCACGAAGTTCATCGATAATTCCCTGCACTGCGTTAACAGATACTTTAGGATAAACCTTTCCGTTTATTGAAACTGCAGGTGCTATACCACAGGCTCCAATACATCTTAACGCATCAATGGTAAACATACCGTCTTCGGTTGTTTCTCCGGGTTTAATTCCAAGAATCTCTGAAAATTTATCAATTACCTGCTGAGCACCCTTTACATAACAGGCAGTACCCAGGCAACAACCGATAACATATTTTCCTTTAGGACTTAAAGAAAAGAACGAATAGAAAGTAACTACACCGTAGATTTCGGCAACGCTTAAACCGGTATTCTCAGAAACCAGCTCCTGCACCTCCAGCGGAATATAACCATATTCTCTCTGAATATCACTCAAAATCATCATAATCGGAGTCTTCTCGTCTTTATATCGATTACAGATTTCGTTAATCTGTGCTATGGCAGTATCACTTAATTTTGCCATATATAACCTCCTTAAAAAATTGAACTATTTTAATCAGAAAAAGATTGTTAAAAATTTATCTTACCTATGGCATTTTAATACTTATTAGCAAAATAGTCAAGGTAATACGTTTTTATTGCTAAAAATTTATGAGGTTAATTTCGCTCTGTTTTTATAAAGTAAAAAAAGGAGCATGCCCCTGCGCATGCTCCCAAATCGTTCTAAAAAAGCTATTTTAAAATTTTAATATTGCCAATAAGCGGTAATTCTTTAGCCTTTCCCTGTGCTGCATTTACAACACCCAAAATCAAAAAAGCAGCATATGCTAAACCGAGGAGCCTGTTTAACAAGCGTATAATCCATCCCACAAAAGGCAAACTTCCTAAAATAGAAAATACAAAAACTGCCGCAACATATACAATCAAAAGTGTAAGCCCCTGATTTGCATGAAAGCGTGCGTACTTTGAATCCTTTGCTCCGAAAATCGGTACTAGAACAAGTATTCCAAGATAGCTCAATATTGCCATTGCCTTGTTCTTTTCGATGTCTGAAGCATCAAATTCATTTGTTGTGTCTGTGGTGTTGGTAAATTCTTCAATCTTTTCGTTTAAATCTGCCATTATTTTTCTCCCTCAATGATTATTTATGTAAGCTTTACTTACAAACATAATAATATATTTTATCTTCTCTAATCGTCAATAAAATATTCATTTATTATTTCTTCCTGTTCCACATAATATTGTTTTATTTGATCGTAGTAATCATCAATATTATCCAAAGTCAGTTCATATTCATTGGCATGAAGCTTTTCCAATATCATTCTGTTAACATCCGAATCGTAATGAAGCGTATCCATATACCTGTCCAGATTATTGGTTATCTCCACGCAACCGTCAAATCCATATATATGAATGTTTGGTTGTGAAAGCATCAGAGAATAACCATAGGACAAAGCTTCAGTCAGGTAATCCAGCTGGTTGGTTCTAAGCATACCGTCCCAAAAACAAACACTGTAGGGAGGAACAAAAAACAGGAATGTAATATTCGGATTGTCCTTGGCAAGCTTCACAAAATTCTCATTTACATTCTTTTCTATTCTAAGCCTGTCCTCATCAGAAAGCTCTATAGAAAGGTCCTGCTTTTCCATTCTTACATAAGAAGAAGTGACAGCTTCTTTGGAAAAATTACTGTAAATATCAAATCTCTCATAATCATCAAAGGAAGGGGTTTTGTTCCCCGCTCTTGTATAATTAATCACCGCCAGCGTTTCAAAAAGAACATCCTTATTCAGAACATATTTAACATCATTTAGCCAATTACTGTCATACAGATATTCGGGGCAGCCTTCGTACGCATAGGTATCTGCAGCACTGTTTAACATATTAGGGTCCAGACTGCATATTACCACAGACAAATCCGGATTATAAAAAGCCGCTCTTTGAATGCTTTCCGCCAGTTCATGATAAGAAGCGCCGGAATAAGTTGTCTTAACGGCTGGCATATTCCAAAGTGCTTCAGCCTGGCTTGCATAGAAGTTATCACTCATGCTGGAGCCTGTAATCATCAGACCATATTCGGTATGCCGTGCTATTCCGTCATTAACATATCGCGGGTCATTTAAAGGATACTGCAAATTCATAAAAGGCTTATGATAGTGCATAAACGGATCTATCAAAACAACCGCGGTTATCAGTAACAGAAGGCATATAAATATTAAACTAAGACAGGATACCAACCATTTTTTTGCTCTCATAAAAACATTCCATTCCAAGTTAATCAACGAACATTATACCATATTATTCTAAACATAGTAGATATCTATTGAGCCAAAGGCATTGTCAGCTTTAATTAATACATCGGAAGCATTTTCTTCCGGAACAAAATTGCCATGCAGCGAAATCGAACCAATTATATTATCTCTTGTAACATTGATTCTCCAATTATTCGGAACGTAGAGCTTTACGCTTCCAAAGGCATTATCAATTTTAATTTCAGCCGAATTATTTTGAAGTGTAGCCTCATTTAAGTAGCATACTACAGAGCCAAAAGTATTATCTATTGATACCTTTTTCAAAGAAGAAGCATTGGCATATTTGATAGTAGCTGAAAAACCATTTGTAATCTTTACATGAGTTCCGCCCATCCCATCTTCTTCCGATTCGCATTTGCTTCCTTTCGGGAATTCCATTTCATTGCCTTCATCATCATATCTTTTAATTTCAATCTGTTCTCTTCCTGATTTGGTTAAAAACTGAACACCAAAGCCCAAAAGAATTGCAACTATAATTGCCGTGCCTAAAGGAATATTCTCCAAGCCTGTATATTTACGAACCTGACAAAATAACAGGCCGGCAAACAGGAACGCACCCACATAATTTTTCTTGGAAAAGCTCTTAAATATAAACCATATCCACAGACCTGACAAGAACACCGTAATCCATGGAATATTAAATTTTATATCCAAAATCTTATTAAGCAATACTAAAATTGCCAACAGTATACAAAAGAATCCTAAAAATACTGATTTATAATCCCTTTTCATCTTAAACTCTTTTCCTCCATTCTGTTAAATAACTCATTTATAAATTTTCGTGAAGCAAACACCGTCTTAACCGAGCCTTTAAATTCCACTTCGCTTGGACCGGCAATATTTTTTCTGATTGCCCTTACTTCATTCATATTTAAGATTACCGATTTAGAAACTCTCATAAAGCTTCGACCCAGTAAACCTTCAAGTTCATATAATTTTTCTTTGGTTTCGTATACAGCATCTTTGGTATGCACGGCAACAATATTGTTGGCCGATTCCAAAAAAATGATTTCATCTACTCTCACGAAGCACTGTTTGTCATTTTTGTATACATTGAGCTGCAGTCTGTTCTGTAATACATCTGACAAACGTTGCTGTAATGAAAGTGTTTCCTCATTTAAGGAATTGCACCTGATTACAATCTCCTCCTCTGAAACCGTATCATCGATTTCTATACGAAGCTTCATCACTGCCTCCTTTATATTTATCATGAGTCTACTATACAAAGATACCTGTCAGCTGTAAACAGGTTTACAGTGACAGGTAAATTATCTTAACTAAGAGGTAAAAATATAAGGGTTATTTTCTGCTAAAGCCCGTCCATGCTGAATCCTTGGACAATTGACCTCCTTGAGCAAAAGCATTCAGTGCATTAGAATCTCCCTTAAGATATCCGTCAAACCATTTTAATGCATAACCTACGTATTTTTCAGGATTAGTACAGCAGGTTGTATGAAGAGCACCCTTAAGCGAAGCATATACAGCAGTTCCTTTTGCGGCATTATATGCAGGCTTAACCCAGAGTGAAGACAATACTATGGTATCATACGTTCCTGTCATAAAGAATGTTGGTGTATGAAGCTTTTTGGCTTCAGATGTATAATTGCTGCCTGCAATTGATAATACACATTTTATACGGCTGTCCAAAACTGCAGCATTTACGGCGCTTCTTCCGCCCTGGGAATGTCCGGCAACGCCAATATTATCCACATCAACTCTGCCATAGAAAATGCTGTTTTCATCCTCGTTTTCAGCGATAATATAATCTACGGAAGCCACCTGTGAAGTACCGTCGGCAGCCATCATGTCAGTATTGGTCACAACAATATACCCGCCCGCAGCCAATTTAGATAAAAGACTGTAATAAAGAGCCGGTGCACACATAGTACCGTTTGCCCATACTATAACCGGATAGGTTTCGTTATTATTCATCATCTCGGCAGGGAAGAAAATAATCTGGCCGGAAGTAAGTTCATCAAAATCTCCCGTACAGGTTGTACCATTGTCATCAGTAACATAAATCGGCGTATATGCCGCTTTAGCCCTGTCTGCCGGTACAAAAAGTGCCAAGAACATTGTTAATACTAAAATTACAGATAAAAATCTTTTTTTCATACTCTCTCCTCGTTCTTTCGTATTTTTTTATGTCATATATCATTATAGCACAAACGAGGAAAAAGTTCATATTCGTTAAGCTTATGTTCTATAAATGCAATAACCATCACTATTGCAGTTGTTTGATTAATTGGAAATGCAAAAAGAACTATGTTCTAACCATTAAGGTCAAAACAGAGTTCTCAATGTTTTATTTATTTTCGCAAAAGTTAACTAAGCGATATCAAATTGTTACAAGCAACAATTACTTGTTTGCGATAGCTGCCTGTGCTGCTGCAAGTCTTGCAATAGGAACACGGAAAGGTGAACAGCTTACATAGTCAAGACCAATCTTATGGCAGAACTCAACTGATGTAGGATCTCCGCCGTGCTCTCCGCAGATTCCGATGTGAAGGTTA